>NZ_JAHZUY010000016.1 GCF_019458025.1 Caldovatus aquaticus | reverse complement strand
AATCCTCGTTCTCCGGCTACTCCCGCGAAAGCCCGGCCGGCGCCCGGCCGCCGCCCGCCGGCGTCGCCCCGGCGGCCTCCGGCGCGCCCGGCCCGGCCCCGGGCCCGGCGGCGAACGGGGGCGGGCCGGCGCCGGCCGCGCCGGTGCCCGCGATGCCGCACGCCGCGGAGACCGTCGCCCCGACCTCGCCGCCCGGCCCCGTGGCGCCCGAACGCCCGGCCGTCCCATGACCGTCCAGGGCCTGATCCAGGCGATCGCCGTGGTGCTGGCCATCGAGGGCCTGTTCTACGCCCTCGCGCCGGGGGCGATGCGCCGGGCGCTGGCGGCGCTCTCCGCGGCGCCGGAGGAGCAGCTGCGCACCGGCGGCCTGGTCGCGGCGGTGATCGGGATCGCCCTCGCCTGGGTCCTGCGGGGCGCGGCCTGACGCGGCGCGCGACGCAGGGGCGGGCCGTGCGGCCGGCGCCGGGAAGCGCCGGCCGGGCCGGATTGATCCGGCCCCCGGCTCACGCTTGCCGCCGCCCGCGTCTCACGTCACCGTTCGTTGCACGCCCCGGGCTTCCCTGCGGCGGCGGAGTGGCCCAATTCGCCGCCGATCCCCCTCCCTCCAGCGAGGTGCCTTCGCAGTGCGCATAGCCGTTCTCAGCCTTGCCGCCCTCCTCACGGCCGCGGCGCCGGCGCTGGCGCCGGCTCAGGCCCCGGCGCAGCAGGCGCAACCCCAGCAGGCCCCCGCGCCGGTTCCGCCGCCGCCCGCGCCCCTGCCGGCGCCGCCCCCCTCCGCGGCCGCGCCGCCGGCCTCGCAGGCCTCGCCCACGCCGGTCCCGCTGGACAACCGGCCGCAGTCCTTCGCGCCGCTCGCGCGGCAGCTGCTCCCCGCGGTGGTCAACATCTCGACCACCCAGAGCCGGCAGGCGCGCGCCGGCCGGCCGGACACGCCGGACATCCCGCAGGCGCCGCCCGGCAGCCCGTTCGAGGAGTTCTTCCGCGACTTCTTCAACCGCCAGCGCCCGCCCGGCCAGCCTCCCCAGCAGGCCCCGCGGCCGCCGCGCCGCGCCCAGTCGCTCGGCTCCGGCTTCATCGTGGACGCCTCCGGCATCGTCGTGACCAACAACCACGTCATCGACGGCGCGGACGAGATCAACGTCATCCTGCACGACAACACCACGCTGCGCGCCGAGGTGGTGGGCACCGACCCGAGCACCGACATCGCCGTGCTGCGGGTGAAGCCGGAGCAGCCGCTCACCGCCGTGGCGTTCGGCGATTCCGACACCGCCGAGGTCGGCGACTGGGTGCTGGCGATCGGCAACCCGTTCGGCCTCGGCGGCTCGGTCACCGCGGGCATCATCTCCGCCCGCGGGCGCGACATCCGCGCCGGGCGCTACGACGACTTCATCCAGACCGACGCCGCCATCAACCGCGGCAATTCCGGCGGGCCGCTGTTCAACCTGAAGGGCGAGGTGATCGGCATCAACACCGCGATCTACTCGCCATCCGGCGGCTCGATCGGCATCGGCTTCGCCATCCCCTCGAACCTGGCGAAGAACATCGTCGCCCAGCTGCGCGAGCCGCCGCACCGCGTCCGCCGCGGCTGGCTCGGCGTCAACATCCAGCAGGTGACGGACGAGATCGCCGAGGCGCTGCGCGTCCCCGGCGGCGCGCGCGGCGCGCTGGTGGCCCGCGCGCAGGAGGACGGACCGGCCGCAAAGGCGGGCATCCGCGCCGGCGACGTGATCCTGCGCTTCAACGGCCACGAGGTGCGCGAGATGCGCGCCCTGCCGCGCATCGTCGCGGAGAGCCGGGTCGGCGCCGAGGTGCCGGTGGTGGTCTGGCGCGACGGCAGGGAGGAGACGGTCCGGGTCATTCTCGGCGAGCTGCCGGCCGAGCCGCAGCAGGCCGCGGCGACGCCGGGCGAGCCGCCGCGCCCGACCGAGCTCTCGGGCCTCGGCCTGCGCGTCGCGCCGCTTTCGCCCGAGCTGCGCGACCGCTTCAGCCTGCGCCCCGAGCAGCGCGGCGTCGTCGTCGTCGAGGTCACGCCGGACAGCCCGGCGGCCGAGCGCGGGCTGAGCCCCGGCGACGTCATCGTCGAGGTGCAGCAGCAGCGGGTGAACACGCCGCAGGAGCTGCAGGAGCAGATCGCGCGGCTGCGCCGGCAGAACCGCGCCACCGCCCTGCTGCTGGTCGAGAGCCAGAGCGGCCAGCGCTTCGTCCCGCTGCGCCTGCGCGGCGCAGAGCGCGGCAGTCCCGGCTGAGCGGGGCCGGCGCCGCGGGGACGAAACGGCCGCGGCCGCCCTCCGGCGCCGCGGCCGGTCCGGTGCGGAACGGCGGCGTCGCACCGGCGCCGGTCGGCGGTGCGCCGCGCCGGCCCGGTCCGCGCCCGTTCAGTGGAGCAGCGCGGGCTCCATCTCGTGCTGGCGGATCGCCGCCGCGGCGAGGCCCGCATCGGGCGCGGCGCCGATCGGGGTGCCGTCCGCGGCATGGATCACCACCGCCGGGGTGCCGTTGACCAGGGCGGGGCGGATGTAGGCGATCTCGCCGGCGCCGAAGCGCGCCCACTCGAGCGGCGACATCGTCCGGAGCGCGGCGCCCGAGAGGGCGCGCCAGCCCGGCCTGGTCTCGGTCTCGCTGCCGTCCATGTCACGACTCATCGTCCCGTCCTCCTGTTCTGCACGGCCGTCGCTGCGGCCCGCGCGGGGCGCCCTGCTCGCGGGAGTCCGCCCTGCGGCCCTCCCGGATCGGCCCCTCTCCTGGTCGGCGTCCGTTCGCCGCGGCCTCACTCCCTCTCGGCGCGTCCCTCCACGATCGGCTTCCGGCTGGCGCCGTTGCCCCTGGTTGCGATGCGGATGGTCTTCACCCGACTCTCCGGCTGCGGCCGCCGCAGGTCGATGTGCAGCAGGCCGTTGTCGAGCCAGGCGCCCTCCACCTCGATGCCCTCGGCCAGCACGAAGGCGCGCTGGAACTGCCGCGCGGCGATGCCGCGGTGCAGGAACACGCGCTCCGTCGAGTCCTCCTTCTGCCGGCCGCGGATGACGAGCTGGTTGTCCTCCTGCGTGATCTGCAGGTCGTCCATGCCGAAGCCGGCGACGGCGAGGGTGATGCGCAGCCGGCTCTCGCCTCCGTTCGGGTCGCGGATCTGCTCGATGTTGTAGGGCGGATAGCCGTCGGCGTTCTTGGCCACCCGGTCGAGCATCTGCTCGAGGTGGTCGAAGCCGAGGAACAGCGGCGAGCCGAAGAGCGAATGGCGAGTCACGGCGGTCTGCCCCCTCGTCGCGAGCGAAGCGCGTCGCGCGCGGCCGGTGCCGGCCGGCGTCCGCGGGGCCCGAAGCACCCCGCGCCGTTGCGGATGTTGTCCGGCGGCCACGGCGTTGCAAGGGGGTGGCGCGAGGGCTACATGCGCGGCGTGGGCGGGCGGACGCGACCGCCCCGCCTCCCGGATCACGATGACTGCCGCCGCCATCCCCGCCGCCGAACCGCTGCCCATCCTCCTCGTCCCCGACCCGCGCCTGCGCGCCAAGGCGCGCGCAGTCGGCCCGGGCGACGCCGAGGCGGTGCGGGCGCTGGTGCCGCGCATGTTCGCCGCCATGTACGCCGCGCCCGGGATCGGCCTTGCCGCGCCCCAGGTCGGGGTGGGGCTGCGGCTCGCCGTCGTGGACCTGCAGCCGGAGGACAAGCCCGCGCCGATCGTGCTGGTCAACCCCGAGGTGGTGGCGGCGAGCGCGGAGCGGGCGCTGCGCGAGGAAGGCTGCCTCTCGCTGCCCGGCCAGTACGCCGAGGTGGAGCGGCCGGCGCGGGTGAAGGTGCGCTTCCAGGACCTGACGGGGGCGCGGCGGGAGATGGAGGCCGACGGCCTGCTCGCCGCCTGCCTGCAGCACGAGATCGACCATCTCGACGGCATCCTGTTCGTGGACCACCTGAGCCCGCTGCGGCGCAACATGATCCTGCGCAAGCTGGCCAAGGAGCTGAAGGCGAGGACGCGCGGCGCGGCCTAGGCGGCGCGGGCCCGGCGGAGGGCGCGGCGATGCGACTGGCGTTCCTGGGCAGCTCCGATTTCGGCGTGCCGGCGCTGCGCGCGCTGGTCGCGGCGGGGCACGAGGTGGCGATGGTCTACGCCCAGCCGCCGCGCCCGGCCGGGCGCGGCCAGCGCGCCACGCCCTGCCCGGTGCACCGCGCGGCCCTGGAACTCGGCCTGCCGGTGCGCACGCCGGCGCGGCTCAGGCGCGAGACGGCGGAGCACCAGGCCTTCGCCGCGCTCGATCTCGATGCCGCCGTGGTCGCCGCCTACGGGCTGCTCCTGCCGAAGCCGATGCTCGAGGCGCCGCGCCGCGGCTGCCTCAACATCCACGCCTCGCTGCTGCCGCGCTGGCGCGGGGCGGCGCCGATCCAGGCGGCGATCCTCGCCGGCGATACCGAGACCGGCGTCACCATCATGCGCATGGACGAGGGGCTCGACACCGGCCCGATCCTGCTGCGCGAGGCGGTGCCGATCGGACCGCGCACCACGGCGCAGGAGCTGCACGACAGGCTCGCCGAGCTCGGCGCGCAGCTGATCCTGCGCGCGCTCGCCGAGAACCCGCCGGCGGTGCCGCAGCCCGCGGAGGGCGTGACCTACGCGCCGAAGCTCACCAAGGCGGACGGGCGGCTCGACTGGAGGGAGGACGCGGCCGCGCTCGACCGCCGCGTGCGCGCGCTCAATCCCTGGCCCGGCACCTTCTTCGAGCACGCCGGGACGACGATCCGCGTGCTCGCCGCCGAGCCGGCCGCGGGCGAGCCGGGCGCGCGCCCCGGCACGGTGCTCGACGCCACGCCGCGCATCGCCTGCGGCGGCGGCACGGCGCTGCGCCTGCTGTGCCTGCAGCGCCCGGGCCGCGCGCCCCTGCCGGCGGAGGAGTTCCTGCGCGGCTACGCGCTGCCGCCCGGGACGGTGCTCGGCTGACATGCCCTGCTACGCGCTCCTGATCGAGTACGACGGCGCGCCCTTCGTCGGCTGGCAGCGGCAGGAGAACGGCCTCTCGGTGCAGGAGGTGATCGAGTCCGCCGCGGCGAGGCTGAACGGCGGCGTGCCCCCCGCCTCCGTCGCCGCCGGGCGCACCGATGCCGGCGTGCACGCCGAGGGGCAGGTGGCGCAGATCGAGATCGCCGCCGACCTGCCGCCGGAGCGGCTGCGCGAGGCGCTCAACTTCCACACCCGCCCGCACCCGGTCGCGGTGCTGCGCGCGGCGCGCGCGCCGGCGGGATGGTCGGCCCGCTTCTCGGCGACGATGCGCGGCTACCGCTACCGCATCCTCAACCGCCCCGCGCGTCCGGCGCTCGACCGCGGCCGCGTCTGGCACGTGCCGCGGCCGCTCGACGCGGAGGCGATGCACCGTGCGGCGCAGGCGCTGCTCGGCCGGCACGACTTCTCCGCCTACCGCGCCGCCGCCTGCCAGGCGAGATCGGCGCTGCGCACCCTCGACCGGCTGGAGGTGTCGCGGCTCGGCGAGGAGGTGGTGGTGCGGGCGGAGGCGCGGAGCTTCCTCCACCACCAGGTCCGCAACATGGTCGGCACGCTGGTCGAGGTGGGGCTCGGCAAGCGGCCCGTCTCCTGGCCGCGCGCGGTGCTCGACGGGCGCGACCGCGCGCGCGCCGGCCCGACCGCGCCGGCGGAGGGGCTCGTCCTCGCCTTCGTGCGCTACGCCGAGGCGCTGGACTGGCGCTGAGCCGCGGCGCGGGGCATCCCTGCGCCGCACCCCGACGCGGAGACCCGCCCGATGCCCGAGATCAACCGCCAGGTCCGCCTCAAGAGCCGCCCCGCCGGCATCCCCGAGGCCGAGCACTTCGAGATCGTGGACGAGCCCCTCGCCCCGCTCGCCGAGGGCCGCTTCCGCGTGCGCAACCGCTTCCTCTCCGTGGACCCCGCCATGCGGGGCTGGGTCAGCGCCGAGGCCAACTACTCGAAGCCCGTCGGGATCGGCGAGGTGATGCGCGCCTTCGCCGTCGGCGAGGTGGTCGAGAGCCGCCATCCCGGTTACGCGGTCGGCGAGCGGGTGATGGGCCTGTTCGGCTGGCAGCACTTCGCCGATTCGGACGGGCGCGAGGTGGTGCGCAGGGTGGCCGAGGCGGATCTGCCGCTCTCCGCCGCGCTCGGCGTGCTCGGCCTCAACGGCATCACCGCCTATTGCGGGCTGGTCGAGGTCGGCCAGCCGAAGCCCGGCGAGACCGTCGTCGTCTCGACCGCCGCCGGCTCGGTCGGCGCGACGGTGGGCCAGGTCGCGAAGCTGCTCGGCTGCCGTGCCGTCGGCATCGCCGGCGGGCCCGAGAAGGTGCGGCTCTGCCTCGAGGAGTTCGGCTACGACGCCGCCATCGACTACAAGGCGGAGCGCGACCTGCGCGGCGCGGTCGCCGCCGCCTGCCCGAAGGGCGTGGACGTCTATTTCGACAACACCGCGGGGCCGATCAGCGACGCGGTGCTCGCCAACCTCGCCGTGCGCGCGCGCGTCGTCATCTGCGGCACCGCCTCGGTCGCGAGCTGGAACCCGCCGCCGCTCGGCCCCCGCGTCGAGCGCCACCTGCTGGTCAAGCGCGCCCGCATGGAGGGCTTCCTGTTCTTCGACCACGCCGCGCGGTTCGAGGCCGCGGTCGCGCAGCTCGCCGCGTGGCTGCGCGCCGGCAAGCTGCGCCACCGCGAGGAGATCCTGGAGGGCATCGAGCAGGCGCCGGGCGCGATCGCCGGCCTCTACCGCGGCGAGAACCTGGGCAAGCGGCTGATCCGCCTGGCCTGAGCCGCGCCCGTCAGCGCCGCTCCCCGCCCTCGCTCCGGCCCGGGACCTCGAGCGGCCGGACCTCCACCGGCGCGGTGCCGGACCGGCGCATGCCGAGCTCCTCGGCCGTCGCGGGCGAGACGTCGATGATCCGCCCGCGCACGTAGGGGCCGCGGTCCTCGATCGTGACCTCCGCGGTGCGGCCGTTCTCGAGATTGGTCACCGTGGCCCGTGTGCCGAGCGGCAGGGTCCGGTGCGCGGCCGAGTCGGATCCGGTGTCGAAGGGTTCGCCATTGGCCATGGGCCGACCCGCAAAGCGCGGATGGTAGTAGGAGGCCTCGCCGCGCTGCGGCGGCCGCGCCGCGGCGGCCGGCCCCGCCGCCTGTCCCGCCTCCGGCCGCCGCACCTCGGCCTGGCGCTCCGTCGCCGCCGTCGCGGCGGCGGGGCCGAGCGCCAGCATCACGATCGCGACGGCCGCCGCCGCCAGGTCCTTGCCGTTCCGCATCACTTGCGCGTTCTCCCGCTTTCGCGGTCCCGGGGCGGCAAGACGCCTCCCGCGGCGCCGGGTTCCGCGCGCGCGGATCCGTCAGCCGGCCGCCGCGGCCGTTCCGGCGCGGACGCTATTTCACCGTCGCGACGCGGAGCGAGTTGGTGGTCCCGGGAATGCCGAAGGGCACGCCCGCCGTCACCACCACCTCGTCGCCATGGGTGGCGAACGCCTCCTGCTGCGCGGCGCGGACCGCGCGCGTGACCATCTCGCTCATCGAGTGGATCTCGCTCACCACCAGCGGATGCACCCCCCAGATCACCGCCATGCGGCGGGCGGTCGCCTCGCTCGCGGTCAGGCCGAGGATCGGGCAGTCGGGCCGCTCGCGCGCCACGCGCAGCGTCGTCGAGCCGGTCGAGGAGAAGGTGACGATCGCCTGCGCCTCGATGGTGTGCGCCACCTGCCGCGCCGCGGTGGCGATGGCGCCGGCCGAGCTGCGCTCCGGCTCCGGCCGGTTGGCGTCGGTCAGCATCCGCCAGCCGGGATCGGCCTCGACGCGCGCGATGATGCGGTCCATCATGTTGACCGCCTCGAACGGGTACTGCCCGGCGGCGGTCTCGGCCGAGAGCATCACCGCGTCCGCGCCGTCGAACACCGCGGTGGCGACGTCGGAGGCCTCGGCGCGGGTCGGCGCCGGGGCGCTGATCATGCTCTCCAGCATCTGGGTGGCGACCACCACGGGCTTGCCGGCGGCGCGCGCGGCGCGGACGATGCGCTTCTGCACCAGCGGCACCTCCTCCGGCGGCAGCTCCACGCCGAGGTCGCCGCGCGCCACCATCACGCAGTCGGTGATCGCGAGGATCGCATCCAGGTTCTCGACCGCCTGCGGCTTCTCCATCTTCACCATGATCCAGGCGCGGCCGCCGGCGATCGCCTTCGCCTCCGCCACGTCCTCCGGGCGCTGGACGAAGGAGAGGCCGACATACTCGATGCCCTGGTCGAGCGCGAAGGCGAGGTCGGCGCGGTCCTTCTCGGTCAGCGCCGGGATCGGCAGCACCACGTCCGGCACGTTCACGCCCTTGCGGTCGGAGAGCGGCCCGCCGACCACGACCTCCGTCTCCAGGTGGTCGGGGCGCTTGTGGATCACGCGCAGGCGCAGCTTGCCGTCGTCGAGCAGCAGCGTGGTGCCGATCTGCGCCGCCTCGATGATCTCCGGATGCGGGAGCTGCACGCGGCGCGCATCGCCCGGTGTGGGGTTGAGGTCGAGGCGGAAGGTCTGCCCGGTCTGCAGGTGCACCCGCCCGCCGCCGAAGCGGCCGATGCGCAGCTTCGGCCCCTGCACGTCGGCGAGGATGCCGATCGGCCGGCCGACCTTGCGCTCGACGGCGCGGATCATGGCGATCCGGCCCGCGTGGTCCTCCTGCGTGCCGTGGCTGAAGTTCAGCCGGAACACGTCGGCGCCGGCGCGGTAGAGCCGCTCGATCGCCTCCGGCGTCGAGGAGGCCGGGCCGAGGGTGGCGACGATCTTGGTGCGGCGGCGGCGGCGCAGCGGGGTGCGGCTCGGCGGCATGCGGTTCCCGTGGTCAGGCGACGACGAGCAGGGCACGGAAGTCGTTGACGTTGGTGAGCGTCGGGCCGGTCACCACCGCATCGCCGAGGGCAGCGAACAGGGCGCCGCTGTCGTGCACATCGAGCGCGGCGCGCGGATCGCGCCCCGCGGCGCGGGCGCGCGCGAGGGTGTCGGGCGCCACGATCGCGCCCGCCGCCTCGCCCTCGCCGTCGATGCCGTCGGTGTCGGCCATCAGCGCCCAGATCCCGGGTGCGCCGGCCAGCGCCAGCGCGGCGCCGAGCGCGCATTCGCTGTTGCGCCCGCCCTTGCCCGGCGCGCGCGCGCGCAGCGTCACCGTCGTCTCGCCGCCCGAGAGCAGCACCGCGGGCGGCGCCAGCGGCCGCCCGTGCGCGCGCGCGCTGCGGGCGATGCCGGCGAGCACCGTGCCGACCTCGCGCGCCTCGCCCTCCAGCGCGTCGCCGAGGATCAGCGGCGCGAGGCCGAGCCCGCGCGCCGCCTCCGCCGCCGCCTCGAGCGCCATCAGCGGCGTCGCGATCAGGCGGAACTCGGCGCGGGCGAGGCGCGCATCGCCCGGCTTCGGCGTCTCCTCCTCCGCCGCCGCGAGATGCCGCGCCACCGCCTCCGGCAGCGCGATGCCGTAGCGGGCGACGATCTCGCGCGCCTCGGCGAAGGTGGTGGGATCGGGCACGGTGGGGCCGGAGGCGATCACCGCCGGATCGTCCCCCGGCACGTCGGAGATGGCGAGCGTGACCACCCGCGCCGGATGCGCCGCCGCGGCGAGCCGCCCGCCCTTGATCGCCGAGAGGTGGCGGCGGACGCAGTTCATCTCGTGGATGGTGGCGCCGCAGGCGAGCAGCGCGCGGTTCACCGCTTGCTTGTCGGCGAGCGTCAGCCCCGGCGCCGGCAGGGCGAGCAGCGCCGAGCCGCCGCCCGAGATCAGCACCAGCACCAGGTCCTCCGGCGACAGCCCCCGCACCCGTTCGAGGATGCGCCGCGCCGCCGCCTCGCCGGCGGCGTCGGGAACGGGATGCGCGGCCTCCACCACCTCGATGCGCCGGGTCGGCACGGCGTGGCCGTAGCGCGTCACCACCAGGCCGGAGAGCGGCACCTCCGGCCAGGCGGCCTCGACCGCCTGCGCCATCACCGCCGCCGACTTGCCGGCGCCGACCACCACCACCCGCCCCCGCGCCGGCGGCTCGGGCAGGTGGCGCGCCAGCACCGCGCGCGGGTCGGCGGCCCTGACCGCCGCCTCGAACATCCGCCGCAGCGCGTCGCGCGCCGCCCGATCGCTCCACGCCATGCGCCTCTCGTCCCTCTCCCTCCGGCGGGGCGGAGTATGGCCAAGGCCGCCCCGATGGACCATCTATGGCGGGACCCGTCGCCGAGGAGGACCCGCCCATGCCCGTCCCCGAGATGGACGCCGCCACCCGCACCGAGCTCGAGGCCGCCGCCTTCCGCCGCCTGGTCGAGCACCTGCGGGCGCGGACCGACGTGCAGAACATAGACCTGATGAACCTCGCCGGCTTCTGCCGCAACTGCCTGAGCCGCTGGTACCGCGAGGCCGCCGAGCGGAAGGGCATCGCGCTCTCCGACCCCGAGGCGCGCGAGATCATCTACGGCATGCCCTACGAGGAGTGGCGGGCGAAGTACCAGAAGGAGGCGACGCCGGAGCAGAAGGCCAGGTTCGCGCAGTCGCATCCGGGGCATTGAGGGGGCATTGAGGCGGTGGCGAAGCGCCGCTACACCCGCCCCCTGCGCGGCAGCGCCGGAGGGACGCGGATGGCCGAGGTGGCCGAGAAGGAGCAGCAGGGACAGGACAGCGAGGTGGGCGGCATCGCCGCCGACCGGCTGCGCTCGATCGTCGAGCGCATCGAGCGTCTGGAGGAGGAGCGCAAGGCGCTCGCCTCCGACATCAAGGACATCTTCGCCGAGGCCAAGAGCGCCGGCTTCGACGTGAAGGTGCTGCGCCAGGTGCTGCGGCTGCGCAAGCAGGAGCCGGCCGAGATCGAGGAGCAGGAGACCCTGCTCGACCTCTACAAGCGCGCGCTCGGGATGTGAGCCGCCGCGGCGCGGGGCGCCGCCAGGCCGGCGGCGGACCTTCGGCGCCCCGCCGCGCCCCTACCCCTTCTCCCGCATCAGCCGCGCCTTGTCGCGCTGCCACTCGCGCTCGGCGATCGCCGCGCGCTTCTCGTGCTTCTTCTTGCCCTCGGCAAGGCCGAGCAGCACCTTCGCCCGCCCGCGCTCGTTGAAGCGGATCTCGAGCGGCACCAGGGTCGCCCCCTCGCGCGTCACCGCGCCGATCAGCGCCCGCATCTGCCGCTTGTGCAGCAGCAGCTTGCGCGGCCGGCGCGGCTCGAACTTCGCCATGAAGCTGCCGGCCTGCCATTCCGGGATGTAGGCGTTGAACAGCCACATCTCGCCGTCGCGCTCCCCCGCCCAGGCCTCGCTGAGCGTGGCGCGGCCGGCGCGCAGGCTCTTCACCTCCGGCCCGAGCAGCGCGAGGCCGGCCTCGATCGTCTCCTTGATCGCGTAGTCGTGGCGCGCCTTGCGGTTCTGCGCGACGACGCCGTGGCTGATCAGCCCCTTCTTCCGCGCCGCCTCGGCCATCAATTGAGCAGGCCGACCGAGAGCATCGCCTCGCGCACCCGCGCCTTGCTCGCCTCGGCGAGCGGCGCGAGCGGCAGGCGGCAGAACTCGCTGGTCCGGCCGAGCAGCGAGGCCGCGTACTTCACCGGCGCGGGCGAGGTCTCGCAGAACAGCGCGTCGTGCAGCGGCAGCAGCCGGTCCTGGATCGCGATCGCCTCGCCGACCCGGCCCTCGCGCCAGGCCCGGTGCATCTCGGCGCACAGCCGCGGCGCGACGTTGGCGGTGACGCTGATGCAGCCGTGCCCGCCGGCGGCGAGGAAGGCGACCGCCGTGTGGTCCTCGCCCGAGAGCTGGCAGAACTCGGGCCCGCAGGCGCGCCGCGTGTGCAGCGGCCGGGCGAGGTTCGCGGTCGCGTCCTTGACCCCGACGATGTTCGGGTGCTTCGCGAGCCGCGCCATGGTCTCGACGCTCATGTCGATGACGCTGCGCGGCGGGATGTTGTAGATGACGATCGGCAGGTCCACGGCGTCGGCGATCGCCTTGAAGTGCAGGTAGAGCCCCTCCTGCGTCGGCTTGTTGTAGTAGGGGGTGACGATCAGCGCCGCGTCCGCCCCCGCCTCCCTGGCGTGCCGCGTCAGCTCGATCGCCTCGCGCGTGCTGTTGGAGCCGGTGCCGGCGATCACCGGGACGCGCCGTCGCGCCGCCTCGACGCAGAGCTCGACCACCCGCATGTGCTCGGCGTGGCTGAGCGTCGGGCTCTCGCCGGTGGTGCCGACCGGGATCAGCCCCTCGGTGCCCTCGGCGATCTGCCACTCGACCAGGTCCTGGAACGCCTTCTCGTCCACCGACCCGTCGCTGCGCATCGGGGTGATCAGGGCCACCAGCGATCCCTTGAACATGGTCGGCGTTCCTCCGGTCCGGCGTGGGGGGCAAGCTAGTCACCGGACGGGCGGGGGACAAGGGCGCGGCATCTGGCATACAGTCCCCCCATGCCGCGACGCCGCCGACTCCGTTCCGCCCTCCTCGCCTTCGCCGCCGGTCTCCTCCTCGCCACCCCCGCCGCCGCCCCGTGCGCCCAGCCCTGGGCGACGGAGGCGCAGCGCCTCGCCGGCCGCCAGGCGCTCGCCGCCGCCGCCGCGCAGCGCTGGCTCGAGGCGGACAGCCTCGCCCTCGCCGCCGATCCGCTGGCGCGCAAGATCGTCACCTGGATGCGGCTCGCCGCCCGCAACGCCCCGGCGACCGCGGCCGAGCTGGTCCGCTTCGTCGAGGAGAACCCCGACTGGCCCTTCCAGGAGGCCCTCGCCCGCCGCGCGGAGGAGGCGCTCGCGGGCGAGCCGGACGATGCGCTCGCCCTGCGCTGGCTGGCGCTTCCCGCGGCCGCCACCGTCCGCACGCTCGACGGCGCCCAGCGGCTCGCCGACGCCCTGGCCCGCGCCGGCCGCGCCGAGGCGGCCGCCCGGCTGCTGCGGGCCGCCTGGGCCGAGGCGGCGCTGGACGGCGGCGGCGCGGAGGACGCCTTCCTCGCCCGCAACGCCCCGCTGCTCTCCGCCGCCGACCACGCGCGGCGCTTCGAGCGGCTGCTGGTCGGCCGCAACCTCGCCGCCGCCGCCCGCCAGGCCGGCCGGCTCGAGGGCGCGCGCCGCGCCGCCGCCGAGGCGGCCCTCGCCTTCCTGTCCGACCGGTCCGACGCCGAGGCCCGCGCGCCGGCAGGCGCGGAGGGCGATCTCGGGCTGCTCTACGCCCGCGCCCGCTGGCTGCGCCGGCGCGACCGCGACCTCGAGGCCGCCGCCCTCTGGCGTTCGGCGGGGGAGGCCGCGCAGCGCGGCATGGAGGGCGCCACCGCCCGCGCCGTCTGGATCGAGCGCCAGGTCCTCGCCCGCAAGCTGCTGCGGCTCGGCGAGTCGCGCGCCGCCTACGAGGTCGCCGCCGGCCACGGCCAGACCGCGCCGGGCGAGCCGCGCCAGGAGGCCGAGTTCCTCGCCGGCTTCATCGCCCTGCGCCGCCTCGGCGACGCCGGCCTCGCCGCGCGCCACTTCGCCGCGGTGGACGACGACAGCCGCTCCGCCATCACCCGCGCCCGCAGCGCCTACTGGGAGGGCCGCGCCCATGCCGCGCGCGGCGACGAGACCCTTGCGCGCGCGCGCTACGCCGCCGCCGCCGCCTTCCCCACCGCCTACTACGGCCAGCTCGCCGCGCTCGCGCTGGGCGAGGACACGGCGCGGATCGCCGCCCGTCTCGCCGCGCTGCCGGTGCCGGCGGTCGGCGCCGAGCGGGCGCACGCCTTCGCCGCCAAGGAGCTGGCGCGGGCGGCGGCGACGCTCGCCGATCTCGGCGAGGCGCGCCGCGCCCTCCCCTTCCTGCTGCGGCTGCGCGAGACGGCGGCGGACCCGGCCGAGCAGGCGCTCGCGGCGCGTCTCGCCCTCGCCCTCGGCCGGCCGGACCACGCCGTCTGGGTGGCGCGGCGCGCCGGGGCGGACGGCGTCGTCCTCCTGCCCGAGGGCTGGCCGACGCCCTACGCGCCGCCCGTCGCCTCGCCGGAGCCCGCGGTGATCCACGCGATCGCGCGCCAGGAGAGCAATTTCGATCCCGAGGCGGTCTCCTCTTCCAACGCGCGCGGCCTGATGCAGCTCCTGCCGGGCACCGCGGCGCAGGTCGCGCGCCGGCTCGGCGTCGCGCACGCGCTGCCGATGCTCACCGCGGACCCTCTGCACAACATGCGCCTCGGCGCCGCCTACCTCGACGAGATGCTGGCGCGCTTCGACGGCGCCCTGCCCCTCGCCGCCGCCGCCTACAACGCCGGCCCGCGGCGCGTGGAGGAGTGGCTCGCCGCCTTCGGCGACCCGCGCGCCGGCGCGGTGAACATGCTCGACTGGATCGAGCTGATCCCCTTCTCCGAGACGCGCAACTACGTCCAGCGGGTGATCGAGAACGTCGTCGTGTACCGCGCCCGCGACCCGGCGACGGCGGCGCTCGAGCATCCGCTCGCGCGCTGGCTGGGGAACGGGCCGTGACCGCGGCGCCCCTGCTGCCGCGGCCGCGCCGCATCCGCTTCTCCGCGCGCGACGGCCTGCCGCTGTCCGCCGCCGAGTGGGGCGAGCCCGCCTCCGCCCGCACCCCGCTCCTCGGCCTGCCCGGGATCTGCCGCACCGCGCTGGACTACCAGGCGCTCGCCGCGCGCCACATGGGCGAGCGGCGCGTCGTCGCGCTCGACTACCCGGGCCACGGCGAGAGCGCGCGCGCCGAGGACGCCGCGCGCTACCGCCCCGAGGCCGTGCTGCGCGACGTGCTGGACGCGATGGCCGCGCTCCACCTGCACCGCGCCGTGGTGGTCGGCACCAGCTTCGGCGGCCTGATGGCGATGGGGATCGCGGTGGCCCGTCCGGCGGCGCTCGCCGCGGTCGCGCTGAACGACATCGGCCCGCGGATCGAGCCGGAGGGGATCGGCTTCATCCGCGACTTCGTCTCCCGCGACCCCGCCTTCCTCACCCTCGAGGATGCCGCCGACCACCTGCGACGGACGCTGCCGCCGCTCGGCATCGCCGACGCCGCCGGCTGGCGGCGCCTGGCCGAGCTCACCTACGCCCGGGGCGAGGACCGGCGCTGGCACCCGCGCTGGGACACGCGGATCGCCGAGGTGGTGCTCGGCGACGACGCCCTGCCCGAGCTCTGGCCCTATTTCGGCGCGCTCGCCCATGTGCCGGTGCTGCTGGTCTGGGGCCAGGCGAGCCGGATCCTCTCGGCGGGCACGGTCGAGCGGATGCGGCGGATGCGCCCGGACATGGCGCTGGTCTCGCTGCCCGGCGTCGGCCATGCGCCGGTCCTGGCCGATCCGGAGGCCGCCGCGCCGCTCGACGCCTTCCTGCGGGGGGTCCCGTGACGCCGCCGCCTCCGGCGCCGCGCCGCCGCGCGCCGCCATGAGCGTCGAGGCCGTCCCTCCCGCCCGCCCCGGGGTCACGCCGGCCTTCGTCGTCGCGAGCCTCGGCGGCCTCGGCCTGGTCCGCGTCTTCCCCGGGACCTGGGGCGCGATGCTCGTGCTGCCGGCGGTGCTGCTCGGGCCGCTGCCCTGCCTCCTGCTCGCCCTCGTCGTGACGGCGGTCGGCTGGTGGGCCGCGCGCCAGGCGCTGCGCGAGCGGCCGGGAGACGCCGATCCGAGCTGGATCGTGGTGGACGAGGGGGCGGGCCAGCTCCTCGCCCTCGCCGGCCTGCCGCTCGATGCCGGCGCCGCCGGCCTGGTCATGGCCTTCGCCCTGTTCCGCGCCCTCGACATCCTCAAGCCGGGGCCGGTGGGGTGGGCCGACCGCCTGGGCGGGGCGCTCGGCGTGATGCTCGACGACCTCGTCGCCGGCGCGCTCGCCGCGGCGGGGCTGATGCTGTTCCACCGCTACTGGCCGGGGGTGCTGAACTGATGGCGCTGCTGCTTCCCGCGACGACACTCGACGAGGCCCGCGCGCTGCTCGCGGCGATGGCGGCGCGCGGCCTCACCCTCGCCACCGCCGAGAGCTGCACCGGCGGACTGATCGCCGCGGCGCTGACCGCGATCGCGGGCAGCTCCGCCGTGGTGGTGGGCGGCTTCGTCGCCTACTCGAACGCGATGAAAACGCGCATGGTCGGCGTGCCGGAGGAGATGCTGCGCCGCGCCGGCGCGGTGAGCGAGGAGGTGGCGCGTGCCATGGCCGAGGGCGCCCTGCGCGAGACCGGCGCCGACCTCGCGCTGAGCTGCACCGGCATCGCCGGCCCGGGCGGGGCGACGCCGGGCAAGCCGGTCGGGCTGGTGTTCGTCGGCGTGGCGCGGCGCGGCGGCGGCCCGGCGCCGGTGGAGCGGCACCTCTTCCCCGGCGACCGCGCCGCGGTGCGCGCGGCGACGGTGGACGCGGCGCTGGCGCTGGCGCGGCGCACGCTCGGCGAGCCCTGACGCCTCCGCGGGCGGCCGGCGCGCACGGCGCGCGCGGGGAATGCCGGGCCTGGAAGGCCGCACCCCTGTTCCCCCTCCCCGCGATCCGCGGTACCGCGCTCGCAACGCGCCGGAAGGCGTTGGCCCCTGCGCGCCCGCCAGGGCGACGCTCGGTTAATTGGATTAACCGGCGTCCCGCCAGCGCCGCGCGCCCGCCAGGGCGTCCGCCGCGGCCGACGTCCCGGACGGACCGCCTTCAGTTCCGGCCCAGATACGCCCGCGCCGCGGCCAGCTCCGGCCGCTGCGTGTCGGCGCGCGCCGCGATCGCCAGCACCTGTTCGTAGCCGCGGCGCGCCGCCTCCCGGTCGCCCGCAAGCTCGGCGGCGCGGGCCGCGCCATGGACGGCGCGGAAGCGCCGGGGCTCGGTCCGCTGCACCGCCTCGAACTCGCGCTGCGCCTCCGCGGGCCGGCCCGCCTCGAGCAGCGCCTCGGCGTAGAGCTCGCGCGCCGGGGCAAGCGGACCGGGCGTGACCACGTGCTTCTCGGTGCGCCCCTCGCGCTCGGCCGCCTCGCGCAGCGTGGCGAGGCCGTCCTCGCGCCGGCCCGAGGCGAAGGCCACCCAGCCCTCGGCCGCCTGGCGCTGGATCTCCACCTGCTCCGCCCAGTAGGCGTCGCGCCCGCGCAGCCCGGCGGCGATGCGGCCCAGCGCCTCGGTGTCGGCGGCCGCCTCCTGCGGCCGGCCCGCGCGCGCGAAGCCGATCGCACGGGCGAAGTGGGTCAGCGCGTCGGCGAAGGGGTAGTCGGTCCGCTGCGGCGTCAGCGCCGCCGCCTCGGCCCAGGCGCCGCGCTCCAGCGCGTAGCGCGCGGGCATCGCCGCGGCGGCGAAGGCATGCGCCTGGCGTCGCTCCGCGCCGGTCCGGCCGACGCCGTCGATCGCGCGCCGCGCCGCCTGGTCCTGCCCGGTCTGGAGGTAGGCATAGACCAGGTAGTCGTGGGCGTGGAACTCCTGTTCCGTGTCGTTCGCCGCGACCGCCCGCTCGGCCGCGCGGCGGTTGGTCGCGATGGAGTCCTCCCAGCGCCCGACGCGGGTGAAGATGTGCGAGGGCATGTGCAGCGCGTGCGGCGCGTCCGCGGCCAGCGCGGCGTAGCGCTCGGCGGCGCGGGTGCCACGCCCGGCCAGCGAGGGGTAGTCGTAGAGGTGGATCAGGTAGTGGACGATGCCCGGATGGTCGGGCTGGCGCTGCCATTCGCGCTCCAGGATCTCCGCCCCGCGCAGCTGGTCCGCGTAGGTCTTGTCGGCCGGCGAGGCGGCGACGCCCAGCACCAGCGCGTACTGGATCGCCGCCTCGGAATCGTCGGGGAAGCGCTGGTGCAGGCGCGCCATGGCGTCGCGGTAGGCGCCCAGCCGCGCGCGGTGCTGCGCGAGGTCGTCGCCGGCGAAGACGAGGGACAGCGCCTCGATGTAGCCCGCCTCGCGCTCGTTGCGCGCGCCCAGCCGCTTCGCCTCCTCGAGCAGCGCGCGGCCCCGGCGCAGGTTGGCCGGGGTGGGCGGGCTGTAGGGATTGGTGAGCAGGCTCAGCGCCTCGCCCCAGTGGGTCATGGTGCAGCCGGGGTCGGCCTGGCGCGCCTCGCGGAAGGCCTCGGCGGCGGCCTGGTACCAGAAGGAGTGCTGGAAGGTCATGCCGCGGTTGAAGGCGGCCTGCGCGGCGGCGTCGCAGGCCACTGGGAACGCCACCGTGCCGAGAACGCTGGGCGGGGCGTGGCCGTGCTGCGCCTGCTGGCCCGCGGCCTGGGGCGCGGCGAAGGCGAGGCCGAGCGCAACCGGAAGCGCTGCGACGGCGCGGTGCGGCATGGTCGTGCCTCCCTTGTCCTGAGCCCTGGCCGGAAGCCGGCGAACGGCCCGGTCCGTCCCTGGCGCCGCGCAGCGGACACCCGCCGCCAGGCCGGCCGCAACGCAAATTCCCGTTCGCCCGGCCCGCTCGCGGGGGTGCCCGCGGGCCGGCGGGCGCCGCCGGTCCGGCGGATTGCCGCGCCCGGCGCTTTCGCCTATAGGCCCCGCTCCATCCCGGCGGCCGGTCGGCATCGGCCGCCGCCTTGCGCGAGCGCCCTGCGATGAAGCCGAACACCCACCCCGACTACCACGAGATCACCGTCGTCATGACCGACGGCACGACCTTCAAGACGCGGTCCTGTTACGGCAAGCCGGGCGACACGCTGCGGCTGGACATCGACCCGAGCTCGCACCCGGCCTGGACCGGCCAGCAGCGGGTGGTGCTCGACACCGGCGGACAGATCGCCAAGTTCAACAAGAAGTTCGCCGGCATCGGCCTGCGCAAGAAGGGCTGACGCCGCGCTCCCCCGCGGCCGGCGCCCTGCCGGCCGCGTTCCGTTCCGGACGCCGTCCCCTTGAAGGGGGGGCGGCGCCGGCCAATTCCAGATATGTCGGCGGTGCCCGATCGGGGCTGCCGGCGCGGACCGGATCGGGTCGCCCGCATGGGGATCCCCGGGGGCCGCACCCGGCCGGGACGCATCCCGCAACGGACCTTGCTTCTCGGAGGAGGTTCCCCGTGAACGCGTTCGACTTCTCGCCCCTGCTCCGCACCGCGATCGGCTTCGACCGGCTCTTCCGCCAGCTCGACCTCGCGCGCGGGTCGGAGGCGGCGAACGGCTACCCGCCCTACAACATCGAGAAAACCGGCGAGGATACCTACGTCCTCACCATGGCGGTCGCCGGCTTCGGCCCCGACGACCTCGAGGTGACGACGCGCGAGAACACGCTGACGATCGCCGGCAAGGCGTCGCAGTCCGACGAGGGCCGCCGCTTCCTGCACCGCGGCATCGCCGGCCGCGCCTTCGAGCGGCGCTTCGTCCTCGCCGACCACATCGTCGTCAAGGGGGCGCGGCTCGAGAACGGCCTGCTGCACATCGAGCTCGAGCGGATCGTGCCGGAGGCGCTGAAGCCGCGCCGCATCCCCATCCAGGCCGGCGCCGCGCCGCGGCATGACCGCACCGCGCCGGCGGCCGAGGAGGCGGCGGCGCCGCAGGCCAAGGCGGCCTGAGGCGCTGCCGCCCCGCGCAACCTCTTCGGGAGCGGGTCCACGGAGGCCGGCGGGCGGGCGCGCCCGCCGGCTCCCGGCAACAGGCGGGGGCGCAGCGGGCCCGCGCGCCTCAGCCCACGGCGACGATCCGGTAGCTGTATTCGCGCCCGTCGGGCTCGGTGATCGAGACGTATTCGCCGGGCCGCAGCGGGCCCGGCGAGTGGAACATGTGCTGGACCGGCGCGTCGGAGAGATCCGCCGCGGTCGCCTCCTGCGTCGGCGCGGGCGCGTCGGACGGCGCCCCCTGGGCGGCGCCGGAGCCGCCGCCCTCGCCGCGCCGCCCGCCGGCGAACAGCCGCAGGAACCAGCCGGAGTCGGGGTCGTACTGCACGTCGCCGCGCCGCTCCGGCTCCCCCGGCCAGAGGCGGCGCACCGGCCAGGGCTCCGGATCGGCGAACCAGGCCTCGGCGTTGAGGCAGCCGCGGCGGTCGAGGACGACGCGCAGCTCGTAGCGGTGCTCCGGACTGCCCTCGGGAAAGCCCGGACCGTGCGCCATCGCCAGCGTCACCGTCACCGGCCGCGGCGCCGTGCCGCCGTCACCCTCGCTTCCCATCGCACCGCCTCCTGCCGGCCGCGCGGCGCAAACGCCGCCCGGCCGGACGGGGTTCTCAGATCGCCACCCGCACCCCGAGCTCCACCACGCGGTCGGACGGGATGCGGAAGAACTCGGTCGCCGGCACCGCGTTGCGCGACATCAGGCCGAACAGCCACTGGCGCCAGCGCGACATCTTGGGCACCACGGCCGCGACCACCGTCTCGCGGCCGAGGAAGTAGCTCGCCTGCATCGGGTCCCAGGCGATGCCCCGCTCGCGCAGCGCCTCCAGCTCGCGCGGGATGTTCGGGCTCTCCTGGAAGCCGTAGCGGATGATCACGCGGTGGATGCCGGGGGCGAGCTCCGTCACCTCGCTTCGCCGCTCCGGCGGCACCGCGGGAATGTCCTCATTGAGCACGGTCACGAACAGCACCCGCTCGTGCAGCACCTTGTTGTGCTTGAGGTTGTGCAGCAGGGCGTTCGGCACGTAGTCGGCCTGGCTGGTCATGAACACGGCGATGCCCGGCACCCGGATGGTGCGGCTGTGCGGCAGGCGGGCGAGGAAGGAGCGAAGCGGCAGGCTGTCCTGGCGGAAGCGGGCGAACAGCAGCTCGCGCCCGCGGTGCCAGGTGGTCATCATCACGAACAGCGCGCCGCCGATGATGAGGGGCACGTAGCCGCCGTGCGGGATCTTCAGCACGTTGGAGAGGAAGTAGCCGGCGTCGAGCAGGAACAGCGGGCCGAACACCAGCACGACGAAGGGCATCGGCCAGCCGAAGCGGCGGCGGAAGACCAGGAAGGCGAGGGTCGAGGTGCAGAGGAAGGTGCCGGTCACCGCGAGGCCGTAGGCGGCGGCGAGCGCGTCCGAGGTCTTGAACGACATTACCAGGATGACGACGCCGATCATCAGCCCGGCGTTCACCTGCGGCATGTAGATCTGCCCTTCCTCGGTCTCCGAGGTGTGGCGCACAACCAGCCGCGGCAGGAAGCCGAGCTGGATGCACTGGCGCGCGATCGAGTACGCGCCCGAGATCATGGCCTGGCTCGCGATGATCGTCGCCGCGGTGGCGAGCACGATGAGGAAGGGCCGGAACCAGGCCGGGGCGAGCAGGTAGAAGGGGTTCTCCAGGCTGTCCGCGTCGGCGAGCAGCAGCGCCCCCTGGCCCAGGTAGTTCAGCGTCAGCGCCGGCAGCACGTAGTAGAGCCAGGCGAGGCGGATCGGCCGGCGGCCGAAATGGCCCATGTCGGCGTAGAGCGCCTCCGCCCCCGTCACCGCCAGCACCACCGCGCCGAGCGCGACGAAGGTGGCGACCGGATGGGCGATGGCGAAGCCGACCGCATGGTGCGGCGACAGCGCGACCAGCACCTCCGGCCGCTCGGCGATGCCGGCGAGGCCGAGCAGGCCGATGGCGGCGAACCAGAGCGCGGTGACCGGGCCGAACACCGCCCCCATGGCGCCGGTGCCGCGGTACTGCACCAGGAACAGCGCCAGGATCACCGCGACCGAGAGCGGCACGACGAGGTGCTCGAAGGCCGGCTCCACCACCTTCAGGCCCTCGATCGCGGAGAGCACCGAGATCGCCGGCGTGATGGTGCCGTCGCCGAAGAACAGCGACGCGCCGGTGATGCCGACCAGCGCCACCAGCCAGCGGCCGCGCTCGGTGCGCGCGACCCGCTGCGCCAGGGCCATCAGGGCCAGGATCCCGCCCTCGCCGCGGTTGTCCGCGCGCATGATGAAGGCGATGTACTTCACCGTCACCGTCAGGATCAGCGCCCAGACGATCATGCTGAGGATGCCGAGGATCTCGGCCCGCTCGATCCCGTCCTCGGCGAAGTGCAGCAGCGAGGCGCGCACCGCGTAGAGCGGCGAGGTGCCGATGTCGCCGTAGACGACGCCGAGCACGCCGAGCAGCAGGCCCGCGGTGATCCGGCGCTCGGCGGCCGGCCCCTCCCCCGGCGCGCCGGCCGGCCGGGGCACGCCCGCGGCCGGCAGGGCGCGGCCGCCTTCGGGGATGGGGGGTGCTTCGCTCATCGAAAGGGCCCGGGCGCCGGAGGGATAGGCCGCTCGCGCCGGTGCGGCAAGGGCGCGGCCCGCCGCGCCTCCCCGCTCAGTGCCCGCGGAGGATCTGGCTGAGGAACAGCTTCAGCCGGTCCGTCTTCGGGTCGTTGAAGATCTCCGCCGGCGTGCCGACCTCGACGATCTCGCCGCGGTCCATGAACACCACCCGGTCGGCGACCTGGCGGGCGAAACCCATCTCGTGCGTCACCACCATCATGGTCATGCCGGTCTCGGCCAGCTCGACCATCACGTCGAGCACCTCCTTGATCATCTCGGGATCGAGCGCCGAGGTCGGCTCGTCGAACAGCATGATCTTCGGCCGCATGCAGAGGGCGCGGGCGATCGC
This sequence comes from Caldovatus aquaticus, assembly GCF_019458025.1. Taxonomy (GTDB): domain Bacteria; phylum Pseudomonadota; class Alphaproteobacteria; order Acetobacterales; family Acetobacteraceae; genus Caldovatus; species Caldovatus aquaticus. The sequence goes on along the minus strand of NZ_JAHZUY010000016.1, from coordinate 33,552 downwards.
CACGCGCTGCTGCTGGCCGCCCGAGAGCTGGCCCGGGTACTTGTGCGCCTGCTCCGGGATCCGCACCCGGGTGAGCAGCTCCATCGCCAGCTCCTCCGCCTCCTTCCGCGGCATGCGGCGGACCCAGATCGGGGCGAGGGTGCAGTTCTCGAGCACGGTGAGGTGCGGGAACAGGTTGAAGCTCTGGAACACCATGCCGACCTCGCGCCGGATGGCGTCGAGCGCGCGCAGGTCGTCGGTGAGCTCGATGCCGTCCACCACGATCCGCCCCTCCTGGTGCTTCTCGAGCCGATTGATGCAGCGGATCATGGTGGACTTGCCGCTGCCCGAGGGGCCGCAGACCACGACGCGCTCGCCCGGCGCGACGGCGAGCGAGACGTCGCGCAGCACGTGCAGCGTGCCGAACCACTTGTTCACCCTGTCGAGCAGGATCGCCGGCGGGGCGTCGGTGCGGGCGGCCGAGGCGACGGTGCCGTCGGCCGGTGCGGTCTCGCTCATCGCCTCTCCTCCCCCTCAGCGCCGCCGGTGGCGGTTCAGCTCCGCCTCCAGGTTCTGGCTGTATTTCGACATGGCGAAGCAGAACAGGAAGTAGATCACGCCGACGAAGATGTAGACCTCGACGCCGAAGCCCTGCCAGGCCGGCTCGACGATCGCGGTCTTGCCCGCCGTCAGCAGGTCGAAGATGCCGATGATCAGCACCAGCGAGGTGTCCTTGAAGAAGCCGATGAAGGTGTTGACCAGCGGGGGGATCACGAGCCGCAGCGCCTGCGGCAGGATGATCAGGCCGGTCTTCTGCCAGTAGGTGAGGCCGAGCGCGTCCGCCGCCTCGTACTGCCCCCGCGGCAGGGCCTGCAGGCCGCCGCGCACCACCTCGGCGAGGTAGGCGCCGGCGAACAGGATGATCGCGATCTGCGCGCGCAGCAGCTTGTCGATGTTCATGCCCTCGGGAAGGAAGAGGGGGAACATGACGCTCGCCATGAACAGCAGCGAGATCAGCGGCACGCCGCGGATCAGCTCGACGTAGAGCACGCAGAGCGTCTTGATCGCCGGCAGGCCGGAGCGCCGCCCGAGCGCCACCAGGATCGCCAGCGGGAAGGCGAAGGCGAGGCCGAAGGTCGCGAGGATCAGGGTGATCGGCAGCCCGCCCCAGCGCTCCTGCGGCACGTAGGACAGGCCGAGGACGGGTCCCGCCCAGGCGAGCAGCGCGAAGACCAGCGCCGCGGCCGGCCAGGCGACGTTGATCCAGCCGCGCACGTGGGCGAAGCCGGCGCCCGCCAGCAGCGCGAGGGCGAGGAGCTGCTCCCAGGGCTGCGGCAGCAGGCGGGGGGCGGAATCGCCGCCCCACATCAGGATGCCGATCAGGGTCAGCGCCCCGGCCCAGACCAGCACCAGCTCCTGGCGCCAGAACCGCCGCATGGCGGAGACGGCGTAGAGCGCGACGAAGATCAGGATGACCAGCGCCGGCCGCCAGTGCTCCTCGTAGGGGTAGGTGCCGAAGAGGATGAAGCGGTGCTTCTCGGTCACCACGGCCCAGCAGGCGCCGATGCCCTTCACCTCGCGGCAGGCCTGGGTCTGGTTGCCGGGCACCTGCCAGATCGCGTTCACGACCGCCCACTCGGCGAAGGCGATGGCCGCGCGCGCGATCAGGTAGGCCAGCAGCAGCGTGACCGCGGTGGAGATCCAGGAGGAGAACAGGTTGGCGCGCGCCCAGGCGATCGGCCCGACGGCGGCGACGGGGGGGCGGCGCGCCACCGCCTCCGGCACACCGGCGACCGGGCCGTCGAGCGGGACGCGGGTGGTGGTGTCGGCGGGGGCCATGGCTCAGCGCTCCACCAGCGCGATGCGCGCGTTGTACCAGTTCATGAAGGCGCTGATGGACAGGCTGATGGTCAGATAGACCGCCATGATGATAGCGATTCCCTCGATCGCCTGCCCGGTCTGGTTCAGGGTGGTGTTGGCGATGGAGACGATGTCCTGGTAGCCGATCGCGACCGCGAGCGAGGAGTTCTTGGTCAGGTTCAGGTACTGGCTCGTCATCGGCGGCACGATCACGCGCAGCGCCTGCGGCAGCACGATCAGGCGCAGCACCTGGCCGTGGCGCAGGCCGAGCGCCTGCGCCGCCTCCCACTGCCCCTGGCCGACCGAGAGGATGCCGGCGCGCACGATCTCGGCGATGAACCCGGCGGTGTAGGTGACGAGGCCGACCAGCAGCGCGAAGTACTCGGGGCTCACCGTCAGGCCGCCCTGGAAGTTGAAGCCGCGCAGCGCCGGCCGGTCCACCGTCCAGGGCGCGCCCATCGCCGCCCACACCGCGACCGGCAGGCCGAGCATCAGCACAAGCCCCGCCGGCCAGACGCGCCGCGGCTGGCCGTCGGCCATCTGCCGCGCGCGCGCCCGGCGCGCGTAGAGCCAGGTGCCCGCGGCGCCGGCCGCCAGCGCGAGCAGCGCCGCGCCGTGCGCCGCCTCCCACTCGATCCAGGGCAGCTTGAGCCCGCGGTTGGAGAGGAACACGCCGTCCACCGGGTTCAGCGCCTGGCGCGGCCCCGGCAGGTTCTGCAGGATCGTGTACCAGAACAGGAGCTGCAGCAGCAGGGGCAGGTCGCGGATCACCTCGACATAGACCGAGGCGATCCTTGCCAGCAGCCAGTTCCGCGACAGCCGGGCGATGCCGATCGCCGTGCCGAGGAGCGTCGCCAGCACGATCCCGACCACCGCCACCTTCAGCGTGTTCAGCACGCCGACCAGCAGCGCGCGCGCGTAGGTGTCGGTGGGCGCGTAGTCGATCAGGTGCTCCCCGATCGGCAGGCCCGCCTCGCGCCAGAGGAAGCCGAAGCCGGTGGCGATCCGGCGCACCTCGAGGTTGTGCGCCGTGTTGCGGATCAGCCACCAGAGGATCGCGGCCACGACGCCGACGACGAGCGCCTGCCAGACGGCGCCGCGCACCCGCTCGTCCGACCAGGACAGGCGCAGCGGCCGCCGCGGCGGGACGCGGGGGCGGTGCCGCTCGATGGTCGCGTCGGACATGCGGAAGCCTCGTCCTGTTCGCCCGTTGCCCGCGGTGGCGGCCCGGCGCCGGGCGCCCGCGGGGCGCGCCCGGCCTCCGCCGGTCGTCCGGGCCGGGCGGCGGCCGCGGCGCCGCCCGGCCCCGCCGACCTTACCGGAAGGGCGGCGCGTATTGCAGCCCGCCCTCCGTCCACAGCCGGTTCGGGCCGCGCTGGATGCCGATCGGCCCGAGGTTGCGCTGGAACGACTCGCCGTAGTTGCCCACCGCCCTGATCACCTTCACCGCCCAGTCGTTCGGCAGGCCGAGCATCTGGCCGAGATCGCCGGTGCGCCCGAGCAGCCGCTGCACCTCCGGCCGCGGGTCGGTCCGCGCCGCCTGCTCGACGTTCTGGCTGGTGATGCCGAACTCCTCCGCCGCGACCATCGCGTAGTGCACCCAGCGCACGATGTCGGCGAAGCGCGGGTCGCCCTGGCGCACCGCCGGGCCGAGCGGCTCCTTGCTGATCACGTCGGGCAGGATCCGGTACTGCTCCGCCCGCGCCCCCTGCGCCGCGCGCGTCGCGGCAAGGCCGGAGACGTCGGTGGTGAACACGTCGCAGCGGCCGGCGAAGAAGGCGCCGGTCACCTCCTCCAGCCGCTCGATCACGACGGGCTGGACCTGGATGCGGTTCGCGCGCGCCCAGTCGGCCAGGTTCTGCTCCGTCGTCGTGCCGGGCTGCACGCAGACCGTCGCGCCGCCGATCTCGGAGCCCCGGGAGACGCCGGAATCGGCCCGCACCATGAAGCCCTGCCCGTCGTAGAAGGTGACGGCCGGGAAGTCGAAGCCGAGCGCGGTGTCGCGCGAGAAGGTCCAGGTCGTGTTGCGCGAGAGGAGGTCCACCTCGCCCGACTGCAGCGCGGTGAAGCGGTTCTGCGTCGTCGTGCCGACGAAGCGCACGCGCTCCGGGTCGCCGAGCATGGCGGCGGCGACGGCGCGGCAGAAGTCCACGTCGAAGCCGCGGTAGCGCCCCTGCGCGTCCGGCGCGCCGAAGCCCGCGAGCCCGGTGTTGACGCCGCAGACCAGGGTGCCGCGCGCGCGGATCGCCTCCACCGTGTTGGCCGCCGGCGTCGGCGCCGGCGGCGCCTGCTGCGCGTGCAGGGCCGCGGGCGGGGCCGCCGCCACGCCGGCCAGCGTCAGGATTGCCGCGCCCCAGGCGCGGATCGAGCCCAGCATTGCCTTCCTCATCCCTTCGTTCCTGGCGCGTTCGCCACCGGCGCGGCGTGCGCGGGCGCCTCCCGGCCGATTGCGATGCTGTGCCAATGCCTTGCGCCCTTTCAACGCGCAAGCGCCTTGTCCGGCCATCCTCCCCGGCCCGGGCGCCGCTCCCCGCCCCCGGGGGGCGGCCCGATCTAGGGGGCCGCGTCCGGCGCCGGCGGCAGGACCACCGCGAGCACGGTGCCGCCGTCCGGCGGCGGCGCCTCGCTCTCCGCGAATCGCCCGCCCGCGCCCTCCGCCAGGGCGCGCAGCGCCCCGCTCGGCGGCGCCGGCGGCAGGCCGGCGATCGTCAGCGCCACCCCGCCCCCCTCGGCCGCCCCGAGCGTCAGGCGGAGCTGCCCCCCGCAGGTCAGCCGCGCCACCGCGTCGCGCGCCGTCTCCAGCAGCCCGAGGTCGAACAGCGCGCGGTCCAGGCGCACCGCCGGCAGCCCCGCCGCCCGCTCGATGGCGAGCCCGATGCGCGAGCCCACCACCAGGCGCAGCAGCGGCTCGAGCGCCGCCAGCGCCGCCCCCGGCTCGACCGCGGCGATGTCGGGCAGCGGCCGGCGCGCCATCGCCGTGAAGGCGCGCACCACGGCATCGAGGCGGCGGCTGGCCAGCGCCACGCGCTCGATCTGGCGCCGCGCCGGCCCCTCCTCCGGCAGCGCGCGCCGCAGCGACTCGATGTTCGCGAACAGCACGGTCAGGAGGTTGTTGACCTCGTGCTGCACGGGAGGGGCGAGCATGGCCACCATCCGCTGGCGCGCGGCTCGCGCGGCGGCCTCGGCGGCGTCGGCCGCGGCCGCCTGCTCGTCCGGCCCCCTCGCCGTCAGGGAAGGCTCCTCCATCTGCGCCATCCTCCGCAGGCCCGCCGGTCGGCGCGGCTCATCCGCGCCTCGCCGGCCGTTCCGGCGCCGGCATCGCCGCCGCCCCGTCCGGGCGACCGTACGCCTCCAGGATATCCCGGAACAGCCTGGCGGCGAGCGTGCCGCCGCTCACCTCCCGCATCGGGCTCGCATCGTCGTTGCCGAGCCAGATGCCGAGCACGAGCGGCGCGCCGCCGCCGGGGCGCTCGGCGAAGCCGAGGAACCAGGCGTCGCGGTATTCCTGGCTGGTACCCGTCTTGCCCGCGACCGTCCATCCGGGCAAGGCCGCCGCGCGCCCGGTCCCCTGGCGCACCACCGCCGCCAGCATGCGGCCGAGCGCCTCCGCGTGCTCCGCCGCGACGACGCGCCGGGCCGGCGCCGCCCCGCCCGCGCCGCCGCCGGCCGGCGGCACGGGCAGCGCCCGCCCTCCCTCGCCGCGGGCGGCGAGGAGGCCGTGCGGCACGACGCGCCAGCCGCCGTTGGCGATCGCCGCATAGGCCGCGGCGAGGTCGAGCAGCGTCACCTCCCCGGTGCCGAGCGCCAGCGAGGCGTCGTGCGGGAAGCGGCTCGCGTCGAGGCCGAGCCGCGCGGCGAGCTCGGCCACCCGCCGCGGCCCGCCGGCCCGCTGCAGCACCCGCACCGCCGCGGTGTTGACGCTGTGCGCCAGCGCCTCCTCGGCGGTGATCTCGCCGCGCGCGCGCCACTCCCCGTTCCCCGGCGACCAGCCGCCGAGGCGGAGCGGCGTGTCGGCGACCGGATCCTCGGGCCGCATCCCCTGCTCGAGCGCGGCGAGGAAGACGATCGGCTTGAACGCCGAGCCCGGCTGGCGCCGCGCCTGGGTGGCGCGGTTGAACGGGCTCGCCCGGTAGTCCCGCCCGCCGGCCATCGCGCGCACCGCCCCGGTCGCCGCATCGAGCGCCACCACCGCCCCCTCGCTCACGCGCAGCCGCGCCCCGGGGCCGGCGAGCAGCGCCTCGAGCCGGGACTCGACCGCGGCCTGGAGGCGCGAATCGAGGGTGGTGCGCAGCACCAGGTCGCCGGCGCCCGGGAACCGCGCCGCGAGGCGGCCCTCGCTGCCGCCGCCGAAGCCCTGGACCCAGTCGGCGAACCAGCCGGCGTCGCGGCTCGGCGCCGGGGCGAGGCGCAGGCGCTCGCCCTCGGCCGCCGCCTGGGCGCGGGTGATGAGGCCCTGTTCGGCCATCGCCTCCAGCACCTCCATCGCCCGGCGGATCGCCGCCTCCGGCGCGGCGCGCGGGTTGAGGCGCGACGGCGCCCGGGGCAGCCCGGCGAGCAACGCCGCCTGGCCGAGCGTGACGCGGCGCGCGGAGACGCCGAAGTAGAGCCGCGCCGCGGCGTCCACCCCGTAGGCCCCGGCGCCGAGATAGACGCGGTTGAGGTAGATCTCGAGCAGCTCGTCCTTGGTGAAGCGCCGCTCCAGCCACAGCGCGAGCAGCGCCTCCTGCACCTTGCGGCGCAGGCTGCGCTCCGGCGTCAGGAACAGGTTCTTCGCGAGCTGCTGGGTGAGGGTGGAGCCGCCCTGGGCGACGCGCCCGGCGCTCAGGTTGACCCACGCGGCGCGCGCGAGACCGACGGGGTCGAGGCCGAAATGCGCCCGGAAGCGCCGGTCCTCGACCGCGATCAGCGCCGCCGGCAGGTAGGGCGGCATCTCCGCGAGCCGCAGCGGCTCGCCGTAGAGGTCGCCGGCGGTGGCGAGCAGCCGCCCGTCGGCGGCGAGCAGGGTGACGGAGGGCTGGCGCGTCGCGGCGAGCGCCACCTCGGGCTGCGGCAGGTCGTGGGCGAACCAGAGCAGCGCGCCGCCGAGCGCGACCCCGCCCCAGACGGCAAGGAGGATGCCCCAGCGCAGCAGCCGCAGCGGCAGCGGCCGGCGGCGGCCGGCGCTCCCGCTTCCGCCGGCCGGCGAGGAGGCGCCGGCCCGCGCCGAGTCGCGCCGCCGGCCGCCCGGCGCCGGACGGACGCGGGAGGGGCCGGCGGCGCGGGCCGCGCGGGAAAGGTTCGGACGCATCGCCCTTGTTCTACCACGCCGCGCCGTCGCCTCTCCCGGCGGCCGGCGGATGCGGCTAACCTCGGGCTGCTCCAAGCCTCCGGGAGGACTCCAGGATGAAGCGACGCGCAATCCTCGGCCGGGCCGCCGCCGCGGCGCCGGCGGCCGCCGCGGCCCTCGCCGCCCCCGCCATCGCCCAGACCCAGGCGCCCGAGGTGCGCTGGCGCCTGACCAGCTCCTTCCCGCGCAACCTCGACATCCTGTTCGGCAGCGCCGAGCACGTCGCGCGGCGGGTGGCGCAGATCACCGAGAACCGCTTCCAGATCCGCACCTTCCCGGCGGGCGAGATCGTCCCCGGCCTGCAGGTGCTCGACGCGGTGCAGGCCGGCACCGTGGAGTGCGGCCAGACCGCCTCCTACTACTACATCGGCAAGGATCCCTCCTTCGCCTTCTTCACCATCGTCCCCTTCGGCCTGAACTCGCGCCAGATGCACGCCTGGATGCGCGAGGGCGGCGGGAGGCAGCTCGCCGACGAGCTCTACGGCGACTACGGCGTCCTCGGCTTCACGCTCGGCGACACCGGGGCGCAGATGGGCGGCTGGTTCCGCAACGAGATCCGCAGCCTGCAGGAGATCCAGGGGCTCAAGTTCCGCATCGCCGGGCTCGGCGGCCAGGTGTTCCAGCGCCTCGGCGCGATTCCCCAGCAGCTCGCCGGCGGCGACATCTACCCCGCGCTCGAGCGCGGCGTCATCGACGCGACCGAATGGGTCGGTCCCTACGACGACGAGAAGCTCGGCTTCGTGCGTGTCGCGCGCTACTACTACGCGCCCGGCTTCTGGGAGCCCTGCGCGCAGGGCGTGCTGATGGTCAACCGGCGCGCCTTCGAGGCGCTGCCCGAGAGCTACCGCCACGCGCTCGAGATCGCCTGCGGCGAGGCGTCGCTGGCGCAGACCGCGCGCTACGACCACCACAACCCGCTGGCGCTGCGGCGCCTGGTCGCGGCCGGGGCGCAGCTCCGCTTCTGGCCGCGCGAGATCCTGCAGGCCGCCTGGCGCGAGGCGCACGGGCTCTACGAGGACCTCTCCGCCCGCAATCCGCGCTTCAAGAAGATCTGGGAGAGCTACCGGCGCTACCGGGACGAGGAATACCAGTGGTTCCGCGTCGCCGAGAACAGCTACGAGAACTTCGCCTACGCCGCGGCCCAGGGCGGGCGCTGAACGCCGCGGGGCGGGCGGTGGGCCGGGGGCGCCCGCCGCCCGGGGCGGCGCCGCGACGCCCCCTCATCCCGCCGGCGCGGCCTCGCTCGCCGCCACCTCGCGCGCCAGCGCGAGCAGCGTCCGGCGCAGCCAGGCGTGGCCGGGATCGGTCTCGAAGCGCCGGTGGAAGACCAGCGAGAGCCGCGTGTGGCGGATCGCGACCGGCGGCCGGCGCACCACGAGCCCGTGCGCCCGCGCCAGGCCGCAGGCGAGGCGCGCCGAGAGCGTGATGATCATGTCGGTGCGCGCCAGGATCCCCGGCACCGCGGCGAGATGCGCCACCACCGCCCCCAGCCGGCGCGGATGTCCCGCCTCCGCCAGCGGCCCGTCCAGCGCGCCGTCGCGCGAGCCGTTCGGCGAGTGCAGGAGGTGGGGCACGGAGACGAAGCGCGCGAGGGTCAGCTCGCCCTCCGCCAGCGGATGGCCGGGGCGCATCACGGTGAGGAATTCCTCGGGCAGCAGCCGCAGCCGCGTGTAGATCGCGGGCGGCTCCGGCAGCACCCCCACCGCGAGCTGCGCCTCGCCGCGCTCGAGCAGCTCCTGCCAGTTGGTCCGGTCGGCATGGCGGATGGCGAGCAGGCAGCCCGGCGCCGCGCGCGCCATCGTCGCGAGCAGCGGCGGCGCCAGCACGGCCTCGGCGTACTCGCTGAAGGCGACCGGGAAGACCCGCTCCGAGGTCGCCGGGTCGAAGGGCGCGTGCACGGAGAGGGTCTCGCGCAGCCGGTCCAGCACCTCGGCGACCGGGGCGGCGAGCGCGGCGGCGAGCTCGGTCGGCTCGACCCCGCCCGGGCGGCGCAGGAACAGCTCGTCGCCGAGCGCCCGGCGCAGCCGGTTCAGCGCGTTGGAGACCGCGGGCTGCGACAGGTTCAGCCGCCGCGCCGCGCGCGTGACGTGGCGCTCGCGCGCCACCGCGTCGAACACCCGCAGCAGGTTGAGGTCGAGCGAGTCGAGATCGGCCATGCGATGCGGGCGCCCACCGCCGGTGACATTCAGCGCGGTGATGATGGCCGTTCCGGATGGCCGTTGGAAGCGCCGGCCGCGCCGCGCGATCCTTCGCCCGCGACCGGCGGCCCCTTGCGGGCCGCCCCACTCCAACGGAGCGACCCCTCCCATGCCCGACGAACGGACCACCATCCCCTACGCCGCGCTGCTGCTGCGCGTGAGCCTCGGCCTCGCCTTCCTCGCCCACGGCGCGGTGCTGAAGCTCGGTACCTTCGGCCTCGCCGGCACGACGGGCTATTTCGGCGCCATCGGCTATCCGCCGCTGCTCGGCGCCATCGTCGCCTTCGCCGAGACCGCCGCGGGCCTCGCGCTGATCGCGGGCTTCCGGGTGCGCGCCGTCAGCCTGCTCGCCCTGCCGATCCTGATCGGCGCCACGGTCCAGCACCTGCCGAACGGCTGGCTGTTCTCCAGCCAGGGCGGCGGCTGGGAGTTTCCGGCACTCTGGAGCGTGCTGCTGCTGGTCCAGGCCAGGCTCGGGGCCGGCGCCCTGGCGTTCGACCCGCGCCGCCCCCTCGGCCGCGCCGGCGCGCCGACCCGCGCCGCGGCCTCCCACCCCCCCCGCCCGGGCCGGCGGGGGGGCCCGGGGCCCCCGGCCCGCGCGGCGGCCGTCCGGCGGCAGCACCCGCAGGGGCAGGCCGCGGCGCGCCGAGGCCGGCCGGGGCGGCCGGGCGGCGTGCCCCGCCGAAGCGCGTTGACCCGCGCCCCCCGCGCGGAGGATCGTTGCGGGCGTCAACAGGGAGTGCGCAACGCATGACGATCCGACGCTGGATGATGGCCGCGGCCGCGACCCTGGCCGCCGCTCTCCCCCTGGCGCGCGCCGCGGCCGGGCCGACGCTCGACGGCGTGCGCCAGCGCGGCGTGCTCGCCTGCGGCGTCAATGTCGGCGTGGCCGGCTTCTCGCTGCCCGACAGCCAGGGCGTCTGGCGCGGCATGGACGCCGATCTCTGCCGCGCCGTCGCCGCCGCGGTGCTCGGCGACCCGGGCAAGGTCCGCTTCGTCCCGCTCACCGCCGTGCAGCGCTTCACCGCGCTCCAATCCGGCGAGATCGACGTGCTGATCCGCCAGACCACGCTGACGCTGACGCGCGACACCACGCTCGGCCTGCGCATGACGACGGTGAACCTCTACGACGGCCACGGCTTCATGGTGCGCCGCGACGCCAACATCACCGACCCGAGGCAGATGGACGGCATGACCATCTGCCTCTCCCCGGGCACCACCAACGAGCTGGTGACGGCCGACTTCTTCCGCTCCAACAACCTGCGCTTCACCCCGGTGCTGCAGGAGCGGATGCAGGACAACGCGACCTCGCTGCAGGCCGGGCGCTGCGACGCGATCGGCACGGACGCGACCCAGCTCGCCGCGCTGCGCAGCCAGTTCCAGCGGCCGCAGGACTACGTCATCCTGCCCCAGCGCTTCTCCAAGGAGCCCTACGGCCCGGTGGTGCGGCGCGACGACAACGAGTGGTTCGACGTGATCCGCTGGCTGGTGATGGCGCTGATCCAGGCCGAGGAGCTCGGCGTCACCCAGGCCAACGCGGAGGAGCTGCGCCGCACCAGCCAGAACCCGGAGATCCGCCGGCTGCTCGGCACCGACCCGCTGCTCGGCAACGCGCTGAAGCTCGACCCCGCCTGGGCCTACAACGCGATCCGCGCGGTCGGGAACTACGGCGAGATCTTCGAGCGCAATCTCGGCCCCAACACGCCGATCGGGCTCGAGCGGGGGCTGAACCGGCTCTGGACCGAGGGCGGGCTGATGTACGCGTGGCCGATGCGCTGAGCCGTCGCGCGGCGGGGGCCGCCCCCTCTCCCCCGCCGCGTCCCCTCGCCGGGCGCGCCGCCGCAGTCGCCGCGGCGGCAGGAGGGCGGCCGCCGCCCCGCCCGCTCCGTACGCGCTGACGGGCGAGGGGCGACGCGCCCGCCCGCACCCGTCGTCCGCCACGCCGCCGCGCCGGTCCTGACCGCCTCCGGTGGCCTGCCGGACGGATCGGGCCCAGGCCCCGCGTTCGCGCCGCCACGGCCCGCGCCGGGCGCGCGGCGCCTGCCCTCCCCGCGCGCCCCGGGCGGGCGGTCCTGGCGCCGGCGCGGTCGTTCAACCGCGGCGCGACCTCGCACTCCCGTCACGCCCGGCGCGGGGGTTCCGCTTTTCCCTCCCGCCGATTCATGCAACCTGTCGGCGAAAATGGTGAACGGCGGCCTCCGCGCCGTGGTCCTGCTGGCAGCGCTGGGCCTGGGCGCCGCGCAAGGGCCTGTCGCCGCGGTGGCGCAGGCCGGGGCGAGCTTCGTCGTAATTTTCCCGGAAGGCAGCGCCGAACTCACGGAGGACCAGCGGCAGGTCATCGCCGGCGCGGTCGAGCGTTTCCGGAGCCAGTGCCGCCGCTGCACCCAGATCGAGGTGATCGGCCATGCCGCGCCCGCCGAGGCGCCGGGTGCGGCGGTCGCGCTCAGCCATCAGCGGGCGGAGGAGGTGGCGGCGGAGCTGCTCATCGAGGGCCTCGGCACCGACCAGGTGCTGGTGCGCGCCGTCGGCGCCGGCGCGCCGGCGGTGCCCGACCCGAAGACCGAGGAGGAGGCGGCGCGCAACCGCCGCGTCGTGCTGGTGCTGCGCTAGGGCCTTTCCCGCGCGGGCGTACGCGCGGCCGCCGCCCCTCTCTGCTGATCCGGCGAGCGGATCGGGGCTCTCGGCCGAGGCAGCCGTCGCCGCCGCGCCGGGCGCGCCGCAGCGGCGCCGGTCCGGCGTCCCTCGAGCGGATCCGCGCTCCCCGCTGGTTCCGGCCGCCGGCGATGCGTTCCGCGGCCGTCTTCGCCCCGCCGTGCCCGCGGCCGCAGCCCTGGCGCGTCCGTCCGTCGCGCCGGTTCACGCCTGCGGGCGGTTCCGGCCGCCCGCTTACGGCCCCGGCGCCACGCCCGCCCGGCCGGGCGCGCGCCCTCGCGCCTCGGCCCGGGCACGCCCTACCCCAGCAGCTGCTCGATCACCCGCGCCGTGTAGTCCACGACCGGGATGATCCGCCCGTAATTGATCCGCGTCGGCCCGATCACGCCCACCGCGCCGACGATGCGCTGCTCCTGGCCGGTGCGGAACGGGGCGACGATCATCGACAGCCCCGCCGAGTCGAACAGGCCGCTCTCGGCGCCGATGAAGATCTGCACCCCTTCGGCGCGCTGCGCGAGCTCGAGCAGGCGCAGCATCGTCTCCTGGGCCTCGAGGCGCTCGAACAGCCTCTGGATCTCCTGCAGCTTGGCGAGCTGGTCCACGTTCTCGAGCAGCCGGGCCTGGCCGCGCAGGATCAGGCTGCCGCCGCCCCCGCCCGACCAGGTGGCGAGGCCGGCCGCGACCACCTGCCGGGTCAGTTCGTCGAGCGCGCTGCGGTTGGCGGCGATCTCGGTCTCGATCGCGGCCTTCGCCTCCTCCAGCGTGCGGCCGGCGAGGCGCGCGTTCAGGTAGTTCGAGGCCTGCACGAGCGCGCTCGGCGGCAGGCCGGGCGGAACCTCGATGACGCGGTTCTCCACCTGCCCGTCGGCGGTGACCAGCACTACCAGCGCGCGTCCCGGCCCGAGGCCGACGAACTCGATGTGGCGCACCGGCGCGGCGTCGCTCTTCGGGGCCACGACGAGGCCCGCGGCGCCGGCGAGGCCGGAGAGCATCTGCCCCGCCTCGGCGAGCATCTCCTGCACCGACCGGCCGGACGCGACGCAGCGCGCGGCGATTTCCGCCCTCTCCTCCTCGGAGAGGTCGCCGAACTCGAGCAGCCCGTCCACGAACAGCCGGAGGCCGCGCTCGGTCGGCAGGCGGCCCGCCGAGGTGTGGGGGGCGTAGAGCAGCCCCGCCTCCTCGAGGTCCGCCATCACGTTGCGGATCGTCGCCGGCGAGAGGTTCAGCGGCAGGCGGCGCGAAAGCGTGCGCGAGCCGACCGGCTCGCCGGTCTGCATGTAGGTCTCCACCAGCTCGCGCAGCACCGCGGCGGAGCGGGTGTCGAGAACGGGAAGATCCTCGGGCGCCCCGGCGTGGCGGGCGAGCCGGGTGGTGGCCGCCACCGGCCCGGGGCGCGGCGGTCGCATCGGCGGGCCCATGGTTCCGGCGAAGTCCCTGGAATACTTGGCAAAAAAGCTAGGGAGCGCGAGCGGGGGCGTCAACCTTCCGGCCTCCGCGACGCGGCGGCGAGGAGGCGCAGGTCGCGCCAGGCATAGGCGACCTCCGCGGCGCCGAGCGCCGGGTTCTCCCGCGCCGCCACCAGCGTTCCGCCGAGTTCCGTGTAGAAGGCGCGCGCCGCCAGGTTGGCGCGCAGCACCCACAGGCCCGCCGCGTCGATGCCCGCCTCGAGCAGCGCCGCCGCCATCCTGCGCATCAGGGCGCGGCCGATCCCGGCCCGCTGCGCCCGGCGCAGCACGTAGAGCGCCTCGAACTCTCCCGGGAAGGGCAGCGCCGCGTCGCGCCGCGGCCCGCAGGCGCCGAAGGCCAGCAGCGGGCCTGCCGCGCCCTCCTCGCCCTCGACGAGGAGCAGGGAGGCGCCGGGCGGCGGCGCTTCGAGCCGGGCGCGCCAGATCGTCGCGCACGCCGCCTGGTCGTGGGCGGCGATGACCGCCTCGGGCAGCAGGCCACGATAGGTCTCGCGCCAGGCGGTCGCGTGCAGCGCGGCGATGCGCGCCACATCCCCGGCTTCGGCGTGCCGAATCGTAACGGAAGCCATGGCCGAAATCGTAGCACAGGCAGGGCGCGCGCACGGCAATTCGGCGTGCGTCCTGCGCGGCGACAGCGCCGATGCGCCCGGCGTGGCAATGCCGGCCGCGGGCCGCCCGGCGCCGCGTCGCGCGGGGCCGCGGCCGGCGAGGCGCAGGAAACCCGGCGCGGCATCGCGGCGCACGACGCCGGGTCCGGAACGCCGCCGGCGGATCGTGGCGGAGGAACCGGACGCCGGGCCGCGCCTCGTCCGCCCCGGCGAGGCCGAGCGCCCAGGCGTTGCCTCAACCGTCCGGCGCGACGGGGACGGCGTGCGGGAAGGCCTCCCCGAACGCCCGGCCGCCCGCGCCGCCGCCGGAATCCACGTGCTCGAGACGCCCCCGGGGCCGCGGGCGAGGCACGGCAGCGCGCGCCGCTGCGGCGGAACGCGGCGTCCGCAGGACTGCGCCGGTGCCGCGCCGGCGGCCGCATCCGGGGGGCGGGAGGCGGCGCGGCGTGCGGGGCGTGTCGTCCCCGTCGCGGAGGGCCATGCCTCCGGCCTGCCCCGGAATGTCCGGGGAGCGCACGGGCGAACCGAAGCCAGGGGGAGCGGCGACGCCAGGGAATTGCGCGCAGGCGGGAGGCGGCGCGGCACCGCGGCGGCGCCGGGCCGATCCGGCCCGTCTGGACGCCCCGCCCGCGGTCCGTGTAGGAGCCGCGCCTCCCCGCCGCACGAGGCTTCCTCGCCATGCGTCCTTCCGGCCGCGCGCCCGACCAGCTCCGCCCCGTCATCCTCGAGCCCAACATCGCCCGCCACGCCGAGGGCTCCTGCCTGATCCGCATGGGCCACACCGAGGTGCTCTGCACCGCCTCGGTCGAAGGCAAGGTGCCGCCCTTCCTGCGCAATTCCGGCCAGGGCTGGGTCACCGCGGAGTACGGCATGCTGCCGCGCTCCACCCACACCCGCACCGAGCGCGAGGCGGCGCGCGGCCGCCAGTCCGGCCGCACCCAGGAGATCCAGCGCCTGATCGGCCGCGCGCTGCGCGGCGTCACCGACCTCAAGGCGATGGGCGAGATGACCGTGACGCTCGACTGCGACGTGCTGACCGCCGACGGCGGCACGCGCTGCGCCGCCATCACCGGCGCCTGGGTGGCGCTGCACCTCGCCTTCGAGCGCTGCCGGCAGATGAACGTCCTCGCCGCCAACCCGCTGCGCGACCAGGTCGCCGCCGTCTCCTGCGGGATCGTCGAGGGCGCGCCGGTGCTCGACCTCGACTACGCCGAGGACAGCAGGGCGGGGGCCGACGCGAACTTCGTGCTGACCGGGCAGGGCGGCATCGTCGAGGTGCAGGGCACGGCGGAAGGCGCGCCGTTCAGCGAGGGCGACCTCGCCGCGCTGCTCGCCCTCGCCCGCAAGGGCACGGCGGAGCTGTTCGCCCGCCAGCGCGCGGCGGTGGGGCTCGCCGCATGACGGCGCACCGGCGCCTCGCGCCCGGGGCGCGGGTCGTGCTCGCCTCGCACAACGCGGGCAAGGTGCGCGAGGTCGCGGCCCTGCTCGCGCCCTACCGGATCGAGGTGGTGAGCGCCGGCGCGCTCGGCCTGCCCGAGCCGGCGGAGACCGAGGACAGCTTCCTCGGCAACGCCCGCCTCAAGGCGCTCGCTGCCGCGCGCGCCTCCGGCCTGCCGGCGCTGGCCGACGATTCGGGCTTCTCGGTCGCCGCGCTCGGCGGCGCGCCGGGCGTGCGCACCGCCGAGTGGGCGATGCAGCCGGACGGCACGCGCGACTACGCGAAGGCGATGGCGCGGGTCGCGGAACGCGCCGCCGCCAGCGGCAACCCGGACCGCCGCGCCTGGTTCACCTGCGCCCTCGTCCTCGCCTGGCCCGACGGGCACTGGGAGGGCTTCGAAGGCCGGGTGGAGGGGCACTGGGTCTGGCCCCCGCGCGGGACGCGCGGCTTCGGCTACGACCCGATGTTCGTGCCGGACGGCCACACCGAGACCTTCGGAGAGATGGACCCGGCGCGGAAGCACGCCATCAGCCACCGCGCCCGCGCCTTCGCGCAGCTCGCCGCCGCCTGCCTGCCGCCGCCGGCCGGCTGAGGGGCGCCGCGCCCTCCGGGGCGGACGGCCGCCGCGCGACGGCGGCCGGCATCGCCGCGGCGCGCGCTTCCCATCGCGGCGCATCCCGTGTCTCCTTCCCGGCAGGAACCGGGAAGGGAGGGACGCATGGCGCGAATCGGCAGGCGCCGGCTGATCGGCGGCGCGGCGGGACTCGCCGCCGCCGGCGGCAAGGGGCGCGCGGCGCAGGCGCAGGCAGGCGGCGGCACCTTCCCCAGCCGCCCCGTGGCCATCGTCGTCCCCTTCCCGCCCGGCGGCTCGACCGACCTCACCGCCCGGCTGCTCGCCGAGCGCATGGCCCCGCGTCTCGGCCAGCCGGTCGTGATCGAGAACCGTCCCGGCGCGCAGACCATCGTCGCCGCCGAGCACGTCGCCCGCGCCGCGCCGGACGGGCACACGCTGCTGATGTCCTCCGGCACCACCCTCACCATCAACCCGGTGATCGGCCGCAACCTCCCCTACCGGCCGGAGGACTTCGCGCCGGTCGCGCTGATCGCGACGCTCCCCTTCGCCCTGGTCGTGCGCCAGGGGATGCCGGCGACGGTGGAGGCGTTCGTCGCCCTCGCGCGGTCGCGCCCGGGCGGGATCAACTACGGCCACAACGGCCGCGGCAGCTTCAACCACATCGCCGGCGCGATGATCGAGGAGCAGCTCGGCATCCGCCTGCAGGACATCCCCTATCGCGGCGACGCGGCGCAGATGAACGACCTGCTCGCCGGGACGCTGGATGCGATGGTGGTGGGCGGCGCCACCGCCCTCGCCGCGCAGCGCGCCGGGCGCGGCGCGCGCATCCTCGCCTGGACCGCGGAGCGGCGCCTGCCCGGCCTGCCGGACGTGCCGGTCTTCGCGGAGACGCACCCGAACCTCGTCGCGCAGACCTGGTTCGGCCTGCTCGCGCCGGCGCGCACGCCCCCGCCGGCGATCGCCCGGCTGAACGAGGCGGCGCAGGCGGCGCTGCAGGATGCGGTGCTGCGCGAGCGGCTGCTCGGCGAAGGGATCGTCGCGGCGCCGCCGTCCGGGCCGGAGCGGTTCGCCGAGTTCCTGCGCACCGAGGCGGCCCGCTGGGAGCCGCTGCTGCGCAGGCTCGACATCCGGCTCCAATGACCGCCGGCCGAGCGCGGCCGCGCCCCGCTCCGCTCACGCGAGGTTTGCCGAACGCCCCGACACCGCGGCCGTGGCCGGCGCGTTGGGGCGGGCGTGCCGGGAGATCGGCCCGGGTGTCGCGCGGGGGCTGCGGAAGGATGGCGGATCGCGGGACGGGCCCTGCCGCACGGTCGGCGATCCGCGCGGAAACGCCGGCAGGCGCGGGGGCGGAATTCGGCACCGTGCTCGCGCGCACGGCAATGACGCCCGCGAGCCTCGCCCGCCTGCTGCGTCACCATGGCTGGCGGGTCTCGGCTCCCGCCGCGCGCGCCTGGGCCGCCGGCACCGCGCGCCGCGCCCCGCCCGCCGAGCTGCTGGCGTGGCTGCGCGGCCTGGCCGACCACCTCCGCCGCGATCCCCTGCCCCGCTGCGGGCCGGCGGCCGGCTCGTCGCCCGGGCCGCGGCCGCCGGGCGAGCTGGTGGACTGGCTGCGGCGACTCGTCGCCTACCACCACCGCCATCCGCCCCCGTCGCCCCCCGCCGGTTGGCGCCCGCCGGCCGCCGCGCTCCCGCCGCGCGGCCGTCGCGTGCACTAGGGCGGCCGCGGACGGCCGGGAGCGCGGAGAGACATCCAGCCGGGGCCACTGCGGCGGGCGCAGCCGAGCGCAGCGGCCCTCGCGCCGTTGCCGCTCCCCCTGGTCCGCGGCAGCGGCGCCAGCCCCCGCCTTTGCGGAGCCGGGTGCCGTCCGCGGCCGGCACCCGCCGCGGCATCCGGTCCCCCGACCCGCGGGCGGCGCCCCTCAGACCGCCTCCTTGAGCTCCTTCGCCGGACGGAAGGCGATCTTGCGGCTCGCCGGGATCTGGATCTGCGCCCCCGTGGCCGGGTTGCGGCCGATCCGCGCCGGGCGCTCGCGCACCTGGAAGATCCCGATGCCGCCCAGCCGGACCTTCGCGCCGGCCTTGAGGTGGTTCGTGACGGCGGCGACGAAGTCGTTGAGGATCGCCTCCACCTGGCGGCGCGGCATCTCGTGCTCCTCGGCCAGCTCGGCCGCGATCTGCCGCAGCCCCACCGCCGCCGGAGCCGCGCCGGCCTTGCCCGTGGTCGCCGCCTCTTTCGCCGCTTCTGCCATGGTCCGCGTCCTCTCGCTGGTGTCACGCCGTCAACGCAACCACGCCGGCGACGGCGCCACAAGCGCGCCGCCGCGCGGGAAACGGAACTGCCGTGCCGTGCCGCCGCACGCCGCCCCGGACCTGCACCCGGCGCCGCCCGCCGGCGGCTCAGCCCCTCTCCACCGCGCCCCCGGCGTCCAGCCAGTCCTTGAAGCCGCCCAGGTTGCGCACATCGGCGTACCCCATGTCCTTCAGCGTCTTGCCGGCCAGCGCGGAGCGCCCGCCGGAGGCGCAGTAGGCGATCACCGTCTTGGCGCGGTCGAAGGCCGCGTCGTGCAGCGGGCTCTCGGGATCGGCGCGGAACTCCAGCAGCCCCCGGGGAATGGTCAGCGCGCCCGGCACCTTGCCCGTGGCCGCGACCTCCTCCGGCTCCCGCACATCGAGGAAGACCACGCGCGGATCCCCGAGCAGCGCCTTCGCCTCCTGCGCGCTGATGCGCGGCACCATGGCGTTGGCGGCGGCGAGCATCTCCTTGACGGACATGGTCATGGCGGCGGTCTCCCCGTGCGGGCGCGCCGCCCGGCCCGCCCCCTGCGGCCCGGTGCGGCGCCTGCCCGGCAAGGGCAGCCTAGGGCCGATCGCGAGCGGCGGGAACCGGCCGGGGGCACGCCCCGGCCCCGGACGCCGGGCGGGCGCGCCGGCGCGCGCCGGAGCGGGGCCGCGCCGGCGGCGCGTCAGTCCTCGCGCACCGCGGCGCGGCGGCCGCCGCTGAGGCGCAGCAGCTCGGCGGGCGTGGTCTCGAACAGGTGGAACGGGCTGCCCGCCGCCGCCCATACCCGGTCGAAGACGAAAAGGTCCTCGTCCACCAGCGCGATCGGCGGCACTGGGTGCCCGACCGGCGCGACGCCGCCGATCGCGAAGCCGGTGGCGTCCCGCACCCACCCGCCGTCGGCGCGTCGCACCGGTTGCCCGATCGCCTGCGCGACCTTCGCCAGGTCCACGCGGTTGGCGCCGGAGGCGATCACCAGCACCGGCCGCGCCCCTGCCCGGAAGACGAGGGACTTGGCGATCTGCGCCACGGCGCAGCCGACCGCCGCGGCGGCCTCGGCCGCGCTGCGCGTGCCCTCCGGGAAGGCGCGGATCGTGTCGGGATGGGCGGCGGCGCGCAGCGCCGCGCGCACCCGCTCGACCGATCCGCCCCCGGCCCGCTGCCGCCCGCCGCCCGCGGCGGCGTCCCGCTCGACGCCCGCTCCGCCCACGCCCCATATCCTCCGCGATGGAACCTCTGGCCCTCTACATCCACTGGCCGTTCTGCGCCGCCAAGTGCCCCTACTGCGACTTCAACTCGCATGTCCGCGAGCGGGTGGACCAGGCGCGTTTCCGCGCCGCGCTGCGCCGCGAGCTCGCCTTCGAGGCGGCACGCACGGGCCGCCGCCCGCTCCTCTCCCTCTTCTTCGGCGGCGGCACGCCGAGCCTGATGGAGCCCGAGACCGCCGCCGCGCTGATCGAGGACGCCCGCGCCGCCTTCGACGCCGCGCCCGATCTCGAGATCACCCTCGAGGCCAACCCCACCAGCGTCGAGACCGGCAGGCTCGCCGCCTTCCGGGAGGCCGGCGTGAACCGCCTCTCGCTCGGCGTGCAGTCGCTGGAGGAGGAGGCGCTGCGCTTCCTCGGCCGCCGCCACGACGCGGCGCAGGCGGTCGCCGCGCTGGAGGCGGCGCGGGCGCTGTTCCCCCGCCTCTCCTTCGACCTGATCTACGCCCGCCCCGGCCAGACGGAGGCGTCCTGGCGCGCCGAGCTGCGCCGCGCGCTGGCGCTCGCCGCCGACCACCTCTCGCTCTACCAGCTCACCATCGAGCCGGGGACGCGCTTCGCGACGCTTCACGCCCGCGGCGAATTCGCGCTGCCCGAGGGCGAGGAGGCGGCGCGCCTCTACCGCGCCACGGAGGAGGAGGCGGCACGCTTCGGCCTGCGGCCCTACGAGGTGAGCAACTACGCGAAACCGGGCGCGGAGAGCCGCCACAACCTGCAGTACTGGCGCTATGGCGACTACCTCGGCATCGGCCCCGGCGCGCATCAGCGCCTGACGCGGGAGGACGGCGCGCTGCTCGCCGCGCACCGGCACCGCGCGCCGGAGGAATGGGCGGCGCGCGTCGCGCGCGACGGCCACGCGATCGTCGAGGAGACGCCGCTCGCGCCGACCGAGCGCGCGCGCGAGGCGCTGCTGATGGGACTGCGCCTGGCGGAGGGCGTGGACCCCGCGCGCATCGAGGCGCGCAGCGGCGGCCTGCCCTTCGTCGCGGCGGTGGACACCGCGATGCTGGCGGCGCTGATCGAGGAGGGCTATCTTGCCTGGACCGCGGCCGGCCGCCTCGTCGCGACGCCGGAGGGGCGGCTCCGGCTGGATGCGCTGCTGCCGGCCCTGCTGCGTTGACCGCGCGCCCTCACCGGGACGCGGCGCGGCCCTCCGCTGCCCGCGCGCGGGCGGCCGGAGACGGCGAGCGCCGCCTTGCGCCGGATCAAGGTGCCCGGGGCCGCGACCGCGCAGCCTTTCCTCGCCGGCAGGCGCCGGCCGGCGCGCGCAGCGGATCGCGGGCGGGCGCGCGGATCCGCCCGGCGCGCGCCGGGCCGGCGCCGCTGCGGCGCGCAGCCGGGCGGATGCGCCTCCCGTGACCGCCCAGACCGAGAGGATTGCCCCGCGTGACCAGCCGAACATCGCGTGCCGCCCCCCCTCCCGCCGCGCCGCCGCCGCGGCCGGCGCTCGCCTTCCGTCTGCTTCTCCTCGTCCTTCCAGCGGGCGGCCTCGCCCCGGTCCCGCCGGCCCTGGCGCAGGAGCGGCTGGCCGTGGCGCCCAGCCTGGTCGAGGACCGCAAGGCGGTGTTCGCCACGGTCGAGAGCGTCCGCGAGGCCGAGGCGCGCGCCCGCATCGGCGGCACGCTGCGCGAGGTGCGGGTGCGCGAGGGCGACGCGGTGCGCGCCGGGGAGCTCCTCGCCGAGGTCGAGGACCCGAAGCTCCCGCTGCAGCTCGCGGCGATCGACGCGCGCCTCGAGGCGCTCGCCGCCCAGCGCCGCCAGGCGCTGCTCGAGCTCGAGCGCACGCGCCAGCTCCGCGCCACCGGCGCCGCCACCCAGGCCCGGCTGGACGAGGCGCAGACCGCGCTCGACGTGGTCGAGGCCCAGGCCGCCGCCACCCGCGCCGAGCGTGCCGTGCTCGAGGAGCAGCGGCGCGAGGGCCAGGTGCTCGCCCCGCAGGCCGGCCGCGTGCTGCGCGTGCGCGGCGTCGCCGGCGCCGTGATCCTGCCCGGCGAGAGCGTCGCCACCATCGCCACCGACCGCTACGTGCTGCGCCTGCGCCTGCCCGAACGCCACGCCCGCTTCCTCCGCCCGGGCGACCCGGTGGAGGTCGGCGCGCGCGGTCTCGCCGAGCGGCCGGAGGCGGCGCTCGGCCGCGGCACGATCCGCCTCGTCTATCCCGAATTGCAGGACGGGCAGGTGGTGGCGGACGCCGAGGTCGAGGGCCTCGGCGACTTCTTCGTCGGCGAGCGGGTGCGCGTGACCATCGCCGCCGACCGCCGGAGCGCCATCGTGGTGCCGGAGGCGTTCGTGATCCGCGGCGCCGGGGTGGATCTCGCGCGGCTCGCCTCCGGCGCGCTGGTGCCGGTGCAGCGCGGCCCGGCGCGCCCGCTCCCGGACGGCACGCCGGGGGTCGAGATCCTCTCCGGCCTCGCCGCCGGCGACGTGCTGGTGCGGCCGTGACGGCGCCGCGGCTCGGCCTCTCCGGCGCGCTGGCGCGCGCCTTCATCGGCTCGCCGCTGACGCCGCTGCTGCTGCTCGCGGCGCTCGGCCTCGGCCTGCTCGCCCTCCTCGGCCTGCCGCGGGAGGAGGAGCCGCAGATCAGCGTCCCCATGGTGGACATCCACGTGCGCGCCGACGGCCTCTCCGCCCCCGACGCGGTGGAGCTGGTGACGCGGCCGCTCGAGGCGATCGTCCTCGGCATCCCCGGCGTCGAGCACGTCTACAGCAACACCGCCGACGACCGCGCGGTGGTGACGGCGCGCTTCCTGGTCGGCACCTCCGCCGACGAGGCGATCCTGCGCGTGCACGAGAAGGTGCGCGCCAACATGGACCGCATCCCGCTCGGCATCCCGGAGCCGCTGATCGTCGGGCGCGGCATCAACGACGTCGCGGTGGCGGTGGTGACGCTCCGGCCGGAGGATCCCGCCGACGCGCGCTGGACCGACACCGCGCTGCACGAGCTCGCCGACCGGCTGCTGTCGGAGCTGGTGAAGATCCCCGATGTAGGCCTGACCTACATCGTCGGCGGCCGCCCGCCGCAGCTCCGCATCGAGCCGGACCCGGAGCGCCTCGCGCTCTACGGCATCACGCTGAACCAGCTCGTGGACAAGATCGCCGGAGCCAACCGCTCTTTCCAGCTCGGCGCGCTGCGCGCGGGGGGCGAAACCGTGCCCGCCCACGCCGGGCAGACGCTGCGCGGCATCCCCGATGCCGGGCTGCTGCTGCTCGCCGCGCGCGACGGCCGCCCGGTCTACCTCTCCGACGTCGCCCGGGTGGAGCCGGAGGCGCGGCCGGTGGAGGCGCGCTCCTGGCGCCTGACGCGCGGCGCCGACGGCGCCTGGGTGCGCGCGCCGGCGGTCTCGGTCGCCATCGCCAAGCGCGCCGGCGCCAACGCGGTGGTGGTGACGCACGCGGTGCGCGACCTGGTCGCGCGCCTGCAGGGCAACCTGATCCCCGCCGGCATCGCCGCCGACATCACCCGCGACTACGGCGAGACGGCGCAGGAGAAGTCGGACGAGCTGCTGTTCCATCTCGGCCTCGCCACGGTCTCGATCGTCGGCCTGATCTGGCTCGCCATCGGCTGGCGCGAGGCGGCGGTGGTCGCGGTGGTGATCCCGGTGACCATCCTGCTCACCCTGTTCGGCGCCTGGCTGCTCGGCTACACGCTGAACCGCGTCTCGCTGTTCGCGCTGATCTTCGCCATCGGCATCCTGGTGGACGACGCCATCGTCGTGGTCGAGAACATCGACCGCCACTGGCGGATGCAGGACGGGCGCGGCCGCATCGCGGCGGCGGTGGACGCGGTGGCGGAGGTCGGCAACCCGACCATCGTCGCCACGCTCACCGTGATCGCGGCGCTGCTGCCGATGATGTTCGTCTCCGGCCTGATGGGCCCCTACATGGCGCCGATCCCGGCGGTGGCCTCGGCGGCGATGCTGTTCTCCTACTTCGCGGCGATGGTGCTGACGCCCTGGCTGATGGTGAAGCTGCGCGGCCTCGGCCGCGCCGCGGCGCCGGAGGGGGGCGGCCACCACGCGGGCCGGCTCGGCGCCCTCTATCTCCGCCTCGCGCGGCCGCTGATCGAGCGCCGCTGGCGCGCTGTCGCCTTCCTGCTGCTGACGGGGACGGCGACGGCGGGCTCGCTCGCGCTGTTCGTGACGCGCGACGTCACGGTGAAGCTTCTGCCCTTCGACAACAAGTCGGAGCTCTCGGTGGTGCTCGACATGCCGGCCAATGCCAGCCTGGAGGACACCGAGCGCGCCCTGTTCGCCGCCGCCGAGCGGCTGCGCGCCCTGCCCGAGCTGGTCGCGGTCACGGTCAACGCCGGCACCGCCGCGCCCTTCAACTTCAACGGCCTGGTGCGGCACTACTTCCTGCGCCAGGAGCCGCGCCGCGGCGACCTCGAGCTCGCCCTCGCCCCGCGCGCCGCGCGCGCGCGCACCAGCCACGCGATCGCGCTCGAGGCGCGCGCGCTGCTCGCCGACCTGCCGCTGCCCGAGGGGGCGCGCCTCAAGGTGGTGGAGGTGCCGCCCGGCCCGCCGGTGCTCGCCACCCTGCTCGCCGAGATCTACGGGCCCGACGCGGAGGCGCGCCGCGCCGCGGCGGCGGTGGTGCGCGACGCCTTCCGCTCCGTCCCCTTCATCGTGGATGTGGACGACACGATCGGCGATCCGGGGCGGCGGCTGCGCTTCCGCCTGCTCTCCGACCAGCTCGAGTTCCACGGCGTCGAGGAGGCGGCGGTCTACGACACGCTGCGCGCGCTGGTGGGCGGCGTGCCGGTCGGCTACTCGCACCGCGGCCCCGGGCGCAACCCGGTCGAGATCGTGGTGCGCCTGCCGAAGTCCGAGCTGCGCCTCTCCGAGCGGCTGCTGGCGACCCCGGTGCCGGGACGGCGCGGTGCGGTCGAGCTCGGCGACCTGGTGGAGGTGGCGGAGGAGCGCGCCTCGCCCCCCGTGTTCCGCCGCAACGGCCGCGCCGCCGAGATGGTGATGGCCGAGCTCGCCGGCGCCTACGAGGCGCCGATCTACGGTATGCTCGCGGTGCGCGACGCGCTGGCCGCGCGCGCCGCCGCCGGCGTGCCGGTGCCGGAGATCCGCCTCGCCGGCCAGCCGCAGGCGGAGCGCGGCCTCGCCCTGCTGTGGGAGGGGGAGTGGGAGGTGACGCGCATCACCTTCCGCGACATGGGCGCCGCCTTCGCCGTCGCGCTGCTCGGCATCTACGCGCTGGTGGTGGCGCAGTTCGGCAGCTTCCTCGCCCCGCTCGTGGTGCTGGTGCCGGTGCCGCTGACGCTGATCGGCGTCGTGCTCGGCCACGCGCTGACCGGCGCCGCCTTCACCGCGCCCTCCATGATCGGCTTCATCGCGCTGGCCGGCATCATCGTGCGCAACTCGATCCTGCTGGTAGACTTCGTGCGCCACGCCGACCGCAGGAGCCGCAGCATGCGCGAGGTGGCGCTGGAGGCCGGGGCGGTGCGGTTCAAGCCGATCGCGCTGACCGCGGCGGCGGCGATGATCGGGGCCGCCTTCATCTTCGCCGACCCGATCTTCCAGGGCCTCGCCGTGTCGCTGCTGTTCGGCCTGCTGTCCTCGACGGCGCTGACCGTGCTGGTGATCCCGGCGCTCTACCGCGTGCTGCGGGACCCGACCTGAGGAGCGTCGCGGCATGAGGGGATGGACCCGACGGCGCCGATCCCCGGCGCCGTCACGAGGCGCGCGGCGCCGGCGGCCGGAGGATGCGCGCCCCTCCCCTCCCCCGCCTCGCTCCCGGCTGCCGGCGATCACGGCCAGGCGCGGCGCCCGGCGTGCGCCGCCCCGCGGAGGGGCGCGCAACGCAGAACGACAAACCGGGAAGCGGACGGCGTGCGGCCAGGCCCTTGGCGGGCCTGGCGTCCCCTACGGGATTCGAACCCGTGTTGCCGCCGTGAGAGGGCGGTGTCCTAGGCCTCTAGACGAAGGGGACCCGTGACGCGGCGGGCTTCCTACCCCGTCCGCCCGAACGGATCAAGCGCCCCGCGGTCCCGGCGCGGGTCACTCGGCCGCCCCGCGCAGCGCCGGTCGGATCTCGCCCGCCACCCGCCCGCGGCGCGGATCGAACAGCACCACCAGGCCTTGTCCGTCCGGCCGCTCCACCCAGATCGCCAGATGGTCCCCGGCCGCCGCCAGCCCCGCGATCCGCGTCCCGGCCGGCTGGCCGAGCCCCGCCGTCGTCACCGCCGCGCCGCCGCCCCCCAGTCGCTGGACGATCACGGCCACCAGCGTCACGGTGCCGGCGAGGATCAGCACGCCCATCACCGCGACCAGCCACTTGAGCGCCCGCACCGACACCACCCCGCCGCCCTCCGCCGAGACCATCGCCGTCACCGCCCCGGCGGCTGCCGCCGGCGAGCGGGCCGACCGCTTCCTCGCCGGCGCGATAGGCTCGCTCTCCCGCTCGCGCGTCAAGGCGCTGATCGAGGCCGGCCATGCCCGCCGCGACGGCGCGCCGCTCACCGATCCGGCCCAGCCGGTGCGCGCCGGCGCCCGCTACGAGCTGCGCCTGCCGCCGCCCGCGCCGGCGACGCCGGTGGCACAGCCCATACCGCTTGCCGTCCTGTACGAGGACGCGGACCTGATCGTGCTCGACAAGCCGGCCGGCCTCGTCGTCCATCCCGCGCCGGGCAATCCGGACGGGACCCTGGTGAACGCCCTGCTCGCCCACGCCGGGGCGGAGCTGCCCGGCATCGGCGGCGAGCAGCGGCCCGGCATCGTGCACCGGCTCGACAAGGACACCTCCGGCGTCATGGTCGTCGCCAAGACGGAGCGCGCGCACCGTGCGCTCGCGCACGCCTTCGCCGAACGCCGGGAGGAGCTGGAGCGCACCTACCTCGCCCTGGCCTGGGGCCTGCCCGCCCCGCCCGCCGGCGCGATCGAGGCCCCGATCGGCCGCCATCCCGCCGACCGCAAGCGCATGGCCGTGGTGCCGGCAGGCCGCGGCAAGCCCGCCCTCACCCGCTACGCCACCGAGCGCGCCTTCGGCACCGCCTGCGCCTTGCTGCGCTGCCGCCTGGCGACCGGCAGGACCCATCAGATCCGCGTGCACCTCGCGCACATGGGACACCCGGTGGTCGGCGATCCGGTGTATGGGCGGCGCATTCCCGCTGCTGCGCGCGCCCTGCCGCCGCCGCTGCGGGCCGCGCTCCTCGGCTTCCCGCGCCAGGCGCTGCACGCGGCGACGCTCGGCTTCCGCCACCCCGTGACCGGCGCGGCGCTGCGCTTCGAATCGCCGCTCCCGGCTGACATGGCCGGGCTGCTCGCCCGGCTGGGCGGATGGGCGCCGGCGGGTAACGAAGAGTAACCGACTTGGGCGCTAGGTTTTTCTTGCCAAACGGGGCGAAGCTACGTATAAATCCGCTCTGTCGGATGGTGCCGGGTGCCAAGAGAATCCGTGCCGCAATCGCCCCGTCGTGACCGGGGCGACGCCGCACGGGCGGGCCCGGGAGACGTTCGACACACCCGATCGCATGCCGGCCAGGGGCCCCGCCGTCACGGGG
The DNA here is from genome assembly GCF_019458025.1 of Caldovatus aquaticus. Classification (GTDB taxonomy): domain Bacteria; phylum Pseudomonadota; class Alphaproteobacteria; order Acetobacterales; family Acetobacteraceae; genus Caldovatus; species Caldovatus aquaticus. The sequence goes on along the minus strand of NZ_JAHZUY010000016.1, from coordinate 6,398 downwards.
CGGTCCCGCCGGCCAGGAGGCAGATGAACATCATGGCTTCCAGCTCGGTCATCCCTGTGGCGCCGGAGGGGAACCTCACGCGGTATCTGCAGGAGATCCGCAAGTTCCCCATGCTGACGCCGGAAGAGGAATACGCCCTCGCCAAGCGTTGGAAGGAGCACGGGGACGTCGAGGCGGCGCACAAGCTGGTCACGTCGCATCTCAGGCTCGTCGCCAAGATCGCCATGGGCTATCGCGGCTACGGCCTGCCGCTCGGCGAACTGATTTCCGAGGGCAACGTCGGCATGATGCAGGCGGTGAAGCGGTTCGACCCGGACCGCGGCTTCCGCCTCGCCACCTACGCCATGTGGTGGATCCGCGCCGCGATCCAGGAGTACATCCTGCACTCCTGGTCGCTGGTGAAGATGGGCACCACCGCGGCGCAGAAGAAGCTCTTCTTCAACTTGCGCCGCCTCAAGGGCCAGATGTCCGCCCTCGAGGAGGGCGACCTGAAGCCCGAGCAGGTGGCGAAGATCGCCAAGATGCTGCAGGTGCCGGAGCAGGACGTGGTCTCGATGAACCGGCGCCTCGCCTCGCCGGACCACTCGCTGAACGCCCCGGTGCGCACCGACGGCGAGGGCGAGTGGCAGGACTGGCTGGTGGACGAGAGCGAGAGCCAGGAGACGGAGATCGCGGAGCGGGAGGACATGTCCAACCGTCGCCGCCTGCTCAACGAGGCGCTCAAGACCCTCAACGACCGCGAGCGCCACATCCTGATCGAGCGGCGGCTGAAGGACGAGCCGACCACGCTCGAGGAGCTCTCGCAGCAGTACGGCATCAGCCGGGAGCGGGTGCGCCAGATCGAGGTGCGCGCCTTCGAGAAGCTGCAGAAGAGCATGAAGCAGCAGATCGCGGAGCGGCGGCTGGAGGCGCGCTGACCGCCCGCCCGCCGCCGTCCTTGCCCCCGCATACGGCGCGGCGCCGCCCCCCGGCGCCGCGGGCGTCTCCCGGGCCGTGCGGCGCCGCCCCGCTCAGGCCGCCTGCACCTCGGCGAGGAACCGTTCCACCTGCGCCCGCAGCGCCTCGGCCTCGCGCGCCAGCGCCTGGGACGAGGAGCGGAGCTGCGCCGCCGCCGCGCCGGCCTGCTGTGCCTCTCCCGTCATCCCCGCCGCGTGCTGCGAGACGTCCCGGGTCCCGGTCGCGGCCTCGGTCACGCTCCGCGTGATCTCGCGTGTCGCGCTGGCCTGCTCCTCCGCCGCCGCGGCGACCTGGGCGGTGATCCGTTCCATCATCTCGATGGTCTGGCCGATGCCGCGGATCGCCTCCACCGCCCGGCTCGTCTCCGCCTGCATCGCGGCGATCTGGCCGCCGATCTGATCCGTCGCCTTCGCCGTCTGCGCGGCGAGCTGCTTCACCTCCGAGGCCACCACCGCGAAGCCCTTGCCGGCCTCGCCGGCGCGCGCCGCCTCGATGGTGGCGTTGAGCGCGAGCAGGTTGGTCTGGCCGGCGATGTCGCCGATCAGGCGCACCACCTCGCCGATCCGCTGCGCCGCCTCGGAGAGGCTGGCAACGGCGGCGTCGGTGGCGCGCGCGTCCTCCGCCGCGCGCCGCGCGACCTGGGCGCTCTCCGTCACCTGGCGCGCCACCTCGGCGATGCTCGCCGCGAGCTGCTCGGCCGAGGCGGCGACGGTCTGCACGTTGGTCGAGGCCTGTTCGGAAGCCGCGGCGACGGAGGTCGCGCGCTCCAGCCCCTGCTGCGCGGTGCGCGCCATCGCGTCGGCGGTGGAGTCGAGCTCCGCCGCGGCGTCCTTCACCTTGCGCAGGCTCTCGCCCGCCTCGGCCTCGAACCGCGCGACATTGGCGGCCATGCGCTCGGCCCGCGCCGCCTTGGCGGCGGCCTCGGCGGCGGCGCGCGCATCCGCCTCGCGCTTCTCGACCAGCGCCTCCTTGAAGCGCTGCAGGGCGCCCGCGATGGCCCCGATCTCGGTCCGCTCCGGCAGCGCCGGCACCGTCGCCGACAGGTCGCCGGCGGCAAGCTGGCGCATCGGCGCGAGGACCGAGGCGATGTCGCGGTCCACGCCGCGGATGATCGCGAAGGCGAGCGCCGCACCGATCGCGGCGGCCGCGGCGAGCAGGCCGAGGATCAGGGCGCGGCCCGCGCCGGCGGTGGCGTCGGCGCGGCGGCTGGCGGCGTCGGCGTTCTCGCCGTTGAAGCGCACGAGGCGCTGCAGCGCCTCCCGGGCGGCGGCGAAGGACGGCTGCACCCCCTCCTCGAACACCCGCCACGCCCGCTCCGCCTCCCCGGCCCGCCGGGACAGATCGAGCAGTTGCGCCACGTGCTGCTCGTAGGCGGCCCGGTGCCGGTCGAACTCCGCGAGGCCGGCGCGCTCCTGCGGGGAGGTCGCGAGCGGCTCGTAGGCCCGCCGTCCCTCGGCGAGGGTGTGGGCGGTCTCGGCGATGCGCCGCTCGATCTCCTGCCTGGCACGGGCGTCGCGCGCGGACAGGTGGAGAAGGAGCTGGGCCCGCTGGTTGGCGAGGGCGTTGTCCATCGCGCCGAGCGCCCGCAGGCTCGGCACCCAGTTGCCGGCCAGTTCCGCGGCGTCCGCGCGCAGGCTCTGGACGCGGTCGAGGGCCAGCGCGCCGAGGCCGAGGGTGAAAAGGAGCAGGGCCGCGAAGGCCGCGATCAGCTTGGTGCGGATCGAAAGCGTCTGCAGCACAGGGGGGGGTCCTCTCGTGATGGCGCCGCCCGGTCGTTCCGGCCGGCGGCCCGCACTGACCCCTCTGCCATGGCACGGGTCACCAGGGCGTGAACGCGCCGGCACCGGTCCGCCGCACCGCCGGGCGCCATCCCCCTGCGCGCGCGGCCGGCCGCGGAGGCGGCGCGGAGACCGCCGGGGGCCGCGCCCCACCCCGCTACGCGCGCACCAGCCCGCGCATCGGCGCCACCGCCTCGCTCCCCGGGAAGGCCTGGGCGAGGGCGCGCTCCGGCAGGCGGAGGTGGTCGCGCAGCAGCCCCTTGGCGATCGCGCGCAGGTCGGTCGTCGGCGCCAGGTCGCGGCCCTGGAAGAGCTGCGACTCGGCGAGCCCGGGCCAGGTCGTCCGCACCGCGCCGCCCGCGACCGCGCCGCCGAGCACGAAGGCCACGCCGGCCGTGCCGTGGTCGGTGCCGAGCGTGCCGTTCGCCCGGACCGTGCGGCCGAACTCGGTGATCACCAGCACCGCCGTCCGCCGCCAGTGCTCGCCGAGGGCCTCGCGCAGCGCGGCGATGCCGTCGTCGAGCGCGCCGAGCGGCTGCAGCAGCCGCGCCGCCTGCGCCGCGTGGGTGTCCCAGCCGCCGAGCTCGAGCGCGGCGACGCGCGGCCCGCCGGCCGCGGCGAGCAGCCGTCCCGCCGCCGCCGCGAGCGCGGCGAAGGCGCCCGGCCCGCGCGGGCCCGCCCCACCGGCGCCGCCGCCCGTCGCCGCCTCGGTCCCGGCAAGGACGGCCGCGTTGAACCCCCGGTCGCGCAGCCCCTCGGCGACCGCGCGGCCGAGCAGCGGATCGCGCGCGTGCAGCGCGAGCAGGCGGGCGAGCAGGTCCGCTTCCGGCTGCGCCAGGCCTTGCGGCGCGTAGCTGTGCACCGCCGCCGGCCCGCGCAGCAGCAGCGGCACGCCGGTGCCGACCGCGAGCGCGGCCGCCGGCGCCGCGGCCGCCGGCCGCGCCGCCGCCAGCGCGCGGTTCAGCCAGCCGCTGGAGCGCGGCCTCTCGGCGCCGCTCTCCAGCGCGTCCTGCGCCTCGAAGTGGCTGCGGCTGCGGTAGGGCCCGGCGACGGCGTGCACCACCAGCGCCTCGTTCGCGCAGTAGAGCGCATGCAGCGTGCGCAGCCGCGGATGCAGGCCGAACCGCCCGCCGAGATCGAGCGCGCCCCCCTCCTGCCCCGGCTCGGGCAGGGCGAGCGGGCCGCGCAGCGCGGCATGGTGCGGATCGCCGTAGGCCGGCACGGCGGCGAGCCCGTCCAGCGCCCCGCGCAGCAGCACGACGACCAGGCGCCGCTCGCCCGGCGCGTCGGCGAGGGCGAGCCGCGCCCCTCCCAGGGCGACGGCGGCGGAGAGGCCGAGCAGGAAGCCGCGGCGCCCGGCGCGCAGCCGGCGGCGGGTCGGGGGCGGATCGGGGCTCATCGGCGCTGGAACTCCGGGCTGGCGAGCACGAGGGTGAGGGCGTCGCGCGCCGAGCCGGCGCGTCCCGCCTCGCGCAGCGTGTCGGGATGGGCGAGCGGGCCGAGCACCGCCGCGGCGAGCGCGCGCGCGTCCACGCGGCGCGCCGCGCGCCCGGCAAGCGCGTGCGCCCACTCGATGCGCCGCAGGATCCCCTCCGGCGCGGCCCATTCGGCGGCCTGGTCCGCCCAGCCGTTCGGCGCCGGCGCGGCCCAGAGCGGCTGGCCGAGCCGCGGCAGGTCGCGGAAGGCGATCCCCGCCGCGAGGTCGGGCGGCATCCCGAGCGCGCGCAGCACGGCGAGCGTGTAGTCGAGCGGCGCGCGGAGCTTCGTCAGCGGCGGCGACCACGCCTGCGGCAGGCGGATCAGCGCCCGGGCGGCGGCGCCGAGGTCGCCGCGCGTGTCGCGCAGCGTGGCGAAGACGCGGTCCACCGCGGCGGGCGGCGGATCGTCGGCGACGAAGTGGCGGACGAGCTTCGTCGCGAGGTGGCGGTGCGTGGCGGGATGCTCGGCGAGCCAGCGCAGCGCGGCGATCCCGCCCTCCTCGCCCTCCGCGAAGCGCCGGCCCAGCAGCACCTTCTCGCCCGGCTCGTGGGCGGCGGCGCGGAAGACGAAGCCGAGCGGCTCGCGCCTGCCCTCGACGGACCAGCCGGTCAGGATGCGGGCGAGCGCGGTGACGTCGGCCTGGGCGTAGCCGCCGGCGCGGCCGAGCGTGTGCAGCTCGAGGATCTCGCGCGCCAGGTTCTCGTTGAGCCCGCGGCCCAGGCGCAGTCCCGCCCGGCTGTTCGGCCCGACCGAGCCGGCGTTGTCGAGATAGATCAGCATCGCCGGGTGGCGCGCGACGGCGAGCAGCATGTCGGCGAACCGGCCCGTCACGTGCGGATGGATGGCGGTGCGCAGGAAGTCGCCGAGGAAGGCGCCGGCATCGGGATGGCGCCGGCTGACCGTGAAGTGGTTGAGCCAGAAATTGGCCAGCCGGACCGGGAACGCGGCCTCGGTCGCGAGAGCATGCGCGAGCCAGGCCTGGCCCGCCGCGCGGATCAGGCGCGGCCGCTCGAACGCCGGCGGCGGCGCGCCGGCCGGGCCGGGCGGCGGCTCCGGGGCCGCCATCCCCTCCGCCCCTTCGCGCCGCGCGGCGCCGTCGCTCCCCGCCATCCTCGCCTGCGCCTCCCGCGCGGCGCGGGCGGTTTCGCGGTCGGCCCGGATCGCTGCGAAGGCGGCCGGGATGCCGGCGTAGCCCTCGGCCGGGAGGGGCGCGGGTGGCGCGGCGAGCTGGCGCTCCAGCCACGCCGCCGGATCGGCCGGGACGGGATCGTCCGGGCGGCGGCCGAGGCCGAAACGGACCGAGGCGACGACGCTCTGGATCTCCATGCCGCGCAACCGTGGGGCCCGGGGTGCCGGGGGCATGATAATGCGCCCCCTCATTGCCGATTGTAATGAAGCTTATCGGCCGCGCCGATGTTCCCGGACCGCCAGGCGGTTCCTATCTCGCCCCTGACCCGAGACCAGGGAGCCTACCGGACATGGCGAGGATTCTCGTGCTCTACTATTCGATGTACGGCCACACCGAGCGGCTGGCCGAGGCGGTAGCCGAGGGCGCCCGCGAGGCGGGGGCCGAGGTGGTGGTCAAGCGCGTGCCCGAGCTCGTGCCCGAGGAGGTGGCGCGCCAGGCGGGCGCCAAGCTCGACCAGAAGGCGCCGGTCGCGAGCCCGCAGGAGCTCGACCAGTACGACGCGATCATCGTCGGCACGCCGACCCGCTACGGGCGGATGGCGGCGCAGATGGCGAATTTCTGGGACCAGACGGGAAGCCTGTGGGCGCGGGGCGCGCTCGTCGGCAAGGTGGGCAGCGCCTTCGTCTCCACCGCCACGCAGCACGGCGGGCAGGAGACGACCCTGATGGGGATCCACACCATGATGCTCCACCATGGCATGGTCCAGGTCGGCCTGCCCTATGCCGCGGCCGGCCAGTTGCGCATGGACGAGATCACCGGCGGCAGCCCCTACGGCGCTACCACCCTCGCCGGCACGGACGGCAAGCGGATGCCGAGCGAGAACGAGCTCGCGCTGGCGCGCTGGCAGGGGCGGCACGTGGCCGAGATCGCGGCGCGGCTGGCGGGGCGGAGCGCGGAGGCGCGGGCCGCGGCCTGAGGATCGCGGCCCCGGCGCCGGGAGGGGGAGCGGCCGCTCCGCCCCGGCGGCGCGGCGGGGCGGCGCCCGCCCGCCCCCG
>NZ_JAHZUY010000015.1 GCF_019458025.1 Caldovatus aquaticus | reverse complement strand
ATCCCCGGCACCTCGTCGCGCAAGGTTGCCTTCCCGCGCGACGCCGAACGCTACAGGCCCCGCAGCGCCATCGCGCGAACCTTCTGCCGCATCGAGGATTCCCGCGGCATCGCCACCCGATACGACAAGACCGCCCGCAACTTCCTCGCCGCCGCCTGCCTCGCCGCCGCCATCACCTACCGGGCGCGATTGAGTCCAGAGCCTGGGGCACGGCATCCGGAACGGAGCGCCCCGCTGGAGCGGTCGATGGTCGCGGCGGCGCAGGGCGTGTCACGCCTTCCCGGCGCGTCGCCGGCCCCGCCGGCACCGTGTCAGTGCCGCGCGAACACCCGGTCGCCACCCCCGCTGCCGCCGAACAGCAGGACGTCGTAAGGTGTCCCCGGGATGTCCATGCCGGGCGCCGAAGGCGGCATGCCAGGGACAGCCAGGCCCCGCGCCGGCGGGCGCTCGGCCAGCAGCCGCCGCACGTCGGCGGCAGGCACGTGGCCCTCGACGACATAGCCCGCGACGATGGCCGTGTGGCACGACCACAGCGCCTCCGGGACGCCGTTCGCCCGCTTCACCGGGGCGACGTCTTCCACCTCGTGCACGACCACCTCGAAGCCGGCCTGGCGCATGTGCCGCGCCCAGGCCCCGCAGCAGCCGCAGCCGGGATCCCGCCAGACCTCGATCCGCGGGCCGGCCGCGGCAGCCCGCACCGCCCCGGCCGCCGTCAGGGCGGCGAGGAGCAGCGCGCCCCGCCGCGTCGCGGCGCCCAGCATCGTCCTGCAGCCGGTCACGGTCCGTGCCCTCGCAGGGCGCGGAAGTGCTCCGCCATCAGCGCGTCGGCGGTGCGCTTCTGTTGCTCCGACAGCGTGGCATAGAGCGACCGCGCCGCGTCCGCCACCGACCGGATCGCCTCGAGCCGCGCCGAGAGCAGCGCGATCCACCGCTCGATCTGCTCGGGCGCGGTACCCGCCTGGGCGGCGGCCTGCATCGCCTGGGCGTAGGCCTGCCGCAGCCGGGCGGCGGCGGCGCGCATGGCGTCCGCGAAGGCATTCCACTGCGGCATCTGCGCCTCGGTGATGCCGAGCTCGGCGCGGTAGTAGGCGAGCCGGCCCTCGATGCGCTCGAAGGGGCGCATGCCGTCGGGATCCATCATCATGCCGGGCCCCATGGCGCCGCCCCGCGGTGCGCCCGTCATCATCCGGCCCGCGGGCCCGCCGCGGCCCTGCCGGTCCTGGTCCTCGATCTCCACGCGGATGCCCGGACCGACGTTGATGATGACGTTCATCGGCGCGCCGCCAGGCCCGTAATGCCGCATCATCATCCCCATGCCGGGCATTCCGCCAGGGCCGCCGCCCATCATCATGCCGCCGGGACCGCCCATGCCCATGCCCGGGCTGCCGCCCATCCGGCCGGTGCCGCCGGAGGCGCCCGTGCCCGGCGCCGACGGCGGCTGCGCACCGGACGGCGCGGCCGGCGCGGCGGCGGCCCCACCCGGATGGTGCGGATCCGGTTGCGGCTGGCCCTGCTGGGCCAGCGCGGGCAGCGCCAGCAACAGGAGCGCTGCGCCCGCTGTGGCACCGGTAGGCCTCATCGTCCTGCGCATCGTGCTCCTCCTCTCCTCGTCTTCCGGCCTGCCGGCTGCCAGGCGGTGCCGTCGGAAGCCGGCGCGACCGGCGGCACGGTGATTCGCCGGCACGATCGGACCAGTCTCGGGCCCCTGCCGTCTTGCGCAGGATCAAATGCCGGCGTTCGGAGTGCCGCCGACACGAAATGATGCAAAACCCGCCCGCCCCGCGTGACCCGCCGACGGCCCTCCTTCCCCCGCGGACAGGGCGGCCACCGCGCGGCACCCCCGGCGAGGCCGCCGCCACGCCGCCCTGACCCTTCAGTCCTCGCGCGCCTCGTCCAGGACCATGCCGGGCCCGGCGGCGACCGCGCCGCGCAGCGCCAGGCGCAGGAGCTCCGCCAGGCTGCGCACGCCCATCTTCTCCATCACCCCGGCACGATGCCTCTCGACCGCGTGCGGGCTGGTGCCGAGGGCCCGGGCGATGGCGTTCGTCGGCCGGCCCGCCACCAGGTGCTGCAGCACCTGCCGCTCCAGCGGGGTGAGGACGGAGAGACGGACAGCGACGCCGGCGTCCCAGCCATCCGGCCCGCTGGCCCGCGGGCCAGCGCCGAGCGCGGCGCGAACGGCGGCGAGCAGCACCTCGTCGTCGAACGGCTTCTCGATGAAGGCGGCGGCGCCGGCCGCGAGCGCCTGGATCGCGACCGGCCTGTCGCCGTGTCCGGTCATGACGATGACCGGGAGCGGGACCTCGAGTTCCAGCAGCCGCCGCTGGAGGGCGAGACCGTCCATGCCCGGCATGCGGACGTCCGTGAGCACGCAGCCCGCCGTCAGGCGCGTGGCGACGCCGAGGAAGATCTCCGCCGTCTCGTAGGTGCGCACCGCCAGCCCCGCGGACTCGAACAGGAACGCCAGGGAGTGGCGGACGGCATCATCGTCGTCGATCACATGGACGGCGGCATCCTCGGCCATCGGCACCGACCTCTGGTATCCCTTCTCGCGCCCGTCGTCCTCCGCGCTTCCTGCGCGGACACGATGGGCCGAGCGCCGCAGGCCCGTGCCGGACGGGACCTCGCCGCCAGCCGATGGCCATGCGCCATCCCGGATAGCCGAGCGCGCGACCCGGGTCGAGGGAAGGACGGCCTGCAGCGCCGCGACTACGTAGTTTCCCTTATGCGGACGGCAGCCGGCGCCGGCCGCTCCCTCGCTCCGCCGATCCGGCGCCGCCGCGCGCGGAAGGGGCTAATCCCAGCCGAGGAAGCCCGGCATGGTGCGGATCGGCGGCGCGGTGCGCAGCCGCTCGAGATCCGGCAGCGGGCGGCGCAGCGCCGGATCGGCGGCGAAGGCCTCCTCCAGCGCCGCGGCGACGCCGAGCACGAAGGCATCCCCGCCGCGCGGCCCGACGATCTGCAGCCCGAACGGCATGCCGTCGCGGTCCACCCCGACCGGCAGGGAGACCGCGGGGTGGCCGACGAGCGAGACCGCGTAGGCGCACGCCAGCCAGTGGTAGTAGGTGCGGGTCGGCTGTCCGTCTATCTCCGCCGGGTAGAGCTCGCGCCAAGGCCGCGGGCTCACCGTGATCGCCGGCGAGATCAGCACGTCGTGCTCGCGGAAGAAGGCCTGCCAGCGGCGGTAGATCTGCGTCTGCAGGCTCGCCGCGCGGGCGTGGTCGGCGAGGGAATAGCGCAGCCCCTCCTCGACGTTGGCGATGACGTTCGGCCCGCAGTCCTGCGGCCGCGTCCGCACCTTCTCGAGATGCGCGGCAAGCGCCCCGCTCGCCCGCAGCACCGCGAAGGCCTCGTCGGTGCCGCTGCAGTCGGGGCTCGCCCCCTCCGCCACCGCGCGGAACAGCGGGCGGCAGGCGGCGACGCGGGCGCGGAACACCTCGCGGATGTGGCGCTCCACGGGCGCGAAGCCGAAATCCTCGGTGGCGGCGAGGCGGAGCGTCGAAAGGTCCACCCGGGGCGGGGGGAAGAACAGCGCCGGGTCGCCGCGCACCGCGCGTCCGTGCAGCGTGTAGGCGAGCGGGTCGCAGGCGTCGTCGGAGGCCATCGCCGAGAGCAGCAGGCAGGCGTCGGGGATGTCGCGCGCCATCGGTCCGAGCACGGAGATCGGAGACCAGCCGTGCGCGCGCCGCTCCGCCGGCACCAGGCCGGGACTCGGGCGGTAGCCGACCACGCCGCAGAAGGCCGCCGGGTTGCGCAGCGAGCCGCCGGTGTCGGAGCCGGTCGCGATCGGCACCATGCCGGTCGCGAGCGCGACCGCGGAGCCGCCGGAGGAGCCGGCCGCGCTCCTCTCGGGATCGAAGGGGTTGCCGGTCGCGCCGTAGACCGTGTTGCGGGTGTTGGCGCCGAGGCCGAATTCCGGGACGTTGGTCTTGCCGAGCACGATCGCGCCGGCGCGCCGCAGGTTGGCGACCATGTGCTCGTCGCGCGCCGGGACGTGGTCGCGGAAGATCGGGCTGCCCCAGGTGGTGCGCAGGCCCTCGGTCTCCTCGAGGTCCTTCACCCCGAGGGGCAGGCCGTGCAGCGGGCCGAGCGGCTCGCCGCGCATCATGGCCTGCTCGGCGGCGCGGGCGGCGGCGCGGGCGCGCTCGACATCCAGCGCCACCATCGCGTTGACGGCGGGGTTGATCGCCTCGATGCGGGCGAGGCAGCTCTCCAGCAGCTCGACGGGCGAGAGGGCCTTGCGGCCGATCAGCCGGCGCGCCTCCACGGCGCCGAGGTCGCAGGGTTCGGTCACGGGGCGGCAAGCTCCTTCCGGTAGGCCGCGAGGGTGCGGTCGTCGAAGCAGGCGAAGACGACGTCGAGGTCGCCGTTGCGGGCGAGGTCGTCGCGCACCGTGGCGACGGCGATGCGCGTCGCCTCCTCCAGCGGGTAGCCGTAGATGCCGGTGGAGATGGCGGGAAAGGCGATGGAGCGCCCGCCCGCCTCGCGCAGCCGGGCGAGCGCGGCGCGGTAGGCGCTGGCGAGCAGGCCGGCCTCGCCGCGCGTGCCCCCGTGCCAGACCGGGCCGACCGCGTGGATCACGTGGCGCGCCTTGAGGCGGAAGCCGGGGGTGATGCGCGCCTCCCCGGTCGGGCAGGGCGCGAGGGCGGCGCAGGCGGCGGCAAGCTCCGGCCCCGCGGCGCGATGGATCGCGCCGCTGACGCCCCCGCCGGGGGTGAGACGCTCGTTCGCGGCGTTGACGATCGCGTCCACGTCGAGGGTGGTGATGTCCGCCTTGATCGCCCGCATCGGCATGGCGGCCCTCCTTCCGCTCAGTAGCCCAGCGCGCAGCCGTCCTTGCGCGGGTCCGAGGCCCCGATCAGCACGCCGCGCCTGCGGTCGATGCGGATCGCCTGGCCGCCGCCATGCGGCTTCTCGACCAGCACGCAGCGGTGGCCGAGCCGGTTCAGCCGGTCCACGACCTCGCCCGGGATGCCGCGCTCCACCTGCACCACGTCGCCCTGCGGCGTGTCGAGCGGCATCAGCCGCGGCAGGTCGAGCGCCTCCTGCAGGTCGAGGCCGAACTCGAAGTGGTTGGCGAGGAACAGCGTCTGGCCCATCGGCTGGAAGCGCCCGCCCATCACGCCGTAGGGCATCAGCGCCTCTCCGCCCTGCATCACCATGCCGGGGATGATGGTGTGCAGCGGCCGCTTGCCGGGCGCGATGCAGTTCGGGTGCCCCTCCTGCAGCCGGAAGCCGAAGCCGCGGTTGTGCAGCATCACCCCGGATTTCTCGGCGAGGATGCCGGAGCCGAAGCCCTCGAACAGCGAGTTGATGAAGGAGCAGGCGTTGCCGTCCCGATCCACGACGCAGAGATAGACCGTGTCGCGATGCTTCTCCCAGTCGCTCTCGCCCGCCGGCGGCAGCTCGCGCATCGCCGCGTCGTCGCGGATGAGGCCGGCGAGGCGCTTCAGGTACTCCTTCGACGTTAGGCGCGCGACCGGCACCTCCACCCGCGACGGGTCGGCGAGGAAGGCGTCGCGGTCACGGTAGGCGAGGCGCGCGGCCTCGATGTGGCGGTGGTAGCGCTCGGCCGAGAGCGCCCCCGCCTCGGGCGTGGCGAAGTTCTCCAGGATGCCGAGGATCTGCAGCACGTGCAGGCCGGAGCCGTTGGGGGGGCACTGGAACACCTCGACGCCGCGCCAGGCGAGCGAGATCGGCTCGACGAACTCGGCGACGTCGGCGCCGCGCGCGAAGTCCTCCTCGGTGTGCGTGCCGCCGGCGGCGCGCAGCGTCGCCACCATGTCCGCCGCGACCTCGCCTTCGTAGAAGGCGCGCTTGCCGTGCCGGGCGATGGCCCGCAGCGTGCGGCCGAGCTCCGGCTGCACGAAGCGGTGGCCGAGCGCGGGCGCCTCGCCGTTGACGAGGAAGCGGCGCGCCGCCGCCGGGTGCAGCGACAGCTTGGCGACCGAACCGGCCCAGTCGTGCGCGACGCGCGGCGCGACCGGAAATCCCTCCTCCGCGTAGCGGATCGCCGGCTGCAGCAGCGCCTCGAGGCCGAGCCGGCCATGGGTGCGGCTGAGCAGGTCCCAGGCGCTGATCGCCCCGGGGACCGTCACCGAATGGGCGGAGGTGTTGACCATCGCGGTCAGGCCCGCCGCGCGCAGCGCCTCCGGCGTCGCCCCCATCGGCGCGCGGCCGGAGCCGTTGAGCGCGATCACCTTGCCCGAGCCCGCCGGCGCGTAGAGGCAGAAGCAGTCGCCGCCGATCCCCGTGCTCTGCGGCTCGATCACGCACAGCACGGCGCAGGCGGCGATCGCCGCGTCCACGGCGTTGCCGCCCTGGCGCAGGATGTCGAGCGCGGCCAGCGTCGCCGCCGGCATCGAGGTCGCCGCCATGCCGTTGGTCGCGAAGACGGGGCTGCGGCCGGGGAGATGGAAGTCGCGCATCAGGCGTTGCGTCCTCGCTCTTCGTCGCGCCGGGCGGCGTTCTACTGCGCCGTCCAGCCGCCATCCACCAGCAGGGAATGGCCGGTGATCATCGCCGCCGCGGGCGAGCAGAGGAACACCACCGCCCCCGCCACGTCGCGCGGCATGCCAAGCCGGCCGAGCGGGATGCGCGGCAGGATCTCGGCCCGCCAGGCCGGGTCCTCCGCCCAGTCCCGCGTCAGCTCGGTGAGGATGAAGGTCGGCGCCACCGCGTTCACCCGGATGCCGTGCGGCGCGAGCTCGAGCGCCATCGCCTTGGTCATCCCCTCGAGCGCGTGCTTGGTGCCGCAATAGACGGTGCGGTCGCGGCCGCCGACATGGCCCATCTGCGAGGTCATGTGCACGATCGCGCCCCGCCGCCCCGCCGCCACCATGCCGCGCGCCACCGCCTGGCTCACCATGAAGGCGGCGCGCACGTTGAGGGCGAACATCCAGTCGAAGGTCGCCTCGTCCACCTCGAGGAAGGGCTGGGGCCGGTTGCCGCCGGCGTTGTTGAACAGCGCGTCGAACGGACCCGCGCGCGCGATCGCCTCGCGCATCGCCGCCGCGTCCGTGACGTCGAGCGGCAGGGCGCGCGCGGCGAGGCCGCGGCCCCTCAGCTCCGCCGCCAGCGCCTCCAGCGCCTCGGCGGAGCGCGCGGCGAGCACCACCTCGGCGCCGGCCTCGGCCATGGCGATGGCGGCGGCGCGGCCGATGCCCTTGCTCGCCCCGGTCACCAGGGCGCGCTGCCCGTCCAGCCTGAAGCTCACGCCGATCTCCGCCGCCATGTGTCCGTTCCGCTCCCTTCTCCTGCGCGTCGGCGGCGGACGCTGGCACGCCGGGCCGCGCACGGCAAGGCGGCGGGACGGCCAGAGCCGTTGCCGCTCGGCCGCGCCCGCGGCACCGGCTCCGGTTCATTGCCTGTCGCGCGGATCCACGCTCTCGGCCGTTTCCCGCCGTCCGCGCTCCGCCCTAGCGGCGCAGCACCGCCCGTGCCGCCGCCGCGCCGGAGCGGATCGCGGCCTCGATGGTCGCGGGCAGCGCCGGCAGGGTCCAGTCGCCGGCGAGCACGAGGTTGGCGAGCGGCCGGCGCGGCGGCGCGGGCGGCGCTCCGCCCGCGGCCTGGCGCGGCGTGGCGCGACGCTCCTTGACCGCGCGGCAGGGCGGCGGCGCCTCCGGCCACGCGCCCGGCAGGGCGAAGGCGCGCGCGGCGGCGCGGATCTCCCCCCAGGCGCGCGCGGCGAGCGCCGGCGCCTCGGCCTCGATCGCCGCGTCGGCGGCGCTGACGGTGACGCTGACGCCACCCGGGCGCACCAGCACCCATTGCGCGAGACCGCCGAGCAGCCCGAGGAAGCGCACCGGCGCGCCCGGCACCGCATGCGCGAAGTGCAGGTTGAGGATCGGCGCGAAGCGCGCGGGCACGGGCAGGCCCGGCAGCAGCCGCGCCGCCTCCCAGGGCGGCAGCGCCAGCACCACCGCATCCCCCGGCGCGAGCGGCACCGTCTCCGTGCCGAAGTCGAGCGCCGCGACGCGATCCCCCGCGCGCGCCAGCCCCCGCAGCCGCGCGCCGGTGCGCACCGCGCCGCCCGCGCGCGCGAGCGCCGCGCACGCGGGCGCGATCAGGTCGGGGCCGAGCCCGTCGCGGGCGACCAGCACGCGCGTCGCTCCCGGCGCCATCAGCCGGCGCAGCACCGCGCCGAGCAGGCGCGCGGACGCCTCCCCGGCCGGCGTGTTCAGCGCGGCGACGGCGAGCGGCTCGACCAGCGCGCGGTGCAGCGCGGGATGCGCGGCCATCGCCGCCGCTACCGGGCGGTCGCGCCACGGCAGCGGCAAGGCGAGCCGCGCCAGCGCCAGCAGCGCGCGTGCCGACAGTCCGGGCGGCCGCCGCGCCGCATCGCGCCACGCGGCGGGCGAGAGCGCGATGCGCCGCGCGGTACCGTCGCCGAGGTCGAGCACCGGCAGCCCCTCCGGCTCCGGCTCGATCCACCCGCCGCGCGCGCCGATCGCGGCGAGGAAGCGCAGCGCCGCACGGTTCGCGCCCAGCAGCGCGTGGGTGCCGTTGTCCGTCCCGTCCGGCAGGGCGCGGGCGCGGCCGCCGGGCAGCGGCGCCGCCTCGTGGAGCACCACCGCCTGCCCCGCGCGCGCAAGCCGGAGCGCCGCGGCGAGCCCGGAGAGGCCGCCGCCCACCACATGCACCGTCACGCCGCGCGCGGCCCCTGCGGCGCCGCGATGCCGAGCGCCATCACCGCCATGCGCAGCTTCTCCGCCGCGGTGAGGCGCGGGCGCGGCTCGCGCGCGCCGTCGAAGCCCCGCGCCACCAGCCGCTCCAGCAGGCGGCGGTAGCCCCACATCATCACCCGCGCCGGCAGCAGCGCGCGCTGGTCGAGCCGCGCGATCTCCGCCTCGGCCCGCGCGAAGCCGTCGCGCGCGCGCTCCGCCAGCGGGCGGCACGCCTCGGCGATCCGCGGATGGCGCACGATCTCCGCCGCCGGCGCATCGCCGCCGATGCCGTGCGCGGCGAGCAGGTCGAGCGGCAGGTAGACCCGCTCGCGCAGCGCGTCCTCGTCGAGGTCGCGCAGGATGTTGACGAGCTGGAAGGTGCGGCCGAGGGCGAGGCCGAACGCCTCCGCCTCCGGCACGCCGAAGATGCGCACCGCCATCGCGCCGACGCTGCCGGCCACCCGGCGGCAATAGGTCTCGAGCGCCGCCTCGTCCGCAAGGCGCACCCGGTCGGCGGCGTCGGTCTCCATGCCGGCGATCATCGCCTCGCACTCGGCGAGCGGCAGGGCGAAGCGCGCGCGCGCGTGCGCGAGCTCGCGCGAGAGGGCGCAGTCGGGCGCGGCGAGCTTGCGCCGCCACGCCGCGAGGAAGCGGCGCTTCTCGGCCTCCGGCATCGCCGAATCGGCGATATCGTCCACCGCGCGGCAGAAGGCGTAGAGGGCCCAGAGCGCGCGCCGCCGCTCGCCGCGCAGCGCCGCCATGCCGCGCGCGAAGGAGGAGCCGGCGCGCCGCACCGCCGCGCGCACGATCGCCGCGTCCGAGGGCGGGAACGCCGCCCCGGCGAAGGCGCGCGCGAAGTCCGGTCGCGTCAACGCCACCCGCCGCAGCACCGGGTCGGCGGCGCGCAGCCGGGCGAGCAGGCGCCGGGCGAGCGCGATCGTCACCGCGCTCTGCAGGGCGAGCCGCCGCGAGCGCAGCAGGCGCGGCAGCGCGGCGGCCTCGTCGAGCTTCGCCTCCACCCGCAGCAGCGCCGCATCCAGCACCGCCCGCCGCTCCGCCGCGCGCGCGGGCAGGAAGAACGCCGCCTCCCCGCCGGCGCGCGCGAGCCAGGAGAGAGGCAGGTAGACGCGGTCCAGCGCGGTGCGGTCCGGCACCAGGTCCTGGAGGTGGTTGAGGATCTGCAGCGCCGTGCACAGGGCATCCGCCGCCCCGCCCGCCGCCACGGCGTCCTCCCCGTGCAGGCGGAGCAGCATCCGCCCGACCGGATCGGCGGAGCGGGTGCAGTAGTCCTCGAGCTCGGCCCAGTCGGCGTAGCGGCGCTTCGCGACGTCCTGGCGGAAGGCGGAGAGCATCCGCCGCGCCTCCTCCGTGCCGACGCCGAGCGCGTGCAGCCGCCGCGCCTCGCGCCGCGCCGTCGCCGGATCGTCCAGCGCCCGCTCCATCGCCTCGAGCTCGGCGAGCTTCTGCGCCGCGCCGAGGCGCGGGTGGTCGGCGATGTCGTCGGCGGCGCGGACGAAGCGGTAGAAGGCGAGCACCTGCGCCCGCACCGGCCGCGCCAGCAGCAGGGAGGCGGTCGGGAAATTCTCCTCGTCGTGATCGCGCGTGGGCCGGCGCTCCATGCGCCCTTTGTGGCAGAGCCGGCGCCGCCGTTCCAGTGCGTGCGGCGCCCGGGCGGGGCGAATCCGCCGGCCGCTGTCGCCCGGCCCCGCCCTGTGGCAGTGTGGCGCGATCCGCCGCGGACCGGGCGCGCCTTCCCCCGCCCGCCGTCCGGCCGCCTCATCCCGGGACACCGCCACCCTCCATGCCACGTCGCGCCTATATCGGCCTCGCCACCACCTTCCACGACCCCGCGCTGGCCATCGTCGGCGAGGACGGCGAGATCCGCTTCGCCGAGGCGACGGAGCGCTTCCTGCAGTACAAGCGCGCGCCGAACTGCGAGCCGGACCCGGCGGAGCGCGTCGCTGCCCTGCTCGACCGGCACGTGGAGCGGGACGCGGAGATCGTCGTCGCCACCTCCTGGAGCGCCCCCTTCGCCGAGGGCCTGGCGCGGCGCGCCGCGCGCGGCGGCTTCGCGCTGGAGGCGATCGCGCGGCGCGGTCTCGGCCTCAACCGCTCCCTCGTGCCGGAGATCGCGGAGCTCGGCCTGATCGCCGCGCTGCACGACCAGCAGGCGCGCGCCGGGCGCGGCGTGCTGCTCGCCCTCGCGCGGCATCGCGGCCATGCGCGCGTCAGCCTGCGGCGCTACGACCACCACCTCTGCCACGCTGCCTTCGCCTGCTGGGGCTCGCCCTTCGCGGAGGCGGCGTCGCTGGTCGTGGACGGCATGGGCGAGACCGGCGCGGCGGCGATCCACCGCTACCGCGATGACGGCCGGATCGAGACCCTGCGCCGCCACGCCGGGCGCGAATCGGTCGGCTTCTTCTTCGGCCTGGTCACCGACCTCTGCGGCTTCGACCAGGTGAAGGGCGAGGAGTGGAAGGTGATGGGCCTCGCGCCCTACGGCCGGCGCGACCCGGAGCTGCTGGCGCTGCTGCGCCGCCTCTACGCGGTGCGCGACGGCGAGCTCGTCTTCGCCGACGCCGCGACGGCGCGCGAGGTCGCGGCGGCGCTCGCCGCGCGCCGGCCGCCGGAGGCGGCGGAGCAGGGCTGGGCCGACCTCGCGCGCTGCGGCCAGGACGTGTTCGAGGAGATGATGGCGGTCCTCCTCGCCGAGACGGCGGCGAAGGCGCCGTCGGAGAACCTGGTGCTGTCGGGCGGCTGCGCCCTGAACTCCTCCTTCAACGGGAAGATCGTCGGGCGCACGCCCTTCCGCCGCCTCTACGTCCCCTCCGCCCCGGCCGACGACGGCAACGCCATCGGCGCCGCCTGGCTCGCCGCCTCCGAGGACCTCGGCGGCGCGCGCCCCCCGGCGGCGCGCGGCTTCGTCTCCCCCTACCTCGGCTCGTCCCTGCGCACCGACGCGTTCGGCCCGATGGCGGCGTGGGAGCCGCGCCTCCGGCGGCTGCCCGAGGACCGCCTGATCGCCGAGACCGCGCGGCTGCTCGCCGAGGGGCGGCTCGTCGGCTGGGCGCAGGGGCGGGCGGAGTTCGGGCCGCGCGCGCTCGGCAACCGCTCGATCCTCGCCGATCCGCGTCCCGCCGGCATGAAGGACCTGATCAACGCCAAGGTGAAGTTCCGCGAGGCCTTCCGCCCCTTCGCCCCGGCCATCCTCGCCGAGCACGGGCCCGACTGGTTCGAGGACTACCAGGAGAGCCCCTACATGGAGCGCACGCTGCGCTGGCGGCCGGAGAAGCGGGCCCTGGTGCCGGCCGTGGTGCACGCCGACGGCACCGGGCGGCTGCAGAGCGTGCGGCGCGAATGGAACCCGCGCTTCCACGCGCTGCTCTCCGCCTTCCACCGGTTGACCGGCGTGCCGGTCCTGCTCAACACCTCCTTCAACGTGATGGGCAAGCCGATCCTGCACGGCGCGGAGGACGCGATCCTCATGTTCCACACCACCGGCCTCGACGTGGTGGTGGTGGAGGACGCGATGCTGGTGAAGGACCCGGCCTGGGTGAGGGAGTGAAGGCGCGTGGAGTCCGTGGAGTGCGTCGTCGCCGGCGCCGGCGTCGTGGGTCTGGCGGTCGCGCGCGCGCTGGCGCTCGCGGGGCGCGAGGTGCTGGTGCTGGAGGCGGCGGAGGGGATCGGCACCGAGACCTCCTCGCGCAACAGCGAGGTGATCCACGCCGGGATCTACTACGCGCCGGGCAGCCTGATGGCGCGCACCTGCGTCGCCGGGAAGAGGATGCTCTATGCCTACTGCGCCGAGCGCGGCATCCCGCACCGCAATTGCGGCAAGCTGATCGTCGCCACCAGCGAGGAGGAGGCGGGCCGCCTCGAGGCGATCCGCGCCCGCGCCGCGGCCAACGGCGTGGACGACCTGCGCCTGACCGCCGCCGCCGAGGCGCGCGCGATGGAGCCCGCGCTGCGCTGCACGGCGGCGCTGCTCTCCCCCTCCACCGGCATCGTGGACAGCCACGCCTTCATGCTCGCGCTGCAGGGCGACGCCGAGGGCGCCGGCGCGGTCTTCGCCTTCCGCGCGCCGGTCGAGGGCGGGCGCGTCGGCGAGGACGGCATCGCGCTCCGCGTCGGCGGGACGGAGCCGATGGCGCTCCGCTGCCGGCTGCTCGTCAACTGCGCGGGCCTGCACGCGCCGCGGCTCGCACGCGCGCTCGAGGGCATGCCGGCCGCGCAGGTGCCGAGGGAGTACTTCGCGAAGGGCAACTACTTCACGCTCTCCGGCGTGCGCGCGCCCTTCTCGCGCCTGATCTACCCCGTTCCCGTGCCCGGCGGCCTCGGCACCCACCTCACGCTCGACCTCGCCGGCCAGGCGCGCTTCGGCCCCGACGTCGAGTGGGTGGAGCGCCTCGACTATGCCGTGGACCCGCGCCGCGCCGAGAGCTTCTACGCCGCGATCCGCCGCTGGTGGCCGGAACTGCCGGACGGCGCGCTGCAGCCGGGCTATGCCGGCATCCGGCCGAAGATCGTCCCGCCCGGCGCGCCGCCGCAGGACTTCGTCGTGCAGGGCCGCGCCGCGCACGGCGTGCCGGGCCTGGTCAACCTCTTCGGCATCGAGAGCCCCGGCTTGACCGCCTCGCTCGCGCTGGCCGAGCATGTGCTGCGGGTCGCGGCGGCGGCGCGCTGACTTCCCCTGCGGCAAGGACCGGCGAGCGATGGCCGAGGACAGCCCCTACACCATAGACCGCACGAGCAATTCCCGCCGCCAGGCGGTGGAGGACTGGCTGTGGGGCCTCGATCTGGTCTCGCCGGAGGTGCGCGAGCGCATCGTCACCGCCTGGGTCAGCGCCTGGTCCTCGAGCCCCTACCGCGAGCTGACGGAGATGCCCTTCCAGGCCGGCCCGCCCTTCTATCCGCTGATGCGGCACGTCAACGAGGTCACGCGCGCCGGCGTGGACCTCGCGCGGCGCGCCGCGGCGGACTGGGGCATGGCGGTGGACTGGGACGCGATGGCCTCCATCCTGATCCTGCACGACGTGGACAAGCCGCTGCTCTACCGGCCCGACGCCGGCGAGGACGGCCAGGGCCATTCGCGCCTGTTCCACGAGCTGCCGCACGGCGTGGTCGGCGCGATGCTGCTCCGGGACCTCGGCTTTCCGCACCTCGTCGTCAGCACGGTGGCGACCCATGCCACCAACGCGCCCTTCCACGGGCGGACGATGGAGGCGCAGATCCTGCACTACGCCGACCTCTTCGCCGCCGACCACGCGCTGCGGGCGATGGGCAAGACCCCGTTCTACCTGCGGCACCCCTGAGAGGGCGCCGCGGCGGCGGAATCCCCGACCGTGCGCCGCGCCCCCGCGCTCGCACGCGCCGGCGGCTGCTCCGCGACGTCCCAGCCGGCCCTGTCGCGATCGCCCCTATTCGGCGCGCAGGCCGGCGCGGCGGATCACCTCCCCCCACTTCTCGATCTCGCTGCGGAGGAAGGCGGCGAATTCGGCGCGGCTGTTGCCGCCCGGGATCGCCCCCTGGTCGTACAGGCTGCGCGTCACTTCCGGATCGCGCAGCGCGGTCGCGGCCGCGTGGTGGATGGCGTCGAGGATCGGCTCCGGCACGCGCGCCGGGGCGATCATGCCGTGCCAGTTGTTCGTGTCCACGCCGGGCAGTCCCACCTCGGCCATGGTCGGCACGTCCGGCAGCCAGGGCAGCCGTTCGCGCGTGCCCACGGCCAGGGCGCGCAACGCGCCGGAGCGGATGTGCGGGAGCAGCACCGGCAGGTCGGCGAGCCCCGCCTGCACCTCGCCGGCGAGCAGCGCGGTGGTAAGCGGCGCGCCGCCGCGATAGGCGACGCCCACGAGATCGATGCCGGCGGCGAGCTTGATCAGCTCGCCCGCGAGGTGCGGCATGCTGCCCGGCCCGGTGTGGCCGTAGTTCAGCCGCCCCGGCTGGGCGCGCGCCGCCGCGATGAACTCCTGCATGGTGCGGAACGGCTGCCCGGCGGGCACGACCACCGGCTCCGGCACCAGCACGCCGAGCGTGATCGGGGCGAGATCGCGCAGCGGATCGTAAGGCATCACGCGGCCGGGCAGTCCGGGCGAGATGGCGAGCGCGCCGGCGCTGCCGAAGCCGATCGTGTAGCCGTCGGGCGCCGCCTTGGCGACCACGTCCACACCGGTCGCGCCACCGGCGCCGGGGCGGTTCTCCACCACGACCGGCTGGTTGTTGAGCGTGGCGCTCATTTTGGGCCCGATCGTGCGGGCGACGAGGTCGGTCGGCCCGCCGGCGGCGAAGGGCACGACCACCCGGATCGGCCGGTTCGGGTAGCCCGGCGCTGTCTGCGCCAGCGCCGCCGGCGGTGCGGCGCCCGAGAGTCCCGCGGCAACGAGCGCGGCGGCGATCCAGGATCTGGCCCTCATGCGTGTCCTCCCTGCCTTGCCGGCAGTATCGCCCGGACGGCGCCGCGGAAGGAAGCCGCCTTGTCACCCGGCCGCGAGGAGGGCGGCCGCGCGCGCGCGGCGCATCGCCTGGGCCGCGAACACCACCCCGTCCGGGTCCACGGGCAGCCCGGCGATGTGCAGGGCGCGTGCGGTCCAGGCGTTGCAATTGTAGTCCAGGGCGTAGGGCGTGGCGGCGGCGAAGAAGATGCCGCGCGGATCGTGGCGCTCGGGCAGTTCGAGCGGCGCCCCGCGCGCGTCCTTCGCAAGCTCCGCCCACAGGAAGGCGAGGAGCCGCGCCCGGCCCTCCGCGGCGACGGGCAGCCTCACCACGTCCTCGGCGGCGAAGGCCTCGGGCGGTGCAGGCGCGAAGCCGCTGACGCGGATCGCCGCGGGACCGGGCGCCAGCGCCGCAAGCAGATCGCCCGGGCCGGGGTCCGGATGGGTGAAGTAGCGGCGCAGGCCGAAGCCGAAGAGTAGCCAGCGCGCCTCCGGGAAGCGCGGGAGCAGCGCCTCGCCCAGCGGCGAACCGCCGAGCGCGTGCCCCGGCAGCGCGAGTTCCGTGTGCCAGCCGCGCGCGACAAGGTGCAGCGTCGCGGCGGGCGGTCGCGGGGGCAGGCGCCCGTCCGTCTCGCGCGGCGCGGCGCAGGCGCCCGGCAGCGCGCAGGCGGCGAAGGCGGCGCGCAGGAGGGCGCGCCGCCCGCGCGGCACGGCCATCGGGCGCCCTGCGCGCGCGCCGCCAAGCATACCGGTCCCCAACGCCTGGATCTCGGCCATCGGGCAGGTCCCCGCGGGCCCCGGACGGCGTCGCCGGGCGCGCCCCGGCCGGGGAGGGTTTGCCGGCGCCGCGCGGGGGTCTAAGCTGCCCGCCCGGACAGCGCCGGCGCGCGGCACCGGCAAGGCGGCGGCCGCGGCGTCGCCCGCCAGACCCGCAACGGAGGAGACGCCCGCGCCGCCCCGGCCGATCCGCAGGCCGCCCGTGCGCGCCGCTGCCCTGAGACGACGGCGCGCAATCCCGCGTCCGCCGGACTGCCGGAGACGACCGCCGTTGCGCCTCCCGGGCAGCGCCCGGGGGTAGCAGAACGAGACCACCGCGCCTGGCCGGGCCGCCGACCTGCGACCGGGTTGGCGAAGCAGCCCTCCGCCCCGCCCGCCGCGTCCGGGGGGAGGCCCAGGGCGCGGCGCGCCGTCCCGCCGCGGGGACAACCGGGCCGTCCTCGGCGAGCCGGCCGCCTGTTCGCTGCGCGAGGGGGCGCGCCGGGCGAACCGAGCGCCGCCTCCGTCAGCTCCGCGGCCAGAGCGCCTGCGCCGTCGCGATCGTCTCCGGCGAGACCACCTGCGGGACGCCGCCGCGCCACTGGCAGGTCACCATCACCGCGTCCACGAGGCGGCCGCGCTGGTCGAACTTCAGGTGCCGGCTGGGGAAGTAGAGCGCCGGGCCCTCGTTGCGGATGTCGAGGCTGCGGATCGCCTCCGCCACCTTGCGCCGGTCGGCGGAGCCGGCGCGCTCCATCGCCTCGCGCAGGATCATCATGTCGGCGTAGGGCAGCAGCGAATCGTGGCCGAGCCACGGCTCGCCCGTGCGCGCGACGAAGCGGCGGTTCAGCTCCTCGAGCCCCTTCCCCGGCCAGTTCGAGAGGGTGAACATCATCCCCTCGAGGATCCGCGGGTTGGTCACCTGCGCCAGCTCCGGCGCGCCCCAGTGCCCGCCGTTGCCGATGGTCGGCAGCCGGCCCTGGCCGAGGCCGAACTCGTTCAGCTTCTCGACCAGCAGCTTGTCGTCCGGCACCGCGGTCGAGAGCAGCAGCAGGAAGTCCGGCCGCGCGCTGCGCACGCGCTGGATCAGCGGCGTGGCGTCGGAGAGCGGCGGCGTGAAGGTCTCGTCCACCACGATGGTGAGGCCGTGCTTCTGCGCCTCGCCCTCGCGGATCGGCTTGACGATGCCCTGCGGCGCCGCGGTGTTGTCGGCGATCATGCCGAGCCGCCTCGGCCGCCGCCCGGTCGCGCGCTCGGCGAGCGCGAGCACCTCGGGCAGGGTCTGCCGCGCCTGTGCGCTCGAGGTCGGCGAGCACTGGAAGACGTAGCGGAAGCCGCGCTCGGTGATGGAGTCCGCGTAGGACAGCGTGAGCCACGGGATCTCCGCGCGTTCCGTCACCTCGGTCACGGCGAGGGTGAAGGAGGAGAGCCAGGCGCCCGAGCCGCCGACCAGGTCCGGCTCCTGCGCCACCATGCGCTGGGCGGCGTTCTTCGCCCGCTCCGGGTTCTCGCCGGCATCGTAGATGACGAGCTTCATCTTCGCCCCGCCGAGGGCACGGATGCCGCCGGAGCTGTTGATGTCGTCCACCGCCATCTCGGCGCCGAGGCGCGCGAGGATACCCTGGCGCGCCCAGGGCCCGGACATCGGCGCG
This sequence comes from Caldovatus aquaticus, assembly GCF_019458025.1. Lineage (GTDB taxonomy): Bacteria > Pseudomonadota > Alphaproteobacteria > Acetobacterales > Acetobacteraceae > Caldovatus > Caldovatus aquaticus. Next base: position 47,573 of record NZ_JAHZUY010000015.1, on the reverse strand, counting down.
AGCACCGCGACCTTCACCTCGGCCGGGTTCTGCTGCGCGCGAGCGCGGCGGAAGCCGGCGCCGGCGGTCGCCGCGCCGAGGCCGAGGGCGAGCGCGCCGCGGCGCGTCGCGGCCGTGTTGCTGAGGGGCGTCGTCATTCCTGTCCTCCCTGGCCAGTCATTCGCCGAGCCCGAGATAGGCGCGGCGCACGCGGTCGTCGCTGATCAGCGTCCGGAACGGGCCCTCGAGCACGATGCGCCCGGTCTCCAGCACGTAGCCGTAGTCGCAGAGCTCCAGCGCCTCGGCGACGCGCTGCTCGACGAGCAGGACGGTCACCCCGTCCTCGCGGTGGATCTGCGCGATGCGCTCGAAGATCAGGTCCGCCACCGCCGGCGCGAGCCCCATCGAGGGCTCGTCGAGCATCAGCAGCCGCGGCGCCGAGGCGAGGCCGCGCGCGATCGCGAGCATCTGCTGCTCGCCGCCCGAGAGCGTGCCGGCGAGCTGCCCGGCCCGCTCGTGGAGGATCGGGAACAGCTCGTGGATGCGCTCCAGCGTCTGCGCGAAGCGCGCGCGCCCGGCCGCGGTGTAGGCGCCCATCTCGATGTTCTCGCGCACCGTCAGCGTCTTGAACACCTGCCGCCCCTCCGGGACGTGGGCGATGCCGAGGTGGGCGCGCCGCGCCGGCGGCACCGCGAGCAGGTCGCGCCCCTGGAAGCGGATGGAGCCCGAGACCGGCGGGACGATGCCGGAGATCGCCTTGAACAGGGTGGACTTCCCCGCGCCGTTCGGCCCGACGATGGTCACGAACTGCCCCTCGCCGACCGAGAGCGAGACGTCGGACAGCGCGCGCAGGCCGCCGTAGGCGACGGAGAAGCCCTCTATGTCGAGCATCGCGCCAGCCACTTCTTGCCGAGATAGGCCTCGATCACCGAGCGGTCCTCCACCACCGCCTGCGGCGCGCCCTCGGCCAGCACCTTGCCGTGGTCGAGGACGACGAAGCGGTCGGCGAGGCGCAGCATGGCATGCATCGTGTGCTCGATGATGACGATGGTCGTGCCTTCCGCGCGCAGGCGGCGCAGCACCTCGAGCAGCTCGTCGCACTCCTCGCGCCCGAGGCCGGCCAGCGTCTCGTCGAGCAGCAACAGGCGCGGCCGGCCGGCGAGCGCGCGCGCAAGCTCCATCAGCCTGAGGCCCTTGTTGGTGAGCTGGCCCGCGGACCGCGCGGCATCGTGCAGCAGCCCGACGCGCTCCAGCGCCTCCTCGGCCGCCGCCGTCGCCGCCCCGCCGGTCAGGCCCGCGCCGTAGGCGCCGATCAGCACGTTGTCGAGCAGCGAGAGGCGCGGGAAGGAGCGCACCACCTGGAAGGTCCGCCCGACGCCAAGCCGGCGGATGGCGTGCAGCTTGCGGCCGGTGATCGTCTCGCCGTCGAGCCAGGCGCGGCCCGCATCGGCCGGCAGCACGCCGTTCAGCACGTTGAACAGCGTCGTCTTCCCCGCGCCGTTCGGCCCGATGATGCCGAGGATCTCGCCGCTCGCCACGGCGAAGGAGACGTCGTCCACGGCGCGCAGCCCGCCGAACGCCTTGGACAGCCCCTCGACGCGGAGCAGCGGCGCCGGAGCGGGCGCGGCGGCCGCCGCGCGCGCCGGCGCCGGCGGCGGCCCGGCGCCACGCTCCGGACCGCGCGGCTCGGACCGCTCGAGGCCGCGCGGCGCGGGCCGCTCCGGCCCGCCGCGACCGAGGCGCCAGCGGTCGCGCACCGTCCAGAACACCCCCTCCGGCGCCAGCAGCATCACCAGGATGATCGCGACGCCGTACACCACCCCCTGGATGCCCGGCACGATGTTGCCGAGTTCCGCGTGCAGCGTCTCCGCCAGGGGGATCAGGATCGCCGAGCCGATCAGCGGGCCCCACACCGTGCCGACGCCGCCGAACAGCACCACCGTCAGCGCCTGGGCCGAGGTGAGCATGCCGAACACCGCATCCGGCGTGACGACGAGCAGGATGCAGGCATAGAACCCACCCGCCGCGGCGGCGATCGCGCCGCTCAGCACCAGCGCGCGCATCTTCCACCGCCGCGCGTCGATGCCCGAGGCCTCCGCCGCCAGCTCGTTCTGGCGGATCGCCATCAGGGTCAGGCCGAAGCGGGAATTCTCGACCGCCATCGAGATCGCCATCGCGACGACGACGAGGCCCACGGCGATGAGGGTGTAGCTGCGGGGATCGGTGAATTGCAGCCAGAACACCGGGTCCTGCCGCTTCATCGGCAGGGAGACCTCCTGGTAGCCGAGGTACTGGAACAGGTAGAGCAGCACCAGCGGGAAGGCGAGCATCGAGAGCGCGAAGTAGTGCCCGCGCAGCCGGAAGGTCGGCATGCCGATGAACACCGCCGCCGCGGCGCCCACCACGGTGCCGAGCGCGATGCCGAGCCAGGGCGAGAGGTCCCACCAGTTCAGGGTCAGCGCCACGGTGTAGGCGCCGAGCCCGAAGAACACCGCGTGCCCGAAGGAGATCAGCCCCACATAGCCCGAGAACAGGTTCCAGGAGAGCCCGACCGCCGCCCAGACCGGCACCAGGGTGAGCATCAGCTGGTAGTAGCTGTTCGTCACCAGGCCCGAGACGGCGAGGTAGACGGCGACAAGAACCGCGAGGACCAGGCCGTCCCGCCGCAGGCGGGCGAGCGCGCCGGGCCGCATCAGGCGCGCTCCGCCGAGCGGCCGAACAGGCCCTGCGGCCTGAGCGTCACGATCAGCAGGAAGACGACGAAGATCGCCGCGTTCTGCAGCTGCGGCGGCAGGAACAGCGCCGAGATCTGCTGCACGAAGCCGATCGTGAGCCCGCCCCAGAAGGCGCCGAGCAGGCTCCCCATCCCGCCCAGCACCACGCCCGCGTACATGATCACCACGAAGTCGAGCCCCATGAAGGGCGTGAAAGAGAGGTAGGTCGCGACCAGCCCGCCGGCCACCGCGGTGATGCCGCTGCCGAGCGCGAAGGCGACGCGGTGCGCCCGGTCCACGTCGATGCCCATGTAGGTCGCGGCCGTCGGGTTGTCCGCCGCCGCGCGCAGCGCCTTGCCGAGCCGCGTGCGCTCGAGCAGCCAGTACAGCGCGGCGACGGCGAGGATCGCGACCAGGCCGGAGATCACGCGCGCCTTGTTGAGGAAGATCGTCGCATCGCCGATCCCCGTCTCCACCATCCAGGCGGAGGAGGAGAGCGGCGTGCGCACCGCGCGCGGCATCGAGCCGAACAGGATCAGCCCGCCGTTCTGCAGGATCAGCGCGATGCCGAGGGTGACGATGAGCTGGCCGTAGTGCCCCTCGTCCAGGCTCGCCGCGGTGCGCAGGCCGGAGACGCGCGAGACGATCCAGCGGTGCAGCACCCAGCCGCTCGCGAAGACGATCGGCCCGGCGAGGACGGCGCCGACGAAGGGCCCGAATTCCGGCCCCAGGAAGGCGAGGACGCCCCACGCGGCCACCAGGTAGAAGGCGGCGTAGGCGCCGAGCATCAGCAGGTCGCCCTGGGCGAAGTTCACCACCCGCATGATGCCGAAGATCAGGCTGAGGCCGACGCACATCAGGCCGTAGATGCAGCCGATGGTGATGCCCGCGGCCAGCGCGTTCAGCACGTTCTCGAGGAGGATCTCCCACTCCATCAGGCCGCCGCTCCCTCCGTCGCCTGCGGCGCAGCCCGTCGCCGCACCCCGCGCCCGCCCGCCGCTTCCGCGGCGGGATCGCGCCGGGGCGTCGCGCCGGCCTGCCACCGCGCCGCCGGATGCCGCATCGCCTGCCTGGCGGGTCGAGAACCGGGCGGGATGCCGCTTGCCCGGACCGGCGGGGGAACGTTGCGCCCGTCCGCCTCGCGGCGGCGCCCGTCACTGCCGGATCGCGCCGTTCGCGGCGTGCTCGCCCGGCCAGCGCGGCCGTCCCGCGCGATTCCCGTCATGCGCCCATTCCTGGATCGTCTCTCCCGGCCTCATCATGCACCGAATCGTCCTGCGGCCAAGAGCGCAGGGAAGCCGGCCGCCCAGGCCCGCCCCGGCAGGGCGGAAACCTTCCCCGCAGCCGCCCGCCTCCCCGCACGGCGGGGGCGAGGGCCCCGGCGCGCCGCGGGCGCGCGCGGCCGGGGAGCCCTCGCCGTCACTCCTCGATGATCGCGACGGCGCGGCACCAGCCGGCGGAGGCGCGATGCACCTTCACCGGGAAGCAGCACACCAGGAAGCCGTCGGGCGGCAGCGCCTCCAGGTTGTGCAGCTTCTCGATGTGGCAGTAGCCGATCTCGCGCCCGGCGCGGTGGCCCTCCCAGATCAGCGAGGCGTCGCCGGTCTCCGCCACGCGCCTGCGGGTGAAGGAGAAGGGCGCGTCCCACGACCAGCCGTCGGTGCCGACCACGCGGATGCCGCGCTCGAGCAGCCACAGGGTCGCCGCCCTGCCCATGCCGCAGCCGGCGTCCACGTAGTCGTCCTCGCCGTAGCGGCTGCCCGCGCGCGTGTTCACGACCACGATCTCGAGCGGGCGCAGCTCGTGCCCGATGCGCTTCAGTTCCGCCTCGACGTCGCCCGGCGTCGCCACGTAGCCGTCCGGCAGGTGGCGGAAGTCGAGCTTCACCCCCGGCTGGAAGCACCACTCGAGCGGCACCTCGTCAATCCGCCAGGAGGGCTCGCCCCCCGGCTTCAGCCGCTCGTTCATGCGCGAGAAGTAATGGTAGGGCGCATCGAGATGGGTGCCGTTGTGGGTGCTGATGTCCGCCCGCTCGATGGCGGCGTATTCGCCCTCCGGCAGCTGGTCCACGCGCACGCCCATGTAGTCCGCCATGCGCGGCGCCGTGGCGTGGTGGTCGAGGTAGGCGATCTGCGGCTCGCTCCCCGGCGGGTCGCTCCTGATCCCGGCCTTCAGCGGGACGGAGATGTCGATGATCCGGCGTGCCATGGTCCTGCGTTCCCTCCCGTTCCGGGCCGCCGCGCCCGCGCCCGGCGATTCCGTAGCCCGCCCGCCGCCGCGCGCCAACCGCGCCTCTCCCCTCCGGCGTCACACCGCCCCGGGCACCTCCGCGCGCAGCCCGTCCACCGTGCCCTGCGCGGTCTCGGCGTCCACACCGAGGTGCCGCAGCGCGAAGTCCGCCATGCTGAGCGCGATCTCGCGCTCGCCCATCACCACCAGCCCGGCGCCGCCCTCGCCGGCGAGGAAACGCATCGCGCCGTCGTCGTGCGCGCGCGCGGCGACGACGATCTCGGGGTTGGCGGCGCGCGCCAGGGCGAGCGCCGCGCGCGCCTCCGCCGCGCCCGGCAGCGCGAGGATCAGCAGCCGCGCCCGCTCCGGCCGCGCCGCCGCCATCACCTCGGGCCGGGTGGCGTCGCCCCACACCGTCCGCACGCCCTGCGCGCGCAGGTGCTCGGCCGCGGCACGGTCCTGCTCGATGACGACATAGGGCAGGCCGTGCCGGCGCAGTGCCGCGGCGACGATGCGCCCGACCCGGCCGTGGCCGACCAGGATGGCGTGGCCGGCGAGGCCCTCGTCCGGCAGCGCGGCCAGGGCCCGGCCCCCGCCCCGCTCCTGCCAGCGCCGCAGGCCCGGCATCGCGATCAGCCGCCGCGCGGCGAGGCGCGCCAGGCGGCGCGAGAGCGGCGTCAGCAGGATCGCGCCGAACGCCGCGGCGAGCACCGGGCCGCCGGCCTCCGGCGGCAGCACGCCGAGGGCGATGGCGAACTGCACCAGCACGAAGGAGAACTCGCCGATCTGCGCCAGCGCCGCCGCCACCGTCGCCGCCATCGCCAGCGGCACGCGCAGCAGCAGCAGCAGCGCGAAGGTGGCGCCGCCCGTGCCGGCCAGCACGGCGAGCAGCGCCGCCGCCGCGGTCAGGGGCGCGGCGGCGATGTCGCGCGGGTCCACCAGCATGCCGACGCTGACGAAGAACAGCGCGGCGAACACGCGCTGCAGCGGCACCGTCTCCGCCGCCGCCTGGTGGCCGAGGTCGCTCTCGCCGAGCAGCAGCCCGGCGAAGAAGGCGCCGAGCGCGAAGGAGACGTGGAACAGCTCGGAGGCGGCGAAAGCGGTGCCGAGAGCGGCCACCACGACGGCGAGGGTGAACAGCTCGCGCGAGGCGCCGCGCGCCACCCGCGCCAGCGCCCAGGGCAACGCGCGCCGCCCGACCAGCATCACCACCGCGACGAAGGCCAGCAGCTCCAGCACCGTGCGGCCGAGCGCGGCGCCGAGCCCCTCCGCCCCGTGCCCCGCCGCGGCGGGCACGAGCACCAGGGCCAGCACCACCAGCACGTCCTGCATCACCAGCCAGCCGAGCGCGACGTGCCCCGCGCGGCTCGCCAGCGCCCCGTCCTCCTCCAGGAGCCGGGTCGCCACCGCCGTCGAGGCGATGGCGAGGGCGAGCCCGAACACCGCCGCCGGCCCCGCGGCGAGGCCGAGGGCGAGGTGCCCGACCAGCGCGCCGAGCGCGGTCCCGAACGCCACCTGCGCCACCGCGCCCGGCAGCGCCACGCGCCAGACGGCGAACAGGTCGCGCGGCTGGAAGTGGAGCCCGACGCCGAACAGCAGCAGCGCCACCCCGACCTCGGCCATCGCGCCGGTGAGGGCGGGATCGGCGTCGAAGCCCGGCGTGTGCGGCCCCACGGCGATCCCCGCGAGCAGGTAGCCGAACAGCGGCGGCAGGCGCAGCGCCCGGGCCGCCCAGCCGAAGGCGAAGGCCAGGGTGAGGGCGACGACCAGGTTGGCGAGCAGCAGATGCGACATCGGCCGGGCTTGTAGCCCCCGGACCGGCCGCGCGCCTACCGCCCGCGCGCGCCGGCGAGGCGCGGCAGCAGCGCGAGCGAGGCCAGGGCGAGCGCCAGCGCCGTGCCGCCATAGAGCAGCGCGGGCGGCACCAGGGGCAGCAGCACCCCGGCGACCAGCGGCCCGGCGCCCGCCCCCATGTCGCGCCAGGTCGCCATGCGCGCCAGCGCCGGCACGCGCGCCGGCCCCGGATTCGCCGCCGCCGCGACCGGCGCCGGCAACGGCTGCAGCAGGCCGCGCAGCGCGACCACGGCGATCGCCCCGGCCCACAGCGCCCCGAAGCCGACCAGCGCGATCCCCGCGGCCGAGCCGAGCGAGACCGCGATCAGCACCGGCAGCGCGCCGAACCGCTCGGCGAGCCGCCCCGCCGGCGGGCCGAGCAGGATCTCCGAGGCATAGCGCGCCGCGAGCGCCGCCCCCGCGGCGAGCGCCGCGCCCTGCGGCAGCGCCGCCGCCGCCAGCACGGAGAGACCGAGGATGAACACCCCGTCGAGCGCCATCCCCTGCACGAAGGACCACAGGTCGAGCCGCGCCGGGATGCCGAAGCGCGGCCCGGCCGTCTGCACCGCCTCGCCCGGCCCGCGCGGCAGACCCCAGGCAAAGGGCAGGGCGAGCAGCGCGACTCCGGCGAGCGCCGCGAACACCGCCCGCGGCCCCGCGAACTCGGCCAGCGCCGCGCCCGCGAGCAGCCCCAGCATCGGCCCGGTGCTGATGATCGCGCGCGAGACGCCGGAGCGCCGCGCCGCGCCTTCCGCCAGCGCCGTCGCCAGCGCCTGCGTCGCGATGTTCATCGCCGCGAAGGAGAGGCCCCAGACCAGCCGCGCGAGCAGGAGCCACCACACCCCGTGCGCGAGCGCATACCCCGCCGCCGCCGCCGCCGCGCCGAGCACGGCGAGCAGGCAGGCGGCGCGCGGCCCGCGCCGGGTGTAGAACCGCGCCACCGCGCCGTAGCCGAGGATCCGCACCAGCCGGTTGGCCGCCAGCAGCAGCCCGGCCTCGGCGAGCGACACGCCGAACGCCGCCGCGTGCAGCGGCAGCAGCAGGTAGAGCACCGTGTCGCCCGGCAGGGTCAGCCCGAGCACCAGCGCGGCATCGCGCGAGGCGCGGTCGGCCGCGGCGGCCGGCGCCGGGGGCCGCGCGCCCCCCGCGCGCCCTTGCGGCGAGGGCGTCACCGTCCGTCCGGCGGCGGCGTCGCGCTGCCCTCGCCGAGGGCGCGCGCCATCAGCACGCTGTCCACCCAGCGCCCGTGCTTCCAGCCCACCGCCGGCAGCAGCCCGGCGCGGGCGAAGCCGCAGCGCGCGTGCAGGCCGATCGAGGCGGCGTTGCCGGAATCGCCGATCACCGCGACCATCTGCCGGAACCCCGCCGCCTCGCAGCGCGCGATCAGCGCCGCGAGCAGGGCGCGCCCGACGCCGCGGCGCGCGCCCGCCACCTCCGGCGCGACATAGACCGAGTTCTCCACGGCGAAGCGATAGGCCGGGCGGGTCCGGTAGGGACCGGCGTAGGCGTAGCCGAGCACGGCATCCCGCTCGCCCTCCGCCACCAGCCAGGGATAGCCGGCCTCGAGCAGGGCGCGGCGGCGGCGCGCCATCTCCTCCACGCCCGGCGGCTCCAGCTCGAAGCTGGCGAAGCCGTGCACGACCCAGTGCCCGTAGATCGCGGCGATCGCGGGCAGGTCCGAATCGCGGCTGTCGCGGACGGTGAGCGGCGGTGCGGATGGCATGGCCCGCCGAGCAAAGCCGCAAGCGCCGCCGCGCTCAAGACGGCCGCTTGCGGCCGGCGGCCCGGACGGGGACGATGGCGCGCCATGCCCCCCCGCACCGGCAGCGCCCCGCCCAAGGACCAGCGTCACCGCCGCATCCTCGCCGCGCTCGCCACCGACCCCACGGTGCGCATCTCGGCGCTGGCCGCCGAGTTCGGCGTCTCGGCCGAGACGGTGCGGCGCGACGTCGAGGAGCTCTCGCGCCAGGGCATGGTGCGCCGGACCTATGGCGGCGCTTCCGCCCCGCATCCCGCCGGCGTGCAGCCCGAGATCGCCGAGCGCGAGCGCATGGCGGTGGCCGAGCGCGCCCGCATCGGCGCCGCAGCCGCGGCGCTGGTCGAGCCCGGCGCGGTGCTGATGGTGGACGCCGGCTCCACCACCGCGCATTTCGCCCGGGCGCTGGCCGCGCGCGGCGTCCCGGCGACGCTGCTGACCAACAGCCTCGCCGTGGCGCAGACGCTCGCCGGGCGGCCCGGGGTGCGGGTGCTGCTCTGCCCGGGCGAGCTCTATGCCGCCGAGCGCGCCGTCTATGGCCCCGACACCGGCGAGTTCCTGCGCCGCTTCAACGCCGATCTCTGCCTGATCGGCGCCTCCGGCCTGACCGCCGAAGGCCCGACCGATGTGGAGAGCCGGGCATGCTGGGTGAAGCGCGCCATGCTCGCCCGTGCCGCGCGGCGGGTGCTGCTGGTGGACGGCGGCAAGTTCGGCGCGCCGCACCTGGAGCGCGTCTGCCCCCTCGCCGCCCTGACGGACCTGGTGACGGACCGCACCCCCCCGGCCGATCTCGCCGGCGCCCTGGAGCGGTCCGGCGTGCGGGTGACGATCGCCGGAGAGGCGGCGGAGAATGTTTGAGGTTCCACATCTAATGAGGTAGGTTCCACATACTCTGTCGGAGCCCCTGCCGTGGCCATGGCCAGCCCAGGCCTCTCTCCGCCCGCCCGGGCGGCGCGCGCCCCCGAGCCGCTCGCGGCCGCCCCGCGGGAACGGCTGGCGGCGCTGCGCTGGGTGCTGACCGACATCGACGACACCCTGACCAGCGGCGGCCGCCTCACCGCCGCCGCCTACGCCGCGATGGAACGGCTGGCGGCGGCGGGCGTGGCGGTGGTGCCGGTCACCGGCCGGCCGGCCGGCTGGTGCGACCTGATCGCGCGGCTCTGGCCGGTCGCCGCCGTGGTCGGGGAGAACGGGGCGCTGTGGTACGCCTACGACCCGGCGGCCCGGCGCATGCGGCGCTGGCAGGCCGGCGCATCGGACCGCGCCCGGCTGCTCGCGCTCGCCGAGCGGGCGATGGCGGCGGTCCCAGGCACCGCGCTCGCCGCCGACCAGCCCTTCCGCGTCGCCGACGTCGCCGTGGACTTCCGGGAGGACGTCGCAACCCCGCTGCCGCTCGCGGCCGCCGAGCGCGTCGCCGCCGTCTTCCGCGCCGGCGGCGCCGCGGCGCGGATCAGCTCGATCCACGTCAACGCCTGGTTCGGGGCGTGGGACAAGTGGTCCGGGCTCGAGCGCCTGTTCGCCGCGCTCTGGCGCCCGCTGCCGGAGGCGCTCGGCGAGGTCGCCTACCTCGGCGATTCGCCGAACGACGCGCCGCTCTTCGCCCGCATCCCGCTCTCCGTCGGCGTCGCCAACGTCGCGCCGTTCCTGTCCCACATGGACGCCCGTCCGGCCTATGTTACGCGCGCCGCCGCCGGGGCGGGCTTCGTCGAGTTCGCCGAGGCCGTGCTCGCGGCCCGCAGCCACCGGGAGGAGACCGAGGAATGATCCGCACCATGCTCGCCGGCGCCGCCCTCGCCGCGGCGCTCTGCGCCGCCGACGGCGCGCGCGCCCAGGGCGCGGCCGACCAGTGCACGCACCGCGGCGCGCTCGACGACGCCTATTGCGACGAGGACCGCGATCTCGTCGCCGACCCGCCGCGCGACCCGGCGCGGCTGCGCGACCCCTCCACCCTCGTCTTCGCCTACACGCCGGTCGAGGACCCCGCGCTCTACGCCAACCAGTGGCGCCCCTTCACCGACTACCTCTCGCAGTGCACGGGGCGGCGGGTGGTCTATTACCAGGTCACCTCCAACGCCGCCCAGGTGGAGGCGATGCGCAGCGGCCGCCTGCACATCGCCGGCTTCTCCACCGGGCCAACCGCCTTCGCCGTCAACCTCGCCGGCGCCGTGCCCTTCGCGGTCAAGGGCGGGCCGGACGGATACGAGAGCTACCGGCTGGTCATGCTGGTGCGCGCCGACAGCCCGTTCCGGACGCTCGCCGACCTCAAGGGCCGGCGCGTGGCGCACACCTCCGCCACCTCGAACTCCGGCAACCTCGCCCCGCGCGCCTTCTTCCCGCAGCAGGGGCTGGTGCCGGACCAGGACTACCGCGTGATCTACTCGGGCGGCCACGACCGTTCGGTGATGGGGGTGAACGCCGGCGACTACGACGCCGCGCCGGTCGCCTCCGACGTGTTCAACCGCATGGTGGCGCGCGGGCAGGTGCGGCGCGAGAACTTCCGCATCATCTGGGAGAGCGCGCCCTTCCCGACCTCGAGCTTCGCGCTCGCGCACGACCTGAAGCCGGAGCTCGCCCAGCGCATCCGCCAGTGCTTCTTCGACTTCCGCTTCCCGCCGCAGATGTCGCGCGACCTCGGCGGCAACGACCGCTTCTGGCCCGCCACCTACCTCAAGGACTGGGAGCCGGTGCGCCAGGTCGCGGACGCGGTGAACGCCCCCTACACCCGCGCCAATTTCGACATCGAGGCGCGGCGCGAGGAGGAGGCCGCGGCGCGCCGCGCGCAGCAGCGCGAGCAGCAGCAGCGGGCGCAGTGAGCGCCATGGCCGCGCCGCCCGGCGCCGGGGAGGGCCGCCCGCCGCTCGAGATCCGCGGGCTGGTCAAGGAATACGTGCCCGGCACGCCGGTGCTGCGCGGCATCGACCTCGAGGTCGGCGCCGAGGGCATCACGGCGGTGATCGGCCCCTCCGGCACCGGCAAGTCCACCCTGCTCCGCTGCATCAACCGTCTGGTGGAGCCGACGCGGGGCGAGATCCGGCTGCGCGGCGAGGAGCTGACGCGCCTCTCCGGCAGGGCGCTGCGCCTCGCCCGCCGGCGCATCGGCATGGTGTTCCAGGAGTACAACCTGGTCGAGCGGCTCTCCGTGATGGAGAACCTGCTCTGCGGCCGGCTCGGCTACGTCCCGCTCTGGCGCGCCTGGCTGCGGCGCTACCCGGCGGAGGACATCGAGCGCGCCTTCGCCCTGCTCGATGCGGTCGGCCTGCCGGACTACGCGACGCAGCGGGCGGATGCGCTCTCCGGCGGCCAGCGCCAGCGCGTCGGCATCGCGCGGGCGCTGATGCAGCGGCCGGAGCTGCTGCTCGCCGACGAGCCCACCTCCTCGCTCGATCCGAAGACGGCGGTGGAGGTGCTGGAGCTTCTCGCACGCCTGACGGAGGAGGCGGGCGTCCCCGTCGTCCTCAACATCCACAACGTGGAGCTCGCCCGGCGCTTCGCCCGGCGCATCGTCGGCCTCTCCCAGGGCGCGATCGTCTTCGACGGCCCGCCGGAGGCGCTGGAGACCGCGCATCTGCGCGCGATCTACGGCGGGGAGGACTGGCTGTGAGCGCGTCGGGTCCCGCCGCCGCCCCGGCGCGGCGCCCCTTCGCGCCGAGCTGGGGCTTCCGCCTCGGCGCCCTCGCCCTCCTCGCCTACACCGCCTACGCGGTGCCGCAGCTCGGGCTGAGCCTCGAGCGCCTCTCCGTCGGCTTCGGCGAGGCCGGCCACTTCCTCGCCCGCATGCTGCCGCCGAACTTCGCGCGCTGGCGGCTGCTGGTCGAGGGGCTGCTCGAGAGCCTGCAGATCGCGGTCCTCGCCTCCGCGATCGGTATCGTCCTGTCGCTGCCGCTCGGCGTGCTCGCCGCGCGCAACCTCGCGCCGTGGTGGATCGCCGCGCCGGTGCGCGGCCTCATCGCGCTCTGCCGGTCGCTGCACTACGTCATCGTCGCCATCCTGTTCGTCAAGGCGATCGGCTTCGGCGCGCTCGCCGGCGTCGCCGCGCTGGTCGTCGCCTCGATCGGCTTCATCGCCAAGCTGTTCGCGGAGGCGCTCGAGGAGATCTCGATGAAGCCGGTGGAGGCGGTGCGCGCCGCCGGCGCCGGCACGCTGGCGGTGCTGATCTACGCCGTGCTGCCGCAGGTGGCCTCGCGCTTCGTCGGCTTCTGCCTCTACCAGCTCGATTCCAACCTGCGGAACTCCACGCTCGTCGGCATCGTCGGCGCGGGCGGGATCGGGGGGACGCTGTTCGCGGCCTTCAAGCGCTTCGACTACGACTTCGTCAGCGCCATCCTGATCGCGATCATCGCCGTGATCCTGCTGGCCGAGCTGGTTTCCGGCCGGGTGCGGGCGGCGCTCCGATGACCGGCCTGACGACCGCGACCGGAGGGGCGGACGCCGCGGCGCGGGGCGCCACGGGCCCCGCGGCCCGTTCCGGCCCGGTGCGGCCGCTCCTGCGCGAGTGGTCGCGCTTCACCCCGCGCCAGCGCCTCGCGCGCTGGCTGGTCTGGCTCGGCGTCGTCGCCGCCGTCGCCTGGGCGGTGCGCAGCATCGACATCATCCCGGAATTCCTCGCCGACGCGCCGGCGCAGATGGCCGACCTTCTGGTGCGCATGTGGCCGCCCGACCTCGGCCACTACTACCCGCAGGTCCACACGGCGCTGGTCGAGACGCTGCACATCGCAACCCTCGGCACCCTTCTCGCCTTCGCCCTCGCCGTGCCGGTGGCGCTGCTCGCCGCGCGCAACATCTGCCGCGTCGCGCCGCTCAACTGGCTCGCCCAGCTCGTCCTCGTCGCCTCGCGCTCGGTGAACTCGCTGGTCTGGGCGCTGATCTTCGTCGCCGTCTTCGGCCCCGGCGCCACCGCCGGCGTCTTCGCCATCGCCTTCCGGTCGATCGGCTTCGTCGGCAAGCTGCTCGCCGAGGCGCTGGAGGAGGTCGCCCCCGGCCCGGTCGAGGCGGTGCGCGCCACCGGCGCCGGCTGGGGCGCCACCATGCTCAAGGCGGTCTGGCCGCAGGTGCAGCCCGCCTTCTGGGGCATCGCCCTGTTCCGCTGGGACATCAACGTGCGCGAGAGCGCCGTGCTCGGCCTGGTCGGCGCGGGCGGCATCGGCGTCGTGCTGAACGACGCCATAGACTTCTTCCAGTGGGACCGCGTGGCCACGGTGCTGCTCGCGATCCTCGGCGTCGTCCTCGTCGCCGAGGTCCTCGTCAACCGCATCCGGGCGCGGCTGATCTGAGCGATGCGCGACGCCTTCGACCTCCTCGTCGTCGGCGGCGGCATCAACGGCTGCGGCATCGCGCGCGATGCCGCCGGGCGCGGCCTCTCCGTGCTGCTGGCGGAGAAGGGCGACCTCGCCGGCGCCACCTCCTCCGCCTCCTCGAAGCTGATCCACGGCGGCCTGCGCTACCTCGAGCACGGGGAGTTCCGCCTGGTGCGCGAGGCGCTGGCCGAGCGCGAGGTGCTGCTGCGCCTCGCCCCCCATATCGTCCGGCCGCTGCGCTTCGTGCTGCCGCACCGCCCCGCGATGCGCCCGCGCTGGCTGATCCGCGCCGGCCTGTTCCTCTACGACCACCTCGCGCGCCGCATCAGCCTCCCCGGCACGGAGGCGATCGCCGCCCGCACCCATCCCTATGGCGCGCCCCTGAAGCCCGAGATCACCGCCGCCTTCGCCTATTCCGACTGCTGGGTCGAGGACGCCCGCCTGGTGGTGCTGAACGCCAGGGACGCGGCGCGGCGGGGCGCCGAGATCGCGGTGCGCACCGCCTTCCTCGGCGCCGTGCCGGAGGGCGGGGCCTGGAGCTGCCGGCTGCGCGCGGAGGGCGGCGCGGAGCGCATCGTGCGCGCCCGCGCCATCGCCAACGCCGCCGGCCCCTGGGCGCTGCAGGTGATCGGCGCCGCCGGCGCGCGCGCCCGCTGCACGCTGCGCCTGGTGCGCGGCAGCCACATCGTCGTGCCCGCGCTCTACGAGGGCGAGCAGGCCTACATCCTGCAGAACGACGACGGCCGCGTCGTCTTCGTCATTCCCTTCGAGGGCCGCTTCTCGCTGATCGGCACCACCGACGTGCCGCACGAAGGCGATCCCGCCGCCGCCGCCTGCGCGCCGGAGGAGGCGGCCTATCTCTGCGCCGCGGTATCGCGCCAGCTCCGCCGCCGCGTGGACCCGGCGGAGGCGGTCTGGAGCTACGCCGGCGTGCGTCCGCTCTGCGACGATGGTGCGAGCGATCCGGCGGCGGTGACGCGCGACTATCTGCTGGCGCTGGAATGGCCCGCGGGCGAGGACGGGCCGCCCCTGCTGAACGTCTATGGCGGCAAGCTCACCACCTATCGCCGCCTGGCGGAGGAGGCGCTGGCGAAGCTCGCCCCCGCGCTCGGCCTCGGCGCGGCACGGCCCTGGACCGCGGCGGCGCCGCTGCCGGGCGGCGATCTCGGCCCCGCGGGGCTGGAGGGCTTCGAGGCGGCGCAGGCGCGCCGCTACCCCTGGCTGCCTCCGGCGCTGCTGCGCCGGCTCTGCCGCGCCTACGGGACGGAGATGGACGCGCTGCTCGACGGCGCCACCGGGATGGCCGCGCTGGGACGCGATTTCGGCGCCGGCCTGACCGAGCGCGAGCTCGACTGGCTGCGCCGCGAGGAATGGGCGCGCCGCGCCGAGGACGTGCTGTGGCGGCGGAGCAAGCTCGGCCTGCACCTCGCGCCGGAGGCAAGGACGGCGGTCGCCGCCTGGTTCGGCGAGACGGCACCGGAAACGGCCTCGGCCGGCACGGCCGGCCCGGCCGCGTAACGCAGTCCGGGGGCTTCCGCCCGCCCGTGCGACGGGCTAGAAGGGCGGCACGGACCCGTAGCTCAGCTGGATAGAGCGTTGCCCTCCGAAGGCAAAGGTCGTGCGTTCGAATCGCGCCGGGTCCGCCACTCCTCTCCAGGCCTTGCCCGCGCCCGCCCTCCCGGGCGTCCTGGCTGTCGGATAGTCGGCGCGCCCGGTCCCCCGCTGCGGGACCGTCCTTCGCGCCGCCCGGGCGGTCGTTGAGCCACCAGGAAGCCTCGGCCGGCCCGATCACGGGGCGACCGCGCCGTCCACAGGTGCGCAGACCGCTCCGGACCAGGCAGCCGGCCCGCGCCGCTCCAGGGTGGGGAGCGGCTCGGCGTCCGCCGGCGCGATGCGGATTCGCGCGCGCCGTCCGTAGGAATGCAGTTGATGCCCCCGCCCCGTGCCGCGGCCGGCGGCGACGCTTCCGCACGATCGTCGAACGGCACGCGGGCAGCGATCCGGACCGGCCCGGAAGGCGCCCCGCCGGGTGTCACGGCGAACGCAAGGGCGGCAGCGGGGAGGTGGCGAACCGGGGAAAATCCGGCCGACTGCCGGCCTGTCGCCCGACGGGCGCGGTGCCGGTCCCGCGACCGCGGATGCCTGCCCCTTCCCCTACCCCCCGATCCGCGCCAGGGCGGCGTCGAGGCGCGCCATCTCCGCCCGCGCGGCGGCGAGGCGCTCGCGGTTCTCCTCCACCACCTCCTCGGGCGCGCGGCTGAGGAAGCCCGCATTGGCGAGCCTGGCGGCGAGCCGCTCGGCCTCGGCCGCGGCGCGGGCGCGCTCGCGGGCGAGGCGGGCGCGTTCGGCTGCGAGGTCGATCACCTCGGCGAGCGGCAGCATCACGGTCGCCTCCTCGACCACCACCTGCGCCACGCCGGGAGGCGGCGCGCCCGTGAGCGCCCGCACCTCGGTCGCGCGGGCGAGACGGCGGATCGCCTCGATCCAGCGTTGCGCGCGCTCGAGGCTCTCCGGCCGCGCGCCCTGCAGCAGCAGCGGCACGGTCACGCCCGGCGGCACGTTCATCTCCGCGCGCACCGCGCGCACCTCGGAGATCAGCTTCACCACCCAGTCGAGCTCGCGCCGCGCCTCCTCGGCCCCCTCGACCTCGATCGGCCGCGGCCACTCGGCGCGGATCAGGCTGTAGTCCGGGCCGTAGCCGAGCCGGTCCCACAGCTCCTCGGTGATGAAGGGCATCACCGGATGCAGAAGGCGCAGGATCACGCCGAGCACGTGCTGCGCGGCGCCGCGCACCTCCGCCTTCTCCGGCCCGTCCGGCCCGCTCAGCACCGGCTTGGCGAACTCCACGAACCAGTCGCAGAAGGTGTGCCAGACGAAGCGGTAGCAGGCGGAGGCGTACTCGTCGAAGCGGAACGCCTCGAGCGCGGCGTTGACCTCGGCGAGCGCGCCGTTCGTGGCGTCGAGGATCCAGCGCGCCAGCGGCAGGGTCGCGCGCGCCGGGTCGTAGGCCGGATCGGGCCGTGCCCCGTTCATCTGGCAGAAGCGCGCCGCATTCCACAGCTTGGTGCCGAAGGCGCGGTGGTCCTCGACGTGCTTGCGGCCGAGCTTGACGTCGCGCCCCGGCCCGGCCAGGGCGGCGAGCGCGAAGCGCAGCGCATCGGCGCCGTACTCCTCGATCAGCTCCAGGGGGTCCATCACGTTCCCCCTGGACTTCGACATCTTCTGGCCGCGCTCGTCGCGCACCAGGCCGTGGATGCAGACGGTGCGGAACGGCACCTCGCCCATGAAGTGCAGGCCCATCATCATCATCCGGGCGACCCAGAAGAAGATGATGTCGAAGCCCGTCACCAGCACGTCGGTCGGGTAGTAGCGGGCGAGCTCCTTCGTCTTCTCCGGCCAGCCCAGGGTGGAGAAGGGCCAGAGCGCGGAGGAGAACCAGGTGTCGAGCACGTCCTCGTCGCGCGCGAGCGGCACGTCGCGGCCGAAATGCGCCCGCGCGGCGGCCTTCGCCTCCTCCTCGGTGCGCTCGACGAACACCTCGCCGTCCGGCGCGTACCAGGCGGGGATCTGGTGGCCCCACCAGAGCTGGCGCGAGACGCACCAGGGCTGGATGTCGCGCATCCAGGCGAAGAAGGTGTTCTCCCACTGGCGCGGGACGAACACGGTCTGGCCGGTCTCGACCGCCTCGATCGCGGGCCTGGCCAGGGTCTTGGCGTCCACGAACCACTGCCAGGTCAGGCGCGGCTCGATCGGGACGCCGGAGCGGTCGCCGTGCGGCACCTGGTGGACGTGCGGCTCCACCTTCTCGACCAGGCCGAGCCTCTCCAGCTCGGCGACGATCGCCTTGCGCGCGGCGAAGCGGTCCTTGCCCTCGAGGCGGCGCAGGAAGGCGGGATCGGCCACGCCCTCGACCGCGCGCAGGACGGGCGCGATCTCGTCGACCGCGATCCGCGCCTCGGCGTCGAGCACGCTCGGCATCGGCAGGCCGTGGCGCCTGCCCACGGCGAAGTCGGCGAAGTCGTGCGCCGGCGTGATCTTCACCGCGCCGGTGCCCTTCTCC
This sequence comes from Caldovatus aquaticus, assembly GCF_019458025.1. GTDB lineage: Bacteria > Pseudomonadota > Alphaproteobacteria > Acetobacterales > Acetobacteraceae > Caldovatus > Caldovatus aquaticus. Next base: position 29,708 of record NZ_JAHZUY010000015.1, on the reverse strand, counting down.
GGGTCCGAGTGCTCGTCGGCGATGATCGGGATCGCCCGGCCGACCAGCGGCAGGATCGCGCGCTTGCCGACCAGGTCGCGGTAGCGCGCATCCTCCGGATGCACCGCAACGGCGGTGTCGCCGAGCATCGTCTCCGGCCGCGTGGTGGCGACGACGATGAACCGCCCCGGCTCGCCCTCGATCGGGTAGCGCAGGTGCCAGAGGTGCCCGCGCACCTCGCGGCTCTCCACCTCGAGGTCGGAGATCGCGGTCTGGAACTGCGGATCCCAGTTGACCAGGCGCCGGTCGCGGTAGATCAGCCCCTGCTTGTAGAGGGAGACGAACACCTCGCGCACCGCCGCCGAGAGGCCCTCGTCCATGGTGAAGCGCTCGCGCCGCCAGTCGAGCGAGGCGCCGAGGCGGCGGAGCTGGCGCGTGATGGTCCCGCCCGACTGCTCCTTCCACTCCCACACCCGGGCGAGGAACGCCTCGCGCCCCATGGCGCGGCGGTCGGGCTTGCCCTCCTGCGCCAGCAGCCGCTCGACCACCATCTGGGTGGCGATGCCGGCGTGATCGGTGCCCGGCTGCCACAGCGCGTCGCGCCCCTGCATGCGCCGCCAGCGGATCAGGATGTCCTGCAGCGTGTTGTCGAGCGCGTGGCCCATGTGCAGGCTGCCGGTGACGTTCGGCGGCGGGATCATGATGGTGAAGGGCCGCGCCGGGCTGTCGGGATCGGCGGCGAAGGCGCCGGAGCGTTCCCAGCCCTCGTAGATGCGGGTCTCGGCCGCCTTCGGATCGAAGGTCCGCGGCAGCAGGGCGAGCGGGGGCGGGGTCTCTGCGGGTGTGTCCGACATGGCGCGCATCCCTTCCGCGCCGGCCCGCCCCCGTCAAGGTCCGCGCCGGTCAGGACAGCGCGCGGCCGACCACCCGTTCGATCTCGGCGCGCACCAGCCGCTCGACCAGCGGCGGCAGGTGCCGGTCGAGCCATTCCTTGAGCAGCGGGCGGATCTCCTCGCGCACCACGTCCTCGAGGGTCGGCCCGCCGCGGGCCACCGCCGCGGTCCGCTCGGCGGCGACCGCACGCAGCAGGGAGCCGACCGCGGCGGCGGCGGCAGCGGCGGTGGCGGGCGCCACCAGCCCGGGGGCGTCCGCGGCCGGCGGGGATGGCGGTGCGGCGGGCGGCGAATCGGGGCGCGGCGTGTCAGGCATGGCGGGCTGGTCCTCGGGCGCGGCGGCGGGAGCGGCGGCGGGGGCCGGAAGCCCTCCGCCCGCCGCCGGGCGCGGCGCCTCGACGAGCATGTCCTCGGTCAGCGCCAGCGGCTCCGGCGCGTCCCCGGTGGGCGGCGGAGGTTCCCCGGCGGCGGAAGCGGCGGCCGCGCCGGCGACGGTTTCGTCCTCGTTCAGGATGCGCCGGATGGAGGCGAGGATCTCCTCCATGGTGGGATCGGGCGGAGCGCCGGGCGCGGCGCCTCCGGCAGGGCGGCGGTCGTCGCCGTCCTCACCGCCCGTCCGGGGCCGCTCGCCGCTCATCGCGAGCGGCGCTCCGCCGCCCGCGTCGGGGCCGCGGCATCCGCCGCGGCGCGCGCCTGCGCCGTCTCGGCCGCGCCGGAAGGGTCGCCGGTCCCGAACCAGCGGTCGCGCACGGCGCGGTAGTACGCCTCCATGTCGTAGAGCTGCACCGGCAGCGCGAGGTCCCGCGCGGTGTGCCGGCCGACCGCCGCGGCCAGGGCGTGCGAGGCGTTCACCACGTCGGCGAGCGCGCGCACCAGGGCGACGCGGGCGTTGAGCAGCTCCTGCTCGGCGTTCAGCACGTCGAGCGTGGTGCGCGAGCCGACGATCGCCTCGCGCTGCACGCCGTCCAGCGCGATCTCGGCGGCCCGGATCTGGGAGCGGTTGGAGTCCACCTGCGCGCGGGCGCTGACCAGCGTCTCCCACGCCTGGCTCGCCTGCGCGGTCGCCTGCCGGCGCTGGTCCTCGACCACCTGCCGCGCCTGCTGCGCCTGCTGGCGCGCCTGGCGGACCAGGGCGTGCTCCGCCCCGCCCTGGTAGAGCGGGACGGAGACGTTCGCCGTCACCTGGCTGCCGGTCACGCGCGTGTGCGGCTGGAGGTTGTTGTCGATGCGGAACACCTGCCCCTGCACCGAGACCTGCGGCAGCAGCGCGGCGAACTGCACGTCGATCAGGTCGCGCGCCGCGGCCTCGTCGAACAGCGCCGCCACGACGTTGGGGTTGTTCACCGCGGCGAGCTGGCCGGCCTCGGCCTGGCTGCGCACCGGAGGGGTCAGGGGCTGCGGCGGGACGAGACGCTGCGGCGCCACGCCGACCAGCCGCTGGAAGGTCGCGCGCGCCGATTGGAGCTGGCCCTCGGCCAGGGCGCGCTGCGCGCGGGCGCCGGCGAGGCGGGATTCCGCCTGCGCCACGTCGGTGCGGGTGATCTCGCCGACCCGGAAGCGCTCGTTGGTGGCCTGGAGCTGGCGAGTCAGCACCTGCTCGTTGTTGGTGTTGAGCCGCACCTCCTCCTGGATGCGGATCAGGTTGACGTAGGCGTTGACCACGTCGAGCAGCACCTGCTGCTCGGTCGCGAGCAGCCGGGCGCGCTGGGCGAGCACCTGGTTCTCCGCCCGCCGCGTGGCCGCAACCGTCCGTCCGCCGCGGAAGATCGGCTGGGTGATGGTGGCGTTCAGGTTCAGCGTGTCGCGGCTGATGTCCACGTAGTTCGAGAACGGCACGCCGCCCGATACCACATTGCCAAAGCGGTCGCGCACGATGGGCGTGACGGCCGGCTGGCGCGCGGTCGCGTCGGCATAGCCGGCGGCGCCGGAGAGCACGACGGTCGGCCGCCAGCCGGCCAGGGCCTGCGGCACGTTCTCGTCCACCGCGCGGAGCTGGGCGCGGGCCGCGAGCAGCGTCGGGTTGTTGGCGTAGGCGAGGGCGAGGGCCTCCCGCAGCGTCTGCGCGCGCGCCGCGGGGGCGTGCGCGAGGGAGAGCGGCAGCGCCGCGAGCAGCGGCGCCGCGACGCCCCCCGCCGGGCCGAGGGCGGCGGGCAGGACCGCGAGAAAGGCGCGGAAACGGCGGCGGCAGCGGCACGGCATGCGGTGGTGTCTCTCCTCCGTTCCGTCGTCCCGTGCAGGTTACGCGCCAGGCCCGCCGCGCGCCAGCGCGGGCGCGGCCCCGCGCTAGAACACGAAGGCCGGAGCCCGGGCGAATTCGCGCACCGGCGTGATCGCGCAGTCGAAGGCCGTGGTCAGCGTGAAGGAGCCGCCGATGCGCCGCCCGAGCACGGCATGGCCCACACGGCCCTCGCGCTCGAGGACCGTCACCAGCCGCCCGCCTTCGGCGAGCTGTTCGATCAGCGCCGGCGGCACCTCCGGCACCTCGCCCTCGATCAGGATCACGTCGTAGGGGGCGCCGGCGGCGTGGCCCTGCGCGATCGGGGCGTGGAGGATGCGCGCCTGCTCCGGCCCCACCGTCTCGGCCAGTGCGGCGCGCGCCAGGCGGACCAGCGCCTCGTCCGACTCGAGGCCGATGACGTGCGCGCCCATCGCCGCCATCACGGCGGCGGCGTAGCCGGTGCCGGCGGGAAGCAGCAGCACCCGGTCGCCGCGCCGCAGCGCGGCGAGCTGGATCAGGCGGGCGAGGGCCATCGGCTCGGTGAGGGCGCGGCCGGCCGGGCCGGGCAGCAGGACATCCTCATCCAGATAGGCGCGGGCGCGCAGCGGGCCCTCGGGCAGGAACCGCTCGCGCGGGATCGTCCCCATCGCCGCGAGGAGCCGGGGATCGGTCACCTTGTTGGGCCGCAGCTGCCCGTCCACCATGCGCTTGCGCGCGTCCGCGTAGTCCATGCCGTGGCGTCCCGCCCAGGGTCTGCGCGCTTCTATAGGCCGCGGCCGGTGCAGGCGCCAAGCCGGGCCTGCAGGTGCTTGACCCGGTGCGGCCGGGGCCTGATATGAAGGCCGGGAGCGCCGCGCACGCGCGGGCGCGGTCCGGTGGCCGAGTGGCTAGGCAAGGGTCTGCAAAACCCTGTACGGCGGTTCAATTCCGCCCCGGACCTCCAGCGCCGGCCGCGCGAGGCACGGGCTTTTCCCGGCGGCGCCGTTTTGCTATAGGCGCCGCCCTGGCTGATCCCCGATAGCTCAGCTGGTAGAGCAAGGGACTGTTAATCCCTGGGTCGTAGGTTCGAGTCCTACTCGGGGAGCCATTTTCCGAGGGCTCCGGGCCTGGACGGCGCCGGTGGCGGTCCGCCGGACGGGCGCGCCCGCCCGTTCTGGCCCGCCGGAACCTCCAGTCCGGGCGAGCGGGCCGCCACGGCACCGTCGGCGGCCCGGCATCCGTGCCCCGGCCGCAGCGCCGGCCGCGCCGCGGCGCATTCCCCCTTCGGACGGAGCACCCCGCCATGCCGGGCCTGAAGGCCGCCATCCTCCCCGTCACGCCGTTCCAGCAGAACTGCGCCCTGCTCTGGGACGAGGACGCGAAGCGCGCGACCATCGTGGACCCCGGCGGCGAGGTGGACCGCATCCTCGCCGCCGTCGCCGAGCTCGGCGTGACGGTCGAGCGCATCCTGCTCACGCACGGCCATCTGGACCACGCGGGCGGGGCGGCGGAGCTGAAGGAGCGGCTCGGCGGCGCGGTGGAGATCCTCGGACCGGCGGAAGAGGACCGCTTCCTGCTCGAGGCGCTGCCGGAGCAGGGGGCGCGCTTCGGCCTCGCCTGCCGCGCGGTGACGCCGGACCGCTGGCTCGCCGAGGGCGACCGGGTGGGGATCGCCGGCATCCCCTTCGCTGTCTATCACTGCCCCGGCCACACGCCGGGCCATGTGGTGTTCGTCGCGCCGCGGGAGGGCGTGGCGGTGGTGGGGGACGTGCTGTTCCGCGGCTCGATCGGGCGGACCGACTTCCCCTACGGCGACCACGCGGCGCTGGTGCGCAGCATCCGCGAGAAGCTGTTCCCGCTCGGCGACCACATCGCCTTCCTGTGCGGGCATGGGCCCGGGAGCACGTTCGGGACGGAGCGGCGGACCAATCCGTTCGTGGGGGACGGGGCGGTGCCGGAGTGAGGCGGCACCGCCCCCGGCCGTCACACCCGCTCCACCACCATCGCGATACCCTGCCCGACGCCGATGCACATCGTCGCGAGGCCGTAGCGCGCGCCGCGCCGCTGCAGCTCGTGCACCAGGGTCTGCACCAGCCGCGCGCCGCTCATGCCGAGCGGATGGCCGAGCGCGATCGCGCCGCCGTTCGGGTTCACGTGCTCGGCGTCGTCCGGCAGGCCGAGCTGGCGCAGCACCGCCAGCGCCTGGGCGGCGAACGCCTCGTTGAGCTCGATCACCTCCATGGCGGAGAGGCCGAGCCCGCACTTCTCCAGCACCTTGCGCGTCGCCGGCACCGGGCCGATGCCCATGATGCGCGGCGGCACGCCGGCGGTCGCCACCGCCACGACGCGCGCGCGCGGCGCGAGGCCGTACTTCACCGCCGCCTTCTCGCTGGCGACGATCAGCGCGCAGGCGCCGTCGTTGACGCCCGAGGCGTTGCCGGCGGTGACGGTGCCGCCCTCCTTGCGGAATGGTGCGGGCAGCTTCGCCAGCGCCTCGAGCGTGGTGTCCGGCCGCGGGTGCTCGTCCTTGTCCACGACGACGGGGCTGCCCTTGCGCTGGGGGACGGCGACCGGGACGATCTCCTCGGCGAGACGGCCGCTCGCCATCGCCCTCGCCGCGCGCTGCTGCGAGCGGAAGGCGAAGGCATCCTGGTCGGCACGGCTGATCTGGAATTCCTCGGCGACGTTCTCCGCCGTCTCGGGCATCGAGTCGATGCCGTACTGCGCCCTCATCTTCGGGTTGACGAAGCGCCAGCCGATCGTGGTGTCGTAGATCTCGGCGGTGCGCGAGAAGGCCTCGGTCGCCTTGCCCATGACGAAGGGCGCGCGCGTCATGCTCTCGACGCCGCCGGCGATCATCAGCTCCGCCTCGCCGGCCTTGATCGCGCGCGCGGCGATGCCGACCGCGTCCATGCCGGAGCCGCACAGCCGGTTCACCGTCGAGCCGGGGATGCGGTGCGGCAGGTCGGCGAGCAGCAGCGCCATGCGCGCGACGTTGCGGTTGTCCTCGCCCGCCTGGTTGGCGCAGCCGAGGATGACATCGTCCACCGCCTCCCAGTCCACGCCGGGGTTGCGGTCCTTGAGCGCCTTGAGCGGGATGGCGGCGAGGTCGTCGGCGCGCACGGCGGCGAGCGCGCCGCCGTAGCGGCCGATGGGCGTGCGCACGGCGTCGCAGATCAGGGCCACGGACATGGCGGCGTCTCCCCTCCGATCCTGGGTGCTTCCTGGCGGCAGGCCCTACACCGGCCGCGGTGCGGCGTCCAGCAACAGCCGCGCGCGGCGCGCCCGGCGACGATGTTCCGGTTCAGCCGCGCGGGGCTTCGCCGCCGAGCGCGGCGACCGCCGCCCGCACGATCTCCTCGGGCGGCGGCACGACGGAGAGGGGAATCACGTCCGGCTCGCCGGCCGGGTCCTCGAGCGTCGCGAACTGGCTCTCCAGCAGGCCGGCCGGCATGAAGTGCCCGGCGCGCGCGGCAAGCCGCTTCGCGATCAGGGCGCGCGCGCCGGCGAGGTGGACGAAGCGCAGCCCCGGGCATGCCTGCCGCAGCCGGTCGCGATAGGCCCGGCGCAGCGCCGAGCACGCGACGACCGCGCCCGTCGCCTCCTGCGCCGCGAGCCAGGCGCCGATCGCCGCGAGCCAGGGCCAACGGTCCTCGTCCGAGAGCGGCGTCCCGGCGGCCATCTTCGCCACGTTCGCCGGCGGATGGAAGGCGTCGCCGTCGGCGAAGGGCACGCCGAGCGCGGCGGCGAGCAGCGGCCCGACCGTGCTCTTGCCCGCGCCCGAGACGCCCATCACCACGATGCGCGGCGGCGTCACCTCGGCTCCTGGTGCCCGCCGAAGCCCTTGCGCATCGCCGACAGCACCTGGTCGGCGAAGCTCCTCTCCCGTCGCGACCGGAACCGCGCGTAGAGCGCCGCCGTCAGCACCGGCGCCGGCACGGCGGTCTCGACGGCCTGCTGCACGGTCCAGCGCCCCTCGCCGGAATCGCCGACATGGCCGGAGAAGCCCTGAAGCTCCGGGTCCTCCGCCAGCGCCGCGGCGGTCAGGTCGAGCAGCCAGGAGGTGACGACGCTCCCGCGCCGCCACACCTCGGCGATGTCGGCGAGGTCGAGCGTCAGCCGCTCCTCCTCCGGCAGCTCGGGCGAGCCGGCGTGGCGCAGCAGGTCGAAGCCCTCGGCGATCGCCTGCATCATCCCGTACTCGATGCCGTTGTGGATCATCTTGACGAAATGGCCGGCGCCGTTGGGGCCGGCGTGCAGGTAGCCGCGCTCGACGCGCGGGTCGCGCTCCTCGCGATGCGGCGTGCGCGGGATGTCGCCGGGGCCCGGCGCCAGCGCGGCGAAGATCGGGTCGAGCCGGCGCACCGCCGCCTCCGGCCCGCCGATCATCAGGCAGTAGCCGCGCGCGAGGCCCCAGACGCCGCCCGAGGTGCCGATGTCGAGATAGTCCACCCCCTTCGCGCGCAGCGCGCGGGCGCGGCGGATGTCGTCCTTCCAGAAGCCGTTGCCGCCGTCGATCGCCACGTCGCCGGGCGCGAGCAGCCCGCCGAGCGCGGCGATCGCCTGCTCGGTCGCCTCGCCCGCCGGCAGCATCACCCACACCGCGCGCGGCGCGGCGAGCCGGCGCACCAGGTCGGCGAGGTCCGCCGCCGGCGCCGCGCCCTCCGCCGCCAGCGCCTGCACCGCCTTCGGGTCGCGGTCGAAGGCGACCACGCGGTGCCCGGCGCGCATCAGCCGCCGCGCGATGTTCGCGCCCATGCGGCCCAGTCCGACCAGCCCGAGTTCCATGCCCTCAGCTCCTCAGCGCCGCGCGCAGGCGGCGCATGAACCCCTCCTGCGCCGCCGGATCGAGCCAGCGCGCCACCACGACGAGCCCCGAGGAGGGCTCGATCCAGGTGAGGTTGCCCCCGGCGCCGACGGCGCAGAAGGCGTCCGGCGCGGCGGCCGGGAAGCGGCCGGCGGCGTTGAGCCACCACAGGAAGCCGTAGCTGCGGTTCAGCGGACAGGGCGTGGTGGCGAGGTCGAACCACGCCGCGGGCAGCAATTCCCGCCCCTCCCAGCGGCCGCGATGCAGGGCGAGCAGCCCGATCCGCGCCTGGTCCTCGGCATGGATCGAGACGCCGCCGCCCCAGTGCGTCCCCCCCGGCACCGACTGCACGCGCCGCCCGTCCGCGAGCGTCACCCAGGAGGTCTCGTAGCCCTCCCAGCGCCAGTCGGCGGAGGCGCCGATCGGGCCCATGATCCGCTCGGCGAACACCTCCGGCAGCGGCCGGCCGAAGCGGTGCAGCAGCGCGAGGCCGAGCGCGTTCACCCGCACGTCGTTGTATTCCCAGTGCGCGCCCGGGGCTTGCAGCGGCCGGTCGGGGTTCTTCCGCCCCTCCGCGCCGAGGTCGCGGCCGCGGTCCATCCGCTCGGACTTGCCGAACAGCTCGCCCTCCCACTCGGAGGTCAGGGTCAGCAGGTGCCGCCAGGTGACGGCGCCGTTGCGCGGCCCCGCGAAGGCCGCGTCGCGCACCGTGCGCGAGACCGGCTCGTCGAGGTCGCGGATCAGCCCGTCGCCCCAGGCGAGGCCGGCGAGCAGGCTGAGATAGCTCTTCGCCACGCTGAAGGTCTGGTCCACCTGGCGCGTGTCGCCCCAGGCGGCGACGCGGTGGCCGTGGCGCAGCACCAGCCCGTTGGCGGGCCCGCGCGGATGCACCGGGCCGACCGGCTCGTTGAAGGGGGGCGGGTCGAAGTGGCCGCGCGCCATCAGGGCGCGCAGGTCGCGCGGCCAGGGGGTCTCGTGCGCCGCGGCGAAGGCGACGGCCTCGGTCAGCGCCGAGGGGTCGAAGCCGGCCTGCTCCGGGCCGAGGGAGGGCCAGCCGGGGCCGCCGGACGCGGCGGGCGGCGGGAAGATCGCGGCGTGATCAGACATGAGGGAGGCGTGTCTCCGCGGCGAGTCCAGCGGGGAATGGGCGGAGACCATGCGGTAGCCGCGGCAATTGCGCCAGGGGCGGTTGGTTCCGTGTGCGCGGCGGATGGACGCGTTTTCACGTTTCGGTCCTTCTCACGGACCCGTGAGGGCAGTAGATTGTAGGCGTTCGGGCATTGCCTTGGACGTCTCCTCCCAAGGGTTCTTCGGAACCGAACTTCAGGCCGGCGGCGCGAGCCCCGGCCTGCTTTCTGCCGCTCGCCCCTTGCCCCTTGCGTCGCCGGCAAGGAGATCAACGCCGCCCGTGCCGCGGCGGCTCGTGCAGCAGGCGCGGGAGCAGGGCGGGCGAGCGCGGCGGCCACGGGGGCCGGTCGCGGCGGGAGGTCATTCGCCCAGCAGGGCGGCGCGCAGCGCCTCCCAGCTCGCGCGGTCGGGGGCGCCGATCAGGCCGCCCGTGTGTTCCAGGGGCGAATAGGGGCTGCCGTCGAAGCGCGCGGCGTAGCCGCCGGCCTCGCGGTGCAGCAGCCAGCCCGCCGCGTGGTCCCAGGGCAGGAGGCGGTGGTAGAGGAAGGCGTGGATGTGCCCGCCCGCCGCCAGGCGGTAGTCGTGGGCGGCGCAGCGGAACTGCACGGCCGCCGCGAGCCGCGGCAGGTTGGCCGCGACCCGCGCCCGCAGCGGCGCCGGCAGGTAGGCCCAGGAGACGGCGCCCACCATCCGCCCGACCGGAACCGGCGCGGCGACGCGCAGATCGCCGACGCGGCGGCCCTCGGCGTCCTCCACCCAGGCGCCCTCGCCGCGCAGCGCGAGCGCCGTGTCGTCGCCCATCGGGTCGTGGATCCAGCCCGCGACCACCTCCCCGCGCAGGATCGCCGCCGCCATGCAGCCGAACAGCGGCAGGCCGGCGGCGAAATTCGCGGTGCCGTCCACGGGGTCCACGACGAAGGCGAGATCCGCGTCGCGCAGCCGGGCGAGCACGCCCGGATCGGCCGCCGCCGCCTCCTCGCCGACCACGAGGCAGCCCGGGAAGCGCGCGGCGAGGCCGGCCTCGATCCTCCGCTCCGCCGCCTCGTCGGCATCGGTGACGAGGTCGAGCGGCCCGCTCTTGGCGCGCACCGCCTCCGGCGCGAGGCGGCGGAAGCGCGGCAGGATCTCGGCCCGCGCCGCCGCGCGCAGCAGCGCGGCGACGTCGGAGACGGCGCGCGCGCCGAGGCGGGGGTGCGCCGGGCCCGTCACGGGGCGGAGCGCTGCTCGAACCGCGCGCGGTCGGAGGGATGCAGGCGCACGGTGACGCGGATCGCATCCTCGGCGTCCTCGCGCCGCAGCACCTCGCCGTGCTGGTAGAGCCAGGCGAGGCGCGCGCCGTCCGCGGGCGGGATCGCGTATTCGGCGATCTCCAGCCCGGCGGCGAGACGCTCGTCGAGGATGTGCCGCAGGGTCTCCAGCCCCTCTCCGGTGAGCGCGGAGACGGCGATCGCGGTCGTCGCCTGGCCGGGAACCTGCGCGACGCCGCCGAGGAGGTCGGCCTTGTTCAGCACCTCGATCACCCGCGCCGGCCAGTCGGGGTCGAGCGTCGCGTCCGGCCCCTCGGCCATCTCGGCCAGCACGCGCAGCACGTCGGCGCGCTGCGCCAGCGTGTCGGGGTGGGAGACGTCGCGCACGTGCAGGATGATGTCGGCCGCCGCCACCTCCTCGAGCGTGGCGCGGAAGGCCTCGACGAGCTGGTGCGGCAGGTCGGAGATGAAGCCGACCGTGTCGGAGAGGATCGCGGTGCGCCCCGAGGGCAGCCGGATCGCGCGCATGGTCGGGTCGAGGGTCGCGAAGAGCTGGTCCTGCGCATAGACCCCGGCGCCGGTCAGCGCGTTGAACAGCGTGGACTTGCCGGCGTTGGTGTAGCCGACGAGCGCGATCACCGGATAGGGCACGCGCTCGCGCGCGCGGCGGTGCAGGCCGCGGGTGCGGCGCACCTGCTCCAGCTCCTTCTTCAGCTTGACGATGCGCTCGCCGATCAGGCGGCGGTCGATCTCGATCTGCGATTCGCCGGGGCCGCCGAGGAAGCCGAAGCCGCCGCGCTGGCGCTCGAGGTGGGTCCAGCTCCGCACCAGGCGGGTGCGCTGGTACTCGAGGTGGGCGAGCTCGACCTGCAGCGCGCCCTCCTTCGTGCGCGCGCGCTCGCCGAAGATCTCGAGGATCAGGCCGGTGCGGTCTATGACCTTGCAGCCCCATGCGCGCTCGAGGTTGCGCTGCTGCACCGGGGAGAGCGCGGCGTCCACCACCGCCACGGTCACGCCCTGGGCGGCGATCGCCTGTTTCGCCATCGCCACCTGCCCCTCGCCGAGCAGGGTGGAGGGCCGCGGCGCGCGCAGCGGATGGATCGCGGTGTGGACGACGGTCAGGCCGATCGAGGCGGCGAGGCCCATCGCCTCGGCGAGCCGCGCCTCGGCGGCGCGCTGGGCGCTCCCGCCGCCGTTCGGCGACGGACCGGCGGGGCCGGCGGCGGCGCCGAAAGGCGCCACGCGCTGCGGGCGCTCGAGCGGCAGGATCACGGCCGCGCGGGTGGGGCCGTGTCCCGTGCCGTCCCCGGCAACGGGCCGAGGAGCGCCGTTCTCAGCCGCCACCGGCGTGGGTCACCTCGCGGTGGCCGCCGAGGCGCATCGTGCCGCCTTCGCTGCGCGCCGAGGCGGCGGCGCCCTCGCGCTGCTGCGCGGCGGCCTGCGCGGCAGCCGTCGCGTCGAAAAGCTGGATCGGCGCGCCCGGCATCACCGTGCTGATGGCGTGCTTGTAGACGAGCTGGGTGTGGCCGTCCCGCCGCAGCAGGACGGAAAAATTGTCGAACCAGGTGATGATCCCCTGCAGCTTGACGCCATTCACCAGGAAGATGGTGACGGGGGTCTTGCTCTTGCGGACGTGGTTGAGGAACACGTCCTGCACGTTCTGGGACTTCTCGGCGGCCACGGCGCGGTCCTTCTTGTTGTTCGTCGGCTCCCAGAGGTCTTCTCGCCGGGCGTCCCCTGCCCTGGCTTGCCCCGGTCCTTCAGCAATGGCGATGCGGCGCGCTCTTGGCAAGACAGAGGAGGTGCGCAGCCAGTGCATGACCGTCGGCGAAGGCTGCATCCGGGGCCGCGTTGCCGATGCCGCCGTCGTGCTCCGCCGCGCCGAGCAGCACCGCGGCGCAGCCCGCCGCGCGCGCCGCCTGCATGTCGAGCGCGGTATCGCCGACATACCAGACCGGGGCGGAGCCGGGCGCGACCCCGCAGGCCGCGAGCGCCATCCGCAGCGGCGCCGGGTCGGGCTTGTCGGCGGCGGCGTCGCCGGCGCCGACGAGGGCGCGGAACCGGTCCGCCCAGCCGAGATGCGCCGCCTCGGCGCGCAGCAGCGGGCCCTGCTTGTTGCTGACCACGCCCTGCGGCGCGAGGAGGGCGGCGGCGCGGAGCGCCGCCTCGGCGCCCGGCATCGGCCTCAGCACGGCGAGGTGCCGGGCGCGGACCTCGGCGTAGAAGATCTCGCGCGCGCGCTCCCAGTCCGGGCCGAAGATCTCCGGGAAGCTCTCGCGCAGCGAGCGGCGCACGCGGGCCCTCACCTCCTCGAGGCTCCAGCCGGGCAGGCCGAAGGCGCGGAAGGCGGCGTTCAGCCCGGCGGCGATCGCCGCCCAGCCGTCCACCAGCGTGTTGTCCCAGTCCCAGAGGATGGCGGCGGGCCGGGGCAGCGCGCCGGGCGCAGGGGGCAGTGGCGCCGTCACGCCGCTTCGTTCCGCGGCGGCCCCTTCACGTGGCGCGCGAAGAGGTCGAACAGCCGGCGCGTGACCGGGCCCACCCTGCCGTCGCCGACCGGCCGCCCGTCCAGCCGCGTGATCGGCTTCACGAAGGAGGTCGCGGAGGTGAGGAAGGCCTCGCGCGCGCGGCGCGCCTCCTCGACGGTGAAGGCGCGCTCCTCGCAGGGGATGCCGGCCGCGCGCAGCTCGGCGAGCAGGGCGCCGCGGGTGCAGCCGGGCAGGATGGCGTGGTCGAGGTGGCGGGTGCGCAGCGCGCCGTGCTCGTCCACGATCCAGAAATTGGTCGCCGCCCCCTCGGTGATGACCCCGCTGGGCTCGTCGTAGAGCACCGCCTCCAGCGCGCCCTGCTCCTTCGCCGCCTGGCGGGCGAGGACGTTGGGCAGCAGGTTGACGCTCTTGATGTCGCGCCGCGCCCAGCGGAGATCGGGGAGCAGGATCGCCGCGGCGGCCCAGGAATCCACGTCCGTCGGGAAGGGCGGGATGCGCTTGATGGTGACGACCAGCGCCGGCGGGACGGGCTTCGCAGGAAAGGCGTGGTCGCGCCGCGCGACGCCGCGCGTCACCTGCATGTAGAGAAGGCCCTCGGCGACGCGGTTGCGGCGCGCCACCTCGCGCAGCACGAGGCGGAGCGCGGCGCGCGGCATCGGCATCGGCAGCCGGATCTCGCGCAGGGACCGCTCCAGCCGGTCGAGGTGGCGGTCCTCGTCTATCAGCCGGCCGTCGTAGACGTGCACCACCTCGTAGATGCCGTCGCCGAATTGGTAGCCGCGGTCCTCGATGTTCACCGCGGCGTGGCGCTGCGGCAGGTAGCGGCCGTTGACGTAGGCGATCCGCGACATGTTCCCCCTTCCCCCGGCGCGCGCCGTCTTGGCCCGTCGTCTCAGCCGCCGGGCGCGGCGGCGCCCGGCGGGACCGCCGCCGCCCCGGCCTGGCTCGCGGCGTTCGCCCCCTGCCGGTCGTCCGTGTGCACGCCGAGGAACTTCAGCTTGCGGTGCAGCGCGCTGCGCTCCATGCCGACGAAGTTGGCGGTGCGGCTGATGTTGCCGCCGAAGCGCAGGAGCTGCGCCTCGAGGTACTGCTTCTCGAACAGCTCGCGCGCCTCGCGCAGCGGCAGCGTCATGATCTCGCTCGAGCGGTCGAGCTTGAGCACGGCCGGCGCCGCGGCGCCGACCTGCGGCGGCAGCATGTCGGCCCGGATCGGGTCCCTGGCCTCGCCCGGCGCCATGATCAGCAGCCAGTCGATCAGGTTGCGCAGCTCGCGCACGTTGCCGGGCCAGTCGTAGGCCTGCATCGCGGCGAGCGCGTCCTCGGCCAGCTCGCGCGGCGGCAGGCCCGAGGTCTCGACGGAGCGGGCCATGAAGTGGCGCGCCAGCACCGGCACGTCCTCGCGCCGCTCGCGCAGCGGCGGGACCTTCAGCGGCACCACGGCCAGGCGGTAGTAGAGGTCCTCGCGGAACCGCCCGGCGGCGATCTCGGCCTGCAGGTCGCGGCTGGTGGTGGCGAGCACGCGCACATCCACCTTCACCCGCGTCGCGCCGCCGACGCGCTCGAAGCCCTGCTCCTGCAGCGCGCGCACGATCTTGCCCTGGGTCTCGAGCGGCATGTCCGCCACCTCGTCGAGCAGCAGCGTGCCGCCGTGCGCGCGCTCCAGCACACCGGCGCGGCGCGGCTGCGCGACCGGGTCGGGGCCGGCCTCGACGCCGAACAGCTCCTCCTCGAAGCGCGCCGGGTTGAGGGTGGCGCAGTTGAGCGCGACGAAGGGGCCGTCGGCGCGGCGCGAGCGCGCGTGGATCATGCGCGCCGCGACCTCCTTGCCCGACCCTGCCGGGCCGGTGATCAGCACCCGGCTGCCGGTCGGCGCCACCTTCTCGATGGCGTTGCGGAGCTGGGCCATCACCGAGGAGACGCCGATGAGCTCGGCCTCCGCCCCGGCGCGCAGGCGGAGCTCGGAGTTCTCGCGCCTGAGGCGCGCCGCCTCCAGCGCGCGGGCGATGACCAGCAGCAGGCGGTCGGCCTTGAAGGGCTTCTCGATGAAGTCGTAGGCGCCCTGCTGGATCGCCTGCACCGCCATCTCGATGGTGCCATGGCCGGAGATCATGACGCAGGGAACCTGCGGCTCCTCGCTCTGCATCACGGAGAGGAGGCCGAGCCCGTCGAGGCGCGAATTCTGCAGCCAGACGTCGAGGATGACGAGCGAGGGCCGCCGCTGCCGGAACGCCGCCAGCGCCGAGTCGCTGTTGTGCGCCTGGCGGCACTCGTAGCCCTCATCCGTCAGGATGCCCTCGATGAGGGCGCGGATGTCGGGCTCGTCGTCCACGATCAGGATCTCATGCGCCATGCGCGAGCCTCACCCCCTCCCCCTCCGTGCGCGACTCCGCGGCGGCCCCGGTCCGCAGCGGCAGGATCAGCACCGCCCGGGCGCCGGGCCCGTCCGGCCGGTCCTCCAGGGCCAGCCTGCCCCCATGGTCCTCCATGATCTTCTTCACGATGGCAAGGCCGAGTCCGGTTCCTTTCGCCTTGTGGGTGACGTAGGGCTCGGTCAGCCGCTCGCGCTCCTCGCCCTGGGGCAGGCCGATCCCGTCGTCGGTCACCGCGAGGCTCGCGGTCTCCTCGCCGATCTCGAGCGAAACGACGATGCGCCCGGCCGGTGCCGCGGCGGCGCCCGCCGGCGCGGCGGACGCGGCGGCGCCCTCGTCCTCCCGGTCCGTTCCGTCGCCGGCGCGGTCCGGGCCCGCCGCGTCGCGCTCCCGCCGCATGGCGATGGCATCGGCGGCGTTCTGCAGCAGGTTGGTCAGCGCCTGGCCGAGCAGGCGGCGGTCGCAGGGGATCGCCGGGGCGTCCTCCGGCAGGCGCGCCTCGTAGGCGATCTCGGGGTGGGCGTTGCGCTGCAGGAGGAGCGCTTCGCGCACCACCTGGCCCACGTCCTCGGGCCGGATCACCGGCTGCGGCATGCGGGCGAAGGCGGAGAACTCGTCCACCATCCGCCCGATGTCGCCGACCTGGCGGACGATGGTGTCGGTGCAGGACTTGAACGTCTCGGGGTCGGACCGGATCTCCTTGAGGTAGCGCCGCTTCAGCCGCTCGGCGGAGAGCTGGATCGGCGTCAGCGGATTCTTGATCTCGTGCGCGATGCGCCGCGCGACGTCCGCCCACGCCGCCTTGCGCTGGGCGGCGAGCAGCTCGGTGATGTCGTCGAAGGTGAGCACGTAGCCCGCCACCGCCCCGCCCTGCGTCATGCCGCCGATGCGCGCGAGCAGGGTGCGCCGGTGCGCGGGCGGGCCGATGCGGATCTCGGCGGTGTGCGAGCGCTCCGGCGCGGCGCGCGCCTGCTCGAGCAGGGGGGCGAACTCCGGCACCACGCCGGCCATCGGCAGGCCGATCGCGGCGTCCATGTCCACCCCGAGCAGAGCCGAGGCGCTGCGGTTGGGCAGGTTCACCCGCCCGTCCGGGTCGAGGCCGACCACGCCGGCAGAGACGCCGGCGAGCACCGTCTCGGTGAAGCGCCGCCGCTCGTCGATCTGCCGGTAGGCCTCCATCAGCTCGGCCCGCTGCGCGGCGAGCTGGCTCGTCATGCGGTTGAAGGCGCGCGAGAGGGAGGCGATCTCGTCGTCGGCGCGCCCCTCCTTGACCCGCGTCGTGAGGTCGCCGGCGCGCACCCGCTCGGCCGCGGTGATCAGGCGCGAGATCGGGCGCGCGAGCTGGTTCGCCAGCACCAGGCCGATCAGCACCGCCGCGAGCAGCACGAGCAGCGCGGCGATGGCGAAGATCATCGCGAAGGTGATCTGCAGCCCGCCGCGGTTGCGGTCGAGCTCCGCGTATTCCTGGTAGGCGAGCGCGGTGGTGCGCATGTGCTCCAGCACGCCCGGGTCGAGCGGCCGGTCCACCAGCAGCATCAGCCCCGGCCCGACGTTGAGGCTGACCAGGGCGCGCACCCGGCTCTCGGAGTCGCTCGGCAGCACCGCGACCTCGCCGGCCTGCGCCGCCTCGAGCGCCCAGTCGGGCAGGTCGGAGAGGTCCGGCGGCGGCGCCTCGCCGGCGTGGGCGGCGACGACGCGCTGGCCGGGCTCGAACACGGTGGCCGAGGTGAGGCCGAGCAGGCTGGCCTGGAAGGCCAGCGTGTCGGCGAAGGGGATCGGCCCCGGGCGCAGCACGACGATGCGGTTCAGCTCGTTCGCCATCGCCAGCGCGTCGGCGCGGATCGCGTTGCGGTGCTCCTCGAGATAGGCGCGGCTCGCCTGCAGGCTGGCCTCGAGCGCGGTCTGGACGCGATCGCTGAACCAGGCCTGGATGCCGAGGTTGAAGAACACCGCGGCGAAGCCCGCGACCAGCAGCGCCGGCACCACCGCCACCACGCCGAACAGCAGCACGAGGCGCACGTGCAGGCGCGAGCCGGCCGAGCCGCGGCGCCGCTCCAGCCACATGCGGACCAGCCGCGCCGCGAGCAGGGCGACGAGCAGCAGCACGAAGGCGGCGTTGACCAGCACCAGGCCGACCACCTGGCCCGGGCTGGTCGGCCCGAGCGGACTGCCCCCGGACAGCACCACGAAGGTCGCGACGCCGATCGCCAGCGCGCCGAGGGCGAGGCCGAGCGTGACGGCGCGGCCGAGCAGCCGGTCGCCGAGGCGGCGGACCAGCGGCCCCGCCTCGTCGTCGCCGCCGTCATCGCCGTTGCCGCGCGGCGGCAGCGCCCCGCCGATGCCGCCGGCCGGCGGCGGCGCATCCCGGCCGGCGCCGCGCCGGCGCCGCAGGAGGGCGGCCAGCCCGGTCACGGGAGCGGGCCGGGGCCGCCGACGCCGCTGCCGCGCACCACGGGCAGGTCGAGGTCGCGCAGCTTCTTGCGCAGCGTGTTGCGGTTCAGGCCAAGCATCGCCGCCGCCTTGATCTGGTTGCCGCGGGTGGCGGCGAGGACGAGGCGCAGCAGCGGCCGCTCGACCTCGGCGAGCACGCGGTCGTAGAGGTCGCGGATCGGCATGCCGTCGCGATGCGCCGCGACGAAGGCGGCGAGGTGACGCTCGATCGCCTGCTCGAGCGTCGCCGCGCCGGCAGGGGAGCCGCCGCCTTCCGGCACGGCCGGGGCGGCGGCGCCGGCTTCCGCCTCGGCCAGCTCGGCGGCGACCACCTCGGCGCCGATCACCTCCTGCGGGTAGAGCGCGGCGAGGCGGCGCATCAGGTTCTCGAGCTCGCGCGCGTTGCCCGGCCAGGCGTGCTGCTTCAGCCGCTCCAGCGCTCCCTCGTCGAGCCGCTTGGCCGGCAGGCCGGCCGCCCGGGCGCGGTCGAGGAAGTGGCGCGCGAGCAGGGGGATGTCCTCGCGCCGCTCGCGCAGCGGCGGCAGGCGGATGGGCACGACGTTGAGGCGGTAGAACAGGTCCTCGCGGAACAGCCCCTGCCGGATGAGCTGGCGCAGGTCGCGGTGGGTGGCGGCGACGATGCGGACATTGGCCTTGATCGGCGTCCGCCCGCCGACGGTGGTGAACTCCCCCTCCTGCAGCACGCGCAGCAGGCGGGTCTGGGCCTCGGGAGGCATGTCGCCGATCTCGTCGAGGAACAGCGTGCCGCCGGCGGCCTGCTCGAAGCGCCCGACGCCGCGCGTCAGCGCGCCGGTGAAGGCGCCGCGCTCGTGGCCGAACAGCTCGCTCTCGATCAGCTCGCGCGGGATCGCGGCCATGTTGATGGCGACGAAGGGGCCGCCGCGGCGGCGGCCGTGCTCGTGCAGCGCGCGGGCGACCAGTTCCTTGCCGGTGCCGCTCTCGCCGGTGATCATCACCGTGAGGTCGGTGGTGGTGAGGCGGGCGACGGTGCGGTAGATCTCCTGCATCGCCGGGCTGCGGCCGATCAGCGGCAGGCGCTGCCCGGCCTCCTCGCCCTCGGCGGCGCCCTCGGCGGCGGCCGGCGCCGGGGGGCGCGCCAGCGCGCGCTCGACCACGGCGAGCAGCTCCTTCAGGTCGAAGGGCTTGGGCAGGTACTCGAAGGCGCCACGCTGGGCCGCCTTCACAGCGGTCAGGAACGTGGACTGCGCGCTCATCACGACGACGCGCAGGTCGGGCCGCACGCGCCGGATGCGCGGCACCAGGTCGAGACCGTTCTCGTCCGGCATCACCACGTCGGTGATGACGAGGTCGCCCTCGCCGTCCTCGACCCAGCGCCACAGCGTGCCGGCGGAGGAGGTGGCGCGGACGTGATAGCCGCTCCGCCCCAGCGCCTGGCTCAGCACGGTGCGGACCGCGCGGTCGTCGTCGGCGATCAGGATGGTGCGCGGCGCCTCGCTCGTCGTCACTCTGCGCCTCCGTCGGCGGCGGCGCCGGGCGGCGCCGCGGGCAGGGAGAGCCGGAACACGGTGCGGCCGGGCCGGCTGTCGCACTCGATCAGCCCGCCCTGGTCGGCGACCAGCTTGGCGACCAGGGCGAGGCCGAGGCCCTGGCCGCCGCGCTTGGTCGTCACGAAGGGCTCGAACAGCGTCGCGCGCACCCGCTCGTCTATGCCCGGGCCGTTGTCGCGCACCGTCACCTGGAGCGGCAGGTGCACGCGCTCCCGCGAGCCGGGGACGGCGATGCGCACGCCGTGGTGGTAGGCGGTGGCGAGCACGATCTCGCCGCTCCGCGGGTCCACCGCCTCGGCCGCGTTCTTCACCAGGTTGAGCAGGATCTGCACGAGCTGGTCGCGGTTGCCCCAGACCGGCGGCAGGGACGGGTCGTAGTCCTGCACGATGCGCAGATGGGAGGCGAAGCCGCTCTGCGCCACCCGCCGCACATGGTCGAGCACCTGGTGGATGTTGACCGCGGCCTTCTCCACCGGCCGATCCGAGAACATCTCCATCCGGTCCACCAGGGTGCGGATGCGGTCCGCCTCCTCCTGGATGAGCTGGCACAGCTCGCGGTCGGCCTCGGCGGCGGACTGCTCGAGGAGCTGCGCCGCCCCGCGGATGCCGGAGAGCGGATTCTTCAGCTCGTGCGCCAGCATCGCCGCCATCGCGCTCGTCCCCCGGGCGGCGCCGCGGAAGTTGAGCTGGCGGTCGAGCATCTGCGCGGTCGAGCCGTCCTGCAGCGTCAGCACCACCCCGCCCGGCAGCTCGGGCAACGGCGCGGCGTGCGCGGTGACGCCGCGCCGCAGCAGGCGCGGGCTCTCGAGCGCGAGGTCGTGGTCGGAGACCGGCGCGTCCAGCCGGCGCACCTGCGCGAGCAGGGCGAACAGCCGGTTGTCGCGCGGCAGCAGCTCGGCGAGCGGGGTCGCGGCGAGCGAGGCGGCGGAGAGCCCGAAGAACTGCTCGGCGGCGGGATTGGCGGCGCGGAACCGGTCCTCGGCGTCGAGCGCCACCACCGCGACGGGGAGCGCCGAGAGCACCGCCGCGGCGTCCGGCGGCACGCCGAGCGCGGCGGGGGCGGCACGCGCCGACCGCGCCGCAGCGGGGCGCACGCCGGCGGCGCGGGTGTCGGCGCCGCCTCCGCTCATGCCGCCCAACGCTCCTCCTCGCCGGCCTCCGCCTCCGCCGCGGCGCCGCGGGCGGCGAAGCCGGCGCGCACCGCCGCGACGCCGCGCTCGATCAGCGGCCCGTAGAAGTCGAGGATCAGCCGCTCCGCCGCCTCGGGCGTCTCGGCGCGGTTGACCGCGACACGGAACTCCGCCGAGCCGGGCAGCCCCCTGGAGTACCAGGCGAGGTGCTTGCGCGCGACCCGCACGCCCGCCTGCGCGCCGTGATGCGCGAGCATGGCGCGGAAATGCCCGAGCAGGATGGCGAGCTGCTCGGCGAGCGGCGGCTCCTCCGGCACGACGCCGGTGCGGAGATAGTCGGCCACTTGGCGCGGGAACCAGGGGCGGCCGTAGCAGCCGCGGCCGATCATCACGCCGTCGGCGCCGGAGCGGCGCAGCGCCTCCGCCGCGTCCTCCGGGGTGACGATGTCGCCGTTGGCGATCACCGGGATCGAGACCGCCTCCTTCACCCGCCGGATGAAGTCCCAGTCCGCCTTGCCGGAGTAGAACTGCTGGCGGGTGCGGCCGTGGACCGTGACCATGCGGACGCCGCACTCCTCGGCGATGCGGGCGAGGCGCGGCGCGTTGAGCGAGGCGTGGTCCCAGCCCATGCGCATCTTGAGCGTCACCGGCCGGTCCGGCACCGCCTTGACGGTCGCCTCCAGGATGCGCGCGGCGTGGACCTCGTCGCGCATCAGCGCGCTGCCGGCCTGCTGGCCGATGGCGATCTTCTTGACCGGGCAGCCGAAATTGATGTCCACGATCGCCGCGCCGCGGTCGGCCACCATCCGCGCCGCCTCGGCCATCACCGCGGGCTCGCAGCCGGCGAGCTGGACGGAGGAGGGGCGGTCGGGACCCTCGGCGGGCTCCACCTCGGCCATCTTCAGCGTCTGCCGGTTCTCGCGGATCATCGCCTGGGAGGCGATCATCTCGGAGACGACGAGTCCTGCCCCCTGCGCGCGGACGAGGCGGCGAAAGGGCAGATCCGTCACGCCGGACATGGGCGCGAGGATGACGGGTGTGGCGATCCGGACGCCCGCTCCGAGGTCAATCGGTCGCAGCATGGGCACCGCTTCGCCCGATCGGGCCGGAGTGCATATCATTTGGGCAAAATAGGCCGCGACGGCGACCGCGGCAATGCGCCTCGCGCCGCCGCGCCGCAGCGGCTAAAGGCGCGCCATGGAGATCGCCGCGCTGCTGATGGCCGCGGGCCGGGGAAGCCGGTTCGGCGGCGAGACACCGAAGCAGTTCCTGCCCCTCCTCGGCCTCCCCGTGATCCGCTGGGCGGCCGAGTCGCTCCTCGCCGAGGGACGGGTGGACGCCCTGCTGCCGGTCTGCGCGCCGGAGGAGGCGCCGCGCGTCGCCGCGGCGCTGGAAGGCCTGCCCGGCCTGCGGCCGCCGGTCGCCGGCGGCGCCACCCGCCGGGAGAGCGTCCGCGCCGGGCTCGAGGCCCTCGCCGCCGCCGCGGCGCCGCCACGCCTCGTGCTGGTGCACGACGCGGCGCGCCCCTTCGTCCCCCCCGGCACGGTCGGCCGGCTGCTCGCGGCGCTGGAGCGGGCCCCGGGCGCGATCCCGGCCCAACCGGTCGCCGACACCCTCAAGCGCGCCGAGGGCGGCCGCATCGTCGCGACGGTGCCGCGCGAAGGGCTCTACCGCGCCCAGACGCCCCAGGGATTCCGCTTCGCCGCGCTGCTCGCCGCCCACCGCGCCGCGCGGGACGAGGCCACCGACGACGCCGCGCTGCTCGAGGCGGCGGGCGAAGCGGTGGCGCTGATCCCGGGCGCGGAGACGAACGTGAAGATCACCTTCCCCGAGGACCTCGCCCGCGTGGAATCGCTGCTGCTCGCCCGCCTGATCCCGCGCACCGGCACCGGCTTCGACGTGCACCGCCTGGTCGAGGGCCGGCCGCTCGTGCTGTGCGGCGTGACCATCCCCTTCCCGCTCGGCCTCGCCGGGCACTCCGACGCCGATGTCGGCATCCATGCGCTGTGCGACGCGATCTATGGCGCGCTCGCCGAGGGCGACATCGGCCGCCACTTCCCGCCCTCCGAGGCGCGCTGGAAGGACGCCGACAGCGCCGCCTTCCTGCGCCACGCCGCCGCCCGCATCGCCGCCCGCGGCGGGGTGCTGGCGAGCGCCGACGTGACGCTGATCTGCGAGCGGCCGAAGATCGCGCCGCACGCCGCGGCGATGCGCGCCCGCCTCGCCGCCCTGCTCGGCACGCCGGTCGAGCGCGTCTCGGTCAAGGCGACGACCACGGAGGGGCTGGGCTTTGCCGGGCGCGGCGAGGGCATCGCGGCGCAGGCCGCGGCGACGGTGCTGCTGCCGCCCTGAGGCGAGGCGCACCGCCGGGGATCAGCTTCCCGCCGCCGTCTCCGCGCGCACCCAGGCGAGGAACTCGGCGTCGCCGCAGGCGGCCGGGAGGGCGAGGATGCAGGGCAGCGTGTAGCTGTGGAGGGCGCGGATGCGCGCCCGCAGCGCCGCGAAGCGCGCGGCGGTGGTCTTGGCGACGAACGCCGCCTCCGCCGCCTCCTCCAGCCGGCCCTGCCAGCGATAGATCGCGGTGTGGCCGGGCAGCACGTTGACGCAGGCGGCGAGGCGCTCCTCGACCAGCGCGCGGCCGATGCGACGCGCCTCCTCCGCATCCGCGGCGGTGACATAGACCCAGAGCACCGCGTCGTCCTCGAGCGTGACCGTCGCCATCCGCGCCCCCTTCGCGCCGCACCTCCGGGAACCGCGGGCAAGATGGGCGCGGTCCGCGGCGCCGGCAACGCCGCGCCGGGCCAGCGGCGGCCGCCCTACCCGGCCCGCTGGTCCTCCGCCGCTGGCGGCGACTCGCCGGAGTGGCCGGCTCCGGACGGCCGGCAGGCCCGATCAGGTCGCGGCGCAGGAACCACAGCTCGACCGGCGATTCGCCCGGGCCGGGCTGCGGCCTGGTCAGGCGGAGCAGCGCGCGGTCCCCTTCGAGACGCAGCAGCATCCACTCGTTCACGCGAAAGGTCGTCAGGCAGCGCCCCGCGTCGAGCGCCTCGGCGACGGTGCGGCGGCGGTCAGCCGGGGTCCGCGCGTCGGCCGCCGGGACCTCGCCGCGCACCACGCGCAGCGGGCCGGGCACGGCGCAGCCCACCGTGCCGTCGGCCCGCACCCGCCAGCCGAAGGTGCCGCCGGGCGGCGACACGCCGCCACGGGCGGCTTCGGCGGCGCGCGCCGCGCCGCCGCCCGCCGCCCCGGCGCCGGTGGAGGCGGCCTGCACCGGGTCCGCATCCGGCGGCGATGCGTCGTCCTCGCCGCGCGCCTGCGGCTCGCCCTCGCCACCCCGGCCCGGGCGGGACTGGGCCGCCCCGGCGTCGCGCCGGACCGCCACCGGCTGCGCCGCCGCCATTGCCGCCCGCGGCCGGCTGATTCCGGTCCGCGGCGGCTCTTCCAGCAGGGCGCAGCCGCCCAGTCCGGCCGGGAGAGGCAGCAGCAGCGGCAGCAGGCATTCGATCCGGATACGCATGAGACTCGGCCCGTCGTGCCGCAACGTCAGCACGCGGCGAGTCCGCGCGGGCCAGGCGCCCTCCGCGCCCCGCCCGGCCTCAGCCCAGCCGCTCGAGGATCGAGACGTAGTTCGCCACCGCCGCGCCGCCCATGTTGAACACGCCGCCGAGATCGGCCTTCGGCAGCTGCATCGCCCCGGCGGTGCCGGTGAGCTGCATCGCCGCCAGCGCATGCATCGAGACCCCGGTGGCGCCGATCGGGTGGCCCTTGCTCTTCAGTCCGCCGGAGCGGTTGACCGGCAGCCGCCCGTCGGCCGCGGTCCAGCCCTCGAGCGCGGCGCGCGCGCCCTGGCCCGCCGGCGTCAGGCCCATCGCCTCGTACTCGATCAGTTCGGCGATGGTGAAGCAGTCGTGGGTCTCGACGAAGGAGAGGTCGGCAAGCCGCACCCCCGCCTGGTCGTAGGCGCGGGCCCAGGCCTCGCGCGCCCCCTCGAAGCGGACGATGTCGCGCGCGGCGATGGGGAGGAAGTCGTTGACCTGCACCGCGGCGCGGAAGCGCACCGCCTTGCTCATGGCGCGCGCCGTCTCCTCGTCGGTCAGCACCAGCGCCGCGGCGCCGTCGGAGACGAGCGAGCAGTCGGTGCGCTTGAGCGGGCGCACGACGTAGGGGTTCTTCTCGCTCTCCCGGCGGCAGAATTCGTAGCCGAGATCCTTGCGCATCTGCGCCCAGGGGTTGTCCACGCCGTTGCGGTGGTTCTTGGCGGCGATCGCGGCGAGGGCGTCGGACTGGTCGCCGTGGCGCTGGAAGTAGGCCTCGGCGATGCGGGCGAAGACGCCGGCGAAGCCGCCCTCGATGTCCTGCTCCGTCCTACGGTAGCTGGCGGTGAGCAGGATGTCGCCGACCTTCGGCCCGGGCACCGCCGTCATCTTCTCCGCCCCGACGACGAGCGCGAAGCGCCCGCGCCTCGCGGCGAGGAAATCGAGCGCGCCGTGGATCGCGGCGCTGCCGGTGGCGCAGGCGTTCTCGAACCGGGTGATCGGCCGGAAGCGCAGCTCGGGCAGCGACTGCAGCACGAGCGAGGCGGGGAAGCCCTGCGGCGTGAAGCCCTCGCCGAACACGCCGACGAAGCCGGCGTCGATCTCGGAGGGCGCGATGCCGGCGTCCTCGACCGCGGCGCGGGCGACGCCGGCGATCAGGGTCTCGAGGTCGGGCGCGTCCTCGAGCTTGCCGAAACGGCTGTGGGCCCAGCCGACGATGCAGGCGTTGCGCGCGGACATGGCGGGACGCTCCGGTGGAAAGGGAACCGGAGGCAATGTAGGGCGGCCCGCCCCCGGCGGGAACCGCGCTGCGGGCGCGCCGGACGAGACACGCCGGGCGCGGATCGCCGCCGGGACGGGCGGGAGTGCGAATCCGCCCGCCGGACGCTGCGCCGAGGCCAGTGCGGCGAGCCGGCCCTCCTTCCCGCAGCGCGCGAGGGCCTCCGCGCGGCGCGTAGGCGGGAGGCCCAGCGCGGTCGGGTCGCCGCCGATCCGCAGCCGCTGATCGCCCCGGGCGCCGACCGGCACGCGCGTGCCGGCCGCAACTGCGGCGGGCAGTGGAGCGGATCCGCGGGCGCGAGTGCGCAGATTGGCGGCAAGAGCCGACGCGATCCGGGGCTTCCGGGGCGCGGCAAGGCTGAGGAAGAAACGGCGAGGCGGCGGCAGGCGGGGGCCAACGCCTGGTCCCGCCGCCAAACCCTCGCAGGGAGCGGGCGTCCGGGTCGCTCTCCTCCGCCCCGCAAGCATTCGCAAAGGCCGGTGGAGGCGGCCTGCGCCGTCCCGGCCGGCACAACGACGGCGGGCCGGACGGCGGCGGGCGACCCGAGCGTCAACAGGGGCTGCGACCGTCCCTGCGTCGCCGCGGCCGCGGACATGCTCGCCCCGTCTCGGGGCGGAGGGCCACCCCGCCCGCAAGGGCGGCAGACGTGACCAGTGCCGCACAGGCCTGATCGCCACGGTGGGTTCCCGGCACGACTGTCCTGCGCGTCCGGACGGCGGCTCTGCGGTCGCGCGAACGCTATCGCCGCCGCCAGGCAAGGACGGCGGAGGTGGAGAGGGCGACGGGAAGGCACCTGAGGGGCGAAGCAGGCGCGCCGCAGGCCGACCGGAATCGTCGCATGAATGCCGTTTGCACGCCCCATTCCCGCCCGGCGGCACGGAGAGGATCACACTCGGCGGGCGGTGCGCCCGGTGGTGGCCGCCGCCGTTCGGGATGGAGCGGCCGTAGCGATGGCCGGCGCCATCCCGGGTTGCCACGAGACCAATAATTCGTATATTGCCTTCTGCATTCACGCAAACGTGAGCGCCACGAAGCAAGAGGCCCCGCACCATGGCCACGGCTCCGTCCCGTCCCGCCGACACCCCGTCGGCTGATCGCAACGTCACCCCAGGCACCGGCCGGCTGGCCGCAGGCACCAACCGCGGCACGGCGTTGCGCGAACTGGTGCTGCGCCGCGCCGCGGTGCGGGTCGCGCGCGAGCGCAACCTCGCCGCCGGCCCGCCGCCCGACGATGCCGAGGTGGCCCGCATGGTGGCCGAGTTCCTCGCACGTGGCGGCCAGGTGACGCGCTGCGCCACCGCCCATCTCGCTCCGGTCCACAACGGCGCCGGCCGCGAGGCCCGCGACTGGACCCTCTGAGCCGCACCATGCCCCTCGCTCGTTGGCATGACGCCACGCCGGCGCAGCGGCTGCGGGCGGCCGCCGCGTCGGTCCTCGCCGCCGCGGAACGGTCCCCCGGCCTGCGCGACCGCCTCGCGCGGTGGGTCCGGCGCGCGACCTACCGTCCGGAGCGGCACTACATGCGCGGTGGCCGCGGCACGGCGGCGCAGCGCGGCTGACGGAGCGGACCGGCCGCCGCCGGCCTGCCGTCCCGCTCGCCGCGGCGGCGCCCGTCCGTCTATCGTGCCACCCGGGTCAGGCCGCGCGTCGGGCGCGCCGACCGCCGGGGAGGGCAACGCATGGCAGCGGCGAAGCGGTTCCGCTTCCTTCTGGTCAGTCCCTACAGCCTGAGCGAGCGGGCGGCCTTCCAGCCGGGCCCGCGCACCGGCCCGAAGGAGGCGCAGCTCCCCAACTACGCCGGCATCGCGCACCTGCTCGAGGACGTGGAGTGGGAGCTGCATCCGGGCGCGCCGGCGACGCACGGCGACTGGCCGGTCGAGCTGCGCGAGGAGTTCGCCATCACCGGCGTCAACCGCCTGCCCATCGTGCGCGAGGCGTGCGCGAGCGGGCGCTACGACGCCGTGGTGCTGCTCGGCGGCGGCGATCCGGGCTACCTCGCGGCGCGCGAGATCGGCCACCGCCACGGCGTGCCGGTGACCTCCTGCGCACATGCGCAGATGCACATCGCCGGGATGCTGGGGGCGCGCTTCTCGGTGCTCGACATCTCCGAGGTGCACAACATGCGCATGGCCGACCTGGTGCGGCTCTACGCGATGACCGAACGCTGCGCCTCGATCCGCAACCTCGACCATCCCCTGCCGCGCCCGGCGGCGGCGGGGCGGCCCACGCTGCTCGGCGAGGAAGAGAAGGCGGCGCGCGGCGAGCCCTCCTCGATGCTGGAGGCGGCGGTCAGGGAAGCGGTCGCCGCGATCGAGGAGGACGGGGCGGAGGTGCTGATCCTCGGCTGCTCCGCCGCCTACTGGCTGCAGCGCCCGCTCGGGCGGCGCCTGGCGGAGCTCGGCTGGGACGTGCCGGTGCTCGAGGGCTACGGCTGCGCGATCGAGATGGCGAAGACGCTGGTCAACCTGCGCGTGGACGCGAGCGGCCTCGCCTTCCCGCGCGATCCGCCGCGGCGGTCGCGGCGGCGCAAATTCGTCTGAGCGGCGCGCCGCGCCTGCCGCCGCGGGTCTCGAGCCGTTTCCGGCCGTCCGCGACCGCGCTAGCAGCCCAGCTCGGCGAGGAACGCCTCGTAGGCCGCGGCGACCGCCCCCGGCGTCTGCGCGGCGGAGTAGTGGCCGGTCGGCAACTCGATCAGCCGCGCACCGCGGATCGCGCGCGCCACCGGCTCGACCAGCGCGCGCGGGCGCAGCGTGTCGTGCGTGCCGGCGATCACCAGCGTCGGGCAGGCGACGCGGGCGAAGTCCGCCTCCATGTCGAGGTGGACCAGCATGCGGTAGATCGCCGCGAAGCTCGCCGGATCGGTGCCCAGCCAGCGGGCGCGGAAGCGGGCGAAGCGCGCGGGATCGGTGCGCAGCACCTCCGGGTAGCCCGCCGCCATCGCGGTCTCGACCACCGCGCGCAGCCCCTCGCGCTCCATCCGCTCGGCGTATTCGAGCAGGCCGGCCCTGCGCTCCGCCGCCACGCCGCAGGCGGGGCTCGACGCGATCAGCGCGCGGGTGCGCTCGGGCCGGCGCGCCGCGAAGCGGATGGCGATGGCGGCGCCGACCGCATTGCCGGCGATCGCGACCGGCGCCGCGACGCCGAGCGCATCGAGCAGCGCCGCGATGTCGGCGGTCAGCACGTCGATGTCGAGCCGGCCGCGCACCTTCTCGCTCATGCCGGCGCCGCGCAGGTCCATGCGCAGCACGCGGCGCCGCCGCGCCAGCGCAGGCGCGACCTCGTCCCAGCTGTTGAGCGTGCCGCCCATCTCGTGCACCAGCACCAGGGTGGACGGCCCCTCGCCGCTGAGGTCGTAGCGCAGCGCCGTGCCGTTGACCTCGATCCAGTCCATTGCGCGCCTTCTCCCCCGAACTGCGCTCGAGCCTACCGAGCCCGGCCGCGGCCCGGCAACCGCCGCGCTGGCGGGGCGGCGGCGCCAGGGTTAGGCTCGCCCCGCCGCCACGGAGGAGACGCGCCATGCCGACCGTGCCCGCCGACCGCCTGCGCGAGATCGCCCGCGCCCTGCTCGTCGGCGCCGGCGTGCCGGAGGAGGAGGCAGCGACGGTCGCGCGCTTCTGCATCGGCGCCAACCTCGCCGGCCACGACTCGCACGGCATCATCCAGATCCCCGACTACATCGCGCGCATCCGGCGCGGCCACATCGTGCCCGGCGCGCCATGGGAGATCGTGCGGGAATCCGCCACCACCACCGTCGTGGACGGCCACTGGGGCTTCGGCTACGTGGTGACCGAGCGGGCGATGCGCCACACGATCGAGAAGGCGCGCAAGGCCGACGTCGCTGCCGCCACCGTGTTCCGCCAGGGCCATATCGGGCGCCTCGCCGCCTATCCGCTGATGGCCGCCGAGGCCGGGATGATCGGCCTGATCGCCGCCGACTCGGGGCGCTCGCCCAAGGCGGTCGCGCCCTTCGGTGGGCGCGAGGCGCGGCTCGGCACCAACCCGATCGCGATCGCCGTGCCTTCCGACCTCGACGGGCCGCTGTTCATCGACATGGCGACCTCCGCCGTCGCGGTCGGCAAGGTGAAGCTCGCCGAGGCGCGGGGGCAGGAGATCCCACGCGGCTGGGTGGTGGACAGCGACGGCCAGCTCACCACCGACCCGGGGCGCCTCGCCGGCGGCGCGCTGCTGCCGCTCGGCGGGCCCGGCGAGGGCTACAAGGGCTACGGCCTCGCGGTGATGGTGGAGATCCTGTGCGGGCTGCTCACCGGCCTCGGCTTCGGCGTCGAGCCCTCGGGGCGGCACAACGACGGCTGCTTCCTCGCCGTGTTCCGGGTGGACGCCTTCCGCCCGCTCGCCGAGTTCCGCGCCGAGGTGGCGGCGTTCGCCCGCTACCTCAAGGCGACGCCGCCCGCCGCGGGCAGCGAGGGCGTGCTCTACCCCGGCGAGATCGAGCATCGGCGCGAGCGCGAGCGCGCCGCGAACGGCATCGCGATCGAGGACGCCACCTGGAACCGGCTGCGCGCGCTGGCCGAGGAGTTCGGCCTCGCCGACCGCCTCGGCTTCGCCGCGGCCTAGGTCCTGGACTCAAACCGTGTCCACAGCCGGATGGCGGCGAGGGCGACGGTGGAGAGGTAGTTGCGTGCGAGCTTGTCGAAGCGTGTGGCGATGCGGCGGAAATGCTTGAGGCGATTGAAGCAT
>NZ_JAHZUY010000014.1 GCF_019458025.1 Caldovatus aquaticus | reverse complement strand
CGAAGCGGGCGAACAGCCGGGCCAGCGCGCCCGCGCGCGTCAGCCGCCCGCGGCAGGGCCAGACCGCCTTGGCATCGGGCACCGCCTCGTGCAGCGCCAGGCCCGCGAAGCGCATGAACGACAGCCGGTCGCGCAGCTGGTACTCGGTCTGCTCGTCCGAAAGCGTGCCGAGCGCCTGCAGCACCAGCACGCGGACCATCGGCGCCGCGTCGTAGGGCAGCCGCCCGCCGCGGCTGCGGTCCGCCCGCGGCAGCGCCGCCTCGAGCTCCGCACGGAACGCCTCGAAATCCACCACGGCGCGCAGCCGTTCCAGCAAGCCGCCCGAGGCCGAGAGCCAGCGCAGACGCTCCTCCGCGTCGAACAAACGCGCCTGCCCCGCCATGCCGCGCCCCCGCCATCACCAGTCGAAGCGAATCAGATCACACCGCGTCGCAGCCAGGGGGTTTTCGAGGCGTCCGGGTGGCCGGGGTCCACATCGCGTCGTTCGGCCAAGGTGTCGCAACCCGTTCGAATCACGGCGCGGGCCGGCCATCCAGCCCCACAGGCTCATATCGAAGGCGTTTCGAGACAGACTCTAAGAACACCGCTCTAGGCATTTCGCAGGGGTCTCCAAGGAAGCCGCCGGCGCCGCCCTGCGGGAGCGCGCGGCGCGCGGCACCTGGCGGGGGTTCCTGGTCCGCATGCTGCGGGCGATCGAGAGCCGCCGCCAGCTCGCCGCGATGGACGACCGCATGCTGTCCGACATCGGCCTCAGCCGCGCCGATGCCCTGCACGAGGCGGACCGCCGCTCCTGGGACCTCGCGCCGCGGCGGCGCGACCGGGACGGCCGGGCCTGAGCGGACGCGGCGGCGGTTCCTTCATTCCTCGTCCAGCACGGCGCGGCCAAGCGGCGAGTGGGCGCCGAGGCCGCGGCGCAGCAGGGCCTGCCAGCCCTCCTCGGCACCGTCCACGATCTCGAACAGGCCGAGGTCGGCGCGGTCCACCATGCCGTGCTCGACCAGCACCTCCCAGCCGACCGCGCGCCGCCAGTACTCCGCGCCGAACAGGACGATCGGCAACGGCGGCGCCTTGCGCGTCTGCACGAGCGTGAGCAGCTCGAACAGCTCGTCGAAGGTGCCGAAGCCGCCGGGGAAGATCGCCAGCGCATTGGCGCGCATCGCGAGATGCATCTTGCGCATGGCGAAGTAGTGGAAGCGGAAGGTCAGCTCGGGCGTGGTGTAGGCGTTCGGCTCCTGCTCGGCCGGCAGGGTGATGTTGAAGCCGATCGAGGGGGCGCCGACGTCGGCGGCGCCGCGGTTCGCCGCCTCCATGATCCCCGGGCCGCCGCCGGTGGCGATCACGTTGTCGCGCAGCCGCCCGTTGGGCGAGAGGGCGCCGCCGCGCAGCGAGACGATGCGCGCGAACTCCCGCGCCATCGCGTAGTAGCGCGCGAGAGCGGCGCGGCGGCGCGCCCGCTCGCGCGCCTCGCCCGCCGGCGCGGCGGCGATGGCGGCCTCGGCCTGCTCGGGCGAGGGGATGCGGGCGGAGCCGAAGACGACGATGGTCGAGCGCACGCCCCAGTCGCGCAGGATCAGGTCGGGCTTGGCGTATTCGAGGGCGAAGCGGAGCGGCCGCAACTCCTCGCGCAGCAGGAACGCGGTGTCCTCCACCGCCAGGCGATAGGAGGGGGAATTGCGCTGGGCGCTGTTGTCGGCGGGGTCGAGCGGCACGGGCGGGAAGCGGCTCCTGCGGGCGCGGCGGCGCCGGGTCGGAAACGGCCGGGCCGGCCGGCCCGGTGCAAGGGGCGCCATCCTGCGGCGCCGGGCGCGCCGCCACAACCCGCGCGGCGGGGGCCGGGGCGGCGGCCTTCCGGCGGCGGGCGCCCCGGCCGGCTTCCTCCGGCCGCGCGGGACGCCGGTCCCGGGGAGCGACGACCCTCCGGGGTGGCGGCCGCGCGGCCGGCACGCCATCGCTTCCGCGCGCGCGGCCGCCGGGGCGATCCGGCCGGCCAGCGCGGCCGCGTCCTCATCGCTTCCGCGCGCGCGCGGCCGCCGGGGCGAGCAGCGCCGCCAGCAGGCCGAGCAGGATCCGTCGCTTCCGCGCGCGCGGCCGCCGGGGATCGGGGAGCGTCGCCGCGGCGCGACCGGAGCGCGGCCGGGCGCGCGCCAAGCCCTTGCCGCCGCCGCGCCGCTGCGGCTTGATGGCGCCGGCCCCTGGCCGTGACCCCGCCGCGCCGGCCTGCCGCCGGCGCGCCCGCCACCCCCGAGCGCGTCCCGCCCTATCCCTCCGCCATGCGCGTCACCGTGCTCCAGATGAACCAGGGCAGCGACAAGGCCGCCAACATCGCCCAGGCGCGCCGCCTGGCGGAGGCCGCCATCGCCGCCGACCGTCCCGACCTGATCAGCCTGCCCGAAACCTGGACCAACTTGGGCGGCGACCGTGCGGCGCGCGAGGCCGCGGCCGAGCTCCTGCCCCCGCCGGGCTCCGGCGGCACGGGCGGGCCGGCCTACGAGTTCCTGCGCGCGATGGCGCGCGCCAACCGCATCTTCGTCCATGGCGGCTCGATCATCGAGGCGGGGGGCGAGGGCGGAAGGCTGCGCAACACCACCGTCGTGTTCGACCCGGAGGGACGGGAGGTGGCGCGCTACCGCAAGATCCACCTGTTCGACATCACCGCCCCGGACGGCACCGGCTACCGCGAGAGCGCGGCCTACGAGGGCGGGCGCGAGCTGGTGACGCTGGACGGGCCGGGCGGGGTGCGGCTCGGCCTCTCGATCTGCTACGACGTGCGCTTTCCCGAGCTCTACCTGGCGCTGCGCCGGGCCGGGGCGGAGCTGATCTTCGTCCCCTCCAACTTCACCCTCGCCACCGGGAAGGACCACTGGGAGGTGCTGCTGCGGGCGCGGGCCATCGAGACCCAGTGCTGGATCGCCGCCGCGGCGAGCTGGGGCGAGTATCTGGAACGCGGGCAGAGGCGGCAGGTCTACGGCCACTCCCTGGTCTGCGACCCCTGGGGGCATGTGGTGGCGAAGGCCTCCGACGGGGTGGGCTGGGCCACGGCGCGGGTGGACCGGGCGCTGACCGAGCGGGTGCGGCGCGACATGCGGGTGCTCGAGCACCGCAGGCTGGCGTGAGCGCGACCGCTGCCGCGCCGGACGCCGGCGCGCGCCCCTCGGCGGCGGATGCGCCGACGGTGGGAGCGCAGGCCTTCGCCGGGCGCATCGCCTTCCTCGCCGCCGCGACCGAGGTGGCGAGCGCGGCGCGCGAACGCCTCGTCGCCCGCTACGGCGACGTGCCGCCGGAGCAGGCGGCGGTGATCGTCGCGCTGGGCGGCGACGGCTTCATGCTGGAGACGCAGCACCGCTTCCTCGGCCGCAACATCCCGGTCTATGGGATGAATTGCGGCAGCGTCGGCTTCCTGATGAACGACTACCGCGAGGAGGGGCTGCTCGAGCGCCTCGCCGTGGCGCAGGCGGCGGTGCTGCATCCCCTGCGGATGATCGCGACGACGGCGGACGGGCGGGTGGAGGAGGCGCTCGCCATCAACGAGGTCTCGCTGCTGCGCGAGACGCGGCAGGCGGCTAAGATCCGCATCCTGGTGGACGGCAAGGAGCGGCTGCCGGAGCTGATCTGCGACGGCATCATCGTCGCCACGCCGGCCGGCAGCACGGCCTACAACCTCTCGGCGCACGGGCCGATCATCCCGCTCGGCGCCGAGCTGCTGGCGATGACGCCGATCAGCGCCTTCCGGCCGCGGCGCTGGCGCGGGGCGCTGCTGCCGAACAAGGCGGTGGTGGTGTTCGAGATCCTGGAGCCGGAGAAGCGCCCGGTCGCCGCCGTCGCCGACTACACCGAGGTGCGCGACGTGCAGCGGGTGGAGGTGCGCGAGGACCGCAGCATCTCGCTGACCATGCTGTTCGACCCGGACCACAACCTTTCCGAGCGGATCATCGCCGAACAGTTCACGGTCTAGGGGCGGAACGCGGACGCCGCCGAGCTCGGCAGCCGGGGAAATCCGCGCTGCCGGGCATCAGCCGGCGTGCTGGTAGAGCCAGTTCATGTGGGAGAGCGGTCGCACCTGGCGATAGCCGAGGGCGCGCAGCGCGGCGTCCCCCGTCTCCAGCTCGCCGAGCCCGGGCCTTAGCTCGATCCAGATCAGCGGACGATGGCGCGCCAGCGTCTCGCGGGCGCCTTCGAGCACCGCGAGGTGCGCGCCTTCCACGTCGATCTTGACGAAATCGAGGCGATCAAAGCCCTGCGCGTCAAGAGTGGTCACGGTGTAGTCGCCGGTGTCGGTCTCGGACGCGAGCAGGCGAGCCGCGCCCATGTTGTGCTGTGCAAAGCCGAGCAGGTCTGCGCGCCCTTGCTCCGCGCCAAGCGCGGCGTTGATGCAATTGACGTTGGATAGGTTGTTGAGAGCGACGTTGCGCCGGAGCAGTTCGAAGGTCACGCGCATCGGCTCGAAGGCGTGCACCATCCCGGCGCCGCAAACCATGGCGAAGAACAGGGTATGGTTGCCAATGTTGGCTCCAATGTCCGCCACGACTGCGCCGCGGCGGATCAGCCCGCGTACCTGGGCGAGCGCCGGCGCTTCGTAGAACGCATGCCGGACGAGGATGTTGCGTTGGATCGCGTCGACCGCAGCGAAAGGCAGATGCATCCGCACCCGCACATCGAACGCCGCAAATTCAATGATCCGGTCGGACCCGAGCGCCTGGAACAGCACCGCGGCATGCAGGTCGTTAAGTTTTGCAAGCAGCGGCTTCAGCGCTTCCGAGAAGCCGTCCCACCCGGGCGCTACCGTGGTCTTCCCTGCCTCGCTGCTGCTCTTGTCCACGCCGCCCATTCCCTGCGCGTGCTAGTTCGTGCCGAGGTACAGGATCGGCGAACGCAACCTGAAGGTCAATCGGCCTGGTCCCAGATCGCCAACTCCGCGAATGGGGGGCTACCCAGTCCCCAGCGGCCCCGTCGGACGGACACCATTCCTAAGTCAGGACACTGTCGGCGACCCCCGCGTGCCGGCGGCCGTCGCGCCAGATAGGGGGTTGGCATCCGCAGCCGCGGCGAACGGCCAGCGAGAGGCAACAACAGGCGCGGCGGGTTTTCGGCGGCCGCTACCGCACGCCATGGCTCATCCCGCCGCCGAGGCCGATGTAGGGGCCGGACTGCCCGCCGCCGCGCTCGCACGCAGCGAGGGCCGCGGCCGCCAGCGCGAGCGCGAGAAGCAGCGGCACGGCGCGAGGACGCGTCATGCCAGCGCGTCGTTGAGGTGGCAGGCGCTGCGGTGGCCGGGCGCGATCTCGCGCAGGCGCGGGCGCTCCACCCGGCAGCGCTCCGTCGCGTGCGGACAGCGCGGGTGGAAGTGGCAGCCCGGAGGCGGGTGCAGCGGCGAGGGGATCTCCCCCTGCACCGCGGAGAAGGCGCGCTTGCGCGCCTCGATGCGCGGCACGGCGGCGAGCAGCGAGCGCGTGTAGGGGTGGTTCGGGCGGCGGAACACCTCCTCCGCCGGCGCCTCCTCGAGCACGCGCCCGAGATACATGATCACGACGCGGTCGGAGAGGTGCTCGACCACGCCGAGGTCGTGGCTGATGAAGAGGTAGGTGAGGTCGAGCTCGCGGCGCAGCCGCATGAACAGGTTGAGGATCTGCGCCTGGATCGAGACGTCGAGCGCCGCCACCGCCTCGTCGCAGACCAGGAAGTCGGGCTTCACCGCCAGCGCGCGGGCGATTCCGATGCGCTGGCGCTGCCCGCCCGAGAACTGGTGCGGGTAGCGCCGTTTGAAGGCGGGGTCGAGGCCGGCGCGGCGGAGCTGCTCGTCCACGTAGGCGTCGAACTCGGCGCGCGTGACGATGCCGTGCACGAGCGGCGCCTCGCCGACGATGTCCGCGACCTTCATGCGCGGGTTGAGCGAGGCGTACGGGTCCTGGAAGATCATCTGCGTGCGCAGCTTGACCGCGCGCGCCTCGGCCGGCGGCAGGGTGGTGATGTCGCGCCCGTCGCGCAGGATGGTCCCGGCCGAGGGCGGCAGGATGCCCGCGACCATGCGCCCGAGGGTGGACTTGCCGCAGCCCGACTCGCCGACCAGGCCCACCACCTCGCCCCTGCGGATGGCGAGGTCGACGCCGTCCACCGCGTGCACCACCTCCTCGCGCACGGGCAGGCCGAGCCGCCGGGCAAGCTTGCCAGCGAGGTCGAGCCGCTTCTCGAACCGGCGGGAGACGCCGCGCAGCTCGACCATCGGCGGCGCCGCGGTCGCGGCGGGGCGCGCCGTGTCCAGGGCGGCGGCGCTCATGCCGCGGTCTCCGCGGCGGCCTCGAGGTGCGGGCGGAAGCAGCGCGCCTCGCGCCCGGGCAGGAGCTCGCGCATCGGCGGCTCGGCGCGGCAGGCCTCGTCGGCGCGCGGACAGCGGGCGCGGAAGGCGCAGCCGGGCGGCAGGTTGAGCAGCGAGGGCGTCATGCCCGGGATCTGGCGCAGCGGCTCGCCGCGCCGGTTGCGGCTCGGCACCGAGCCGATCAGGCCGACGGTGTAGGGGTGCAGCGGGCGGTCGAGCACCTCGGCGACCGGGCCGCGCTCGACGATGCGCCCGGCGTACATCACCGCGATCTCGTCGGCGAGGCCGGCGACGACGGAGAGGTCGTGGGTGATCCAGATCAGCGCGGTGCCGGTGGTCGCCGAGAGCTTCTGCACCTCGGCGAGGATCTGGCCCTGGATCGTCACGTCGAGCGCGGTGGTGGGCTCGTCGGCGATGATCAGGTCGGGACGATGCAGCAGCGCGATCGCGATCGCCACGCGCTGGCGCATGCCGCCGGAGAACTGGTGCGGATAGGCGTGCAGCCGCTCCTCCGGCGAGGGGATGCCGACCATGCCGAGCGCGTCGCGCGCGCGCTGCCGCGCCTCCTCGCGCGAGACCCTGGCGTGGGCGAGCACCGTCTCGATCATCTGGGTGTCGATGCGCAGGACCGGATTGAGCGTCATCATCGGGTCCTGGAAGATCATGGCGATGCGGTTGCCCCGGAGGTCGCGCATCTCCTCCTCCGAGAGCCTCGTCAGGTCGCGGCCCTGGAACAGGATCTCGCCGGAGACGACGCGGCCCGGCGGGTCCACCAGGCCGATGATCGAGAACCCCGTCACCGACTTGCCCGACCCCGACTCGCCCACGAGGCCGAGCACCTTGCCGCGCGGCACGGTGAAGGAGACGTCGTCCACCGCCTTCACCACGCCGGCGCGGGTGAAGAAGTGGGTGCGGAGGTTGCGCACCTCCAGCGTCGGGGAGGCGGCGCCGCTCACTTCCTGAGCCGCGGGTTCAGCACGTCGCGCAGCTGGTCGCCGACGAGGTTGATCGAGACGATGGTGATCAGCAGCGCGATCCCCGGATAGAAGCTGATCCAGTACTTGCCGGAGAGCATGTACTCGTAGCCGTTGGCGATGAGGAGGCCGAGCGAGGGCTCGGTGATGGGGACGCCGAGGCCGAGGAAGGAGAGCGTCGCCTCGAGCGCGATCGCGCGCGCGACCTGCATGGTGCCGACGACGATCAGCGGCGGCAGGCAATTGGGCAGCAGGTGGCGGAACAGGATGCGGTGCGTGGGCAGCGCGAGGCAGTGCGCCGCCTCGATGTACTCGCGCCGGCGCTCGACCAGGGCGGTGCCGCGCACGGTGCGCGCGTAGTAGGCCCACTCCACCAGCACCAGCGCGATCACGACGTTGAGGATGCCCTTGCCGAGGAAGGCGAGGATCATCAGCGCCGCGAGGATCGCGGGGAAGGAGAGCTGGAGGTCCACGAGGCGCATGATCAGGCTGTCGGTCCGCCCGCCCGCATAGGCCGCGAGCAGGCCGAGCGAGGCCCCCACCAGGCAGGCGATCAGCGCCGACCCCGCGCCGACCGAGAGCGAGATGCGGAGCCCGTACATGATGCCGGAGAGCATGTCCCGGCCCTGGTCGTCGGTGCCGAGCCAGTAGGTGAAGCCGGCGCCGCCCACCGTGCCGGGCTCCATCCGCCCGTCCAAGATGTCGAGCTGGGCGAGGTCGTAGGGGTTCTGCGGCGCGATCCAGGGGGCGAGGATCGCCGCCAGCGCGACCAGCGCGAACACCGCGAGGCCGAGCAGCGCGAGGCGCGATTCGGCGAACTCGCTGACGAAGCGGCGGAACGGGGTCTCCACCCGCTCCGGCGCCGCCGCGGCGGCGGGGACGGCGCCGCGACCGAGGGCGAGATCGCTCATGTCCCCTTGGCCTCCAGCCGCACGCGCGGATCCAGCACCGAGTAGGTGAGGTCCACGACCAGGTTGATGGTGATGAACATCAGCACGATGATCATCAGGTAGGCGACGATCACCGGCCGGTCGAGCACGTTGATCGAATCGATGATCAGCTTGCCCATCCCCGGCCAGGCGAAGACGCTCTCGGTCACCACGCTGAAGGCGATGGTGGAGCCGAGCTCGAGCCCCACCACCGTCACCACCGGGATCAGGATGTTCTTGAACACGTGCACGCCGACCACGCGCGCGGGGCGGAGGCCCTTGGCGCGGGCGAACTTCACGTAGTCCTGCAGGATGGTCTCGCGCACGCCCGCCCGCGTCAGGCGGATCACCAGGCTGATCTTGAACAGCGAGAGGTTGATCGCCGGCATCAGCATGTGGCGCATCCCCTCCCAGGTGAGGAAGCTCCACTGCAGGCCGAGCAGCTCCCGCGTCGGCCCGCGACCGGTGGAGGGCAGCCAGCCGAGCTGCACGGCGAACACCATGATCAGCATCAGCCCGACCCAGAAGGTCGGCAGCGAGAAGCCGAGGATCGAGCCGGCCATGATCGCGCGGCTGAGCGGCGAGTGCGGCCGCAGCCCGGCGTAGAGGCCGAGGGGAAGGCCGATGATCAGCGCCATGATGGTGGCGCCGAAGGCGAGCTCGAGCGTCGCCGGCATGCGCTGCAGGATCAGCCGGAGCGCCGGCTCGTTGAAGACGAAGCTGCGGCCGAGGTCGCCCTGCATCGCCCGGGCGAGGAAGACGAAGTACTGCTCCCACAGCGGCAGGTCGAGGCCGAGCGCGGCGATGGCGCGCTCGCGCTCGAGCTGGTCGGCGTCGGGGCTGATCAGGATCTCGACCGGATCGCCGATCGCATAGACGCCGACGAAGACGATCAGCGACATGGCGAACACGACGGCGACCGCCTGCAGCAGCCGCCGGAGCAGGTAGACGCTCATGCGCCCCGCCCCTCCCGGGCGCTAGCGGGCGGCGGCGTTGGCCGGCCGGACGTCCTGCGCCCGGGTCAGCTCGTCGTTGCGCGGGGTGTGGGCGAGGTGGCGGCGCATCGCCCAGATGTTGGTCTGGATGTGCAGCGGGATGATCGCCACGTCCTCGAACGCCTTGCGCTGCGCCTCCTGCAGGATGCGCTCGCGCTTCTCCTCGTCCATCTCGACCAGCGCCTGCTCGATCAGCGCGTCCACCTCCGGGTTGGAGTAGCGGCCGCGGTTGGAGGCGCCGAAGCCGCGCTCGCGGTTGTAGGTGGCGATGATGTTGCGCAGCGGGTGCGACCCCTCGGGGTTGGAGCCCCAGCCGATCAGGTGGGCGGAGAACTCCTGCCGCCCGGCGCGGGCGATGAAGGTGGTCCAGGTCTGCGCCTCGACCGCGGTGCGCACGCCGATGCGGGTCCACATCTGGCCGACCGCCTGGGCGATGCGCGCGTCGTTGATGTAGCGGTCGTTCGGGCTGTGCAGGGTGATGCGGAAGCCCTGCGGGTAGCCGGCCTCGGCGAGCAGGCGGCGCGCGCCCTCGGGGTCGAAGCGCGGCGGCGTCAGCTCGGGCACGTGGCTGAACACCCCCTGGGGCAGGAACTGGCCCGCCGGCGTCGCCGCGCCCTCCATCACCCGCTGCGTGATCGCCTGGCGGTCGATCGCCATCGAGAGCGCGCGGCGCACCCGCACGTCGCGCAGCGGGTTGCGGCCGAGCGGCCGCCCCTCGTGGTCGGTGACGAAGGGCGAGTTCTCGTTCGGCGCGCGCAGGTGGTCGAGGCCGAGGAAGATCAGCCTCAGGCCGGTGATCTCCGACAGCGTCACCCGCTGGTCGGCGCGCAGCTTGGCGAGGTCCGAGGTCGGCACCTGGTCGATGAACTCGACGTCGCCGGCGAGCAGCGCCGCGGTGCGCGCCGCGTCGTTGGTGATCATCCGGTAGGTCACGCGCTGGAAGGCCGGCTTCTCGCCCCAGTAGCCGTCGTTGCGCTCGAACTCGATGCGGTCGCCGCTGCGGTGCTGGACGACGCGCCAGGGCCCGGTGCCGACGGCGGCGCGGCCCGAGTTGTAGTCCTCGGTCGCCGCGCCCTCGTGCGTCTCGCGGTCGAGGATGCGGACGTTGGTGAGGTCCTGCGGCAGCAGGGGCGCGGGGGCGGCGGTGCGCAGCCGGATGGTGAGCGGGTCCACGATCTCCACCCCCCGGATCGGCCGCACATAGGCGGCGAAGGAGGAGGGGCTGTTGGGCACGTTGGGCACCCGCTGGAGAGTGAAGGCCACGTCCTCGGCGGTGAACGGGTTGCCGTTGTGGAAGCGGACGCCCGGGCGGAGCCGGAACTCCCACACCGTCGGCTCGACCGCGCGCCACTCCACGGCGAGGCCGGGGACCATGCGCGAGAGGTTGTCGGTGTTGATCAGGCGGTCGAAGATCATGTCCGCGACCGCGTTGTTGGGCGAGAGCTGGTGGTAGTGGGGGTCGAGCGAGGTGACCGGCGCGCCGACCGCCATGGTCAGCGTCTGCGCGCGGGCGGGCGCGGCGGCGCCCAGGACTGCCAGCGCCAGCGCGGCGGCACCGGCCGCGACGGACGCGTTCCTCCTCAGGGTTGCGGACATTCTTCTCGCCCTCGGGTCGCTCCCAGACACCGTCCTTGTAGCAGCCCGACCAGCCCCCCGCTAGGCTCGCGCGAGCGCGCGCCAGCCCGGGAGATGCCGATGCACCCTCCGCTCCGTCCCCCCGCCCCCCTGCCCGGCCCGCGCCGCCGCGCCGCCGCCCTTGCCCTTGCCGCCGCGCTCGCCGGGGCGCCGGCGGCGGCGCAGCAGGCGGCGCCGGGCGGCGCGGCGCTCGCCATCGGCATCGGCGGGGCGGTGACCTCGCT
Source organism: Caldovatus aquaticus (assembly GCF_019458025.1). Lineage (GTDB taxonomy): Bacteria > Pseudomonadota > Alphaproteobacteria > Acetobacterales > Acetobacteraceae > Caldovatus > Caldovatus aquaticus. Next base: position 69,080 of record NZ_JAHZUY010000014.1, on the reverse strand, counting down.
CGACCCGCATTTCTACAACGCGAGCCCCAACAACTCCCTCGCGATGCACCTCTTCGACCGCCTGGTGGAGCGCGACCCCCGGGCGCGCCCCTATCCCGGCCTCGCCGAGAGCTGGCGCGCGGTCGAGCCGACGGTGTGGGAGTTCCGCCTGCGCCCGGGCGTGACGTGGCACGACGGGCGCCCCTTCACCGCCGACGACGTCGCCTTCACCATCGCCCGCGCCCCGCACGTGCCGAACAGCCCCGGCGGCTTCGGCGGCATGGTGCGCGCCATCGCCCGGGTCGAGGTGGTGGAGCCGCTGCTGCTCCGCCTGCACACCGCGGCGCCGCATCCGCTGCTGCCGACCGAGCTCGCCTCGGTCGCCATCGTCTCGCGCCACGCCGGCGAGGGGGCGACCACCGAGGACTACAACGCGGGCCGCGCCGCCATCGGCACCGGGCCCTACCGGCTGGTCGCCCACCGCGCCGGCGACCGCACCGAGATGGCCCGCAACGACGCCTGGTGGGGCGGCGCGGAGCCGTGGGCGCGCGTCTCCTACCGCTTCATCGCCAACGACGGCGCCCGCACCGCGGCGCTGCTCGCCGGCGACGTGGACGTGATCGACCAGGTGCCCTCGACCGACCTCGCGCGCCTGCGGCGCGACCCGCGCGTCGCCCTGCACGAGATCCAGGGCCTGCGCATGATCCACCTCGCCTTCGACCATTCGCGCACCGAGAACCCGGTCTTCGTCGCGGACAACGAAGGCCGCCCGCTGGCGGCCAATCCCTACAAGGACGTGCGGGTGCGCCGCGCGCTCTCGCTGGCGATCGACCGCCGGGCGCTCGCCGAGCGGGTGATGGAGGGCACGGCGGACCCGACCGGCCAGTGGCTGCCGCCCGGCTCCTTCGGCCACGACCCGGAGGTCGGGGTGCCGCCCTACGACCCGGACGCGGCGCGGCGGCTGCTCGCCGAGGCCGGCTACCCCGACGGCTTCCGCCTCACCCTGCACACCCCGAACGATCGCTACCCGAACGACGCCAAGACCGCGCAGGCGATCGCGCAGATGTGGACCCGCATCGGCGTGCGCACCCAGGTCGAGGCGCTGCCCTGGGCCTCCTTTGCCGCCCGTTCGGCGCGGCAGGAGTTCGGCGTGCGCCTCACCGGCTGGGGCAGCGTCACCGGGGAGGCGAGCTACATGCTGGTCAACGTCTTCGGCACCTACGACCGCGCGCGGCGGCGCGGCGCGGCGAACTCCGCCCGCTACTCCAACCCGGCGCTGGATGCGCTGACCGAGCGCGCGGTCGCGACCCTCGACGAGGAGCGGCGCGAGCGGATGCTGCGCGAGGCGGTGCGGATGGTGAGCGAGGACGTCGCCATCGTCCCGCTCTACCAGCTCGTCAACATCTGGGCGACGCGGCGCGGCCTCACCTACGCCGCGCGGATGGACGAGCGCACGGTCGCGACCGCGGTGCGCCCCGCCCCCTGACCGCCCCCCCCGAGGGCCCGGCCGGCCTCTACGCGGCGCGGGCCCGCGCCTCGCGCCCGCGCGCGACGAACCGCTCGAGCCAGTGGATCGTGTAGTCGCCGGCCTGGAACTCCGGGTCGGCGACGATGCGCTGGTGCAGCGGCAGCGTCGTCCTGATGCCGCTCACCACCATCTCGGCGAGCGCGCGGCGCAGGCGCGCGATGGCCTCGGCGCGCGTCGGCGCGTGCACGATCAGCTTGGCCACCAGGTTGTCGTAGTAGGGCGGCACCGCGTAGCCGGAGTAGAGCGCGCTGTCCACGCGCACGCCCGGCCCGCCCGGGGCGTGGTACATCGTCACCCGCCCCGGCGAGGGCGCGAAGCTGTCCGGGTCCTCGGCGGTGATGCGGCACTCGATGGCGTGGCCCTGGAAGCGGATGTCGGACTGGCGGTAGCCGAGCCGCTCGCCGGCGGCGATGCGGATCTGCTCCTTCACCAGGTCCACGCCGCAGACCATCTCCGTCACCGGATGCTCGACCTGCAGGCGGGTGTTCATCTCGATGAAGGCGAACCGGCCGTCCTGCCACAGGAACTCCAGCGTGCCGGCGTTGCGGTAGCCGAGCTCGGCGAGCGCCCGCGTCACCTGCGCGCCGAGCGCGTCGCGCGCGGCCGCGGTCAGCGCCGGGGAGCCGGCCTCCTCGACCAGCTTCTGGTGGCGGCGCTGCAGCGAGCAGTCGCGCTCGCCGAAGTGGACGACGTTGCCGTGGGTGTCGGCCAGCACCTGCAGCTCGATGTGGCGCGGGCGGTCGAGGAACTTCTCGATGTAGACGGAATCGTCGCCGAAGGCGGCGCGCGCCTCGGCGCGGGCGACGCGGAACGCCTCCTCGAGCTCGGTCTCGCCGCGCGCGACCTTCATGCCGCGCCCGCCGCCGCCGGCGGCGGCCTTGATCAGCACCGGATAGCCGACCTCGCGGGCGACGGCGCGCGCCTCCTCGACGGTCGGCACCGCCCCCTCGCTGCCCGGCACCAGCGGCACGCCGAGCCGGCGCATCGCCTCCTTGGCGGCGATCTTGTCGCCCATCATGCGGATGTGCTCGGGCGCGGGGCCGATGAAGGCGAAGCCGTGCGCCTCCACCATCTCGGCGAAGCGGGCGTTCTCGGAAAGGAAGCCGTAGCCCGGATGGATCGCGTCCGCCCCGGTGATGGTGGCGGCGGAGAGGATGGCGGCGACGTTGAGGTAGGAGTCGCGCGGCGAGGGCGGACCGATGCACACGCTCTCGTCGGCGAGCCGCACGTGCATCGCCGTCGCGTCCGCCGTGGAGTGCACCGCAACGGTGCGGATGCCCATCTCCTGGCAGGCGCGGTGGATGCGCAGCGCGATCTCGCCGCGGTTGGCGATCAGGACCTTGCCGAACATCGTCGCCGCCGCCCCCGGCCGCTACTCGATCACCATGAGCGGCTCGCCGTACTCGACCGGCGCGCCGTTCTCGACCAGGATGCGGGTGACGGTGCCGGCCTTCGGCGCCTTGATCTGGTTGAAGGTCTTCATCGCCTCGATCAGCAGCAGGGTCTGGCCCTGCGCCACCTTGCTGCCGACCTGCACGAAGGGCGGCGCGCCGGGCTCGGGCGCCAGATAGGCGATGCCGACCATCGGGCTGGTCACGGTGCCGGCCGGCGGCGTCGCCTCCGCCGGTTCCGACGGCGCGGCGGCGGCCGCCTGCGGCGCGGTCGGCGCCGGCACCGCGACGGTCGCGGAGGCGGGGGCCGCGGCCGGCACCACCGTCACCTGGCGCACCACGCGGATGCGGCTGTCCTTCTCCACCAGCTCGATCTCGGTGAGGTCGGTGTCGCGCAGGATCCGCGCCAGCTCGCGGATCTGGGCGGGATCGAACCGGATGCCGTCGGTCATGCGTCCTCGTCCTGCGTGGGATCGTCCCCGGCGGCGGCCTCCAGGATCGCGGCCATCGCCCGCAGCGCGAGCGCGTAGCCGCCGATGCCGAGCCCGGCGATCACCCCCGTCGCGGCCCGGGAGACGTAGGAGTGATGCCGGAACGCCTCCCGCCGGTGGATGTTGGTGATGTGCACCTCGATCACCGGCAGGCCGACGGCGAGCAGCGCGTCCATCAGCGCGACCGAGGTGTGGGAGTAGCCGGCCGGGTTGATCACGATGCCCTCGGCGCGGCCGCGGCATTCCTGCACCCAGGTGATCAGCTCCCCCTCGCTGTTGGTCTGGCGGAAATCGATGGCAAGCCCGAGCTCCTCCGCCGCCTCGGCGCACAGCGCCTCGACGTCGTCGAGCGTGGCGGTGCCGTACTTCTCCGGCTCGCGCGTGCCGAGGAGGTTGAGGTTGGGGCCGTTCAGGACGGCGATGAGGGGTGGAGCCACGGCCGCGCCCGATTCGCTTCGCGATGCCGTGGGCCGCTAGCATGGGGCGGTCCGCGGCCGCAAGCGCGGCACCGATTCGCGGGCGCACCGTTCCCCCTGCCGCAAGGCGGGCGGGCGCCGGCCGCGCGGCCGGGGCGGGCGCCGGCGGGTTGTCGGCCCGGCCCGGCTTCGCCACATTCCCGGCCATGACGGCAACGATCGCGATCACGGTCAACGGCGAGAGGCGCGAGATTCCGGCCCCGGCGACGGTGGCGGACCTGCTCGCCCGCATCGGGCTCGACCCGCGCAAGGTGGCGGTCGAGCGCAACCTCGAGATCGTGCCGCGCTCCACCTATGCCACGACGGCGCTTGCCGCGGGCGACCGGCTGGAGATCGTGCACTTCATCGGCGGAGGCTGAGGAGAGCCATGGACGGCCTGCACACGGGCGCCGACGACACCTGGGAGGTCGCCGGCCGCCGCTTCCGCTCGCGCCTGATCGTCGGCACGGGCCGCTACAAGGACCTGGAGGAGACCGCGCGCGCCATCGAGGCGAGCGGGGCGGAGATCGTCACCGTCGCGGTGCGGCGGGTCAACCTCTCCGACCCCAAGGCGCCGATGCTGCAGGACTACGTGGACCCGAAGCGCTACACCTACCTGCCCAACACCGCCGGCTGCCACACCGCCGAGGAGGCGGTGCGCACGCTCCGCCTCGCCCGCGAGGCCGGCGGGTGGAACCTGGTGAAGCTCGAGGTGCTCGGCCCGCCGCCGCTGCTCTACCCGGACATGCGCGCCACCTTCGAGGCCGCCGAGGCGCTGCTCAAGGACGGCTTCCAGGTGATGGTCTACTGCAACGACGACCCGATCGCGGCGAAGCGGCTGGAGGAGATGGGCTGCTGCGCCGTCATGCCGCTCGGCGCGCCGATCGGTTCCGGCCTCGGCATCCAGAACCCGGTGATGATCCGCGCCATCGTCGAGCAGGCGAAGGTGCCGGTGCTGGTGGACGCCGGCGTCGGCACCGCGAGCGACGCCACGGTGGCGATGGAGCTCGGCTGCGACGCGGTGCTGATGAACAGCGCCATCGCCCACGCCAGGGACCCGGTGCGCATGGCGCGGGCGATGAAGGCGGCGGTCGAGGCGGGGCGGCTGGCCTACCTCGCCGGGCGGATGCCGAAGAAGTACGCCGCCGATCCGTCGAGCCCGCTGACCGAGGGGCTGATCCGCTAGCGCGGGCCGCCCGGCGGCGCCGGCAGCCCCCCGCCGGCGGCCGTCCCGCGCCTGAAGGCGGGGCGGGCCCGGCGGGAGCGCGGCGGGAAAGGCCCCGGGGGACGGCCGGACGGACGGCGCCGCCTCGCGGCGACCGGCGCGACCGGCGCTCGCCCTGCCCGGAATGCCGACGGCTCCCCCGCCGGCCCGGAGGACCACCGGCCGCTTCCCGGCGGGCCTGCGGCGGCACGGCGCCTCTGCCGACGCCGCGGTGCGGGACGGCGCGCCGCCACCGCAGGCGCCCGGGCCTTCGCCGGCACCGGCGCCCTCCCTCCGCGGGGCGCCGATTCGCCCCCCGGAGCGGGGCGGGCACCGGCCGGGATCGCGCCCCCGCCGCCAGAGGACTTCCGCCGCCGCAGCATTCCACCCGCGAGGCTTCCCGCCACAGGGCCGAGTCGCGGGGCGGTTTTCCGGAACGACAACCCCTCCATGCGAAAAGGACCGGGCGGAGGGGGTGATTTTTCGCTTTGCAGCGGGGGCCGCCGCGCCTATATGGCGCGCCAGACGCAGTACGCACGTGCCTCTGGCCCCAGGCCACGGACCCGCCGCACGAACAGGGTCCGCCCCGGCGCAAGGTTTACGCAACGACGTCAAGCGTTCTGGCAACCCCCGCGGTGCGCGCCGCGGGACACTCTTGGTCGCTGGTTCGTTCGACCGTTTCGTCAACTGACGGGCCGCCGCCGCGACGGGCGGCCCGGCTGCCTAGGGGAGGGTGGTGCGATGACCCCCAAGATCGCACGCTTCCTGCGCGAGTCCGCGCCCGCCACGCCCTGCCTGGTGCTGGACGTGGACCGGGTGGAGGAGAATTACCGCCGGCTGCAGGCGGCGCTGCCGCTCGCCCGCATCTACTACGCCGTGAAGGCCAACCCCGCCGCGCCGATCCTGGAGCGGCTGGTCCGGCTCGGCTCGTTCTTCGACGCCGCGAGCTTCGAGGAGGTCGAGGCCTGCCTCGCCGCCGGCGCGTGCGGCGCGGCCGTCTCCTACGGCAACACCGTGAAGAAGGAGCGCGACATCCGCGCCGCCTTCGAGCGCGGCGTGCGCCTGTTCGCCTTCGATTCGGAGGAGGAGCTGGCGAAGCTCGCCCGCGCCGCGCCGGGCGCGCAGGTCTATTGCCGCATCCTGGTCGGCAACGAGGGCGCCGAGTGGCCGCTCAGCCGCAAGTTCGGCTGCGAGGCCGGGATGGCGCGCGAGCTGATGCTCGCCGCGGGGGAGATGGGCCTCGATCCCGTCGGCCTCAGCTTCCACGTCGGCTCGCAGCAGACGACGACCGCGGCCTACGAGGCGGCGATCGCCAGGGTGGCGATGCTGTTCACCGACCTGCGCGAGGCGGGGGTGAAGGTCAGGCTCGTCAACCTCGGCGGCGGCTTCCCGGTGCGCTACCGCGAGGCGGTGCCGGAGATCGAGGATTTCGGCACCGCCATCATGGGCGCGCTGGTCGAGCACTTCGGCAACGCCCTGCCGGAGATCATCGTCGAGCCGGGCCGCTTCATCGTCGGCGACGCGGGCGTGGTGCAGTCCGAGGTGGTGCTGGTCAGCCGCAAGGCCAAGGACGACCCGGTGCGCTGGGTCTATCTCGACATCGGCCGCTTCGGCGGCCTGGCCGAGACCGAGGGCGAGGCGATCAGGTACGCCATCCGCACCCCGCACGACGGCACGGCGGAGGGCCCGGTGACGGTGGCGGGGCCGAGCTGCGACAGCGTGGACACGCTGTACGAGAAGTCGAACTACCGCCTGCCGCTCAAGCTGGCGGCGGGGGACAAGGTGGAGCTCCTGGCCACCGGGGCGTATGTGACGACCTACGCGAGCCAGGGCTTCAACGGCTTCAAGCCGCTCGCCGAGCACTACCTCTGAGCCCCGGCGCGGAACGCCCGCCGTTCCGCGCCGGCCTTCCCGCGCGGCCGCGGCCCCGCCGCGGACCGGCCCTCGCCTACGCCGCCTCGCGCGGCGCGGGCAGGACATGCGGCCGGCCGAGCCAGGCGTCCAGCGCGCGCAGCGCCCGCTCGCAATAGGCGCGCTTGCGCTCGCGCCCCTTCGGCGCGCCGGGAAGCGGCGGGAACAGGCCGAAATTGACGTTCATCGGCTGGAAGGTCTCGGCCGTCGCGCCGCCCGTGATGTGCGCGAGCAGCGCGCCGAGGGCGGTTTCGGGCGGCGGCGGGGCGGGCGCCTCGCCCCTCGCCTCGGCGGCGGCGAAGCGGCCGGCGAGCAGCCCGATCGCCGCCGACTCGACGTAGCCCTCCACCCCCGTGACCTGGCCGGCGAAGCGGAGGTGCGGCGCGGCCTTCAGGCGCAGCAGCCGATCGAGCAGGCGCGGGCTGTTGAGGAAGGTGTTGCGGTGCAGCCCGCCGAGCCGCGCGAACTCCGCCCGCTCGAGCCCCGGGATCGTGCGGAACACCCGCACCTGCTCGGCGTGCTTCAGCTTGGTCTGGAAGCCGACCATGTTCCACAGCGTGCCGAGCGCGTTGTCCTGGCGGAGCTGCACCACCGCGTAGGGGCGCCGCCCGGTGCGCGGGTCGCGGAGGCCCACGGGCTTCATCGGGCCGAAGCGCAGCGTGTCGGGCCCGCGCGCGGCCATCACCTCGATCGGCAGGCAGCCCTCGAAATAGGGCGTGTCCGTCTCCCACTCGCGGAACGCGGTCTTCTCGGCGGCGAGCAGGGCGGCGAGGAAGGCCTCGTACTGCGCGCGGTCGAGCGGGCAGTTGATGTAGTCGGCGCCGTCGCCCTTGCCGTAGCGCGACTGCATCCAGGCGATGTCCATGTCGATGCTGTCGCGGTGCACGATCGGCGCGATGGCGTCGAAGAAGGCGAGCGAATCCTCGCCGGTCAGGCGGCGGATGTCCTCGGCCAGCGCCGGGGCGGTGAGCGGGCCGGTGGCGACGATCGCCGGCCCCCGCTCGGCCGGCGGCAGGCGCTCCACCGCCGCGCGCCGCACGGCGACGAGGGGGTGCGCCTCCAGCCGGCGCGTGACCTCGGCCGAGAAGCCCTCCCGGTCCACCGCGAGCGCGCCGCCCGCCGGCAGGCGGTGCGCGTCGGCGGCGGCGAGGATCAGCGACCCGGCGCGGCGCATCTCCTCGTGCAGCAGGCCGACCGCGCTGGAGAGCGGATCGTCGGCGCGGAAGGAATTGGAGCAGACGAGCTCGGCGAAGCCGCCCGTGCGATGCGCCTCGGTCATGCGCGCGGGCCGCATCTCGTGCAGCACCACCGGCACGCCGGCGGCGGCGATCTGCCATGCGGCCTCGCTGCCGGCGAGGCCGGCGCCGATGACGTGGACGGGGGCGGTCATGCCTGTCCTCTGCCCTTCCCTCTGGCCCGGAATGCCTGGGCGGCAGCCGCGACCGCCCGGGCGGGGCCCGGCTCCCGGCTGCCGCGCCGCATAGCAATGGGATCGGCCGGCTGCCGGGCAAGAGGCGCGCCCGCCGGCCGCCCGCCCCCGGCCCCCGCCGGCCGCCCGGCGCGGCGACGTCAGGCGCCCGGGGCCGCCGCGCGCCGCGCGGCCTCGAGGCCGGGGCCGTAGGTCGAGGGCACCACCCCCCGGACCGAGCTCGCCCGCTTGGCGAGCCAGTAGGCCTGGGGCGGCGGCACGGTGTCGAACGCGCCCTCGACGCCGAGCTTGCGCGCGGCGTCCATCGGCCAGTTCGGGTTGTAGAGCAGTTCGCGCGCGAGCGCGACCAGGTCGGCGCGGCCCTCCTCGAGGATCGCCTCCGCCTGGTCGGCGTGCACGATCAGTCCGACCGCCATCGTCATGATGCCGGCCTCGCGCCGGATCGCCTCGGCGTAGGGCACCTGGTAGCCGTAGCCGACCGGGCCGGCGCTGACCACCGGCGCGCCGCGCATGCCGCCCGAGGAGCAGTCGATCACGTCCACGCCCTTCGGGCCGACGAGGCGCGCGAGGCGGATGCTCTGCGCCAGGTCCCAGCCCGCGTCGTCCTCGCAGGAGAGGCGGAGGAACAGCGGCTTGCCGGGCGGCCAGACGGCGCGCACCGCCTCCACCACCTCGATCGCGAAGCGCATGCGGTTCAGCTCCGACCCGCCGTACTCGTCGGTGCGGCGGTTGCTGAAGGGGGAGAGGAATTCGTGGATCAGGTAGCCGTGCGCGCCGTGGATCTCGAGCATGTCGAACCCGGCCCGGTCGGCGCGCCGCGCCGCCTCTGCCCAGGCCTCCACGACGCGGGGGATCTCGGCGCGCGTCAGCGCGCGCGGCAGCGGCTCGTCCTCGGGCCACTGGACGGCCGAGGGCGCGACCAGCTCCCATGCCTCCCAGTCCTCGATCTCCGGCGAGGGGGTGAGCGGTCTGCCGCCCTCCCAGGGCCGGAAGCGCCGCGCCTTGCGCCCGGAATGGCCGAGCTGGATGCCCGGCACGGCGCCGTGCGCGCGGATGAACGCCGCGCAGCGCGCGAGGCCGGGGATGAAGGCGTCGTCCCACAGCCCGGTGTCGCCGACCGTGCCGCAGCCGCGGCGCTCCACCTTGGTGGACTCCATGATGACGAGGCCGGCGCCGCCGGCGGCGAAGCGGCCGGCGTTCATCAGGTGCCAGTCGGTGGCGAAGCCCTTCACCGCCGCGTACTGGTGCATCGGCGCGACCACCACGCGGTTCTTGAGCGTGACGTCGCGCAGGCGGATCGGCGTGAACAGCAGGGGCGTGGGCATGGGCGGTTCCGGTCGTCAGGGATGGATCAGAGGTATTCCTCGGCGAGCGCGCTGTCGCGGATCTCGGCGACCGTGCCCGCGCGCCGCACCTCGCCGCCGCGCATGACGTAGCCGCGGCTGGCGAGGCGGAGCGCCGGGCGGGCCATCTGCTCGGTCATCAGGATGGTGGTGCCGCGGCGCTGCATCTCGCGGATCGCCTCGCTGATCTGGCGCACCCAGATCGGCGCGAGGCCGAGGAAGGGCTCGTCGAGCAGCAGCAGGCGCGGCTGCGCGCACATGGCGCGGGCGATGGCGACGAGCTGCTGCTGCCCCCCGGAGAGCTGCCCGGCGGGCTGCGAGGCGCGTTCGCCGAGGAAGGGGAACACCGAGACCAGCCACTCCAGCGCCTGGCGCTGCCGCCGCGCCCCCAGGCCGAAGGCGCCGGAGAGCACGTTCTCCCGCACCGTCATCGAGGGGAAGACGCGCCGCCCCTCCGGCGCGTAGCCGATGCCGAGGCGCGCGCGCCGCTCGCAGGGGATGGCGGCGAGGTCCCGGCCGTCCAGCCGGATGGCGCCGCGCACGGGCCGCACCAGGCCGATCACCGCGTTGATCGTGCTCGACTTGCCGGCGCCGTTGGCGCCGACCAGCAGCACCGTCTCGCCCTGGCGGACCTCGAGCGAGAGGCCGCGCAGCGCGGTGATGCCGCCGTAGCGCACCTCGAGGTCGCGGATCTCCAGCATCACGCGGCCGCCCCCGCCTCCTCCGCCGCGTCGGCGCCGACATAGGCGTCTATCACGTCCTGGCGGGAAAGCACCTCGGCCGGCGGCCCCTCGGCCAGCACCACGCCGGCGTCGAGGACGATGATGCGCGGGCAGAGGCGGCGCACCAGGTCCATGTCGTGCTCGACGATCAGCACCGAGCAGCCGCGGGCGCGGACGTGGTGCACGAACTCGTCCACCCGCGTCCGCTCGCTGCGCTCGAGCCCGGCGGCCGGCTCGTCGAGCAGCAGCACCTTGGGATCGGCGGCGTAGGCGAGGGTGAGGCCGAGCATCTTCTGCAGCCCGTAGGGCAGCTTGTCGCTCTGCTCCTCGAGCCGCGCCGCGAGGCCGAAGGCCTCGAGCAGCGGCGCCACGCGCGCCCAGCCCTGCGGCCCCGCGCCGCCGCTGAAGCGCAGCGCGCGCGAGACGTTCTCGCGCACCGAGGCGGCCTTGAAGGTGTTGGTCTGCTGGAAGCTGCGCACCACGCCGAGGCGGCTCACCGCATGCGTCGGCCTGCCGGTGATGTCCTGGCCGCCGAGCAGGATGCGCCCGCCGGAGGGCGGGGTGCGGCCGGTAATGACGTTGATCAGCGTCGTCTTGCCGGCGCCGTTCGGCCCGATCACGCCGAGGAGGTCGCCGGGGGCGAGGGCGAAGCTGATGCCCTCCAGCACGCGCAGGCCGCCGAAGCGCTTGGTCAGGTTCTCGACGCGCAGTTCCTCGACGCCCGCGGCGGGAGCCATCGTCTCAGGCCCCCCCGCGCGCCGCCCCGGGCGCCGCCGCCGGCGCGGCCGCCACGCGCGGCGCCCGCCGCCGCCGCGCCAGCGCCGCCACCGCGCCGGCGATGCCGCCGCGCGCGACGAGGGTGACGAGGATCAGCAGCAGGCCGAACAGCCCCGGGGCGTACTGCCCCTGGTTGCCGAGGAAATCGGAAGCGGTGACGAGCAGCGCGGCGCCGGCCACCGGCCCGAGGATCGAGCCGCGCCCGCCGACGATGGCATAGACGATCGTGTCCACCGCCTGCTGCGCGCCGAACGAGGTCGGATGCACCGTGAGCAGCATGTTGCCGAGAGAGAACCCCGCCATGCCCGCGATCCCCGCCGCGACCACGAAGCCCATCGCCTTGTAGCGCCAGACCACGAGGCCGAGGCTCTCGGCCAGCACCTCGTTCTCCTCGATCGCGGCGAAGTGCTGGCGGAAGTGCGCGGTCAGCGCCGCCGTGACCGCCGCCGCGAGCAGCGCCATCGCCGCGGCGAGCGCGAGCACGGACCGCGCGTCGCTCAGCTCCGTCCCGAGCAGGGTCGGCGCCGGGAAGCCGGCGAGCCCGTCCGCGCCGCCGGTCAGGCGCGGCGTCATGAACAGGACGAGCTGCAGGATCTCCGTCAGCACGAAGGTGACCAGCACGAAATAGACGCCGCGCAGCCGGAGGACCAGCGCGCCGAGCGGCAGCGCGACCAGTGCCGGCACGAGGAAGCTCGCCGGCACGATCAGCAGCACCTCCGTCACGCCGTTCATCGCCAGCAGCACCGCCGCGTAGCCGCCGAGCGCCATGAAGGCCGGGGTGGCGAAGCTGAGCAGGTCCATGCGCAGCATGATGAACACGCTGAGCGCGGCCATGGCGCCGATCAGCACGCGGTTGACGATGGAGTGGACCAGCAGGTCGTCGGTCGCCCAGGGCACCGCGAGCGCGGCGGCGAAGATCGCCACCGCCGCCCACTCCTGCGCGCCCCAGCGCGAGGGGCTGCGCGCCTCCATCGGCGGCTCAGGCGCCACGGATCTCGCGCCCGAACAGGCCGGTCGGCCGCGCCAGCAGGATCACCAGCACGGTCACGAACAGGATCAGCGCGCCGGTGGAGCCGCCGAGATAGACGCTCGCGTAGGCCTCGACGAAGCCGACGATGAGCGCCGCCACCACCGCTCCGGCGATGCTGCCGAGCCCGCCGAGGATCACCGTGAGGAAGGAGGTGACGAGCACCGGATCGCCCGCGCTCGGCGAGAGGGCGAGGATCGGCGTCACCAGCGCCCCGGTCAGGCCGGCGAGCCCGGTGGCGAGGCCGAAGGCGAGCGGGAACAGCAGCCCCGGCCGCATCCCCTGCGTCATCGCCACCCGCCGGTCGTCGGCCAGCGCCCGCAGCGCGCGGCCGAAGTCGGTGCGGTAGATCAGCAGCCACAGCCCGCCGATCGCCGCGGCGCAGACGGCGAGCACGACCAGGTTCTCGAGCGGCAGGTAGAGCGTGCCGGCGCGCAGCGTGCCCTTGACCGGGAAGCTGAACTCCGGCGACTGCGGCCCGAACACCGCGAGCAGGCTCGTCGAGATCACCAGGTAGAGGCCGAGCGTCAGCATCATCGTCGCTAGGTGGTCGTCCACCAGGCGCTCGATCAGGAACCGCTCGTAGAGCGCGCCGAGCGCGGCGGTGGCGACCACCGCCACGAGCACCGCCAGCGGGAAGGGCAGGCCCGCCTGGCTCACCGCCGCGTAGGCGACGTAGCCGCCGAGCGCGTAGAAGCCGCCGTGGGCGAAGTTGATCACGCCGAGGATGCCGAAGATCAGCGTGAAGCCGAGGGCGAGCAGCGCGTACTGCGCGCCCAGGCTGATGCCGATGATCCCGGCGGTCAGGAACTCGTGCACCGGCCCCGCCCGCCGCTACTGCGGCGAGACGTCGATGCGGCGCACGCCGACCATCCGCCCGTCCAGGATCATGCCCATGCCGAACGGGAGCGAGAGCTCCTGGTTGATGCCGAAGAAGCTCTGGCCGGTCCAGGCGCCGCGGCCGAGATTCGGGTCCTCCACCGGAAGCTCGCGCAGCGCGGCGGCGACGCGGCCGGTGTCGGTCGCGGTGCCGGCGCGCTCGATGGCGCGCAGCGTCATGCGGGCGCCGACGACCCAGAGCCACATGTTGGTGTTCTCGGGCGGCTCCCTGTTGAGCAGGCGGCGGTACTCGTCGGAGATGGCGCGCACGCGCGGGTCCTCGGTCGGCGCGACCTCGTACCAGTAGAAGTTGCGCACCACGTCGATGCCGCCGGCGACCCGGATGATCTCCTCCGTGCCGGGCCCGCCGAGGCGCCCGATCGGGCCGGTGAAGCCGGCCTGGCGGAGCTGGCGGATGATCAGCCCGGCGTCGCCGGGCGGCGAGGACGCGGTGTCCACCACGTCGGGCCGCGACGCGAGCAGGCGCGTGACGATCGGCGCGAAGTTGGTCGTGCCGCGCTGGTAGTACTCCTCTGTCGCGGCGATGCCGTGGCGGCGGTAGACCTCGGCGTCCACGCTCGCGATGTCGGTGCCGCCCTGGTCGTTGGGGGCGACGATGGCGACCGAGCGCATCCCGAACTGCTCCTTCGCGAGGCGCACGATCGGCGGCGCCCACTCGCTCGGCCCGGGGCCGAGGTGGAACACCAGCGGCCACTGCGGGCCGATCGCGTTCTTGGCGTAGCTGTTGGCGAACATCAGCAGCCGGTGCCGCGTCGCCACCGGCTTCGCGCCCGTCACCTCGGGCGAGCCGACGGGGCCGATGATGAAGCGCACGCCCTGGCTGGCGAGGTTGTTGACGCCCGCCGCCGCGCCCTCGGCGGTGTAGCGCGTGTCGTAGCTGAGCACGCTCACGCTGCAGCGCTGGCTGCCGACCTGCAGGCCGCCGCGCGCGTTCGCCTCCGCCGCCGCGAGCTCCGCCGCGCCGAGCATGGCGAGGCCCCATTGCGCGGCCGGGCCGGACATCGGGCCGAGCGCGCCGAGCTTGATCTCGCAGGCGGTCTGCGCCGCCGCGCCGCCGGCGAGAACGAGGCCGAGCGCGAACGCGGAGGCGGCGAGGGAACGCTTTGCGATGCCGGGCATGGACGCCTCTCCCTGGGTGGTTCTTTCGCGCGCGGCGCCATTGGAGGACGAGGCTCCGGGGGAGTCAACGCCCGCTCCGCGCCGGGCCGCGCGCACGGAAGCCCATTGCTGCCGCCGGCCGCAGCGATTGCGGCGCGGAGAGCGTGCCGCCTATGATGGAGCCGCCGCAGGGCGGCGGACGGCCTCGCGCGCGCGGCGTGCGCCGCCCGTCCGCTCCCGGCGGCCGGCGGTCCGAGGCTGGCCACGCGCGATGGCATCGTCGTCCATCCCGGCAGCACGCGGCGCGGATCCCCGCGCGCGCGGCGCGCGCGCCGCCCGGCGGAGGCGCTGGTCGCATGCGGTCGCGACCGCTTCCACCTTCCCCCCGGCCGGCCTGTTCACGCGCGATGCGCGCACCATCGCCGACACCATGGCGCGGCCCGAGGTGTCGCCCGGCGGCCTCGGCGCGGCGATCCGCATGGTGACCTTCTTCGCCAACCGCGCGGGTCGCACGCTGAGCGCGGAGCGCCGCGCCGTGCTCGAGGAGGCCAAGCGCCTGCTGCGGGAGCGCAAGGCGGCCGCACCGGTCCTGCCGCCCGCGCAGCGCGCGCCGGGCCGCTACCGGCACTGCGCGCTCGGGCCGGTGCGGGTCGAGAAGCGGGGCAGGACCTGGTGGATGATCCACCGCCCCGACTGCCCGCCGATCGCCCTCGGGCCCGACGGCTGGCGCTTTCTCGAGCCGGAGGGCGGGGGGCGATGAGGCCGCCGGCCGGTACCCCCGGCGCGCGCGCGGAGCCGCGCTCAGGACGCGACGCGCGCGCGCACCTCGCGCTCGTGCGCGGCGAGGGCCTCGCTGATCGCGACCGGATAGGGCGGATCGGCCGCGCCGAGGCCGCGCAGCCGCGCCGGCAGGGCCGCGATGCGCGCCGCCGTCTCGGCGCGCGCCTGCGCGAGCGGGGGGCGCGGCCGCAGGCGCCGGCCGTCGCGCATGACGGGCACGAGCAGGGGCTCGCCCGGCAGCGGCGGCTCCTCGGCGCGCGCGATCGTGTCGCCCTCCGCCAGGCCGTCGCGGAACCGGCGGAACACCTGCTTGCGCCCCGGCAGGATGCGCTTGCCGGGGGAGAGCTTGGTGCGCCCGGCCCCGGCGTAGGCGGTGAGCTTGTAGGCGAGGTCGAGCGCCGGCGCGTCGGCCGAGACGCTCATGTCGGTGCCGACGCCGAAGGCGTCGATCGGCGCGCCGGCGGCGAGCAGCGCGGCGATCCGCTCCTCGTCGAGGCCGCCGCTGGCGAAGATCTGCACCTGCCGCAGCCCCGCCGCGTCGAGGATCGCGCGCGCCTCGCGCGACAGGGCGAGCAGGTCGCCGGAATCGAGCCGCACGCCGCGCACGCGGAACGCGTCGCCGAGCTCGGCGGCGAGCGCGACGACCCGGCGCACGCCCGCCAGCGTGTCGTACGTGTCCACGAGCAGGATCGTCTCCGGGTAGAGCCGGACGTAGGCGCGGAACGCCTCGGCCTCGCTGTCGAAGGCCTGCACGAAGCTGTGCGCCATGGTGCCGGCGACCGGGATGCCGTAGCGGGCGCCGGCGAGCAGGTTCGAGGTGGCGGCGACGCCGGCGAGGTGGAAGGCGCGCGCCCCGGCCACCGCCGCGTCCACCCCCTGCGCGCGGCGGCTGCCGAAATCCACCACCGGCCTCCCCGCCGCCGCCGCGACCACGCGCGCGGCCTTGGAGGCGAGCAGCGTCTGCACCCCCACCTGGTTCATCGCCAGGGTCTCGATCAGCTGCGCCTCGGCGACCGGCGCCACCACCTCGAGGATCGGCTCCTCGGCGAAGACGGGGGTGCCCTCCGGCACCGCGCGGACCGCGCCGGTGAAGCGGAAGCCCGCGAGCCAGCGCAGGAACTCCTCCGGGAACTCGCCGAGCGAGCGGAGGTAGGCCAGGCTCTCCGGGCCGAAGCGCAGCCCCTCGAGGGTGTCGAGCAGGTCCTCCACGCCGCAGGCGAGCAGGTAATTGCGGTTGCGCGGCAGGCGGCGGACGAACAGGCTGAACACGGCCTCCTGCCGGTCCATGCCGAGCGCGCGGTAGGCGCGCGCCATGCGCAGCTCGTAGAGGTCGGTGAACAGTTCCAGCCCGGCCGGCACGGGCGGGCAGGCGGGCGGCGGCATGGGTTTCGCTCCGTTGCGCAGGCGGCTGCGGGCCGGGCCGGGCCCGGCGCTGCCGCGCCACCATAGGGCAGGCGAGGAGGATCAGGCCATGCGGGTATTCGCGCTCGGCGCGAGCCGCGCCTTCGGGGAGGCGGTCGCCGCCGCGCTCGGCGTCGCGCTCGCCGCGCACGAGGAGCGCGAGTTCGAGGACGGCGAGCACAAGGCGCGCCCGCTCGAGGGCGTGCGCGGCGCCGACGTGTACGTGGTCCAGGGCCTGCACGGCGGGCCGGAGCAGAGCCCGAACGACAAGCTCTGCCGGCTGCTGTTCTTCCTCGGCGCGGTGCGCGACGCGGGCGCGGCGCGGGTCACGGCGGTGATCCCCTACCTCGCCTATGCGCGCAAGGACCGGCGCACCAAGCCGCGCGACCCCCTCACGACGCGCTACGTCGCGCAGCTGCTCGAGGCGATGGGCGTGGACGCCGTCGTCACGTTCGACGTGCACAACGTGGCGGCGTTCCAGAATGCCTTCCGCTGCCGCGCCGAGCACCTCGACAGCCGCCTCCTCTTCGCGCGCCGGCTGCACGGGATGGTGGGCGACGGCCCGGTGGTGGTGGCCTCGCCGGACCCCGGCGGGGTGAAGCGCGCGCAGCTCTTCCGCGAGACCTTCGAGGCGACGCTCGGCCGCGAGGTCGGCGCCGCCTTCATGGAGAAGCGCCGCAGCGGCGGCGTGGTGAGCGGCGAGCTGCTGGTCGGCGAGGTCGCCGGCGCCACGGTGGTCGTGGTGGACGACCTGATCGCCAGCGGCGGGACGATGCGCCGCGCGGCGGAGGCGTGCCTCTCCCGGGGCGCGGCGCGCGTCCTCGCGGTCGCGGCCCACGGCCTGTTCACCGGCGGCGCGGCGGAGGCGATCGCCGCGCCGGCCCTCGCGCGCACGCTCGTCACCGACACCGTGCCGCCCTTCCGCCTGCCGCCCGGGCTGCTCGGGACGCGCGTCGAGGTGGTCGGCGCCGCGCCGCTGTTCGCCGCGGCGATCCGGCGCCTGCACGAGGGCGGCTCGATCACCGACCTGCTGGAGCGCGGGGACTGAGCGCCGCCGCCGCCGCCGCGCCGGCCGCGAGGTAGCGCCGCGCCTGCGGCAGCCACTTCGCGGGTTCGCGCGGCTTCGGGTCGAGCAGGTGCGCGACCGCCTGGCGGGCGCGCAGCGCGGCGCGGAACGCGGCGTAGAAGGCGAGCAGGCGGGGCTCCGGCGCCGGCCCGCCGAGGCGGGCGGCGCAACGGGCGATCATCGCCGGCCCGATCCAGGCCGCGCCTGCCGCGGCGCATTCCATGCCGAGGAAGGCGAGCTCCTCGTACGGATCGAGCAGGCGCAGCCGGCGGCTGAACTCCAGCCGGTCGATCACCGCCACCGGCTCGCCGAGGAAGACGTGCTCCGGACGCAGGTCGCCGTGCCCCTCGACGATGCGCCGCTGCGCGAGGCGGGCGAGGAGCGGCCCCGGCTCGTCGCGCAGCATCGCGTCCACCGGCGCGAGCACCCGCTCGACCTCCTCGCGCGGAAGGCCGAAGGCCGGCGCGCAGAGCAGCTCGCGGTTGGTGGCCTGGTCCTCGAGGAAGCGCCCGAGATACTCGGCCTGGCCGAGCGCGACCGGCGCCGCCGCCGCGTAGAACGCCGCGAGCAGGTCGGCCACCGCCTCGATCCGGGCGGGCTCCACCGCGCCGCGGCGGATCGCCGCGTCGAGCATGTGCTCGGCCGGCAGCCGCCGCATCCGTACCAGCCATTCCACCACCTCGCCCGCCGCCTCCCGCTCGTCGCCGAGGCGGAGCCGCCCGTCCGGCCCGCGCAGCAGGGCGGCGGTGCCGAGATAGACGCCGGCGGCGAGGGGCGCGTTGAGCCGCACCTCCTCCTCGCAATAGGCGCGCCGCAGCGCCAGGCTGCGGAAATCGAGGTGCCGCGTGGCGAGCGGCTTCTTCATCTTGTAGGCGTGGCGGTCGGTGAGGAAGACGAACGACATGCGCGTCTCGCGCACCTCGACCGCCCGCGTGCCCTCCGGATAGGACTCCGGGCGGCTGAGGAACGCGACCTTCTCGGCAAGCGCCGCCTCGCCTGCGGCATCCGGGTCCATCGGCGTCCCCTCTCCTGGCGCGGGGCGCCGCGTCGCCCCGCGCCGTCCGCCCGCCAAGCGCGGAATCCTGCACGCCGCGGCGGCGCGCGGCCGTTCCGCGCCCGCTCCGCGCGCGGCGCGCCCGCCGCGGCGGGCTGTGCCGGGCGGGCGCCTGCGCTATGGATCCTCCGTCCGCCGCGGAGAGGCGGGCGGGTGGCGCCTCCCCGCGGCGCCGGCGGCAGCCGGCGCCGGCCCCGCCGCCCGGACGAGAGGCGGGCGATGCTCGAGCTGCAGGAACTCACCCGGCGCTTCGGGACGGTCACGGCGGTGGACGCGGTGAGCCTCGCCGTCCCCGACGGGCAGATGGTCGGCATCGTCGGCCGCTCCGGCGCCGGCAAGTCCACCCTGCTGCGCATGATCAACCGGCTGACCGAGCCGACCGCGGGGCGCGTGCTCTACCACGGCCGCGACATCACGGCGCTCTCGGGGCGCGCGCTGCGCGCCTGGCGCGCCGACTGCGCCATGATCTTCCAGCAGTTCAACCTGGTGCCGCGGCTCGACGTGCTGACCAACGTGCTGATCGGCCGGCTGCACCGCCGCCGCGAGGCGGGGCCGCTCGCCGGGCTCGCCGGCCTGCTCGGCCTGTTCGGCGCCGAGGAGCGCGCCCGCGCGCTCTCCCTGCTCGACCGCTTCGGCCTCGCCGAGGCGGCGCTGCAGCGGGTGGAGACCCTCTCCGGCGGCCAGCAGCAGCGCGTCGCCATCTGCCGCGCGCTGATGCAGGAGCCGCGGCTGATCCTCGCCGACGAGCCGATCGCGAGCCTCGACCCCGCCAACGCCGAGGCGGTGATGGAGGCGCTCCGCGAGGCGAACCGGGAGCACGGCCTGACCGTGCTCTGCAACCTGCACCAGGTCGCGATGGCGCGCGCCTATTGCGAGCGCATCGTCGGGCTGCGCCAGGGGCGGGTGGTGTTCGACGGCCCCCCGGCCGCGCTTGACGCCGCGCGGGAGGAGACGATCTTCGGCAGCGCGGACGCCGCCCCCGGCGAGCCGGCCGGGACCGGGCCGGCGGCGGCGCCGGCAGCCTCGGGGGCTGCGGCCCTCGCCCGCTGACGCGGGCGGGCGGCCCGCCGGGGATCGAGAGAGAGAGAGAGGAGATCGCGTGCTTCTCCGCCGACGCCACCTGCTCCTCGCCGCGGGCGCCGCCCTCGGCGCGCTCCCGCCGCCCGGCGGCGCGCGCGCGGAGCGCCGCAGCAGCGACCCGGGCATCGTCTTCCCCGCGCCCGGGCGGCGTGACTGGGCCCGCGAGGTGCCGCGGCTGCGCATCGGCGTGCTCGGCGGCGAGAACGAGGCCGACCGCCTCGGCCGCTACGGCCCCTATCGCGACCTGCTGGAGCGCACCTTCGAGGTCCCCGCGCGCCTGTTCCTGGCGAGCGACTACGCCGGCGTCGTCCAGGCCTTCGCCGCCCGCCAGCTCGAGATCGCGACCATGAGCCCGGCCGCCTACGCCGCCGCCTGGATCGAGACCAACGGGGGGGTCGAGCCGATCCTCTGCACCGAGGAGGCGGACGGCTCGATCTCCTACGTCGCGGTGATGGTGGTGCGCGCCGATTCCGGCATCACCAGCCTCGCGGAGATGCGCGGGCGCAGCATCGTCTGGTCCGACCCGAACAGCGCCTCCGGCTACCTGATCCCCCGCTTCTCGCTGCGCCGCCAGGGCATCAACCCCGACCAGTACTTCTCCCGCACCGGCTTCGCCGGCGGGCACGAGCAGGCGATCGTCGCCGTGCTGCAGCGCCAGTACGACGCCGCCGTGACCTGGGCCTCCGGCATCGGCGACGAGGCGCAGGGCTTCACCCGCGGCGCGCTGCGCTCGATGGTCGAGAAGGGCATGGTGGACATGCGCGAGCTGCGGGTGATCTGGCGCAGCGAGCCGATCATCAACGGCCCGACCACGGTGCGCGCCGACCTCCCGGCCTCGTTCAAGGAGGACATGAAGCTGTTCCACCTCGCGCTGCCGCGCGCCCATCCCGAGATCTACCGCCAGATCGAGCGCGGCGGCGGGGCGGGCTACCGCGAGGTGACCCACGAGCAGTACCGGTTCATGGTGGAGTTGCGCCGCGAGGAGGCGCGGGAGCGGCGGCGGCGGAACTGACGCCGATGCGGGCGGGGGCCGCGACGACCGCCGCCGGGGTCTCCGCCGCCGTCGCGCGCGGCGAGGCCGCCTTCCGCGCGGCGCGGTGCCGCCGGCGGCGCGCGCGGCTGCTCGGGGCGGCGATCCTGCTCGCCTGCCTCCTCCTCTCCGCCTGGGTCGCCGAGGCCGACCCGGCGACGCTCCGCGCCGGGCTGCCGCGGATCGGCGAGTACTTCCGGCGCATCCTGCCGGCCTTGCGGTGGGAGGTCCTGTTCGCCTCGGCCGAGACCGAGGGCAGCCTCGCCTTCTGGTTCTACCGCCTCGACTCCTGGGCGCTGCTGCTGTGGGAGACGGCGCAGATGGCGGCGCTGGCGACCCTGCTCGGCTTCGCCGCCGCGGTGCCGCTCGCCTTCCCGGCGGCGCGCACCCTGGCGCCCGGCCCTCTCGCCTTCCACCTCGCGCGGCGCTCGCTCGAGGCGCTGCGCACGGTGCCGGAGCTGGTGGTGGCGCTGATCCTGGTCTGGGCCTTCGGCGTCGGGCCGCTGGCCGGCATCCTGGCGATCGCCCTGCACAGCACCGGCGCGCTCGGCAAGCTGTTCGCCGAGGCGATCGAGAACGCCGATCTCCGCCCCTTCGAGGGGGTGCGCGCCGCCGGCGGCACCTGGGCCGAGGCCTGCCGCTTCGGCGTGCTGCCGCAGGTGCTGCCGAACCTCCTCAGCTACGGCCTGCTGCGCTTCGAGATCAACCTGCGCTCGGCGAGCGTGATCGGCTTCGTCGGCGCCGGCGGCATCGGCGAGGAGCTCTACGCTGCCATCGCCTCCAACTACTACGAGGAGGTCAGCGCCATCATGCTGCTGATCATCCTCGCCGTCGCCTGCGTGGACCTGGCCTCGGAGCGCCTGCGCCATGCGGTGATCGGGGCGATGGGGAGCGCGCCGCGATGAGCGGCACGGCCCGTCGCCCCGCCCTCGCGCCGGCGCCCGAGGTCGCGGCGTGGCGGGCGCGGATGCCGCGCGCCTTCGCCCCGCCGCCGGCGCGGCGGGCGCTGCACCGGGCGCTCGGCGCCGCCTTCCTCGCCTGGCTCGCCTGGGCGCTCTGGCATTTCGGCTTCTCCCCCGGTCGCCTGTGGAACGGCCTGTCGGGACTGGCGACGATCCTGCGCCTGATGGTCCCGCCCTCGCCCGGCGAGCAGTGGGCGGAGATCCTGCGCGGCCTCGGCGAGAGCCTCGCCATGGCCTTCCTCGGCACGCTGCTCGCGGCGGTGCTGGCGCTGCCGCTCGGCGCGCTCGGCGCGCGCAACGTGCTGACCGTGGGGCTGCTGCGCTTCTCGCTGCGCCGGCTGTTCGACGGGATGCGCGGGGTGGACCAGCTCGTCTGGGCGCTCGCCTATGTCCGCGCGGTGGGGCTCGGGCCGCTCGCCGGCGTGCTCGCCGTCGCCAGCGCCGACGTCGCGGTGCTCGCCAAGATCTACGCCGAGGCGATCGAGAACGCCGACCGCCGCCCGGTCGAGGGCATCGCCGCCGTCGGCGGCGGGCGCCTCGCCCAGCTCCGCTTCGGCCTGCTGCCGCAGGTGGCGCCGGTGATCCTCGCCCAGGCGCTCTACTTCTTCGAGAGCAACGTGCGCTCCGCCGCCGTCCTCGGCGTGGTCGGCGCGGGCGGCATCGGGCTGCAGATCGCCGAGCGGATCCGCGTGCGCCACTGGGACGAGGTCGCCTTCATCATCCTCCTCCTGATCGTCACGGTGGCCGCGATCGACGCGCTCTCCGCCCGCCTGCGCCGCCGCCTGATCGGCGGGCCGGCCGCGGCGCAGGCCTGACGCCGTCGCCGGGGCCGCCGCCCCCGCGCGCCCGCTTGAGCGCGCGCGCCGGGAGGGCGAAAGTGGACGCGGACCACCGAGCCCCCTCGCCCGACCGGAGCCCGCGCCGCAGCCCATGCCCGAGAACGACCAAGCCCGCCCCTCCGCCGGCGAGGCCGAGGCCGCGATCCTCGATGCGCTGGCGATGCCGGTCGCGCTGCTCGGCCCGGACGGCCGGGTCCTCGCCGTGAGCGCGGCCTGGCGCCGCCTGGCCGAGGCCGGCGCGCCCTTCGCGGGCGCCTGCTCCGGGCCGGGCGCGGACTACCTGCAGGCCTGCGCGGAGTCCGGCGCGGTCGCGCCGGACGTGGCGCGCGCCATCGCCGCCGGCCTGCGCGAGGCGCTCGCCGGCCGGGGCGGGGAGTTCGCCCTGGAGTATCCCGCCGCCGGCGCGCGGCGCTGGTTCCGCATCCGCGCCGTCCCGCGCGTCCCGGGCCGGCCCGAGGGCGCCGTCGTCCTGCACGACGACCTCACCGGGACGCGGCAGGCGCAGGAGGCGTTCGCGCAGCGCGAGGCGCTCCTGCGCTCGATCCTCGACACCATCCCGGACGCGCTGGTCGTCATCGACGAGCGCGGGCTGATCCAGTCCTTCAGCGCCGCGGCGGAGCGCCTCTTCGGCTACGCCGAGTCCGAGGTGCGCGGGCGCAACGTCAGCATGCTGATGCCCCCGCCCTACCGCGACGCGCACGACGCCTACATCGAGCGCTACCTCCGGACCGGGGAGCGGCGGATCATCGGCATCGGCCGCCTCGTGGTCGGGCAGCGCCGCGACGGCAGCACCTTCCCGATGGAACTGTCGGTGGGCGAGGTGAAGAGCGCCGGGCGCCGCCTCTTCACCGGCTTCGTGCGCGACGTCACCGAGCGGCAGGAGACCGAGGCCCGGATGCACGAGCTGCAGGCCGAGCTGTTCCACGTCTCGCGCGTGAGCGTGATGGGGCAGATGGCGGCCGCCCTCGCGCACGAGCTGAACCAGCCGCTGACCGCGACGACCAACTACCTGCGCGCCTGCCAGCGGCTGCTCGACGGCGCGGCGGCCGCGGGCGAGAGCGGGGCCGAGCTGGCGCGGGCGCGCCAGGCGCTGGCGCTGGCCGCCGAGCAGACGCTGCGCAGCGGGCAGATCATCCGCCGCCTGCGCGACTTCGTCGCCCGCGGCGAGACCGAGCGGCGGCCGGAGAGCGCCGTCAAGCTGGCGGAGGAGGCGAGCGCGCTGGCCCTGGTCGGGGTCAAGGAGCGGGGCGTCCACGTGCGGATGCGCCTCGATCCGGACACGCCCTGGGTCCTCGCCGACCGCGTGCAGATCCAGCAGGTGCTGCTCAACCTGATCCGCAACGCCTTCGAGGCGATGCGCGAGACCCCGCGGCGCGAGCTCGTCATCGCCGTCGCCCCGGCGCCGGCGGAAGGGGGCGCGGCGGCGCTGTTCAGCGTCGCCGACACCGGCGCGGGCCTCACGCCGCAGGTCGCGGCCCAGCTCTTCCAGCCCTTCGTCTCGACCAAGACGCACGGCCTCGGCATGGGCCTCTCGATCTGCCGCACCATCGTCGAGGCCCATGGCGGGCGCATCTGGACCGAGCCCAACCCCGAGGGGGCCGGCACCGTGTTCCGCTTCACCCTGCCTGCCGCGCCGCTCGCGACCGATCCCGACTGAGCCGCGCCCGGGCGGCGCCCCGGCCGCCCCGTCAGGCCGCCGTCGCCGCCGCGATCCGGGCGAGGAGGTCGTCCTGCGCCAGCGGCTTCTCCAGCACCTGGCGGACGCCGAGCTGGGCGGCGCGGCGGGCGACCGCGGCGGCCGGCGTGCTCACGATCAGGAGCGCCGGCGTGGTCACGCCCGCCGCGCGCAGCCGCGCCAGCAGGTCGAGCCCGGCGAGGCTCGGCATCTGCTGGTCGAGCACCAGGCAGGCGATCCGGGCGGGGTCCGCCTCGGCCAGGAAGCGGACGCCGGAGTCGTAGGTCTCCACCACGTGCCCGGCGGTCTCGAGCAGGAAGCGCAGGGAGGCGCGCACGCCCGGATCGTCGTCCACGACCGCGATCACGCGGCGAGCCTGGCTGGTCATCGGGGCACCCGGACCCGGCGGCGGGCAGGAACGCGTTCAGGCACGCGGACCTTGTAGGCCGGGACGGATCATTGTGCCTTGACCTGGATCAGTGCCCCGGCGCGGGCGCGGACGGCACAAGGCGGCCGGAGGCGACGCGGCGCCGCCGGCATGGCCGGGGCCGCCGGCGGGCGGAGGCGGCCTCGGCCCGTCGTCCGTCGAGCCGATTCGCGCTTCCCCTCGGTTCCGGCCGTCCGCGATCCGCTTCTAGCCGACGGCGATGCCGACGCGCAGCGCCATGCGCACCAGCTCGGAAAGGCTGCGCGCACGCATCTTGTCCATCACCCGCGCGCGATGGACCTCGACCGTCCGCGGACTGGTGCCGAGCTCGTAGGCGATGATCTTGTTCGGCTGCCCGAGCACCAGCCGTTCGAGCACCTGGCGCTCGCGCGGCGTGAGGATGGCGAGACGCGCGGCGATCTCCTCGACCTCGGCCTCGCGCGCCCGCGCCTCCCGGTCGGCGTCGAGGGCGGCGCGGACGGCGGCGAGCAGCGCCTCGTCGTCGAACGGCTTCTCGATGAAGTCCGCGGCACCGGCCTTGAGCGCCTGGACCGCGATCGGCACGTCGGCGTGCCCGGTCATGACGATTACGGGCAGCCTCAGGCCGATCTCCCGCAGCCGACGCTGCAGCTCGAGCCCGTCCATGCCCGGCATGCGCACGTCGGTCAGCACGCAGCCGGCGCGCAGGCCCGCGGCGACGGCGACGAAGGCCTCGGCGGTGTCGTAGGTGCGCGCCGGAAGCCCCGCGGAGGCGAACAGGAAGGCGAGCGAATCGCGGACCGCGTCGTCGTCGTCAATGACGTGGACGGCGGCGTCGTCAGCCATCGGAACAGCCCCCCGCTCAGCCAGAACGTCCACCCGCCGCCCCTCCGATCCCTGCGCCACCTGCGGCCGCCGCGCCGACGGACCGCCATTCCCGACGGGCTCGCTCGGGATAGCCGAAGGCCCCGCGCCGGTCCAGCGCGCCGCCCGCCGTCGGGCCGCGAGGCGGCGCGCCTCGTCCCCCGGCCGGCGCGCCGGCTACGGGATTCCCCTTACGGGCAACCCCGAATTTCGGCGCCCCTCCGCCCTCCATACATGCGGACCGGACCAACCGGACATCAAACGTCGGAATTCGGAGGGGAAAACGATGCAGGCTCGGCAGGCACAGGCGACCCCGGCGAACCGGCTTCCCGACGGCGCCCGCGCCGCCATCGGGAACGGGCTGCGGACGACGCCGACGACGCGGCCGGCGGACGGACAGGCGCCGCAGGACGGGCTCGACCTGCTCGACCAGTTCGGCACCCGCCGCGCCGTGCGCCGCGGCCACGAATTCTACGCGGCCGGCGACCCGGCGCGCTTCTGCTACCGGATCGTCAGCGGCTGCGTGCGCACCGTCGGCCTCGACGAGGACGGCCGGCGGCAGATCGCGGAGTTCCTGCTTCCCGGCGACCTGTTCGGCTTCGATGCGCTCGACACCCACCACCTCACGGCCGAGGCCCTGACCGACACGGTCGTGGTCTGCTACCCGCGCCGCGCGGTGGAGGCGCTGGCGGAGCAGAACGGCGCGCTGGCGCGCCGGCTGCGCGACCTCACGCTGCGCAGCCTGCGCCGGGCGCACGAGAAGATGTTCCTCCTCGGCCGCAAGTCGGCGGGCGAGCGGGTCGCCGCCTTCCTGCTCGAGATGGCGCGGCGCGGCGCCGCGCAGGACGGCCAGGGGCCGGTGGCGCTGCCGATGACCCGCGCCGACATGGCCGACCATCTCGGCCTCACCATCGAGACCGTCTCGCGCACCATGGCCCGGCTCTGCCGCACGGGGGCGATCGCGCCGACCCGCTGCGGCATCGAGATCCGCGACCCCGCGGCGCTCGCGCGCTTCGGCGCGGTCACCCGCCACTGACGGCGCGCCCGCGCCGGCCGCGGGGGCCGCCGCGGGCACTCAGCGATCCCGGAAGGCGATCGCGTTGCGCAGGGCGTGGGCGATGAGCTCCATGCGCCGCTCGAACCCCGCCGCCGCGGCCGGACGCCCGGCCGCCTCCGCGCCGAGGACGCCGCGCAGGAGCGCGCCCTCGAGCTGCGCCGCCATGTCCTCCGTCGCGCGCTGCGCCACCTCCACCCCGCCGCCCTCGATCGCCGCGCGCAGCGCCGCGATCTCGCCGAAGGCGGCGGCGAGGGCGGTCTCGAGCGCGACGATCTCGCCGCGCAACTCGTCGAGGTCGTCCTCCGTCGGCATGGACCGCTCCCCTGTCCGTCCGTGCTCCGCCCGGCGCGCGCCGGGCCGCGGCCGGCACCCTCTCAACGCGCCGCGCCGGCGGGCGATTGCGCCGCGGAGGAGGCCGCGCGCCGGCCCAGGGCCACGGCCACCTCCCGGCCGCGCCTCCCCTGCTCCATCTGCTCCGCCAGCCCCGGGAACAGCGCGATCTGCCGGCGATAGACCTCGCCCGCCGCCGCAACCATCTCGCCGCGCCGGCCGAGCAGGGCATCGCCCAGCTCCAGCAGGCGCAGGTTCGGCCAGGCCTGGGGCCGGATGCGCAGGATCTCGCCGAGGATCCGGCCGGCCGGCAGGTCCGGCAGCGCCTGCGCCAGGATGAGGGCCATCGCCGCGGTGGAGCGGGACACCCCGGCATGGCAGTGGACCAGCAGATGCGCGGCCGGCGCCGGTCCGGCCAGGAGATCGCGGCCGAAGGCCAGGATCTCCCGCACGTGCCCGGGGCGCGGCGGCGCGGTCCCGGGCAGGTCCTCGATGACGTCGTGGAAGCGCAGCTCCAGCCGGCGGTGCGCGGCGAAGCCGCCGAACGCCGCCGGCACGGGCCAGTCCGGATCGAGGATGGACAGCACGTGGCTCGGGCCGGCGGCGCACTGCGCGCCCAGTTCCTCGATGCCGCAGATGGTGAGCCCGAAGGCGGTGGGGAATCCGGTCATGCCTGCTCCGCGGGCTGCCCGAAGGGACGCGCCCCCGCGACGGCGGCCGTGGCGGGGGCGTGTGTCCCGGTCACGGACGACATGGGTCCACGCGCGGCGCCGCCACAACCCCCGCGCCGCGCCGCCGGCCGCCGCCGGCGGCGGGCAGGCCAGGCGCGGAGCCCGGCCGCCCCGGGGACCGCTGCGCGCCGCGCCGCGCCGTGCCATAGTCGCGCGCCGGCAGGGAGGAAACCCACCGTGACACGGCGCCCCGGAATCCGCCGCCGACCGCTGCTCGCCGCCGGAACCGGCGCCGCCCTCGCCGCGGCGCGCCCGGCCCGCGCGCAGGAAGGCTTTCCCGGGCGGGCGGTGCGCATCGTGGTCCCCTACGCGGCCGGCGGGCCGAGCGACATCATCGCCCGCGCGGTCGCCGAGCGGCTGTTCGCCGCCTGGCGCCAGCCGGTAGTGGTGGAGAACCGCCCCGGCGCCGGCGCCGCGATCGGCGCCGAGCACGTCGCCCGCGCCGCGCCGGACGGGCATACGCTGCTGCTCGCCGCCTCGGCGCATGTGATGAACCCGCCGCTGATGCCGCGCCTGCCCTACCATCCGGTGCGCGACTTCACGCCGATCCTGCAGGTGGCCTACCACCCGATGATCCTGGTCGTGCATCCCGCGGTGCCGGCCAACAGCTTCGCCGAGTTCCTGGAGCTGGCGCGGCGCCAGCCGGGCGGCGTCACGGTCGGGTCGGCCGGTGTCGGCAACGCCTCCCACCTCGCGGCCGCGCTGCTCGGCGCCGCGGCGGGGTTCGCCTTCACCCACGTGCCCTACAACGGCTCGGCGCCGGCGATGACGGCGCTGCTGTCGGGGCAGGTGCAGTGCTCCTTCCTCAACGCGACGGTCGCGACGCAGCAGGTCCGCGCCGGCCGGCTGCGCGGCCTTGCCGCGACCGGCCTCGAGCGCTGGCGCGAGCTGCCGGAGCTGCCGGCCGTCGCCGAGCTGGGCCATGCCGGCTTCGAGGTCGGCGCCTGGTACGGCTTCCTCGGGCCGGCGCAGCTGCCCGCGCCGGTCCTCGCGGCGCTGCACCGCGACATCGCCGCCGCGGTGGCCGCGCCGGCGGTGCGCGAGCGGATCGCCGGCGCCGGCCTCGATCCGCGCGACGCCGGGCCGGCGGAGTTCCGGCGCATCCTCGAGACCGAGCTGGCGAAGTGGGAGCGGGTGGTCCGCGACGCCGGGATCCGCGCCGACTGACCGGACGGCAGGCCCGCCGCGGCCGGGCCTTGCCGCCCCAGGCCCGTAGCCTTGCCGCGCCCTCGCGGCCGTGCCCGGCGCGCGGCGCGACGGCCGCCCGCCGGCGCCGGCCGGCGGATGCCAACACCAAGCGGGGACCGCCCGATGCCCAGACCGCACCTCCTGCTCGCCATCGCCGCCTGCTGCGCGGCGCTCGCCGCCTGCGCGGAGCAGCCCGCGCCGCCGCCGGCCAACGCCGGGTGCAGCCGGCCCCGCCGCCCCCGCCGCCCCTGCCCGTGACGCGCTACGACGGGCGCTACACCGGGACGGCGACCCGCACCTCGCGCGCCTCGGCGATGTGCACGCGGCGGACGCTGCCGGCGACGCTGACGGTGCGCAACGGGCAGGCCTCGCTCACCGCCGGCAGCGGCCGCGCGGCGCCGCTCGAGGGGACGGTGGCGGCGGACGGCACGCTGGCGCTGGCCTCGGCGAACGGGACCGGCCGCGGCCGGATCGCGGGCAACCGCTTCACCGGCGAGGTCCGCGGCGGCGACTGCGCCTGGCGCCTGACGCTCGCCAAGGCCCGCCGCTGAGGGCACCCGGCCCGGCTCGCCCGCCTGTCCCCGCCCGCGGGCGGGGGCAGGGGGCGGCCGCCGCCTACGCGGCCCCGGCGAGCGCCACCTCGTAGTCCGCCTCGGTCCTGGCGCGCACCTCGGCCTCGGTGACGCCGGGGGCGAGCTCGATCAGGCGCATCCGCTCCGGCCCCCGGCGCGCGATCTCGAACACGCCGAGGTCGGTGATCACCAGGTCGACCACCCGCGCGCCGGTCAGCGGCAGGGTGCAGCGCCGGAGCAGCTTCGGCTTGCCGCCCGCGGTGTGCTCCATCAGCACCACCACGCGCTTGACTCCGGCGACGAGGTCCATCGCCCCGCCCATCCCCTTCACCATCTTGCCCGGGATCATCCAGTTGGCGAGGTCGCCGTTCTGCGCCACCTGCAGCGCGCCGAGGATCGAGAGATCGATGTGCCCGCCGCGGATCATCGCGAAGGACTGGGCGGAATCGAAGTAGGAGCTGGTCGGCAGCTCGGTGATGGTCTGCTTGCCGGCGTTGATCAGGTCCGGGTCCTCCTCGCCCTCGTAGGGGAAGGGGCCGAGGCCGAGCATGCCGTTCTCGCTCTGGAGCTGCACGTTGATCCCGGGCGGGACGTGGTTGGCGACCAGCGTCGGGATGCCGATGCCGAGATTGACGTAGAAGCCGTCCTTGAGCTCGCGCGCCGCGCGGGCGGCCATCTCGTCGCGGGTCCAGGGCATGGCTCAGACCTCCTCGCCGGCGGCGGCGGCCGGCTCGCGCTTGCGCACCGTGCGCTGCTCGATGCGCTTCTCGTAGCCCGGCGGGCACTGGATGATGCGCTTCACGAACACGCCCGGGGTGTGGATGCAGTCCGGATCCATCTCGCCCGGCTTCACCAGGTGTTCGACCTGCGCCACCGTCACCTTGGCGGCGGTCGCCATGATCGGGTTGAAGTTGCGCGCGGTCTTGCGGTAGCGGAGGTTGCCCTCGGTGTCGCCCATGTAGGCGTGGACGATGGCGAGGTCGGCGAACAGGCCGCGCTCCATCACGTAGATCTCGCCGTCGAACTCGCGCGTCTCCTTGCCCTCGGCGACCGCGGTGCCGACGCCGGTGCGGGTGAAGAAGGCGGGGATGCCGGCACCGCCGGCGCGGATGCGCTCGGCCAGCGTGCCCTGCGGGTTGAACTCGATCTCCAGCTCCCCGGCGAGGTACTGGCGGGCGAATTCCGCGTTCTCGCCGACGTAGGAGGAGATCATCTTGCGGATCTGGCGCGTCTCGAGCAGCACGCCGAGGCCGACGCCGTCGATCCCGGCGTTGTTCGAGATGACGGTGAGGTCCTTCACGCCGCTCTCGCGGATCGCCTCGATCAGCAGCGCCGGGATGCCGCAGAGGCCGAATCCGCCGGACATGATCGTCATCCCGTCGCGCAGCAGGCCGGCGAGCGCGGCCCTCGCGTCCGGATAGACCTTCTTCATCGGCCCCACCTCCGCACCCTGGTTGCTGGGTGGGCGCAAGCTAATCGCGCCGGGCGGGCGAGGGAAGGGCGGGAGGAGAGCGGGCGCGCGGGTCGTCAAGGGCCTTGCCGGAGGCCGCCCGCGGCGCTATATCGCCGCCCGCTTCCCGGGGGGCCATAGCTCAGTTGGGAGAGCGCGTGAATGGCATTCACGAGGTCAGGGGTTCGACTCCCCTTGGCTCCACCATGCCCCCACCCGGCGGTTCTCCTGCCATCGTGAGCGGTTGAGCGGCTCCGGCCCGTGCCGTGGTCCGGCCGGCGGGCTCGGCGGCCCGTGGTTCCCCCTCCCCCACGCCGGCGGCGGGCGCAGAGGCGCCGGGGCCCGGCGGCCGGGAGCCCGGAGGGACGGACCGCGGGGCCGCGCCCGCCGCGCGCGACGGCCGCGGGCCGGCCCGGCGCAAGGCCCTCAGGCCTGCTTGCGCTCGATCAGCCCGCGCCGGATCTTGCGGCCCCGCCGGATGCGGTCCTCGATGAACTCCGCCTGCCCCCAGCGGATGGCGCGGCCGAAGGCCTGCGCGTCCTCGGTGAAGCGCGCCAGCATCTCCAGCACCGCCTCGCGGTTGTTGAGGAAGATGTCGCGCCACATGTCCACGTCCGAGGCGGCGATGCGCGTGAAGTCGCGGAAGCCGGAGGCTGCGTACTTCAGCACCGCCTCGCGCGTCTCCTGGGCGAGATCGTCGGCGGTGCCGCAGATGGTGAAGGCGATCAGGTGCGGCAGGTGGGAGACGATCGCCAGCACCTTGTCGTGCGTCGCCGCGTCCATCGTCTCGACGATGCTGCCGCAGCGGCGCCACAGCTCGGCGATCCGCTCCACCGCCACCGGGTCGCTGCCGGGCGGCGGCGTCAGGATGCAGTAGCGCCCCTGGAACAGCTCGGCGAAGCCGGCGTCGGGGCCGGAATGCTCGGTGCCGGCCAGCGGATGCGCCGGCACCAGGTGCACCGTCGAGGGCGTGAGCGGCAGCAGGTCGCGCAGCACGCTGCCCTTGGTCGAGCCGACGTCGGACAGCACGGAGCCCGGCGCGAGGTGCGGCGCGATCGCCTCCATCACCTGCGTATAGACGCCGACCGGAACGCAGAGGATCACGCCGTCGGCGCCCCGCACGGCGCGCGCCGGGTCGGCCTCCACCTCGTCGGCGATGCCGAGCTCGCGCACCCGCCGGAGCGTCGCCTCGGTCCGCGCGCTCGCCACCACGCAGCGCGCGATGTCGCCGCGGGCGCGGGCGACGCGAGCGATCGAGCTGCCGATCAGCCCGACGCCGATCAGGCACAGGCGCTCGAACAGCGGCTCAGCCATGCCCGGGCCCGGCGCGCATGAAGGCGGTCAGCGCCTCGATCACCATCGTGCACTCCTCGGCGGTGCCGACGGTGATGCGCAGGCACCCCGGCAGCCCGTAGGCGCCCATCGCGCGCACGATCAGGCCGCGCGCGCGCAGCGCCGCATCCGCCGCCCGCGCCCGCGCCGGGGCGCCGAAATCGGCCAGCACGAAGTTGCCCTCGCTCGGCCAGACGGTGATGCCGGCGGCGCGCAGCCCCTCGCTCAGCCGCGCCCGCCATTCCGTGTTGTGGGCGACGCTCCGCTCCACCCAGCCCGGCTCGGCGAGCGCGGCGATGCCCGCCGCCATCGCCGCGGCGTTGACGTTGAACGGCCCGCGCACGCGGTTCAGCACGTCCACCACC
This sequence comes from Caldovatus aquaticus, assembly GCF_019458025.1. Classification (GTDB taxonomy): domain Bacteria; phylum Pseudomonadota; class Alphaproteobacteria; order Acetobacterales; family Acetobacteraceae; genus Caldovatus; species Caldovatus aquaticus. The sequence goes on along the minus strand of NZ_JAHZUY010000014.1, from coordinate 36,643 downwards.
GCCGGCGGCGCGTAGGCCCAGCCGAGCCGGAGGCCGCCGAGGCCGAACACCTTGCTGAAGGTGCGCGTCATCACGACGTTGCCGGCCGCGGAGGCGTCCACCAGCGCGGCACCGGGGTCGTAGTCCGGCCGCGTCACGTACTCGGCGTAGGCGGCATCCAGCACCAGCAGCACGTCCTCGCGCAGGCCCTGGCGCAGCCGCGCCACCTCGGCGGCCGGCAGCAGGCTCCCGGTGGGGTTGTTGGGGTTGGCGAGGATGACGAGGCGGGTGCGCGGCCCGACGGCGGCGAGGATCGCGTCCACGTCCGCGGTCAGGTTCCGCTCCGGCACCTTGATGACGCGGCAGCCGGCCCAGGTGCCGGTGATCTCGTACATCAGGAAGCCGTGGGCGGACATCACCAGCTCGGTCCCCTCGCCGCCATAGGCGAGGATCAGGAGGGCGAGCAGCTCGTCCGAGCCGTTGCCGACCACGATGCGCGCCGGGTCGAGGCCGAAGCGGGCGCCGATCGCCTGGCGCAGCGCCTCCGCGCCGCCGTCCGGGTAGCGGTGGGCCTCCCGCGCCATCGCCGCGATCGCCGCCTGCGCGCCGGGCGGGGTGCCGAAGGCGCCCTCGTTGGAGGAGAGCTTCACCACCCGGTTCACGCCCGGCAGCGTCCCCTCGCCGCCGACATAGGGCTCGACGGCGAGGATCGAGGGGCGGGGCTTCGGCGCGGCCATCGCGTCACTCTCCGGTCTCGGGCACGGCGTAGGCGCCGAGGAGCTGCGCCCGCGCGAAGGGCAGCGCGGCGAGCCGCGCCAGCGCCCCGGCATCGCCGGCGAGGTAGCCCTCCACCTCGGCGAGCGCCAGCGTCGCCGCCCCCTCCCGCTGCAGCATCAGGCTGAGCGGCGCGAACCCCGCGGCGGCGAGCGCGGCGGCGAGGCGCGCGCGGCTCTGCCCCGCCTCGGCCTCCAGCCGGATCAGCGTGCGGTCGCGCCCGGTCGGATCGGCGGGCAGCACGGAGACGACCAGCGCCTCCGGGTCGCCCGCGACGAAGCGCGGGCGGTAGAAGGGCAGGCGCGCGACCACCTGGGTGCGGGGCGAATCGAGCTTGGTCCACCAGGCGGCCTCGGGGGTGTCCTCCTCCTCCGGGGCCGGCAGCACGGCGACCGAGGCCTCGCCGGCGGCGACGGCGGCGAGCGCCTGCGCCGGCGTGGGCAGGGGGCGGATCGGGGTCGCGGCGCCGAAGTGCTCGCGCGCGAGCCGCGCATGGCCCGAGCCGGCCGAGGGGGCGAAGACGGCGACCGAGAACGGCCCCTGCAGGGCGGTGGAGGCGGCGAGGATCTCGCGCCAGAGCCGCACCAGGGCGGCGGCCGGCATCGGCCCGGCATGGCGCGCGAGCAGGCGGCGCAGGATCTGCGCCTCCCGCCCCGGGCGCAGCGCCGGGCCGTCGCCCTTGGCGCGGCTCTCCGCCAGCCGGCCGACCAGGGCGAAGCGGCGCATCAGCAGGTCGTGCAGGGCGTCGTCGAGCGCGTCGAGCTCGGCGCGGAGGGCGGCGAGATCGAGGGCGGACGGCGGCTCCCGCGAGGCGGAGGCCGGCGGGACCGCGGGCGCCGCCCGGGCGACGGCGGCGGGGGACTCGGGTGATCGGCTCTGTGACATCGCGCGCGCGGAATGGGCGGGCAGCAATAGACGCCGCCGCGCCGCCCGCCAAGCCGGGCCCGCCGGGCACCCGCCCGGCCGGGCGCGCGCCGCGCCGCCTTTCCTTGCCCCTCCGCGGGGCGCGCCCTATTGCTGCGGCCCGCCATGGACCAGGCCGTCGCCCCCTTTCCGGTGGTGGACCACCAGCGCGTCGTCTTCGCCGACGGCCTCGCGCTCGACTGCGGGGCGGTGGTGAAGCCGCTCGCCGTCGCCTACCGCACCTACGGCCGGCTGAACGCGGCGCGCAGCAACGCGGTGCTGGTCTGCCACGCCCTCACCGGCGACCAGTACGTGGCGGAGCGGCACCCGGTCACCGGCCGCCCCGGCTGGTGGGAGAACGTGGTCGGCCCCGGCCGGCCGATCGACACCGAGCGGTTCTTCGTCGTCTGCGCCAACGTGCTCGGCGGCTGCATGGGCTCGACCGGGCCGCGCGAGGAGATGACGGACTCCGAGGGGCGGGGGCTCGGCCGGCCCTGGGGGACCGACTTCCCGAGCGTCACCATCCGCGACATGGTGCGGGCGCAGAAGCGCCTGGTGGACCATCTCGGCATCGCGCGCCTGCTCTGCGTCGTCGGCGGCTCGATGGGCGGGATGCAGGTGCTGGAGTGGGCGGCGGAGTATCCGGAGGCGGTGTTCGCCGCGGCGCCGATCGCGACCGCCGCGCACCACTCGGCGCAGAACATCGCCTTCCACGAGGTGGGCCGCGCCGCGATCCACGCCGACCCCGACTGGAACGGCGGGCGCTACTGGGAGACCGGGCGCGTCCCCGCGCGCGGCCTCTCGGTGGCGCGGATGGTGGCGCACATCACCTACCTCTCGGAGCAGGCGCTGACGCGCAAGTTCGGCCGCCGCCTGCGCGGTGCCTCGGCGCTCACCTTCCTCGAGGACGTGTTCGAGGTGGAGAGCTACCTGCGCCACCAGGGCTCGACCTTCGTGCGCCGCTTCGACGCCAACAGCTACCTGACCATCACCCGGGCGATGGACTATTTCGACCTGGCGGCGGAGCACGGCGGCGACCTCGCCAACGCCTTCCGCGGCACGCGGACGCGCTTCTTCGTCGCGAGCTTCTCCTCCGACTGGCTGTTCCCGACCAGCGAGAGCCGGGCGCTGGTGCGGGCGCTGAACGCGGCGGCGGCGAACGTCAGCTTCGTCGAGATCCAGACCGACAAGGGCCACGACGCCTTCCTGCTCGACGAGCCGGACTTCCACCGGGCGCTGGGGGGGTTCCTGCGCGGGGCGGCGGAGCGGGTGGGGGTGTGAGGCCGCGCCCGCGGCCCGGCGGCGCCGCGGCGCCGGCGCGCGCGAGGGCAGGGCCGCTTCCGGCCGTCCGCGATCTGCCTTAAGGGAGGCGGCCCGTCGCCCGCAGGCGCCCGATGCCCGAAGCCCCGCCCCCCGACATCCGCTACGTCGCCAAGAACATGCGCCTCGACCTCCGCCTGATCGCGGAGATGATCCCCGCGGGCGCGCGCGTGCTCGACATCGGCTGCGGCGACGGCACCCTGATCGAGCACCTGACGCGCGAGAAGGGGGCCGACGCCCGCGGCATCGAGATCGACATGGCGCTCGCCACCCGCGCCGTCGCCGCGGGGCTCGCGGTGATCCACGGCGACGCCGACACCGACCTCGCCTTCTACCCCGACGGCGCCTTCGACTACGTCGTCCTCTCCCGCACCCTGCAGGCGGTGGAGCGGCCGCGCGAGGTGCTGCGGCAGATGCTGCGCATCGGCCGGCACGCCATCGTCAGCTTCCCCAATTTCGGCCACTGGCAGGTGCGCTGGCGCCTGCTCGTCGGCGGCCGGATGCCGGAGACCGAGACCTGGGACCGCCCCTGGTACGAGACGCCCAACATCCACCCCTGCACGATCCGCGACTTCTTCGCCCTCTGCCGGCTCGACGGCTATGTGGTCGAGCGCTGGCTGGCGGCGGACGAACGCGGGCTCAAGGCGCCGTGGACGCGGTCCGTCTGGCTCGCCAACCTGTTCGGCGAGCAGGCCCTGTTCCTGCTGCGCCAGGCCCGGCCGGGGGAAGCCCCGGGGCCGGGATGAGCCGCGGGGCGGACAGGGGCGCCGGCCTCACCGGCCGGGCCCCCGCCCGGCCCGGCGGCGCGAGGGTCAATGCAGGCGGCCACGCGCCCTCCGCCGCGGGGCGGCGGTCGCCGCCGTCCTCCCCCGCCCGCCGTTCCCCGGGGGCACCAGCGCGGCCGCCAGCGCCGCGTGGTCCGCGGCGGCGGTCGCGCCGATCCGGCGGCATTCGGCCTCGATGTAGGACAGCATCAGCAGCAGCGCCGAGCGGTCCACCTGCCTGGCCCGCCGCTTATCCAGGGCGATCGAGGCGCTCATGATTCAACTCCCGAGTGCATGGGTTCATGATCGCACAGCGATCACGGTTCCGTGAAGCAGGTATTTGTCCGTGGTTCTTCTACTTCTCGTTGAGGGTCTGGCGCCCCGCAAGCGGGAGGCTCTAGGCTCCGGCGCGGTCGAGGAGAGCCTCCCATGCACCGAACCCGTCCCCGCCCGCCGCTCCGCCGCCGCTCCGCCGCCGGCCTCGTCACCGCCGCCGCGCTGGCCGTCGCCGGCGCCTTCGCCGCGCCCTCGCCCGCCGCCGCGGGCCAGACCTTCGACGCGGTGAAGGCCCGCGGCCAGGTGATCTGCGGCGTCAACACCGGCGTCGCCGGCTTCTCCGCCCCCGACGCCCGCGGCACCTACCAGGGGCTGGACGCCGAATACTGCCGCGCCATCGCCGCGGCGATGTTCGGCGACGCGAGCAGGGTCCGCTTCGTCCCCACCACCCACCAGACCCGCTTCGTCGCGCTGCAGTCGGGCGAGGTGGACGTGCTCGCGCGCAACGTCACCCAGACCCTGACGCGCGACACCAATCTCGGCTTCAACTTCGCCGGGGTGAACTTCTACGACGGCCAGGGCTTCATGGTCCGCCGCGCCGCCGGCGTCACCAGCGCGCGCCAGCTCGACGGCGCGAGCGTCTGCGTCGTCGCCGGCTCGACCTCGGAGCTGAACCTCGCCGACTTCGCCCGGCGCGAGCGCATCCGCATCAACCCCGTGGTCAGCGGCACCTTCGAGGAGATGCTGCCGGCCTACAACGCCGGGCGCTGCGACGCGGTCACCACCGACGCCTCGCAGCTCGCCGCGCTGCGCGTCTCGGCGGTGAGCGGCCGCCCGGAGGACCACGTCATCCTGCCCGAGCGCATCAGCAAGGAGCCGCTCGGCCCGATGGTGCGCCACGGCGACGAGCAGTGGCGCGACCTCGTGCAGTGGGTGCACTTCGCCATGGTCGAGGCCGAGGAGCTCGGCATCACCCGCGCCAATGTCGAGGAGCTGCGCCGCACCAGCCAGGACCCGAACATCCAGCGCTTCCTCGGCGTCGTCCCGGGCTTCGGCCGCGCCCTCGGCGTCGGCGAGGACTGGGCCTACCAGATCATCCGCCAGGTCGGGAACTACGGCGAGGTGTTCGAGCGCACCCTCGGCAAGCAATCGCCGATCGGGCTGGAGCGCGGGCTGAACGACCTCTGGACCCGCGGCGGGCTGCAATACGCGCTGCCGCTGCGCTGAGTCCCGCCGTGCCGGCCCTTGCGCGGCGCGGCGCGCTGGCCGCCGCCCTCGCCGCCGTCCCCGCCGCCCGCGCGCAGGGGCCGCCCTGGCCGCAGGGCGGCCCGATCCGCCTGATCGTCCCCTTCGGCGCCGGCGGCAGCACCGACCTCATCGCCCGCCTGGTTGCGGAGGAGATGGGCCGCCGCCTCGGCCAGGCGATCGTCGTCGAGAACCGCCCCGGCGCCGGCGCCACCCTCGGCACCGGCCTCGTCGCCCGCGCCGCGCCGGACGGCTACACGCTGCTCGTCTCGACCGTCAGCGGCCTCGCGGTCGCGCCGGCGCTCTACGGCGAGCAGCGGCTCGGCTGGCACGCGCTGAGGAGCTTCGCCCACATCGGCCTGATGCTGGGCACGCCCTACCTGCTGCTGGTCAACCCGCGCGAGCCGGACGCGACGCTGGCCGACTTCATCGCCCGTGCCCGCATCCCGCCGGGCCTCGCCTACGCGCACGGCGGGGTGGGCTCGCTGCCGCACCTGGTCGGGCTCCGCCTCGCCCGGGCGGCGGGGATCGCGCTGCAGCCCGTGCCCTACCGCAGCGGCGCGCAGGCGGCGACGGACGCGATCGCCGGCGTCGTCCCGGCGGTGATCGACAGCCTGACCTCGGCCGCGGCCAACATCCGCGCCGGGGCGCTGCGCCCGCTCGCCGTCACCGCCGGCGCGCGCGTCGCCGACTTCCCCGGGATCCCGACCTTCGCCGAGCTCGGCCTCCCCGAGGTGGTCGCCGACGGCTGGGCCGGGCTCGCCGCCCCGGCCGGCACGCCGCGCCCGGTCCTCGAGCGCCTCGCCGCGGCGCTGCGCGAGGCGATGGCGGCGCCCGCCGTGGCGCGGCGCTACGCCGAGACCGCCGCCCGGCCGGGCCGGCTCTTCCTCGCCGAGGCGGAGGCCTTCATCGGCGCCGAGATCGCGGCCTGGGGCCCGCTGGTGCGCGCCTCCGGCGCGACGGCCGAGTGACGCGGCGCCCGGGCGGGGGACGGGCGCCAGGCGCCGGCCGGGCCGCCCTCAGCCCGCCTTGCCCGCCGCCGCGCGCGCGATCTCGAGCGCCCGCCGGTACACGGCCTTGCGCGCCGCGCCGGTCGCCGCGGCGACCGCCGCCGCCGCGTCGCGCACGCTTATCCCTGCCGCCAGCGCCTCGCGCAGCCGTGCGTCGAGCTCCGCCTCCCCCGCCGGCGCCTCCGGCGCGGGCGGGCCGACCACCACCACCACCTCGCCGCGCGCCTCGTGGCGCGCGTACCAGGCGGCGAGCTCGGCGAGGCTCCCCCGCCGCACCTCCTCGAAGCGCTTGGTCAGCTCCCGCGCCACCGCCGCCGGGCGGTCGCCGCCCAGCGCCTCCGCCATCGCCGCCAGCGCCTCGGCTAGGCGGTGCGGCGCCTCGTAGAACACCAGCGTCGCGCGCAGCCCCGCCCGCTCCGCCGCGCGCAGCCCGCCGAGCTCGGCCGCCCGCGCCGCCGCCCGCGCCGGCAGGAAGCCGACGAACAGGAAGGGGTGCGGCGGCAGACCGGAGAGCGTCACCGCCATCACCGCGGCGTTCGGCCCCGGCACCGCGGTCACCGGCAGCCCGGCCGCGATCGCCGCGCGCACCAGCCGATACCCCGGGTCGCTCATCAGCGGCGTGCCGGCGTCGGAGGCGAGCGCCAGCTTCTCCCCGGCCGCCAGGCGCCCGATCACCCTCGGCACTTGCGCCGCCTCGTTGTGTTCGTGCAAGGGGACGAGGGGCACGGACACGCCATGCCTTGCCAGCAGGGCGCCCGTGACCCTGGTATCCTCGCACAGCACCGCGTCGGCGCTCCGCAACGCCTCCAGCGCCCGGGGCGAGAGGTCGCCGAGATTGCCGATCGGTGTCGCCACCAGCGTCAGCAGCCCCGGAGGAGGCCCGTTTGTCCCCGATCGCCGCGTTGCCTCGCCGCCCGCTTCGTCTTCTCCGCCCGCTGCTGCCGCGGCCACGTCCGGCCCTCCCCGCGCTGCCGTGCCGCGCCGGAGGGCCGGCGCGGCGTGTCCTGCTGGCCTCGCTTCTCGCCCTCGCCGCCTGCGCACCGCAAGCCCCGCCGCGCCCCTTCGGCGGCTTCCCGCCCTTCGGCGCGCCGGGCCCGGCGGAGGTGCCGCGCAGCCGCGTCGCGCTGCTGCTGCCGCTCTCGGGCGGCAACGCCCAGCTCGGGCGGGCGATGCTCAACGCCGCGCAGCTCGCCTTGTTCGAGCAGGCCGACCGGAGCGTCGAGTTCGTCCCCTACGACACCGGCGGCAGCCCGGCCGGCGCCGCCGGAGCGGCCCGCGCGGCGGTGGCGGGCGGGGCGCGCGTCCTCGTCGGGCCGCTGACCGCGAGCGAGACCTCCGCCGCGGCCGGCACCGCGCGCGCCGCCGGCGTGCCGATGCTGGCGCTGACCAACGACGCGGCGCAGGCGGGGCCCGGCGTCTGGACGCTCGGCATCACCCCGCAGCAGCAGGTCCGCCGGGTGATGGAGGCGGCCGCCGGCGGCGGCGCGCGGCGGATCGGCGTGCTCGCGCCGGAGAACGAGTTCGGCCGCCGCCTCGCCCAGTCCGCGCGCGCCGCGGCCGCGGAGCTCGCCCTGCCGCCGCCGGTGGCGGTGATGCACGCGCCGCGCGGCGACCTGGCCGTCGCGGCGCGCCAGCTCCACGACGCCGCCGGCGGCGCGCTGGATGCGGTGCTGGTCGGCGACAGCGGCGAGCGCGCCCGCCAGGCCGCCGCGGCGATCGCCGGCGCCGGCTTCGCCGCGCCGCCGCGCCTGCTCGGCCACGCGCTGTGGCTCGGGGACGAGACGCTGGCGCGGGATCCGGCGCTCGCGGGGGCGATGTTCGCCGCGCCGGACCCGGCGGCGCGGGCGGGCTTCGTCGCGCGCTACCAGGCGGCCTTCGACGAGGCCCCCTCGCGCCTCGCCTCGGTCGCCTACGACGCCGCCGGCATCGCCGCGCGGGCGGTCGCCGGCGGCCGCGGCGGGGGGGCGCCGATGCTCGGCTCCGGCGAGCTGTTCCTCGGCGCCGACGGGCCGATCCGGCTGCTGCCCGGCGGGCAGACGGCGCGCGGCCTCGCCGTCTTCACCTTCGACGGCTCGGGCGCGCCGCGGCTGGTGGAGCCGGCCGCCCCGCCGGGCCCGGCCGGGATCTGAGCCGGCGCGGCGCGCGCGGAGCGGAGGCGGCGGCGCCCGGCATGACCCCGGCTCGTCCCCCGCCGCGCCGCGCGCCGTCCGTCCCGCCCGTCCCGGCCGGGCGCTGGCTGCGCACCGCCCTGCTGCTCGGCGGGGCGCCCGCGGCGGCCCTGCTCGTGCTGCTCGCCGGCGGCTGGCTGGCGCCGGGACCGGGCCTCGCGGCGCTGGCGGCGACGCTGCTTGCCGCCGCCGCGCTCGCCCGGCTCCTGCTCCGCGACCTGGCGCGCCTTGCCGCGGCGCTGCGCGAGGCCGCCGCGGAGGAGGCGGAGGACGGCGCCCCGGCCCCGCCCCGCCCCGCCGGCGCGGCGGCGCCGCTGCTGCCGGCGGTGCGCGAACTGGCCGAGGGCCTCGCGCGCCTCGCCCGGCAGATGCAGGAGCGCCGCGCCGAGCTCGCCGCGCTGCGCCGCGCCGACGTCGCGATCGTCGAGGCCCTGCCCGATCCGCTGCTGGTGCTCGGCGGCGCGGGCCCCCTCGCGCCGCTGCGCGCCAATGCCGCGGCGCGCGCCCTGTTCGGCGCCTCCCCGCAGGGCGCCTCCGGCGACGTCGCGGCGCTGCTGCGGCATCCCGTGCTGGCCGAGGCGGTGCACCGCGCGGCCGCGACGGGACAGGCGCAGGCCGCCGACCTCACCCTCCCCGTGCCGGTGGCGCGCGAGCTGGCGGCGACGGCGATCCCGCTCGATCCGCCGCTCGCCGACGGCGGGCGCCTCCTCGTCGTGCTCTCCGACCGCACGCGCGAGCGCGCGGTCGAGCGCATGCGCGCCGACTTCGTCGCCAACGCCTCGCACGAGCTGCGCACGCCGCTCGCCTCGCTGATCGGCTTCATCGAGACGCTGCGCGGCCCCGCCGAGGACGATGCGGAGGCGCGCGCGCGCTTCCTCGCCATCATGGCGGAGCAGGCGGAGCGCATGCGCCGGCTGATCGACGACCTGCTCGGCCTGACCCGCATCGAGCTCACGGAGCATACGCCGCCCGCGGGCCGCGCGGACCTCGCCGCGCTGGCGCGCGCCGAGGCCGAGGCGATGGCGCCGCTCTTCGCCGCGCGGCGGGTGACGCTCGCCCTCGACCTGGCGCCGGAGGGGACGGCGGTGGCGGAGCCGGCGGATGCGGAGCAGCTCGCCCAGGTGGTGCGCAACCTGCTCGACAACGCCTTGCGGCACGGCTGCGCCGAGGGCGGCGCGGTGCGCCTCGCCGTGGCGCAGGCGGAGGCGCCCCGCGGCGCATCGCGGCCGGGCGGCGTGCTGCTGAGCGTGGCCGACGACGGCCCGGGCATCCCGCGCGAGCACATCCCGCGCCTGACCGAGCGCTTCTACCGCGTGGACCGCGGCCGCTCCCGCGCCGCCGGCGGCACGGGGCTCGGCCTCGCCATCGTCAAGCACATCGTCAGCCGCCACCGCGGCCAATTGCTGATCGAGAGCGAGGAAGGCCGGGGCGCGACCTTCCGGGTGTGGCTGCCGGCCGCCCCCGCGGCGCCCGGCGCGGCGGCGGGGTAGGCGCGCCCGCGCCGAGGCGCGCCGCCCGCGCGGCCGGGGCCGGCGATCAGCGCCCGAGCGCCGGATAGATCAGGCTCTGCAGCAGCATCACCGCCATGCCGCCGGCGTTGATCGCCCAGGCGACGGTGAGCCAGCGCGCCAGCATCCCCCACACCTCGCGCGGCACGCCGAGCGGCGCCGGGTGCTCGATGTTGCCGGAGCAGCGCCAGATCGAAACCAGGATCCAGAGCGTGTAGAGCGCGCCGACCGCGATCCCGCCGAGCGCCCAGGGCAGCCCGGCAAGGTCGAGCAGCGGCGGCCCGGCCACCAGGATCGCGAGCAGGATGCTGCCGGCCACGCCCCAGCCCCAGTAGAGCGGGGCAAGACGCCCCCGGCCCTGCCAGTAGCGCAGGATCGGGTTGTGGATCGGGGTCGCGACGGCGTTCATCGTGGCTGTCCTCCCGCGGAATTCCCCCGGCCCGGGGAATCTTGCCCCTCCCCGGCCGTTCCGCCAGCCGTGTCCGCGGGCGCCGCGCCCGCGCTCCCCGTCTCGTGAGCGGAAGGCGGCGCGGCCGCACCGGCGCCGCTTGCCGCCGCGCCCGCGCTGCGCTTCTGTCCCCCGACCGCGCTGAGGGCCGCCCGCATGAACGAGATCGCCGCCGTCCCGCGTCCGAACGACCTCGCCGCGTTCTGGATGCCGTTCACGGACAACCGCTACTTCAAGACGCACCCGCGCCTGCTCGCGCGCGCCGAGGGCATGTCCTACTACACCCCGGACGGGCGGGAGATCCTCGACGGCACCGCCGGGCTCTGGTGCTGCAACGCCGGCCACGGCCGGCGCGAGATCACCGAGGCGATCCAGCGCCAGGCGGCGGTGCTGGACTTCGCGCCGACCTTCCAGCTCGGCCACCCGCTGGCCTTCGAGGCCGCCGCGCGCGTCGCCGAGATCACGCCGGCGGGGCTGGATCGCGTCTTCTTCACCAACTCGGGCAGCGAGAGCGCGGATACCGCGCTCAAGATCGCCCTCGCCTACCACAAGGCGCGCGGCGAGGGCTCCCGCGTGCGCCTGATCGGGCGCGAGCGCGGCTACCACGGCGTCGGCTTCGGCGGCATGTCGGTCGGCGGCATCGGGCCGAACCGCAAGCAGTTCGGCGCCCTGCTGCCCCATGTGGACCACCTGCCGCACACCCACCTGCCGCAGCGCAACGCCTTCTCGCGCGGCCAGCCGGAGCACGGGGCGGAGCTCGCCGACGCGCTGGAGGCGCTGGTCGCCCTGCACGGGGCGGAGACGATCGCGGCGGTGATGGTGGAGCCGGTGGCGGGCTCCACGGGGGTGCTGGTGCCGCCGCGCGGCTACCTCGAGCGCCTGCGCGCCCTCTGCGACAAGCACGGCATCCTGCTGATCTTCGACGAGGTGATCACCGGCTTCGGCCGCCTCGGCGCCCCCTTCGGCGCCGAGCGGCTGGGCGTGACGCCCGACATCCTCACCATGGCCAAGGGCCTGACCAACGCCGCGGTGCCGATGGGCGCGGTCGCGGTGAAGGGCGAGATCTACGACGCGGTGGTGAACGGCGCCCCGGGCGGGATCGAGCTGTTCCACGGCTACACCTACTCCGGCCACCCGCTCGCCGCGGCGGCGGCGATCGCGACGCTCGCGCTGCACCGGCGCGAGGACCTGCCGGGGCGGGCGCGCGCCATGGAGCCCTACTGGCAGGAGGCGGTGCACAGCCTGAAGGGCCTGCCGAACGTGGTGGACATCCGCGACTTCGGCCTGATCGGCGGCATCGAGCTGGCGCCGCGCCCCGGCCAGCCCGGCGCGCGCGGGCAGGAGGTGTTCCGCCGCTGCTTCGACGCCGGCGTGCTGGTGCGCGTCACCGGCGACATCGTCGCCCTCTCCCCGCCGCTGATCGTCGAGCGCCCCCAGGTGGACCGGCTGATCGGCACGCTCGGCGAGGCGATCCGCGCCGCGGCCGCCTGAGCGGCGCCGCCCGCCCCCCCCGCGCCGGAGACCGCCATGGCGCCCCGCCCGCTGCCCCGGGTCCCCTCCGCCGCGGTGCTGCTGCACGCCGGCCCCCGCGACGGGCCGGAGGGGCCGCTCGCCGTGCTGGTGCTGACGGACCGGCCCGACCTGCGCGGGCGGCTCTCCGCCCGGCGGCGCGCCGCCGGACCCCGCGCCGCCGCCGCGGCCGCGCCGGCGGCGGCGCTCGACCGGCTGCACCTCGTCCCCTACGACGCGCTCGTCGCCGCCTTCCGCCCGCCCGCGGCGCCGGTGCTCGCCCTGGCGCGGGCCCTGCGCGCCCTGCCGCCGCCGCTCGGGCGGATCGCCCTGCTCGCCCTCGCCCCGACGACGAGCGAGCGCCAGCGCCGCGACCTCGCCGCCGCCGGCTTCGACCACGCCCTCCCCGAGCTGGTGCCGGAGCCGGCGGCGCTGGCCGAGGCGCTGCGCCGCGCGGCGCGGGCGCGCTGGGGCCCCGGGCCGCTGAACGCCGATCTGCGCGACGCCCTCGCCGCCCGGCTCGATCCGCCGGCGCTGGCGGCGGCCGACGAGGCGGCGATGCGCCTCGCCGGCGAGCGGGCGCTGGCGCTGCGCGCCGGCCCCGTGGGCCCGGGCGCGGTGCGGGAGGCGGCGGAGGCGATCGCCGCCGCCCTGGCCCCGCTCGGCGCCCTCGCCGCCCCGGCGGCGGCGCGCGCCCTCGCCGCGGCGCCGGAGCGGCGCAACGCGCTGCTGCCGCCGCTCCTCGCCAGCCTGGTCGCGCTGCGCGCCGCGCTCCGCCGCGACCGGGAGGCGCGGCACGGCGCCGGCGCAGCCCCCATATCCGGACCGAAGCCATCACCCTCCGATCCGAAGGACCACCCCTCGTGAGCGATCCGACCAACGCCCCCGGCCCGCGGGCGCAGATCCCCGTCACCGTGCTGACCGGCTATCTCGGCGCCGGCAAGACCACGCTGCTCAACCGCATCCTCACCGAGAACCACGGCCGGAGGTTCGCCGTGGTGATCAACGAGTTCGGCGAGCTCGGCGTGGACAACGACCTCGTCGTGGACGCCGACGAGGAGGTGTTCGAGATGAACAACGGCTGCATCTGCTGCACGGTGCGCGGCGACCTGATCCGCATCATCGGCGGCCTGATGAAGCGCCGCGACCGCTTCGACGGCATCATCGTCGAGACCACCGGCCTCGCCGACCCCGCCCCGGTGGCCCAGACCTTCTTCGCCGACGAGGACGTGCGGCGCGCCACGAAGCTCGACGCCATCGTCACCGTGGTGGACGCGAGGCATCTGCCCGCGCGGCTCGCCGACAGCCCCGAGGCCGAGGAGCAGATCGCCTTCGCCGACATCGTCGTGCTCAACAAGATGGACCTCGTCACGCCCGAGGAGGCGGCCGAGGTCGAGCGCCGCATCCGCGCCATCAACCCCTGGGCCGAGATCCGCCGCGCGGTGCGGGCCGCGGTGCCGATCGAGAGCGTGATCGGCCGCGACGCCTTCAGCCTCGAGCGCATCCTCGAGCGCGAGCCGGAGTTCCTCGCCGAGGGGAACGAGCACGAGCACGATTCGGACGTCGTCTCGGTCAGCCTCGAGGTCGAGCGGCCGCTCGACCCCGAGCGGTTCAACGCCTGGATCACCCAGCTCCTCGCCACCAAGGGCCAGGACCTGCTGCGCACCAAGGGCATCCTGCACTACGCCGGCGAGGACCGGCGCTTCGCCTTCCAGGCGGTGCACATGCTGGCCGACGGCGACTTCATCGGTCCCTGGCGCGAGGGCGAGCCGCGCCGCAGCCGCATCGTCTTCATCGGCCGCGACCTCAACCGCCCGGCGCTGCGCCGCGGCTTCGAGGCCTGCCAGGCGGAGGCGCCGGCGGCGGCCGGGACGGACCGGACGTGAGCGGCGGAGCGGGCATCGAGGGCGCCGACTTCCTGCTCCAGGCCCGCGGCCGCTCGGCCGAGCTCGGGGCCTGGGTGGTCGGCGTCGCCTTCGGGCGCGAGGGGCGCGTCTGCGCCTTCGGCCTCGGCGACGGCACGGTGCGCCTCGCCGCGCCGGGCGCGCCGGCGGAGGAGTGGCGCAGCGTCGCCGCGCACCCCGCGGGCGCCTGCCTCGCCCTCTGCGCCGACGTGCGGGACGGCGCGCTTTCGGGCGGCGACGACGGCCGCCTGGTGCGCATCGCGCCGGACGGCACCGCTGAGGAGCTGGCGCGCTACGGCAGCAGGTGGGTCGAGCACGTCGCGGCGCACGAATCGGGGGTGCGCGCGGCGGCGGTCGGCAGGACGGTGCACCTGCTCGATGCCGCCGGCCGGGCGCTGAAGTCGCTCGCCCACCCCTCGAGCGTCGGCGGGGTCGCCTTCGACGCCAGGGGCAAGCGCGTGGCGGCGAGCCACTACAACGGCTGCTCGCTCTGGTTCGTCGCGGCGAAGGAGGACAAGCCGCGCCTCCTGGAGTGGAAGGGCAGCCACGGCGCGATCGCGATCTCGCCGGACGGCACGCACGTCGTGACCGCGATGCAGGAGAACGCGCTGCACGGCTGGCGCCTCGCCGACGGGCAGCACATGCGCATGTCCGGCTACCCGGCCAAGACCAAGTCGCTCTGCTTCACCGCCCGCGGGCGCTGGCTCGCCACCAGCGGGGCGGAGAGCGTCGTGCTGTGGCCGTTCTTCGGCGGCGGGCCGATGGGCAAGGCGCCGACCGAGCTCGCCGGCGGCGACGGCGTGCCGTGCACCGCGGTCGCCTGCCATCCGCAGCAGGAGGTGGTGGCGGCGGGCTTCGCCGACGGGCTGGTGGCGATCGCGGAGATCGCCTCGGGGCGCGTGCTGCCGGTGGCGGCGCCGGGACGCGGCCCGGTCTCGGCGCTGGCGTGGAACGCCGCGGGCACCGCGCTCGCCTTCGGCACCGAGACGGGGTTCGCGGGGCTGGTGGACCTCTCGAAGCGGTAGCCCGGCCGCGCGGGCCGGCACGACCCGCGCCCGGCGCGTGCCTCGCGGCGTCGCCGGCGATATGCTGCGGCGCATGGCCGCCGCACCCCCCTCGCCCGCCATCCCGGCGCTCGTCCTCCCGCACGCCGCGGGCGTCCGCATGCCGCGGCTTGGCCTCGGCACGTGGCCGATGGCGGGGGCGGAATGCCGGCGCGCCGTCGAATCCGCCCTCGGGCTCGGCTACCGCCACCTCGACACCGCCGCGATGTACGGCAACGAGGCCGACATCGGCGCCGCGATCGCCGGCTCCGGCGTGCCGCGCGAGGAGATCTTCGTCGTCACCAAGGTCTGGTACGACCGGCTCACGCCCGAGGGCATCCGCGCCTCCTGCGCGGCGTCGCTGCGCCGCCTGCGCCTCGCCCATGCCGACCTGTTCCTGGTCCACTGGCCGCGCCCGGACATGGACCTCGCCGCCGTGCTCGGCGCGCTGCGGCGGCTGAAGGAGGACGGCCTCGCCCGCGCCACCGGCCTCTGCAACGTCCCGCCCGGCCTGCTGCGCCGGGCGCTGGAGATCGCGCCGGAGGCGGTCTCCTGCGTCCAGGTCGAGTACCACCTCTACCTCTCCCAGGCACGCCTGCTGGAGATCACCCGCCCGCGCGGCATCCCGCTCACCGCCTACGCCCCCGTCGCCAAGGGCGCCGCCGAGCGCGACCCGGCCGTGCGGCGGATCGCGACGAAGCACGGCTGCACGCCGAGCCAGGTGGCGCTCGCCTGGCTGCTGCGCCAGGACCTCGTCGCCGCCATCCCGAAGGCGGCGAGCGAGGCGCACCAGCGCGCCAATCTCGCGGCGCTGGCGCTGCGGCTCGACGCCGAGGACCTCGCCGCGATCGCCGCCCTGCCGAAGGACCGGCGGCTGGTGGACCCGTCCTTCGCTCCGGACTGGGAGAGCTGAGGCCGCCGCCATGCCGCCGCCCGCCTCCTCCCGCGCCGGATCGCGCCGCGCCGCGCGCCTCGCGCTGGCGGCGGCCCTCGCCCTGCCCGCGCCCGGCGCGGCGCAGATGCGCTCGATCGAGGAGCAGCGCGCCGGCGCCTGGCTCTACCGCACCGGCCAGGTGCGCGAGCGCGCCGCCTGCATCCTGGAGAGCGAGCGCCCCGCCGGGACGGCAGGCGGGCATGTGCGGCTGGCGATGCTGAGCCAGCCCTTCGCGTTCCGCCTCTCGCTGCGCGATCTGCGCTGGCGCATCCCGCCCGGCACCACGGGGCTGGTGCGGCTGGAGATCGAGGGCGGCCCGGCGCCCTACGGCGCCGTCCTGCGCGCCGCGCAGGCCGCGCCCGACCGGATCGAGGTGGACCTCTCGGCCGCCCCCGACAGCGCGGCGCGCATCCTGGCGGCGCTGCGGCAGGGGCACCGGCTGACGGTGCGGCTGCCGGACGGGCAGGTCATCGCCGCGCCGCTCGACGGCACCGCCGCTCTGGTGGACCGCTTCCACGACTGCTTCCGGCGGCGGGTGCTGCCGCACCACGCCCGGCGCGCGGCACCGCCGGTCGCGGCGCCGGCGCCGCCCGAGGCGGCGATGCCGGGGCGGCCCGGCGGCCGCGGCGCCGGCGCGGCGGCCGCGGGCCCGCGCAACCCCCTTGCCGGTCCTGACGCGGCCACGGACCCCCGCAGCGTCTGGCGCTGAGGCCGCGGCGCCGCCCGCCGCCTGGGAGCGGCGCCGGCGCGCAGGGGACCGTGGAACCGCCGGCCGCGCCATGGCCTAATGGGGCAGCGGCGCGCGCCCCGCCCCTGCCCGGGGCGCGTTCGAGCCGTTGCCGCCCGGCCGTGCGCGCGGCAACGGCTCCGGCCTGTCGTTGGTCGAGCGGATTCACGCTCCCGGCTGTCTCCAGCCGTCCGCGATCCGCTCTGATGGAGGAGCTGCCCATGGCCGACAGGGACGACGAGGACGAGGTGGACCTCGGCATCAGCCTGGAGACGGTCGCGACCGTGGCCGACTACGCCCGCGCGCTGCAGGCCAAGGACCCCGCCGACCGCGAGCAGCTTGCCGGGGACGAGGACAGCGAGGCCGCGCTGCTCGAGGGGGAGGCGGAGGACGTCACCGAGGACGCGCTGCGCGCCTTCATCAACGACCTCAACGAGGACGAGCAGGCGGCGCTGATCGCCCTCGCCTGGGTGGGCCGCGGCGACTACGACGCCTCGGAGTGGGACGAGGCGCTGCGGCTGGCGCGCGAGCGCGGCGCAGGGCGCGACACGGCGCAGTACCTGCTGACCATGGATCTGCTGGGCGACCTCCTCGCCGAGGGCGTGGCGGCCTTCGGGCTCTCGCTCGAGGACCTGGAGCGGTAGCGCCGGGCGCGGACGGCGGGAGCCGGCCCTCCCGGCGGCGGGCGGGGGCCGGCGCCGCGCGCGGCCGGGCGGGAGCGGCGCCGGCGGCGGGTCCCGCCGTTGCGCCGGCGGGCCGGGCGTGTCCCGCAATTCACCTCCGGCGCGTTCCGGTTTAAGAAGCCGGCGTGTCGCTGCTACCCCGCCGGGCGCCGGCGGCGTTCGCGCCGGTCGCCCTTCTCCTCGCCCTCGGCAGTTGCGTGGCGCGCGACGCGTCGCTCGCCGACGAGGCGCGCACGCGGATGGTCGGGCTGCGCGCCGACGACCTCCGGCTCTGCGCCGGCCCGGCGGACAAGCGCGAGAGCTCGGAGGCCGGGGAGTTCTGGACCTACGACCGCTCGCCCCCCGGCGGCGGCGTCTCGGTGCCGGTGCCGATGGCCGGGGGCAGCGTCAACCTTTCCGGCGGCGGCATGTGCCGGGCGACCTTCCAGATCGTGGAGGGGCGGGTGACGCGCATCAGCATCAGCGGCACCAACGAGCTGGGCGTGGCGCGGGACGCCGCCTGCGCGCCGGTGGTGCAGGGCTGCCTGCGGATGATCCGCGAGGGGACGATCCGGACCGACTGAGCGGCGGGCGGGCCGCCGCGGCCCGGCCGGCCGGCGGGTGCCCCGCTACGCGAACGCCGGTCCGGCGCCGCGCGCGATCTCGCGGATCAGCTTGCGCTTCACCGCGATCCCGAAGCTCGTGAAGTCCTCGGCCACGATGACGAAGGCCCCCGGGCCGCCGATCACGCTCTCCCGGTAGTAGTCGTCGAGCGGGACCTGCGGCAGCCGGCCGAAGGTCGGGCGGTCGTTCATGATCGGCAGGCCGTTGATCGTGATGCCCTCGGCCACCGCCCGGTCGCGCGCCTCCTCCGCCGGCGGGCCGCTGTTGTTGACGCCGTCGCCCGAGACGTCGATCACCCGCCGCGTCGCCTCCCACGGGCTCTCCGCGAACAGCCGCCGGGAGTGCTCGATGCCGCCGGAGATCGAGGTCCAGGAGAGCGAGACCCGCGGCGCGCGGGCGAGCATCTCCGCCCATTGCTCGGCCTGCTCCTGGCCGGCGATGCGGAACCAGGGCAGCACGGTGCGCTGGTACTCGATGCCGCCCCATTCGACATAGGCGAGACCGATCGCGCCGAAGGTGCCGGCCTTGATCGCCTCCACCACCTGGGGGCTCGCGATCGCGGTGCGGTAGCCCTCGCGCTGCAGCCGCGCCTCGTCCTCGTCGATGGAGCGGCTGACGTCCACCGCCAGCACCAGGTTCACATCCACCGGAGCGGCCGCGCCTGTGTCGGCCTGCGCCGTCCGGAGCCCCTCGAAACGGGCGTCGGCAATGGCCGGAAGCGTCGCGGCCGCGCCGAAGCCGGCGGCCGAGACGAGCAAGGTGCGTCGGCGCATGGGCGCCTCTCCTCGCGCAGTCCGCACACCGAAGCGCAAACCGGGGTCGCGGTTCAACGTTCCCGTGCGCCTGTCCGGAAGGTGAAGGGCGCCCCCGCCCCGCCGCGCCGGGGCGAGCCGGGCACGGTCGGGGCCTTCGCCCGGGCGGTGCGCGCCAGGCCGGTCGCGCCCGGGGGCCGGGGCGGCGGCCTCCCCGTCCTCCGCTGCGGCATGCGCCCTTGCGCACCCGTGCGCCGGCCGCGCGCGTCCCGCGGTCGCCGTCGCCGGAACGGTCCGCAGAACCCGCGGCGCGCGGGCGCGTTGCCAGGGTTCGAGCAGAAGGGACCCGATCATGCCGAAGCCGCGCAACCAGGGCGGCGCCAGCCGCGGCCCGCCGGGCGGCCGGCGCGCCGCGCCGGAGGAACGGCCCGAGCTGACGCCGGACGACAACGTCGAGGCCGGCGTCCGCGACACCTTCCCGGCGAGCGATCCCCTCTCCGCCACCACCGTGCAGGGATCCCGCGCGGTGCCGCCGGAGCGCCTGCTGCGCGACGACGCCGCGGCGCCGACGGCCGGCACCGTCCTCCTGACGGCGCGCTTCGCCGGCCACGAGGCGGCCAAGCTCGCCATCGAGGCGCTGGTGCGGGAGGGGCCGCTGGACCGCCGCTGCGTCGCGCTGCACGAGGAGCGCGGCGGCGCGGCCACGGTGACGGTGCGCGCCCCGGCGGCGGAGGCCGATCGCCTGCATGCGCTGCTGCGGCAGCAGGGCGGCGCCTGCGACCCGCTGGCGCCGCGCGGCCCCTGACGCGCCGCCCGCCGGGTCAGGGCGCGCCCGGGCGCGGCCGTTTCCCGCCCGCGGCGGCGGCGCCCTCACGTCGCCGGCAGCCGCACCACGAAGCGCGCGCCGACCACCCTGCCCGCCGCGTCGCGCCGGTTCTCGGCCGAGATCCGCCCGCGCAGCCCCTCCACGATCTGGCGGCTGATCGAGAGGCCGAGCCCCGAGTGCTGGCCGAAGCGCTCGCCGCGCGGGCGCTCGGAATAGAAGCGCTCGAAGATGCTCTCGAGCTTCTGCTCCGGGATGCCCGGCCCCTCGTCGTCCACCGTGACCTCGACCATCGCCCCGGTGGGCCGCGCCCGCACCCACACCGTGCCGCCCGGCGGCGAGAAGCTCAGCGCGTTGCCGAGCAGGTTGCGGAACACCTGCACCAGCCGGCCCTCGACCCCGCGCACGACGAGGCGCGCCCCGGCGGGCATCTCCAGCGCCACCTTCGGGTCGGCCTCGCCCTTGCGCGTCGCGTTGTGCAGCTCGGCGAGGGTCGAGAGGATCGGCCCCACGTCCACCGGCTGCGCCACGGTGCGCGACAGCTCGGCGTCCACCCGCGAGGAATCGCTGATGTCGGCGATCAGCCGGTCCATCCGCACCGCGTCCTCGGCGATGATGGAGAGCAGGCGCTTCTGCTGCTCCGGGTTCTCGATCCGCCGCAGCGTCTCGATCGCGCTGCGGATCGAGGTGAGCGGGTTCCGGAGCTCGTGCGCGACGTCGGCGGCGAAGCGCTCGTTGGCGTCGATGCGCGCCCAGAGCGCGCGGGCGGAGTTCTGCAGGTCGCGCGCGAGGACGCCGATCTCGTCCTCGCGCCGCTGCAGCTCCTCCGGCACCGAGCCGCCGCGCCCCTCGCCCTCGCGCATGCGCGCCGCGGCGCGGGCGAGCTGGAGCATCGGCGTGGCGATGGTGCGCGCGAGGTAAAAGGAGAGCGCCACCGTCAGCACCAGCGCCGTGGCGAAGAGCAGCAGCACCGAGGCGCGGATCTCGAACAGCCGGCGGTCCACCTCGCGCGCCTCGCGCGTCAGCAGCACGATGCCGACCGACTGGTTGCCCCGCCGCGCCGGCTCGGCGACGCTCACCAGCAGGCGCCCCTCGGCGGTGCGGCGGATGTAGGGCGTGACGCCGCCCTCGAGCGCCATGCGCAGCTCCTCGCGCCGGTCGGGGCCGAGGTCGGGCTGCCAGTCGAAGGAGGGGGCGTCCGGGTTCACGTCCACCACCACGCCGTCGCGCCGGGCGCCATGGAACAGGGCGTTCGGCAGCACCGCGACCAGCCAGTCGTAGACCCGGGCGACGGTGGCGGAGAGCGGGCCGCGCGGCTCGGACGGCGGCAGGGGCTCGCTCACGATCGCCCCGCCCTCGCCCTCGCGCACGCGGCTGTCGGCGACGAGCAGGCCGGTGGTGTCGAACAGCTTGGCCTGGGTGTTGGGCGAGGGCTCGGTCAGGCGGCGGAGCAGCGGCCGGGCCAGCTCCGGCACCAGCACCGGGCGCTCCTCCTGCACCCGCGTCGCCGCCTCGGCGATGCCGCCGGCGTAGATCCGCGCCTGGGTGCGGAGCGCCTCCACCTCGGCGGCGAGCAGGCCGTTCTGGTACTGGTCGAGGTAGAGCAGCGAGGCGGCGAGCAGCGCCGGCGGCAGCGCGTTGAGCAGCAGGATGCGCCGGAGCAGCGGCGAGGAGCGCCGGCGCGGCGGCGCGAGCGGCCGCGGCTCGGCGGCCTCGCGCTCCGGCACGGGCGGCGCCGCCGCCGCGGCGGCGCCCTCGGGCATGGCGACGCGCTCCGTGCCTCAGCCCTCCTTGTAGCGGTAGCCGATGCCGTAGAGCGTCTCGATCTGCGAGAAGTCCGGGTCCACCTGGCGGAACTTCTTGCGCACGCGCTTGACGTGGCTGTCGATCGTGCGGTCGTCCACGTAGATGTTCTCGCCGTAGGCGGCGTCGATGAGCTGGTCGCGCGTCTTCACCATGCCGGGGCGGAGCGCCAGCGCCTTGACCAGCAGGAACTCGGTGACCGTGAGCTGGATCGGCTGCCCCTTCCAGGTGCAGGTGTGCTTGCTCTCGTCGAGCACGAGCTCGCCGCGGGTGATCACCCCGCCCGGCGGCGCGCCGCTGCCCTCGGCGCGGCTCACCTCGTTGCGGCGGAGCAGGGCGCGGATGCGCTCGAGCAGCAGGCGCTGGCTGAACGGCTTGGTGATGTAGTCGTCGGCGCCGAGGCGCAGCCCCATCAGCTCGTCCACCTCCTCGTCCTTGGAGGTGAGGAAGATGACCGGCACGGCGCTGCGCTGGCGCAGCCGCTGCAGGAGCTCCATCCCGTCCATGCGCGGCATCTTGATGTCCAGCACGGCGAGGTCCACGGGCCGCGCGAGCAGGCCCTGCAGCGCGCTCTCGCCGTCGGTGTAGGTGCGCACCTGGAAGCCTTCCTGCTCCAGGGTCATGGAGACGGAGGTGAGGATGTTGCGGTCGTCATCCACCAGGGCGATGGTGTGCGGCATCGTGATCTTCCGGTGCGGCGGGCGGGGGGCCCTCCTCGGAACCCCCCGGCCGGGGCTTGGCTTCGTCCGCTATATTGGTGCGCGATTGTGGCGCAACCGGGGACGGACGGCATATGGCATCCGACGAGGCCGGCTTCGAGGCGCGGCGGCTGATCCGCGGGGCGGCGGGCGCGGTGCTCGCCACCCAGGCCGGGGGCCAGCCCTTCGCCGCCCTGGTCACGCCGGCCGCCGCGCCCGGCCTGACCCTGCTGCTCTGGCTCTCGGCCCTGTCGGAACACACCCGCCAGCTCCGCGCCGAGCCGCGCTGCGCCCTGCTGTTCCAGGGGCCGGCGGCGGGCCCGAACCCGCAGACCGCGCCGCGCGTGACCGTGACCGGCCTCGCCGAGCCGGTGCCGCCGGCGGAGGCGCCGCCGCTCAAGGCCCGCTGGCTGGCGCGGCACCCCTACGCGGCCGCCTATGCCGACTTCGCCGACTTCGCGCTGTGGCGCGTCAGGCCCGTGGCGGCCCTGCTGGTCGCCGGCTTCGCCCGCGCGACGCGGCTGCGCGCCGCCGACCTGCTGCCCGACCCGGGGGCGGTCGCCGCCGTCGCCGAGGCCGAGCCGGGCATCCTCGAGCACGTCAACCGCGATCACGCCGACGCCCTGGCGACGATCGCCGAAGGGTTGCTGGGCCAGCCCCGGGCCGGCGCCTGGCGGCTGGTCGGCGTGGACGTGGACGGCTGCGACCTCGCCGCGGAGGGCGGCGGGGCGGAGCCGCGGCCGCTCGCCGTCGCGCGGCTCCACTTCCCGGCCCCGGTCGCCGACGCCGAGGGCGTGCGCGCCGCGCTGGTCGCCGCCGCCCGCGCGGCCCGCGCGCGGCTTGCCGCGCCGCAGCACGGCGCGGGAGACGGGACCGACGGCGGCTTGGCGCCATCGTGACCGCGCCCGCGGGGGGCTCGGTTGACCCGATTCCGGACGCCGCCGTAATTTCGCCCGCACTCCCGCCCAATAGGCCACGACCTTTCGCTGGCAGACCGGAGTCCCCTCGGCGCGGGCTCCGGGCGCCTGACCTTTCCCGGAGGAAGCGGATGACCGCCCCAGAGATCGCCCCCCTTGCCGGCACCGGCATCGCCGCCGGCCCCGAGGTGCACGCCAACCTGACGGCGCCGGGGCTGATCGGGCACGCGCTGCGCCGGGGCGAGGGGCGGCTCTCGGCCGAAGGCGCCTTCATCGCCGTCACCGGCGTGCACACCGGCCGCTCGGTGCAGGACAAGTTCGTGGTGGACGACCCGGCGGTGCGCGAGGCGGTCTGGTGGGGCCGCGTCAACCAGCCGATGGCGCCGGGGAAGTTCGCGGCGCTGACCGCGCGCGTCCGCCGCTTCCTCGCCGGCCAGCCCGAGCTCTTCGTGCAGGACCTCTACGCCGGCGCCGATCCCGCCCACCGCATCCGCGTGCGTCTGGTGACCACCCACGCCTGGCACGCGCTGTTCGCGCGCAACATGTTCCTCCGCCCGCGGCGCGAGGAGCTGGCCGGCTTCGCGCCGGACTACGTCATCCTGCACGCCCCCGAATTCCACGCCGACCCGGCGACGGACGGCTGCCGGAGCGAGACGGTGATCGCCCTCTCCTTCGCCGAGCGCCTGATCTGCATCGCCGGCACGAGCTACGCGGGCGAGATCAAGAAATCCGTCTTCACCCTGATGAACTGGCTGTTGCCGGAGCGCGGCGTGCTGCCGATGCACTGCAGCGCCAATGTCGGGGCCGCCGGCGACGTCGCGCTGTTCTTCGGCCTCTCCGGCACCGGCAAGACCACGCTGAGCAGCGACCCCGAGCGGCGCCTGATCGGCGACGACGAGCACGGCTGGTCCGACGCCGGTGTCTTCAACTTCGAGGGCGGCTGCTACGCCAAGGTGATCCGCCTCTCGCGCGAGGCGGAGCCGCAGATCTGGGACGCGACGCACCGCTTCGGCACCGTGCTCGAGAACGTCGTCGCCGACGAGGACGGCCGCCTCGACCTCGACGACGCCTCGCTGACCGAGAACACCCGCTCCTGCTACCCGCTGGACTTCATCCCGAACGCCGTGCCGGGCGGCATGGCCGGCAAGCCGCGCAACGTGGTGATGCTGACGGCGGACGCCTTCGGCGTGCTGCCGCCGATCGCGAAGCTCACCCCGGCGCAGGCGATGTACCACTTCCTTTCCGGCTACACCGCGCGCGTCGCCGGCACCGAGAAGGGGCTGGGCCGCGAGCCGCAGGCCACCTTCTCCGCCTGCTTCGGCGCGCCCTTCCTGCCGCGCCACCCCGAGGTCTACGGCCGGATGCTCGCCGAGCGCATCAAGCGCGACGGCGCCGACTGCTGGCTGGTCAACACCGGCTGGACGGGGGGGAGCTACGGCACCGGGCAGCGCATGAGCATCCGCCACACCCGCGCCCTGCTGCGCGCCGCGCTCGACGGGTCGCTGGCGCGGGCGGAGTTCGTGCGCGAGCCGTTCTTCGGCCTGATGATCCCGCGCGCCGTCCCCGGCGTGCCGTCCGAGGTGCTGGACCCGCGCGAGGCCTGGGCCGACAAGGCCGCCTACGACCGCACCGCGCGCGAGCTGGTCGCGCGCTTCGAGCAGAATTTCGAGGGCTTCGCCGGGGTGGTGGGCGAGGAGGTGCGCGCGGCCGCGATCCGCGCCGCGGCCTGACACGGCCGCCGCCCGGGAGGAGCGCCCCATGCCGCCACGGAGCCAGCCGCGCCGCATCGGCGGACGGAGCGTGCTCGGCGGGCCGCTGCTGCCCTGCTCGGTCGCGCCGCTGACCGGCTTCTTCCGCGACGGCTGCTGCAACACCGGGCCGGAGGATCACGGGCTGCACGCGGTCTGCGCCGAGATGACGGCGGAGTTCCTCGCCTTCAGCGAGGCGGCCGGCAACGACCTCTTCACCCCGCGGCCGGAGCTCGGCTTCCCCGGCCTCCGTCCCGGCGACCGCTGGTGCCTCTGCGCCGCGCGCTGGGAGGAGGCGCGCCGCGCCGGCGTCGCGCCGCCCGTGCTGCTGGAGGCGACCCATGTGGCGGCGCTCGAGGTGCTGCGCCTCGAGCACCTGCGCGCCCACGCGCTGGATGCCGGCTGACCCGGCGCCGCCCGCGCCGCAGCGGCGCCACAGGGGGCGTCGCCTCGCGCCGGCGGCCGTGGCATGCGAACCCCGGGGAGCGGGCTTGTTGCGCGCGCGGGGAGATCTGCCTTGATCCCGCCACGCCCGCGGGCGATGAAGGAAGACATGCCGCGACCGCTGGTCGGAATCTCGTGCTGCGTGAAGGGGTTCGGCCCCTTCAACACGCCCAATCACGCAGCCTCGGACAGCTACGTGCGGGTCGTGCTTGGCCCGGTGGGCGCGGTTCCGGTGCTGCTGCCCGCCGCCGGCGCGTGCCTGGCCGCGGAGCTCCTGCCGCGGCTCGACGGCCTGCTCCTCACCGGCAGCCGCTCCAATGTCTGCCCGCGGCACTACGGCGGCCCGCCGCACGCCGCGGGCACGCCGGAGGACCATGCGCGCGACGCCACCACGCTGCCGCTGATCCGCGCCGCGATCGCCGCCGGGCTGCCGGTGCTCGCGATCTGCCGCGGCATGCAGGAGCTGAACGTCGCGCTCGGCGGCACGCTGGACCAGCGCATCCAGGACCTGCCGGGCCGGCTGGACCACGCCACGCCGGCCGACCAGCCGCACGCGCCGGTGCGGACCGCGAAGGCCCATCTCGTGCGGGTGGACCGCGCCGGCCTGCTCGCCTCGCTGCTGCCGCCGGGCTGGGACGCCGGGCCGCGCGGCGCCGCGATCGCGGTGAACTCGCTGCACAACCAGGGCGTGGCGCGCCTCGCCGCGCGGCTGATCGCCGAGGCCTGGGCGCCGGACGGGACCATCGAGGCGGTGCGGGTGGCCGACGCGCCCGGCTTCGCGTTGGGCGTCCAGTGGCACCCCGAATACGACTGGGAGCAGGACAGCAACAGCCGGGCGATCTTCGAAGCCTTCGGTCGCGCCGTCGCCGCCTGGGCGGCGCGGCGGACCGCAGCGCCGGGGGCCGGGCGGGCGGCGGAGGCCCAGCCCCTCCCGCAGGCCGCGGAATAGGATCGGGACGGGCGGCCAGGCCTCGCCCCCCGGACCGCACGCGGGGGCTTGGCCAAGCCGGGCGGCGGCGGTCCGTCGGCCGGAACGTTCACGGTCCCGCGCCGCCGGGAACGGGCGCGGTAACTCGCGCAAAAGTGGGCAAAATCCCTTTTGCGTCCCTGTGGATAAGGCGCTATTATGCTTGCGTCGGCCGGATACGGCCGACGGTCGAGCTCCGGTGTCCCCTGCCGGCTCGCCCGACCTTTCCGATCGGAAAACAATAACACGGCGCCCGGACACCCCCCTGTCCGGGCGCTTTTTTTGTTTCCCTCGCGCCCAGCGCCGCGAATCGACAGCGAATCGGCTCGCGCGGCAGGGTGGCGCCTCCGCAGCGGAAGCGCAAGGGCGGAAAACGCGCCGTCCCCGGGCGGGCGGCACGGCGGGGGCGGCTTTGCCGCCCCGCGCGGCGCGG
Organism: Caldovatus aquaticus; assembly: GCF_019458025.1. Taxonomy (GTDB): domain Bacteria; phylum Pseudomonadota; class Alphaproteobacteria; order Acetobacterales; family Acetobacteraceae; genus Caldovatus; species Caldovatus aquaticus. The sequence goes on along the minus strand of NZ_JAHZUY010000014.1, from coordinate 10,260 downwards.
CTATCGTCCGCCGCCTCGCCATCCCACCTGAGCCAGCGAGCCGGAGCCGAACCCTCCATGCCCGACTACGTCATCGCCCCGCCGGCGATCCCCGCCCTGCCGGTGCAGGGCTCCTCGCAGCTGTTCCCGGTGCGCCGGATCTTCTGCGTCGGCCGCAACTACGCCGAGCACGCGATCGAGATGGGCTCCGACCCGACGCGCGAGCCGCCCTTCTACTTCACCAAGCCGGCGGACGCGGTGGTGGTGAACGGCGCCGACATGCCCTACCCGCCGCTGAGCCGGGAACTGCACCACGAGATGGAGCTCGTCGTCGCCATCGGCGAAGGCGGCGCCGACATCGCCGTGGCGGACGCGCTGAGGCACGTCTGGGGCTACGCCGCCGGCCTCGACATGACCCGGCGCGACCTGCAGAACGAGGCCAAGAAGACCGGCCGCCCCTGGGACATGGGCAAGGGCTTCGACTGCTCCGCCCCGATCGGCGCGCTGCGCCCGGCGCAGGGCTTCGATCCCTCGCGCGGGCGCATCGAGCTGCGCGTGAACGGCGCGCTGCGGCAGGCGAGCGACCTCGCGAAGATGATCTGGAGCGTGCCGGAGATCATCGCCAACCTCTCGCGCCTGGTGCGCCTCGCGCCCGGCGACCTGATCATGACCGGGACCCCGGAGGGGGTGGCCGCGGTGCAGCGCGGCGACCTGCTCGAAGGCTTCGTCGAGGGCGTCGGCGAGGTGCGCTGCCGGATCGTGTGAGGCCGCGCCGCGCGCCATGGCCGGGGAGGGGAAGGGGGCGACGCCGGCGGTCGCGCGCGCGACCGCGCGGCGCGCCATCCGCGTCGCCACCTGGAACATCAACAGCGTCCGGCTGCGCCTGCCGCTGCTGAAGAAGCTCGTCGCCGACCTCGCGCCCGACGTGCTCTGCCTGCAGGAGACCAAGTGCCCGGACGAGCTGCTGCCGCGCGAGTCGCTCGCCGCGCTCGGCTTCCCGCACATCGCGGCGCGCGGGATGAAGGGCTACAACGGCGTGGCGATCCTCTCGCGCCTGCCCTTCGCGCCGCGCGAGGGCGACCCGGACTGGTGCGCGAGGGGCGACTGCCGCCACCTCGGCGTCGAGCTGGACGCGCCGGGCGGGCCGATCGAGCTGCATAACTTCTACGTCCCCGCCGGCGGCGACGTTCCCGATCCGGCGGCCAATCCGAAATTCGCCCATAAGCTCGACTTCCTGCGCGAGGCGACCGAATGGGCCCGCGCGCGCGGGCCGGCGCGGCGGATGGTGGTGCTGGGCGACTTCAACATCGCGCCGCTCGAATGCGACGTCTGGTCGCACGCCCAGCTTCTCGACGTCGTCTCCCACACCCCGGTCGAGGTCGAGGCGCTCGCCGCCTGGCAGCGCGCCGGCGCGTGGCACGACGCGGTGCGCCACTTCGTCCCGCCGCCGGAGAAGCTCTACACCTGGTGGAGCTACCGGGCGCGCGACTGGGCCGCCTCCGACCGCGGGCGGCGGCTCGACCACATCTGGGTCAGCCAGGACCTCGCCGGCGCGCTGCGCGGCCAGGTGGTGCTGCGGCGCGCGCGCGGCTGGCCGCAGGCCTCGGACCACGTGCCGGTGATGGTGGAGCTGGCGCCGCGCTAGGGCCGCCTTCGCCCGGCCGTGCCCGCGGCGACGGCTCCGGCTCGACCGGCTCCGGCGGGCGGCGCGGGGCGCCCCGGCGGCGCGCGACCTCCGCGTTGTTGCGATGCGGCGTAGAATTCAACCCGCGCTTTCCATAAGAAAGCATGAATAATTTGGGAATCGGGAAGTATTTGTCACCGTATCGGTGAGTTTTTTCTGGGGAATACTCGGCGCCGGAAGGAACTCCGTCGCAGGGACCCTGTTCGGCCCTCGGCCCCGAAGCGCCGGCGCGCACCGCCGGGAGTTCGCGGGCACGCCGGCACGTGCCGGCGCAGGCGCCATTCCATGGGACGGACATTCGCAATGGCAGACACCCCCAGGCCGCAGACGCGCTCGAACCAGCCATCGCAGGCCGACGGCGAGGCGGAGCGCGAGCGCAGCGCTCCCCAGCCGCCCGGAGCCGCCGCCGAAGCGGGCGGCGGGCGGCGCGGCGCGGCCGCCTCGGCGGCGCCGCAGGGCGGCGCCGACATGATCCGCCGCGGCGCCGAGGCCGCCGGCGAGATGGCCGGAGAGGCCGGCCGCGCCGCCGGGCACGGCATGCGCGCCGCCGGCGCGGCCGCCGCCGAGACCACCCGCCGCACCTCCCGGGTCCTCGCCGAGGGCGGCCGCGAGCTGATGGACGATGCCGCCGGCGAGTTCGAGGAGATCGGCCGCCGCGTCGCCCGCGCGGTCGAGGAGACCGCCGGCGAGATGCGGCGGATGATGGTCCTGCCGCGCATCGCCAACGGCGCCCTGCGCGAGGCGCAGCAGGCCATGGGCGAGCTCCTGGACGGCATGGCGGCCGTCAACCTCCGCATCGCGCGCGAGATCATGCGCCTCGCCGATCCCACCCCCGTGGTGGATCTGCAGCGCCGCGTCGTGCGCGAATGCGTCGGGGCGCTGATGGAGGGCAGCACGCAGGTGCTGCGCGCCGCGCGCCGTTCCGCCGAGGAGACGCTCCGCCCGATGGAGGAGGAGCTCGAGCAGGTGCGCGGCGGCCGTCGCACCGAGGACGGCGGCGGGCGCTGGGGCCAGGGCGGACAACGGCTCCAGCAGCAGTCCTCTCCCAGCGCCGGCGAGGTGATGCGCACGGGCATGCGCATGGTGGGCCCGGACGAGACCATCCAGCAGGCGGCGCGCCTGATGAGCGAGGAGGACGTCTCGGTCCTCCCGGTCGGCGAGGAGGGGCGCCTGCTCGGCGTCGTCACCGGGCGCGATCTCGCGGTGCGGCTGATCGCCGAGGGCCGCGACCCGGCCCGCACCAGGATCCGGGAGGTGATGCGCACCGAGCCGCCCTGTCTCTTCCCGGACGAGGACGCCGGGCGTGCCGTCGAGACCATGGCCGGCCAGAGGCTGGGAGGCCTGCCCGTGGTCTCGCGCGACGACCACCGCTTCCTCGGCCTGATCGCGCTGTCCGATCTCACGGCGCGCCAGGCGGCCGGCGGAAACGGCCCCCTGGCGGCGCCGGGCGTGCGTCTGTGGGGCGGGGGGGGGGCCCCCCCGGGGGGGGGGCCCCCCCCCGGCGCTCCCGCCGGCCGGGAGACCGCCACGCCGATGAAGATCACCCTGGACATCGATTGCACGCCGGACGAGGCCCGCCGCTTCTTCGGCCTGCCCGACGTCGCGCCGCTGCAGGAGGCGGTGCTCAGGCGCATGGAGCGGCAGATGCTCGACGCCGCCGATGCGCTCTCGCCCGAGGCGCTGATCCGCCTGTGGATGCCCCTGGCCCCGGCGACGCCGGAGGCCGTCCAGCGCGCCATGGCCGACCTGTTCCGCGCGCCCTTCGCCCGGGCCGGCGAGACGACGGCCCGCCGGCGGGGCGCGGACGGGGCGCCGGAGCGCTGACCGGGGGGCGGGCGCGGGCCGCGGCCTCAGCCGCCGCCCGGCGGCGCCGCGCAGCACCGGGCGAGCGCCGTCGCGGTGTCGTAGTAGTCGCGGAACTCGGCGATCCGGCCGTCGCCCGCCAGCCGGAACACCTCCGCCTTCGGGCAGGCATGGATCTCGCCCGTGGCGAGCGGCTGCACCTGCGCGGTGGCCAGCACGACCACCAGTCGCCCTCGGCGATGACGCACTCGATCTCGTAGCCGACGACGCGGACGAAGGCGTCGAACGCCGCGTGGTAGGCCGCGACCCCGTCCGCGCCGCGCCATTCGCCGGACCAGGGGAGTGCGCCCTCGCCGCAGGAGCGCCACACCACGTCCTCCGACAGCGCGCCGTAGAGCGCCGCGCGGTTGCCCCGCGCGTGCTCGGCGCAGAGGGAGCGCAGCCGCGCGGCGCCGCCGATCCGGGCGGGCTCCTGCTGCTCCTGGTCCGCCGCCAGGGACGCCTCCTTCCCGCCGGAACCCCGGCGCCCCGCAGGAGTGCGCCCGTGCCGCCCGCCGGCGCAAGTGCGCGCCTCACGTCACCCGCTCGAGCTCCTTGTCGTCGAGCGTTCCCGGCACGATCGTCATCGGCACCGTCAGCCGGCTCGCGTAGCGCCCGGTGAGCGCGGTGATCAGCGGGTCCTTCCCGCCGAGCCCGGCCCCGCTCGCCAGCACCAGCACCGAGATGCGCGGGTCCTCCTCGAGCAGCGCCAGCAGCTCGTCGCGCGGGTCGCCTTCGCGGATCAGCAGGATCGGGTAGCCGCCGGTGATCTCCTGCACCTCGGCGGCGAGCGCGGAGAGCAGCTTCTCGGCCTCGGCGCGGCGCTCCTCCTGCATCATCACGCCCACGCCCGCCCACTCGACCAGGCCGACCGGCTCGATCACGCGCAGCAGCGCCACCCGTCCGCCGCCCTTGCGCGCGCGCAGGCAGGCGTATTTCAGCGCCACCGTGCGCTCCGGGCTGTCGTCCACCACCACCAGGAACACCCGGTCGCGCTTGGCCGGCTCCTTCGCGGCGGCGGCTTCCTCGGTGGGCTCGGAGGCCATGGTCTCAGCTCCTGCGGAACAGCACGCTGCCGAGCCAGCCGGCCAGCGCGGCGAGAGCGATGCAGGCCATACCGTAGAGCATCGGCCGCCGGTCCGCGACATTGGCGATCCCGGCGGCGGCGCCGACCCGCACCACGTCGAATTCCAGCTCCTGGCGGGCGACGATGCGGCGGTCGCGCACCAGCAGCGCCTCGACCCGGTAGGCGCCGGGCGTCACGGTCGCGGGCAGCGGCAGCCGGGCGTGGAACAGGCGCCCGCCCGTGACCGCGACGGGCGCCACGTCCTCCACCCAAAGCCCGGCGTCCTTCTTGAGTTCCAGCAGCGCCGCGCGGAACGCCGGCCCCTGCGCGCCGACCGCGCGCAGCGGCAGCGCGTCGAGCCCGAGCCGGTTCGACTGGCGCGCCTCCTCGGGCAGCATCTGCCAGGCCGGGCGGGTGCCGGCGATGGCGTAGAAGCCGGGCACTTCCGGGAAGGTCGCCGCGGGCCCGTTCACCCAGAAGCCGAGCAGCCGGACCTTGCGCCGCACCACCATCGGCTGCGGCGGGCCGACGGCGACCACCAGCACCTCGTCGGAGCCCTCGCCGATCGGCCGCTCGGTGCTGCCGAAGACCAGGATGTCGGCGCCGGTGAAGCCGGTGGTGATCTCGACCCGCCGCTGCGACAGCTCCGTCACCAGCGCGGGCACGGCGCGGGCGGGCGCGGGCGGCGGCTGCGCACCGGCCGGGGCCGCGAGCCACGCGCCGAGCAGCACGGCCGCCAGCCTCGCCGCCGCGCGCCTCATGGCAGCGGCGCGATGACGAACGGACTCGGCGGCGGCGTCACCAGGCCCCAGAGCAGGTTGGCGGCCACCGCCAGCACCAGCAGGCCGAGCAGGGCGCGGGTCTCCTCGCCGCGCAGCCGCGTGCCCATCGCCGCGCCGAACTGGGCCCCGGCCACGCCGCCGGCCAGCAGCAGCAGCACCAGCACGATGTCCACGGCGCCGGTCTGCAGCGCCTGCAGCAGCGTCACGTTCGCCGAGACGAACACCACCTGGAACAGCGAGGTGCCGATCACCACGCTGGTCGGCATGCCGAGGATGTAGATCATCGCCGGCACCAGCATGAAGCCGCCGCCCACGCCCATCACGGCCGAGAGGATGCCGATGCCCGCGCCCACCAGCAGCGGCGGGATCACCGAGATATAGAGCCGCGACTTGCGGAAGCGCATCTTGAAGGGCAGGCCGTGCAGCCAGGTGTGCTCGTGCAGCCGGGCCGGCGCGGCGCGGCGCCGGCGCAGCATGGCGCGCACGCTCTCCATCACCATCAGCGCGCCGACGATGCCGAGCACGACGATGTAGAACAGCGCCACCACCAGATCCACCTGGCCGATCCGGCGCAGCAGCACGAAGAACTGCACGCCGAGCGCCGATCCGGTGAAGCCGCCGACGACCAGCACCAGCCCCATGCGCCAGTCCACGTTGCCGCGCCGCCACTGCGCGATCAGCCCGGAGACCGAGGCGCCGAGCGTCTGGTTGGCGCCGGAGGCCACCGCCACCGGCGCCGGGATGCCGATCAGGATCAAGAGCGGCGTCAGCAGGAACCCCCCGCCCACGCCGAACAGGCCGGAGAGCCAGCCCACGCCGAAGCCGATGCCGAGCAGCAGCAGGGCATCCACCGACATCTCGGCGATCGGCAGGTAGACCTGCATTGCGCGCGCGCTCGCTCTCGCCCGCTCGTCCGGCTTCGTTGCGGTTCGGGTGGCCATCGGGTTTGGCCCGGCACGCCCTGACGCGCAAGGGCGTCGCCGCGGCCCGCCCGGGCGCGCGCCGCGATTCCGCGCGGGCGTTGCCGGGGCGCCGCGGCGGCATCCCGGGCCGGACGGTCCGCCGCCAGGATGGGCGCGGGATTGTGGCGATGTCGGGGCCGCGGGCTATGGTCACGCGCCATGACGAACGATCTCGTCCGGCCGCCGGTCTCCCGCCGCGCCCTCCTGGCGCGGGCCGGCGCCCTCGCCGCGGCCGCCACCGCCGGCGCGATCCCCGCCGCGCCGGCGATCCGCCGCCCCGTCGCGGCCGAGGCCGCGGCGCGGGTCGCGCTGATCCACCTCAACGACTTCCACGCGCGCCACGAGCCGGTGGAGGCGCGGAGCGCCGCCGCGTGCCGGGCGGCGGCGGGGAGCGAGGGCGGCGCCACCTGCCTCGGCGGCAGTCCCCGGCTGGCCGGCGCGATCGCCGCGGCGCGCCGCGCCGCCGCGGCGGAGGGGCGCGCGCCGCTCGCCCTCGACGCGGGCGACCAGTTCATGGGCAGCCTGTTCTACACCCACTACCGCGGCGACGCGGAGCTCGCGGTGCTGCGCGCCTGGGGCTGCGAGGCGATGGCGCTCGGCAACCACGAATTCGACAACGGCCCCGAGAACCTCGCCCGCTTCGCCGCCGCTGCGCCCTTCCCGCTGCTCGCCGCCAACCTCGACACCGGGGCGGAGCCGGCGCTCGAGGGGAAGATCCGCGCCGGACGGCTGTTCGAGCGCGGCGGCGCGCGCATCGCCCTGATCGGCCTGATCACCGAGGACACGCCCGGCATCTCCTCCCCCGGCCCGCGTCTCCGCTTCACCGAGGCCGAGGCGGCGGCGGAGCGCGCCATCGCCGCCGCCCGTGACGCGGCGGAGGGCCGGCCGCTGACGGTGGTGCTGCTGTCGCATCGCGGCCTCGCCGCCGATCTCCGCCTCGCCGAGCGGGTGCGCGGCGTGGACGTGATCATCGGCGGGCATTCGCACACCCTGCTCGCGGACGGGCTGGCGGGGGCGGCCGGGCCGCATCCGCTGGTGGCGGACGGGCCGGACCGGCCGGTGCGCATCGTGCAGGCGGGCGCCTACGGGCGCTGGCTCGGCCGGCTCGACCTCGACCTCGCGCCGGACGGGCGGGTGGCGGCGCATGGCGGCGCGTGCCGGCCGGTCGGCGCGGACGCGCCGGAGGATCCGGAGGTGGCCGCCCTGGTCGCGCGGCTCGCCGCGCCGCTCGAGGCGACGCGCCGGCGGCCGGTCGCGCACGCGGCCGCCGCCTTCGGCCTCGGCGGCTGCCGCAGCGGCGAGTGCGCGCTCGGCACCCTGCTCGCCGAGGCGATGCTCGCCGCCGTGCCGGCGGCCGAGGTCGCGATCCACAACGGCGGCGGGATGCGCGCGGGCCTGCCGGCCGGGGCGATCAGCCTCGGCGACCTGCTGACGGTGCTGCCCTTCGGCAACACGCTCGCCGTGCTGCGCCTGCGCGGGGCCGACCTGCGCGCGGCGCTGGAGAACGGCCTCTCGCGCGCCCCCGCGCCCTCCGGCCGCTTCCCGCAGGTCGCCGGGCTGCGCCTGCGCTGGAACCCGGCGGCGCCGCCGGGCCAGCGGGTGGAGGCCGTGGCGGTGGCGGAGCGGGAGAGCGGCCGCTTCGTCCCGCTCGACCCGGAGCGGGTCTATCGCGTGGTGACGCACAGCTACCTGCGCCGCGGCGGCGACGGCTACGCGGTGCTGCGCGACCGGGCGCTCGAGGCCTACGACACCGGCCCGCCGCTCGAGGAGGCGGTCGCGCCCTACCTCGCCGCGCACTCGCCGCTGGCGCCCCGGACGGACGGGCGGATCGCGCGGGCGCGCTGAGCGCCGCCGCCGGCGCCGAGGGCGGATCGCGGACGGCCGGGGGCGCGAATCCGCGCGACGGGCCACGCGCCGGCGCCGCTGCCGCGCGCGCGGCCGGGCGGCAGCGGCTCCAGCCGCGGCGGGCGGCCGGACGATCCGCGCCAGGGCCAAACCTTCCGCGCAACGCCGCGTTGCAGGCCGGAGTCCGGACGGAAGGAGCAAGCCATGCCGGACCGCACCGGGACCGGCACGACGACGGCGGGGCAGGGCGCCGGCACGCTCGCCGTCGCCGTGCCGGAGGGAACGCCGGCCCTGCCGCCCCGCATCTCCTGGGGCGCCGTCTTCGCCGGCGGGGTGGTCGCCGTCGCCGTGGGCGCGATGCTGAACGTCCTCGGCCTCGCCATCGGGGGCAGCACCGTGGACGCGACGACGCCGGGCGAGACGCCGTCCGCCTCCAGCTTCGGCATCGCCGCCGGCCTCTGGCCGCCGGTCGCCAACCTGGTCGGCCTCGGCGCCGGCGGCTACGTCGCCGCGCGGCTCTCCGGCACCTCGGACGACACGGACGGGATCCTGCACGGGCTCTCGGCCTGGGCGGTCGGCTACCTGATCCCGGCGGTGCTGCTCGGCAACGTGATCGCCGGAACGGCGAGCACCGCCTTCCAGGGCGTCTCCGCGATGGTCGGCGGAGCGGCGCGCGGCGCCGGCGGCGACCCGGCGCAGATGACGAGCGAGCAGCGCAATGCCGAGATCGCGCGGATCCCGACGCGCGGCGCTGCTCCTCGGTCAGGCACTGCCGGATCCCGGTGAGGCGGCCGGCCAGCTCGCCCTCCGTGCGCTGCGCGAGCGGCTTGAGCTGGATGTTCGCCGCCGTCAGGCTCTGCAGCACGCCGTCGTGCAGGTCGCGCGCGAGACGCACCCGTTCGGCCATCGCCGCGTTCGTCTCGGACTGGCTGCGCAGGAGATGGTGTTCGAGATCGACGCCCACGCGCAGCGCGACGAAGCCGGCGAGAAGCAGATCGTCGTTGCCGGCGCGGCGCCGGTCGAGCAGGAACACCCGGCCGCGGCAGAGCGGCAGGCGGAACGGCGCCGTCAGGGCATCGCGGATCTCGAAGGCCTGCCGCAGCTCCTCGTCGAGGAGGGCGGGCGCGGCGTGCCCGTCCCGCGGCTCCGCACGCGGGATCGCGAAGGTGTCCCCGGCGCGGCGCGCGGCGACGAGCGTCCCGAAGCGGCCGGCGCGCTCGCGGCTGTGGCGCAGGCGGCCCTCCGACCACAGGGCGACGTGCCGGGACGGCTCCGCCGCCTGCTCCCACACGACGAGCACGCGGCGCGCCTGCATCAGCGCCGCGGCGTGGGCAAGGGCCGCGGCGATGGGCGGCGCCGCGCCCTCGGCCCCGCGGTCGGGCCCCGGCCAGGCCACGAGCCGGGCCAGGCGGAAGCGGCTGCGCTCGCGGTACGCGCCGACATAGCCGAGCATGGCGCCGGCCACGAGCAGGTAGCCGAAGCGGAGCACGGGCTCGTCGAGCTGGCCGGGGGGCTCGCCCGCGGGACGCCCGCCGAAGAGGCCGACCAGCGCCGCGAACACGGCCGCCAGCAGCGCCGCCGTCCACAGCGCGCCGCGCCAGTTCCAGCGCAGCGTCCCGGCGAGGAGGATGAAGGCGAAGAACACGAAGAACGGGCTCGTCGGGCCCGCCGCCAGGTAAACCGACGCGATGTCCACGGCGTGCATCAGCACCTGCTCGCGCTGGCTCGGCGGCTGCCGGCCGATCAGGAGCACCTGCATCCCCGCGGCGGCCAGATAGAGCCCGGCCATCAGCCAGATCGCGCCGGCCGCCCCGCCGGACGGCACGTGGCCGACCGCGACGCCGAACAGCGCGAAGGCGGCCAGGATCAGCCCCCGCGGAGACCCCTGCGAAACGCGCCCGATCGGGTGAGGCAGGTGTGAGGGCGGCCTGGAAGCGGCCTTTGTGTTCGGTTTCGGTGTCTGGCGGCAGGCCGGGGGGCGCGCGTCGCCTGTCAGGCGAGGAGGCGTTCGGCGCGGCGGAGGTTCATGGCGGTGCAGGGCAGGTGCAGAGGGGCGCCGTTGCGCCGCAGGCTGCGGCGGCGGACGCGGCGCCAGCCGTG
>NZ_JAHZUY010000142.1 GCF_019458025.1 Caldovatus aquaticus | reverse complement strand
GGTGGCCGGGGCGCGCGGGGGCTAGCCGGGCCATGGCCGCCGCCCTCCCGGGCGCCGCCGGACGCGGCAACGGCCGCGGCGCCGGCGGCTCGCGCTACCGGCCGATGGCCGAGATCAACGTCACGCCGATGGTGGACGTGATGCTGGTGCTGCTGATCATCTTCATGGTCGCGGCGCCGCTGATGACCGTCGGCGTGCCGGTGGACCTGCCGCGCACCAGCGCCAGCCCGCTCAACCAGGAGACGGAGCCGCTGACCGTCACGATCGACGCGCAGAACCGGATCTTCCTGCAGGAGACGGAGGTCCAGCTCGACACGCTGGTGCCGCAGCTCCAGGCGATCCTGCGCAACCAGCCGCCGGGGGCGCCGGAGCGGCGCATCTTCGTGCGCGGCGACCGCGCCATCCCCTACGGACGGGTGATGGAGGTGATGGGCACGATCAGCGCCGCCGGCTTCTCGCGCGTCGCCCTGCTCGCCGAGCAGCCCGCGCCGCGCGCGGGACAGCC
>NZ_JAHZUY010000141.1 GCF_019458025.1 Caldovatus aquaticus | reverse complement strand
CGCAGGCGACGAGGGCGGCGAGGATGCGCTGCCAGAGCCCGCGTTGGCTCCAGCGGTTCCAACGGTTGAAGACGGTGGCGTATGGCCCCTATTCCGGCGGCAGGGCACGCCAGCGGCAGCCTTCGCGGAAACGGTGCACGATGCCGCCGATCCCCCGCCGGTCGTCCACGCGCCGCGGCCCGGTGTGGACCATCGCCGGATGCGGCTCGCTCGCCGCCCACGGCACGTCGCTCAGCCCGAACAGGCGCGACACGGTCCATCCCCCCGCCGTTGGGCAGGGCGAATCATCGCACCGTTCCCACGGCAATTGGGCGCAGACCCTGGGACGCCTCGAATAATACGCCCGGCATCAGAATTGGAGTTTGACTTCTGCGTAGGCGCGTGAGGCGATGGCGGTGATGCGCTCGGGCTGATCGGCGAGCCAGTTCCAGGCGTCGCAGCAGGCGTCCGCGATGGCGTCGTAGCTGTCGAACACGCCGTTGCGAACACGCCGTTGGCGCGCTTGTTGGAGCGCAGGAAGCCCCAGGCGTTTTCGACCGGGTTCGACTCGGGTGCGTAGGGCGGCAGCAGGAGCGGCGCGATGTTGGCGGGCACCCTCCGGCCGGGCCC
>NZ_JAHZUY010000140.1 GCF_019458025.1 Caldovatus aquaticus | reverse complement strand
CCGGATCCTCGGCCGCCTCGCCCTCCCCCACCCCCTCGTCTGGCGGGTTGCCGGTGGCAACCGTCGGGCTGGCAACCGCCCCGTTGCCAGGCTCGGTTGCCACCGCCTCCAGCCCGGCCAGCAGCCGGTCGATCTCCTCCGCCCCGAAGCCGGTCAGGGCGAGGTCGATCCCGCCCATCTCCTGCAGCTTCGCCACCTCGGTGGCCAGCAGCGCCTCGTCCCATCCCGCGTTCAGCGCGATGCGGTTGTCGGCCAGCCGATAGGCGGCCTTCTGCGCCTCGGTCAGGCCGGCGCGGACGATCGTCGGGACCGTGGCGAGGCCGAGGGACTGCGCGGCCAGCAGCCGGCCGTGGCCGGCGATGACCTCGCCGCGCTCGTCCACCAGCACCGGCGCGACGAAGCCGAACTCGAGGATGCTGGCCGCGATCTGCGCCACCTGCTCGTCGGAATGCGTGCGCGCATTGCCGGCATAGGGCAGCAGCGAGGCGACCGCGCGCGCCTCGACGGCGCTCGCAGCCCATGGGGCCTGGGGCATCGGGACCTGCGTGATGGTGGAACGGAGGGGGCGCCGCGGCTGGCAACCTGGCGGCGCTGGCAACCTGGAAAACGGGGCTGACGCT
>NZ_JAHZUY010000139.1 GCF_019458025.1 Caldovatus aquaticus | reverse complement strand
CTGGCCGCTGCGAGAGATCGCCAACGCCATCTTCTACGTGCTGCGGGCGGGCTGCACCTGGCGCCTGCTGCCCGACAGCTTCCTGCCCTGGCGCACGGTCTATCGCTGGTTCGTCCGCTGGTTCGTCCGGCTGCGCGATGGCGGCGTGTCCGAGGCGATCAACCGTCATCTCGTCATGCGCGACCGCGAACGCACAGGCCGCGACGCCAGCCCGACGGCGGCGGCGATCGACAGCCAGAGCGTCAAGACCACCGAGAGCGGCGGCCCGCGCGGCTACGACGCCGGCAAGAAGATCAACGGCCGCAAGCGCCACGCCATGGTGGACACCGACGGGCGCGGCCTGACGCTCGACAGTCATCCGGCCAACGTCCAGGACCGCGACGGCGCACCGCCGCTGATGCGCGCCTCGCGCTGCCGCTGGCCCTTCGTGAGGCTCGCCTTCATGGACAGCGGCTACGCCGGCGACCGCGTCGCGAATGCGACCACCATCCCCGTCGCGATCGTCCGCAAGCCCAAGAATCAGGTCGGCTTCGCCGTCCATGCCCGACGCCGGGTCGTCGAGCGCTTCTTCGCTTGGATCGGACGCAACCGCCGCCTCGCCAAGGATTTCGAGGCCACCATCGCCTCCGCCAACGCCTTCCTCTACGCCGCCTCCGTCATCGTCCTGCTGCGTCGCGTCGCTCGTTCCGTATGAGATTCGAGACAGACTCT
>NZ_JAHZUY010000138.1 GCF_019458025.1 Caldovatus aquaticus | reverse complement strand
GCCACCTGCCCGAAGTTGTAGCGAACACCAACCAGCAGCGAGTGGTTGAGGTTGTCCGCCTCGTAGCGGCCGGTCGTCCGCACGCCGGTCGAGAGGTCGGTCACGGTCGCGTTCAGCTTCGGCGAGAGGGTGCCGAAGAAGCGGTACTCGGCCGTCACCGCGAGGCCGGGCAGGGCCTCGATCGGCACCGACAGGCCGGCGATCGCCTGGTAGGCGAAGCGCCCGTCCGTGTCGTTGATCAGGGCCGCGGTGTTCGGGCTCTGGAACCGGGTCTGGCCGCCGACATTGTCGTACTCGTGCCACGCCCAGCCGATACCGGCGCCGAGGGTGATGTGGACCGGCCAGCGCTGCACCGCGCCGATGTCGTACAGCGCGTTGGCCATCACGCCGTAGGTCTTGATGTAGCCGCTGCGGCGCACCAGGCGCTCCGAGGTCGGACCGGGCAGGCCGCTGACGGTGATGCGGTCCACGTCGTTCCAGCGGAAGTTGCCCTCGACCTCGGCCCGCAGCCCGTTGCCGAAGCCCCAGCCGAGGCTGGCGACGACCCCCCAACCCGGGCTGCTCTCGATCTTCACGCCGTCGTCGGTGCTGTTCTGGTGCCAGTTGGCGCCCGCACCCGCACCGACATAGAGGCCGGTCACCGGCTGCGCCTGCGCCGCCAGCGGCAGCGACAGCATCGTCGCGGCCAGGAGCGCCTTCCTGAGGCTCATGCCCACTCTCCTCACTTGCCAAAGCATCCCGGTCGCATCGCCGCGATCCCAGGGCCGGCGCCGGGCCCC
>NZ_JAHZUY010000137.1 GCF_019458025.1 Caldovatus aquaticus | reverse complement strand
GGAAGTCGTCGACCGACTTCCACTCGCCGAACGGCGCCAGCCAGCCCCCGGGGCCGAGCTGCTGCGCCAGGTTGGCCGGCAGCTTCACCCACTCGCTGATGTAGAACTCCCCAGGCTCGCGCGCGGGCTGGATCCACAGCGAATCCTGCGTCACTTCCTGCACCTTCTGGTTCACGTCCAGGTGCAGCGCCCGGGTCTGGTTGCCGTCGTGGCCGGTGACGGTCTCGATGGTGTTGGAAATGACGCTCGAGAGGTTGCCGCCGCCGCTCAGCAGCAGGATGCTGGTCTTGCCGCCCCACAGGCTGCCCGGCCACGTGTAGCCGGTCGCCGCGTCGGTGCCGATCACGTCCTGATAGGCGCCGGTCGAGAAGCTGTTGTAGGGCGCGGACAGCGAGACGCCGCCCTCGAAGCCCGAAGAAAACAGAAGATTCGCCATGATGTCTTCCCGTTATGCCGGATCGCGGGAAATCTCCCCGCGAACAGAGCGTAATGGTTGAGATCGCGGTCGCACGTCGCCCGCCGGCGCCGCCTTCGGTGACACCGTGCTGGGACACGCTCCCGACGCCGCGACTCACAGCACAAAGGATTTTGTATTGCAAACCGAAAAGTGGAACACCCCCGATACGATCATCCCGTCCCGAGCGCTGCCCCTTCCGCCCTGGCGATCCCCGCCGGAGCCCCCTGCGAAACGCCTTGCTGAGCGGCTGATGGCTGATTCGCTGAGCCTCGCGAAGGCTGAGGCGAGGCGGGGATGGGTCAGCGGCGGATCGGACAGGGGAGCCTGGCGGAGGCGCTG
>NZ_JAHZUY010000136.1 GCF_019458025.1 Caldovatus aquaticus | reverse complement strand
GCGGACGGCCGATGCCCGCCCCCATCGCCCGCGGCAACGCGACGCGCGCGCGGGTGCGCAGTCTGGTCGAGCATGTCTTCGCCGCCGAGAAGCGCCGCATGGGCCTCGTCGCGCGGTGCATCGGCCTGGCGCGCGCCACGGCGCCTGATCCTCAACGACGCGAACCGGTACCAGCGTGGGCGGGACCTTCAGCTCGGTCCGCTCCAGGCCCGGCATCGCCCCCTCGCGGGCCTGACGCCGCCACGCGAACAGCAGGCTGCGGCTCATGCCGTGGCGGTCGGCAACGCCCGCCACCGAGGCGCCGGGGCGCATCGCCTCCTCGACCAGCGCCAGCTTCTGCTCCGTCGTCCAGCGCCGCCGCCGCTGCCCCACGCTGATCGCCTCGCCCCGCTGACCGTCCGGCAACGCCCATACCCCTGCGCGTAAGGGCGACAACCGACATCCGCGCCGCCCGGCAGCCGCGCAGGTCAGCCGACCAGCACCGCCCGCCGCAAGGCAGTCGAGGGAAGACGCTTGCGGTTCACCGTCGAGGCCCGCGGCTACGACGCCTACGGCCTGGCGATCCTGCGCAAGCTGATCCAGGATGTGTCCCGATGAGTGACGACGTCCTCAAGGCGCTCGACCTGCTGCGCGCGCACGCCCAGGGGCGCATCCCGCTGCCCCCCCGCGGTCGAGCACTACCTGCGTGACCTGCTGTTCATCGAGCGGGTGTCGGGGGTGGAGCGCCCCCAGTTCGACCGGACACCCGGCGCAACCTGAGGGCCTAGGTGTGAGCCTAGGCGTGCGCCTATGTCGAAGCCCGTCGAGCGTGTCGAAGTCGTCACCGGCCGGGAGCGCCGGAGGC
>NZ_JAHZUY010000135.1 GCF_019458025.1 Caldovatus aquaticus | reverse complement strand
CTAGGGCCTGTTAGAGCTTGAGCCAATCGGCTGTAGCGGCGAGGCAGAGGACGCCGAGAAAGGAACGGGCGGTCTTTTCATAGCGGGTGGCAACCGCACGCCACTCTTTCGGGCGTGCCCACAGGTTCTCGACGAGACGGCGGTTGACGTAGATCCACTTCGGGCAGGCGACCGGTGCATCGGTCCGCTTCGGCGGAATCGCCGGCCGAGCGCCCATATCCCAGATGCGCTTCCGGAGGGCGTCGGAGGCGAGGCCGCGGTCGCCCACTACCCAGCCCGGCACATCCGGCAGGCCGCCGAGCAGACCCGGCGCCAGCGGCAGCTCGTGCGCCTGCCCCGGCGCGAGCGCGAAGGCGATCGCCCGGCCACGGCCGTCGGCGATCACGCAGGCCTTGGTGCCGTAGCCGCCGCGAGAGCGGCCAAGCGCCTCACGCTCATCGCGCCCCTGGCCGTCGGCCCCCTTTTTTCCGCGCCCGCCGCCTTGTGGTGGGCCCGGATGGTGGTGCCGTCGAGGAAGGTCATGCCGAGCGCGACACCGCGCCGCTGGACCAAGTCCAGCAGGCGCTCCCAGACGCCCTGCTGCGCCCAGCGGAGGAACAGCTGCGCCGCTCGCCACCAGGGGCCGAGTTCGGCCGGGATGCTGCGCCACTTGGCGCCGTTCCGGTGCCGCCAGAAGATCGCCGAGATGGTCCGGCGCAACTCCTTCGGCGGGGTCTTCCCCTGCGGCCGTGTCGCCTCGATCAGCGGCTCCCATTCCGCCCAGGCCGCATCCGTGAACACCTGAACGCCGCCGCTCTTCTCCGCCATCCCCACAACATGGGCATAGCATTCAAGCTCTAACAGACCCTAG
>NZ_JAHZUY010000134.1 GCF_019458025.1 Caldovatus aquaticus | reverse complement strand
TAGGCTCGGGACCCATTAATCGCTTGGAGCGACGCGAGGGTGTATGATTCTGAGCATGGCGGAGGTTCCGCCATGCCCGGCCCAAAGCCGCCTTTCCTCCTCTCGCCCGCGCAGATGCGCCGCCTGTCGCCGCACTTCCCGCTTTCCCGTGGCATCCCGCGCGTGGACGGCCGCCGCGTGCCGAGCGGCATCATCGACGTCCTTCGCCACGGCCTGCGCTGGCGCGACGCGCCCGCGGCCTACGGACCCCACAAGACTCCTACAACCGCTTCGTCCGCTGGAGCCGGATGGGCGTGTGCGACCGTATCTTCGCGGCACTCGCCGCCGAGGGCGGGGCGCCTGAGCGCATCATGATCGACAGCACCCACCTCAAGGCGCACCGCACCGCGGCCAGCCTGCTCAAAAAGGGGCTTTTCCCCGCCTGCTCGGCCGAACCAAGGGCGGGCTGAACTCCAAGCTTCACGCCGTCTGCGACGGCCACGGACGCCCCGTCGCGCTGCTGCTCGCCGCAGGACAGGCCAGCGGCCACCGAGGGGCTGCCATCCTGCTCGCGCGCCTGCCGCCAGCCCGCGAGCCGATCGCCGACCGCGGCTACGACGGCGCCCGCTTCCGCGCCGCCTTGCAAAACCGCGGCATCACGCCCTGCATCCCTTCGACGCGCTCGCGCAAGCGGCCCATCCCGCACGACCCCGCGCTCTACCGCCAGCGCCACCGTATCGAGATCATGTTCGGCCGGCCGAAAGACTGGCACCGCATCGCCAGGCGTCACGACCGCTGCGCGCACACCTTCTTCGCAGCCATCACGCCGGCCGCCACCGTCACCTTCTGGCTCGGGCATCGAGCCCCGAGCCTAGG
>NZ_JAHZUY010000133.1 GCF_019458025.1 Caldovatus aquaticus | reverse complement strand
TTAGAGCGTGTTTGAGAAGTGCTGGCTGCTAGGTGATGCGGCGGAGCATGGTGGCGGTGGCGGCGATGACGATGAGGGTTTCGGCGACATCGGTGCGCTGCTCGAAGTCGCGGACGAGACGGCGGTGCTTGATCAGCCATCCGAAGCTGCGCTCGATGACCCATCGGCGCGGCAGCGGCGCGAAACGTGACAGGGCGCGGGGCCGCCTGACGATGGAGAGCGCAAGATTGGCCTTCTGCTTCGCCCAGGCGACGAGCTTGCCGGCGTATCCGCCATCGGCGAACACGGTCTGGACGAAGCACCAGAGGCCGCGCGAGGCGCGCAGGAGAGGCTTGGCGCCGTCGCGGTCCTGCAGGCTGCCGGCATGCACCTGCACCGCGAGCAGGCGGCCGTCGGTGTCGGTCAGGATGTGCCGCTTGCGCCCCGCGATCTTCTTGCCCGCGTCGTAGCCGCGGGAGCCCCCTTTTGATCGCCGGTGCGCACCGACTGGCTGTCGATGATCGCCGCCGTCGGGCTGGCTTCGCGGCCTGCCCGCGCGCGGTCGGCCAGCAGCACGGCATGGTGGATGCGCTCCCACACGCCTTCGGCCTGCCAGCGGCGGAGGTAGTAGTAGACGGTCTGCCAGGGCGGGAAGTCGTGCGGCAGCAGGCGCCAGGCCATGCCACCGCGCAGCACGTAGAGGATCGCGTTGACCAGTTCGCGCGACGATGCCCGGCGCGGCCTGCCGCCGGGCCGCGCCTGTGGCACAAGCTCGGCAATCGCCGCCCACTGGGCATCGGTCAGGTCGGTCGGGTAGGGTCGGCGGCGCCGTCGCATCGGGTGTCGCCCTCAAGGCCGACACCCCATGAATCACGCTTCTCCCC
>NZ_JAHZUY010000013.1 GCF_019458025.1 Caldovatus aquaticus | reverse complement strand
ATGCTTCAATCGCCTCAAGCATTTCCGCCGCATCGCCACACGCTTCGACAAGCTCGCACGCAACTACCTCTCCACCGTCGCCCTCGCCGCCATCCGGCTGTGGACACGGTTTGAGTCCAGGACCTAGGCGGCCGCGCAGCGCATGCCCCACGCCTGGATCCCGGGCGACGGCGCGCAGACCCGCCTGCTCCGCCGGCAGATCGAGGCGATGCCCGACGGCGGCGGCGTCGCCTTCGCCATCCCGGACAACCCGTTCCGCTGCCCGCCCGGCCCCTACGAGCGGATCAGCATGGTCCGCGCACTCCCTCAAGCGCCACAAGCCGCGCTCGAAGATCCTTGCGCTCGACGCCAAGACGGCGTTCTCCAAGCAGGCGCTGTTCCAGGACTGCTGGCGCGCGCTCTACGGCGGCATGATCGAGTGGGTCGCGGGCGATCGCGACGGCAAGGTGACGCGCGTGGATCCGCGCAAGACGGTGCTCGAGACCGAGTTCGGCACACGGCACAAGGTCGCCGTGGCCAACGTGATCCCGCCGCAGATGGCGGCGCCGATCTGCGCCGAGGCCGGGCTGACCGACCGGTCCGGCTGGGTCCCGGTGGCCCCGCGCACCTTCGAATCGCGCGCCCAGGCGGGGATCCACGCGGTCGGCGACGCGAACATCGGCAGCCCGATGCCGAAGTCGGGCTTCATCGCCTCCAACACTGCGAAGCAGGCGGTGGCGAGCGCGGTGGCGCTGCTGCGCGGGCAGGCGCCGCCCGAGCCGGTGTACTACAGCACCTGCTACAGCCACGTCGGGGAGAACCACGCCATCTCCGTCGTGAACATCTACCGGAACGAGCAGGGCGCGATCGCGGAGGTGCCGAACGCCGGCGGCGTGTCGCCGCGCGGCGAAATGCCGGAGCAGCGCATGCTCGAGGCGCGCTACGCGGATGCATGGTACGCCTCGATCACGCAGGACATGTTCTCCTGAGCCGCCGCCCGCCCCGGCCGGGCCGCGCCCGGGCGCCGCGGCGGGGCGCGGAGGGCGACAGATCGGCGGGCGCCGCCGCCCGCCCCGGGACCGGACGGCGCCGGTCGGGCGGGGCCGGACCGGGTCCGGTCCGGGGGGACGGCGATCCCCGCCTGCCGGGCCGTCCCCGGCCGCGCCTGCCGGTGCGGTCCCTTGCAGGCCGCGTGACAGCCCGGGCGGTCTGTGGTTCCTTCGCTCCGCCAGAGCCATGGACGATCTGCCGTCGCCCGTCTCCTCCGCCGAACCGACGACGGCCACCCCTGCCCCGCCGGGGGGCGGCGAGGCGCTCCCGCCGTTCGTCCTTCGCCGGCCCGATCGCCAGACGGCCCCCCTGGTCTTCGCCTCGCCGCATTCCGGCGCCGACTATCCGACCGACTTCCTCGCCGCCGCGCGGCTCGATCCGCTGACCCTGCGGCGGAGCGAGGACAGTTTCGTGGACGAACTGTTCGCCGCCGCCCCCGCGCTCGGCGCGCCGCTGATCGCGGCGACCTTCCCGCGCGTCTTCTGCGACGTGAACCGCGAGCCCTGGGAGCTCGACCCGGCGATGTTCGAGGGGCCGCTCCCGGCCTGGGTCAACACCGGCAGCCCGCGGGTCGGCGCCGGGCTCGGCACCATCGCCCGCGTGGTTGCGACCGGAGAGCCGGTCTATCGCCGCAAGCTCGCCTTCGCCGAGGCCGAGGCGCGCATCCAGCGCTACTGGCAGCCCTACCACGACGCGCTCGCCGGCCTGATCGCCGAGACCCGGGCCCGGTTCGGCTGCTGCCTGCTGATCGACTGCCACTCGATGCCGGCCCATCCGGCCCAGGCGGCCAACCCGCCCGACTTCGTGCTCGGCGACGCGCACGGCACGGCCTGCGCGCCGCGCGCGACCCGCTTCGTGGAGGAGGTCCTGACCGGGCTGGGCTACCGGGTGCGGCGCAACGACCCCTACGCCGGCGGCTACGTCACCCGCCACTACGGCCGCCCGCGCGAGGGGGTCCACGCCCTGCAGATCGAGGTCGCCCGCGCGCTCTACATGGACGAGGGGCGGATCGAGCGCGGCCCCGGCTTCCCCGCTCTGCGGCGCAGCCTCACCCGCCTGATCGCCCGCCTCGCCGCCGCGGACTGGTCATATCTCCGTTGATCGCAAAAAAAAGGCGGTGCCCGGAGGCACCGCCGAGTTTAGGGAGGAAACGTCCAAGAATGCAGCGCCGCGGCGAACCGCCTTGCTGCGCTGCGGTAGATAGGAGCTGCACGACCCGCCCGCAAGTGACTTTTTGCACTGCACAATGGACGAGAACGCATAGCTCGGCCCGCAGGGGGATGGCCGCGCTGGCACGTCGGTTGCTGCCTCGGCTGCGAGACAGGACGTTCGATGGCCGGAAACCGCCCCCGCAGGACCGCCGCCGGGATCGGCGCCGCCGCACGCCGACGGGCGGGCGCGCCGCTCCTCCTCTTCGCCCTCCTTGCGATCACCGCTGCCCCCGCCCGCGCGGCTCCCGGAGGCATTCCGGGGCCTGATCCGGCACAGCAGTGCCGCGCCGCCATCCAGGCCGCGGAGCGGAGCCACAACCTGCCGCCGCAGCTCCTGCAGGCCATCGCCCGGGTCGAATCGGGCCGGCGCGACCCGGCGACGGGGGCCGTCAGCCCCTGGCCGTGGACCGTCAATGCCGAGGGCCAGGGGCGCCATTTCGACACCCGGGAGGAAGCGATTGCCCATGTCCGGCAACTTCAGGCCCGCGGCGTGCGGCTGATCGACGTCGGATGCCTGCAGATCAACCTGCATCATCACCCCCGGGCCTTCGCCTCGCTCGAGGAGGCTTTCGATCCCGCCGCCAACGCCCGCTACGCGGCCCGCTTCCTGAACGAGCTCTACGCGGCGCGGCGCGACTGGACCTGGGCGGCGGCGCACTACCACTCCCAGACCCCCGAGCTGGCCGAGGCCTACCGGGGGCGCGTCCTCGCCGCCTGGCCGGCGGAGCAGCGCCGGCCCTACACGATTCGCGACGAAATGGCCTACGCCTGGGCCCAGGCCGGCGGCGCCCGGGCGGGCGGCGCGCGGTCCGCGCTCGCCTCGGTCGCGTCCGGGGCCGCGGTGCGCGACCGGATGAGCGCCACCGAAGGGCCCGCCGGAGGGGCGCCGAACGGCTTCCAGGCGCTGGCGCTGTCCCTGTCCAACCGGGCCGAGCGGGCGCGGCTCCTGCCGCTCGCCGGCCAGGGGGGCGGCGGCCGCGCCGCGGGGCGTGGGCTCGATGCCTACCGCGCCGCGCCGATCGCCATCGCCGGCCGGAGCGCCCCGATGCTGCAGGTGGCCGAGGCGCCGCCGGACCGCAGGGCGGAGGCGCCAGGCGGCCCGCGGCGGCGCTGAGCGCCGGCCCGGCAGGGCGCGGCCGTCAGCCGGCGAACTCCGCCCGCACCCGCTCCGTGTGCTCGCCGAGCGCCGGGACCGGGCCGTAGCGCCGCTCGCCGTCGCTGAACCGCGCCGGCGGGGCGGCCATCTCCACCGGGCCGTTCGGCGTCTGCACGGCGAGCCGGCGCAGCGCCGGGTGGCGGGCGAGGCCGGCGACGTCGTTGACGAAGCCGAAGGCGGTGTTGGCGGCGAGCAGGCGCTCGCGGCACTCCTCGCGCGAGAGCGCGGCGAAGGTCGCGCCGATGTGCGCGTCCACCAGGGCGCGGTGGGCGACGCGCTCGACGTTGCTGCGGAAGCCCTCGCGCTGCGGCAGCTCGGGCTGCAGCAGGAAGCGGGCGCAGAACTCGGCCCATTCGCGCTCGTTCTGGATGGCGATCAGCACCAGGGCGCCGTCGCGGGTGGGGAAGGCGCCGTAGGGGCAGATCGAGGGATGGGCGAGGCCCATGCGCTCCGGCGCCTTGCCGGTGCCCTCGTAGAACAGCAGGGGCACGTTCATCCAGTCCGCCATGCCGTCGAAGAGCGAGACGGCGATGCCCTTGCCGCGGCCGGTGATGCCGCGCTCGATCAGCGCCTCCAGCACGGCGGCGTGGGCGTTCATGCCGCAGGCGATGTCGCAGGCGGAGACGCCGACGCGGCCCGGCCCCTCGGGGCGGCCGGTGACGCTGCACAGGCCGGATTCGGCCTGCACCAGCAGGTCGTAGGCCTTCATCCGCGCGTACTCGCCGGTCTCGCCGTAGCCGGAGATGTCCACGGTGATCAGGCGCGGATGGCGCTCGCGCAGCGCCGCGCTGCCGAAACCGGCGCGGGCCATGGCGCCGGGGGCGAGGTTCTGGATGAACACGTCGGCGCGGGCGATCATGCGCCCGAGCAGCGTCTTGTCCTCGGGCTTCTTGATGTCGAGGCAGACGCTCTCCTTGCCGCGGTTGAGCCAGACGAAGTAGCTCGACTGGCCCCTGGCGGCCCGGTCGTAGCCGCGCGCGAAGTCGCCCTCGGGGCGCTCGATCTTGATCACCCGCGCGCCGGCGTCGGCCAGCCGCATCGAGCAGAGCGGCGCGGCGACCGCCTGCTCCATGGAGACGACGAGAAGGCCGGAGAGGGGCTTCGATCCGCCGTTCATGCGCACCTGTTCCTTCACTGAAGCGTCTGCGCCTCGCGCGGGTCCATCCAGCGGCCGCCGTCCACGCCGCCGCCGCGATAGCAGCGTCCCGCCGGCACCACCGCGGCGACGATGAACCTCCGCGCCTCCTTGAGGAGCCACTGCGGCACGCCGCCGCCCGGCGGGTACTGATCGGGCTCGGCCATGCCGCTGTCGTGCCCGATCGCCGGCAGGATCTTCGCGACGCGCCGCGGCCCGCGGATCTCGAGCCCGTCCGCAATCCGCGCCTTGACCCGGTCGTAGCCCTGGGCGCCGAGCATCGCGCGCAGCCGCGCGTCCGCCGTCTGCCGCGCCGCGCCGAGGCCCGGATGCCCGATCCGCCCGCCGGAGAAGCGCGTGTAGCCGGCGAATTCGAAGTCGCCGGGCCGCAGCGGCTCGGTCAGCAGCAGGAGCGCCCAGCCCCGCGCGAGCCGTCCCCGGTGATAGCCGAGGATGTCCTCGAGCACCCGCCCGGGACGGTTGATCACGCTGTCGAGCCGCGTGACGAAGCCGTGCAGCGGCAGCACGGTCCCGGGCGCCGGCAGCGGCCTGCCGCTGGTCGCTCCGCCGGCCATGGCGCGTCAGTAGCTCCGCGGCAGGCCGAGCACGTGCTCGCCGAGGTAGCTCAGGATCAGGTTGGTGCTGATCGGCGCCACCTGGTAGAGCCGCGTCTCGCGGAACTTGCGCTCGATGTCGTACTCCTCGGCGAAGCCGAAGCCGCCATGGGTCTGGATGCAGGCCTCGCCGGCGGCCCAGCTCGCCTCGGCCGCGAGCATCTTGCCCATGTTCGCCTCCTCGCCGCAGTTCTCGCCGGCCTCGAACTTGCGCAGGCCCTTCTGCACGATCGCCTCGGCCGCGCGCATCTGCGCGTAGGCACGCGCGATCGGGAACTGCACGCCCTGGTTCTGGCCGATCGGGCGGCCGAACAGCACCCGCTCCTTCGCGTAGGCGACCGCCTTCTCGATGAACCACTTGGCGTCGCCGATGCACTCGGCCGCGATCAGCAGCCGCTCGGCGTTCATGCCGTCGAGGATGTAGCGGAAGCCCTTGCCCTCCTCGCCGATCAGGTTCTCGGCCGGGATCTCGACGTTGTCGAAGAACACCTCGGTGGTGTTGTGGTTCATCATGGTGCGGATCGGGCGGATGGTGAGGCCCTTGCCGAGCGCCTCCCGCATGTCCACGAGGAACACCGACAGCCCCTCGGTCTTCCTGCGCACCTGCTCGCGCGGCGTGGTGCGGGCGAGCAGCAGCATCAGGTCGGAGTGCTCGGCGCGGCTGGTCCAGATCTTCTGGCCGTTGACCACGTACTTGTCGCCCTCGCGCCGCGCCGTGGTGCGGAGCGCGGTGGTGTCGGTGCCGCTCGAGGGCTCGGTCACGCCGAAGGCCTGCAGGCGCAGCGCGCCGGAGGCGATCTTCGGCAGGTAGCGGCGCTTCTGCTCCTCCGAGCCGTGCCGGAGGATGGTGCCCATGATGTACATCTGCGCATGGCAGGCCGCGGCGTTGCCGCCCGAGTGCTGGATCTCCTCGAGGATCGCCGCGGCGGCGGAGAGCGGCAGGCCGGCGCCGCCATACTCCTCGGGGATCAGCGCGGCGAGGTAGCCGGCCTCGGTCAGCGCGCGCACGAACTCGGTCGGATAGCCGCGCTCGCGGTCGAGCGCGCGCCAGTACTCGCCCGGGAAGCGGGCGCAGAGCTTGCGCACCTCGGCGCGGATCTCGGCGTGGTCCTCGGCGGTCGCGGTCGTGGTGGTGGGGGTCATCGCGGCGTTCCTCAGGCCGCGCGGCTTAGGCGCGCGGGGCGCCACTGGCAAGGCGCGCCGCCCGCGCCGTCCCCCGCTGGCGGAAGCCGCAGGAGGCTGGCATAGCTTCGCCAAGGCGCCGAATCGAAAGCGCCCGCCACGCCTCGGGAGGCCACGTCATGGACCGTCGCACCCTGCTCCTCGCCCCTGCCCTGCTGCTGCCGCTCCCCCGCCGGGCGGCCGCGGGGCAGGCCGTCCCGCCCTGGCGCCCCGAGCGCCCCGTGCGCGTCGTCGTGCCCTTCGCCCCCGGCGGCGCCACCGACGTCGTCGCCAGGCTGCTGCAGGAGACCGTCAGCGGCATCCTCGGCCAGCCGCTGGTGATCGAGAACCGGCCGGGCGGCGCGGCCGGCCTGATCGGGGCGGAGGCGGTGGCCAAGGCGGCGCCCGACGGCCACACCATCCTCATCAACTCCAACGCCCACGTCATCGCCCCGGCGCTGGTCGCGCGCATGCCCTACGACGCGATCGCCGACTTCGCCCCGATCGCCCATCTCGGCCGCATCCCCCAGGTGCTGGTGGTCAATCCGCGCCTTCCCGTGACCGACATGCGCTCGCTGCTCGAGTGGCTGCGCGCCAACCGCGGCCGGGTGAACTTCGCCGCCGCCGGCATCGGCAGCGCCAATCACCTGGCGAGCGAGGTGTTCCGCGCCGCCACCGGCGCGGAGGTGCAGATGGTGCAGTACCGCGGCGGCGGCCCCGCCATGCAGGCGGTGATCGCGGGCGAGGCGCACATGTGCGTGGACCCGGTCGCCTCCGCCCTCGGCCACATCCGTGCCGGCACGGTGCGCCCGATCGCGGTCGCGGGCGACACCCGCGCCGCCGCGCTGCCCGAGGTACCCTCGGCCGCCGAGGCAGGCCTGCCTGCCTGGTCGGCGGCCGCCTGGATCGCCGCCTTCGCCCCGGCGCGCACGCCCCAGGCCGCCGTCGCCGCGCTCAACGCCGCCTTCAACGAGGCGATGCAGCGGCTGGAGCAGCGGCTGACCGAGCTTGCGATCGAGCGCCGGCCGGAGCTCGCCACGCCGGAGGCGCTGCTCGCGTTCGTGCGGCAGGATGCGGCGCGCAGCCAGCAGGTGCTGCGCGACGCCGGGGTGCGGCCGGAGTGAGGCCGCGCGGCGCGGCGGGCGGCTGCGGCGCGTTGTCCCTCGCGCGGATTCGCGCTCGCGGAGGTTTCCGGCCGTCCGCGCCCCGCTCTATCCGCCGCGGGCGATGATCCGCTGCACCGCGCCCTGCCACGCCTCCCAGGCCGCGTCCGCCGCGGCGCCGGCCCGCTCGGCGGCGAGGGAGGCGCGGTTGAGCGCCTGCCGTGCCTCCTCGCGCGCCGCGCCGGTGCGGTCCTCCGCCGCGCGGCGCGCCCGCTCCAGCGCCGCCTCGGCGGTCAGGTAGGCGCGCCGCCGCTCGCGGAAGAGGTCGAGCAGCCGGCGCGCCTCGGCCAGCTCGGCGACGAGCGCCGCCAGCGCGTCGCGCCCCGGCGCGTCGGCGGCCAGGCGCGCGAGCAGGCTCTGCAGCGCCTCCAGCGTGCCCGGCCCGCCCGGCAGGCGCCGCGCCTCGCGCTCCACGTCGATGTCGCGCCAGCGCAGCAGGATCGGGTCGTCGAGCCCCGGGTCCCAGAGCGGCATCTGGCGGAGGAAGAGACGCTCCCAGACGAACCGCAGCGTGGCCGGGGCCCCCTCCAGCGCCGCCTCGTGTCGCAGGCCGAAATCGCCCTCCGCCGCCACCGGGAAGCGCGGCTTCTCCCCTTCGTGCCGCGGCAGGTCCACGACCAGCGTCCCGCGCGCGCCCTTCGGGTCCACCGCGAGCGCCGCTTCGCGCAGGGCCAGGAACTCCACGTCCACGGCGCCGCGGCGCAGCGTCACCCGCCGCGGCTGCTCCGCCGTGCCGGCGGAGTTCGTCATCACCACGTCGCGGTCGCGCGCGAAGGCGAGGAGGCGCACCTCGCCCGGCGGCAGGGCGCGGATCTCCGCGTCGCCGAGGAAGCCGCCGGCTTCCGCCCCCTCGGTGCCGTACACGGTGGCGAGGCCGTCCGGCAGGGTGTGCGGCGTCGCGTTGCGCAGCCGCACGGCCTGCAGCGGGTGGCGGGCGGCGAGGTCCTGCACCCACCAGACCCGCTCCGCCGGCAGGCGGAGGTCGAGGAAGGGCACGTTCGCCGTCTCGCCGCTGCGGATCGAGACCGGCTCCGGCAGGACGAAGGCCACGCGCCCGGCCGAGGCCTCCGCCAGCGCCGGCGCGGCCGGCCGGGCCGGCGCGGCGAGCCGCGGCACGCTCCCGCCCTCGCGCGCCTCGGCGCTTTCCGCCGGCGCCGCGCGCGCGGCCGGGGCGGCCATCGCCAGCGGCGCCGGGGGCGGCGGCGCGGGCCGCACGCCGGTGTCGGGGCGCACCGGCACCGACTCGGCGCCGCGCACCGGCATCTCCGGGCGGGCGACCAGGACGGGGGTGTAGAGGGCCTGGCGGTAGGCGGCCGCCTCGCCGCTGACCAGGGTGAGGCGCACCCGGTCCCAGTCGCTGCCGGTCCGGTTCTCCACCACCGCCCAGCCCATCAGCCGCGCCTCGGCGCCGGCGGGCGCGCCGATCGGCGGCACGGCGAGCCGCCAGGAGGGCTTCCACAGCGGCGCCCCGGCGACGTAGGCGAGCGCCACCTCGCGCGGCCGCTCGGCGCGCAGCGCGACCTCCACCGCACGGGTATCGGCGGTGCGCGCCGCGGCCAGCGCCTCGGCGGCGCGCGCGACCCGGGCGGCGAGGGCGGCGTCCGTCAGGCGCACCTCCTCGCCCTCGCGGACGACGAGGCTGCGCAGCCCGCCCGGCGTGATCAGGGCCAGGCGCAGCGCGCCTCCCTCGCCCTCCGCCGCCTCGGCGATGCGCCCGCGCGCGCCGCCCGCCTCCGCCTCGTGCCCGCGCAGCGCGTTCAGCAGCGCGGCGCGCGAGGCGAAGTCCTCGGGCCGCAGCGGCAGGCCGCGGAACGCCTCCGCGGCGAGGTCTTGCGCGGGCAGGCGCACGCCCTCCACCGTGCCGGCGGGGTCGGCGACGACCAGGCTCTTGAGGATGTCGTCCACGTCCTCGACCGGGGCGCGGAACCGCGCCGCGGCGCCCGGGCCGAGCACGCCGGCGCGCTCGACCTGGATCAGCCCGGAGGAGGAGAGCGTCACCCGCCGGACCGGCAGATCCTCTCCCGGCGCCTCGGCGCCCATCGCGGCGGCCACAAGCAGCAGCGCGGCGGCGGCGGCCCCGGCCGCGACGAGGAGCGTGGTGTGGCGCATGGGCGGCGGTCCCCGGTTCGGCCCTGTCGGCGCGCGCCAGGGTAGCACAGGACGCGCCGGCTCACCCCCTGTTGCGCGTGATCAGCCGCCCCGGCTTCTCTCCCGTCGCCCCCTTGCCGGCGACATAGACCGGGACGCCGTTCGCCCACACCTCCTCGATGCCGATCGCGGGCTGGATCGGCCGCTCGAAGGTGGCGGCGTCGAGCACCGTGTGCGGGTCGAACAGCACCAGGTCGGCGAAGGCGCCGGGGCGGATCACGCCGCGGTCCACCATGCCGAAGAGCTGCGCCGTGCGCCCGGTCATCTTGTGCACCGCCGTCTCCATGCTGAACAGGCCGAGCTGGCGCGCATAGACGCCGAGCACGCGCGGGAAGGTGCCCCACAGGCGCGGATGCGGATGCGCATCGTGGGGGATGCCGTCCGATCCGATCACCGAGGAGGGATGCGCCATGATCCGGCGCACGTCCTCCTCGTCCATCTGGAAGCTGATCTGGCCGGCGGGCAGCAGGCGCTCGGCCGCCGCGCGGATGTCGGTGTTCCAGCCGCGGGCGATGTCGTCGAGGTAGCGCCCGGCCATCTCGGGGTGCGGCACCGACCAGGTGATCATCACCTTGACGTCCTCGCGCAGCCGCTCGGGCATCAGCACGGTGGAGCCGGCCGGGTAGGGATAGACGTCGAAGAAGATGTCCTGGCGCCTGGCGATGGCATCGATCAGCGCCAGCGTCTCCACCGAGCGGCCGTAGTTCTCCGGCATCGAGCACTTGTGGTGGCTGATCCACACCGGCACCCCGGCGCGCCGGCCGATCTTCGCCGTCTCCTCGATCGAGGCGCAGACGCGGTCCGCCTCGTCGCGCATGTGGGTGACGTAGATCCCGCCGAAGGGCCGGAGCGCCTCGGCGACCGCGATCACCTCCTCGGTGGTGGCATGCATGCCGGGCGGGTACCAGAGGCCGGTGGAGAAGCCCGACGCGCCCTCGGCGAGCGACTGCTTCACCCGCTGGTGCATGCGGTGGATCTCGCGGTCGCTGGCGGGGCGCATCACGTCGCCCGCCATCGCCTCGACGCGCAGCGTCTGGTGGCCGACGAGGGCGTAGGTGTTCACCTCCGAGCCCCTGGTCTTCAGCTCGTGCGCGTAGTCGCCGAAGGAATCGAAGCGCCACCAGCCCTCCTCGCCGACCAGGTCGAGCGGCGGCGGCGGCCGCCGCTCGAAGCGGGCGGGGGAGAGGCTGATGCCGCAATTGCCCACCACCACCGTGGTCACGCCCTGGCTGATCTTGCAGGTCATGCATTGCGGGCCGCACAGCACGGCGCGGTCGTCGTGGGTGTGGGCGTCGATGAAGCCCGGCGCGAGGGCCTTGCCGGTGGCGATCACCTCGCGGTCGGCGCTCATGCCGCCGAGATCGCCGACGGCGACGATGCGGTCGCCGGTGACGCCGACATCGCCGCTGCGGCGCGGCGCGCCGGTGCCGTCGAAGATCGTCGCGTCGCGGATGATGAGGTCGCAGCGGAGCGCCATCGGCCGGAACTCTCCAGGAGGGGGCGGGGGATCAAAGCGGCCCGGCGCCCGGCCGGGAAGCCCCCCGCCGCGCAAGGCCGCGCGCCTCGTTCACCACAAAATGTAGGGTCGCCAAAGCCGGCAGACCCATATATGCTGTGGCCATCGACTCGCAGGTGAGGGAGAGTGGTGCGCATGGACGGCTCGATCGCCGGCGTGGTGGTGGCCTCGAGTGCGGCGCGCAGGGCGAGCCGCCGCCCCCCGCCGGGGGCGAGCTTCGGCGAGGCGCCGTTGCCGCCGCGCCCGCTCGATCCCGGCATGGGACTCGCGGTGGCGCGGCGCACCGTGTTCCGCCCGGAGGACGGCGAGTGCTTCGGGCGCGTCGCGGATCGCGTCGCCGCCGGCAACATCGCCCTGCTGCCGCGCGTCCCCGACGCGGCCGACCGCATCGAGCAGGCGCGTCTGCGCAACGCCATCGCCACCGGCGCGCTGCTCACCTCCGGGCGGCACCTCCAGCACGGCGATCCGACGCAGCCCGGACGCAACATGGAGGTGTTCACCAACTGCGCCACGGCGATCGCCTCCTTCGCCAAGTTCTACCTTCTGCTCAACGGCAGCGGCGTCGGCCGCTCCTACGACGACGCGCTGATGGCGGTGGACTGGGCCGAGGCGCCGGACCTGCTGCTGCATCTCGACCCGGCGCACCCGGACTGGCCGCGCGCGCGCGCCGACTGGCACCGCATCGGGGTGGAATTCGGCCTCCTTCCCTGGGGCACGACGCTCGATTCCTTCGACGCGGCGCAGGAGGCGGCGGTGCGCGCCTTCTTCGCGCGCGAATTCCTCGCCGATCCCGCCGCGGCGCCGGCGGGGGTCCTGCGCCACGCCGTCGCCGACAGCCGCGAGGGCTGGGCCAAGGCGGTCGAGCTGGTCGAGAGCCTGGCCTTCGCGGGCGCGCGCGGCCGCGCCGTGCTGCTCGACTTCTCCGCCATCCGCCCCCGCGGCGCGCCGATCGGCGGCATGCAGGGGCGCCCGGCCTCCGGCCCGCTGTCGCTGTTGCGCGCCTTCCTCAATATCCGCCGCGCCGTGATCGAACCCGCGCGTGCCGGCGCCCTGCCGGAGCTCTGGGAGCAGGCGCTGCTCGTGGACCACCACCTCTCGGTCGAGGTGCAGGTCGGCGGCGCCCGCCGCGCCGCGCGCATGGCGACCAAGTCCTGGCGCGACCCCGGCGTGCTGCGCTTCATCCGCGCCAAGGAGGCGGGCGGCCTCTGGACCGCCAACAACTCGGTGATGGTGGACGCCGAGTTCTGGCACCGCCTGCGCGACGGCGGCGGCGACCCGCTGAGCCGCCACGCCCGCGCCGTGTTCGAGGAGGCGACGCGCTGCGCCTACGTCAACGGCGAGCCCGGCTTCATCAACGCCGACAAGCTGGAGGACCACCGCACCGGCGCCGCCCGGCGCAAGCCCGTCCACACCGACGGCCGCGACATCCGCAGCGCGCGCTACCAGGTGGACCACGCCGCGGCGCTGCTCGCCGAGCTGTCGCGCCGGGCGGCGCGGGCGGACTACCCGGCCACCACCAATCCCTGCGGCGAGATCGTGCTGCACGTCACCGGCGGCTACTGCGTGATCGGCGACTTCGCGCCCCTGCTCGCCTGTCCCGTGCCGCTCGAGGAGGTGACGCCCGGCCGGCTCGACGATGCGACCGCCGCGCTGTGGGATGCCCGGGTCGAGGACTCCGTCCGGCTGGGCGTGCGCTTCCTCATGCGCGCCAACCTGATGGACGCGCTCTATGCGGAGGAGGTCCGGCGCACCAACCGCATGGGCATCGGCCCGACCGGCCTGCACGAATGGGCCTGGCTGCGCTTCGGCCTCGCCTTCGACGACCTGCTCGACGAGGCGCGCTCCGCGCCCTTCTGGGCGATGCTCGCGCGGCTGTCGGAGGCGGCGAAGGAGGAGGGCGACGCCTACGCGGCGGAGCTCGGCCTCGCCCGGCCGCTCACCGTGACGACGATCAAGCCGGCCGGCACCACCTCCAAGCTGTTCGGGCTGACCGAGGGCGCGCACCTGCCGGCGCGGCGGCAGTATCTCCGCTGGGTGCAGTTCCGCGGCACGCGCGGGCCGGACGGGGACTGGACGCCGGATTCCGACCCCCTGCTCGCCGAGTACGAGCGCCGCGGCTACCCGATCCGCACCCTGCGCAGCTTCCCCGGCATGTCCGCCGTCGGCTTCCCGACCCTGCCGCTGATCCAGCGGCTCGGGCTCGGCGAGCGGCTGGTGACCGCGCCGGAGGCCACGCCCGAGCAGCACTACCGCTGGCTGATGCTGCTCGAGCGCCACTGGATCGGGGCGGAGCGCGGCAACCAGATCTCCTACACGCTGAAGGTGTTCACCGACCGGCACGACCTCGACGCCTTCCGCGCCATCGTGCGCACCCACCAGCCCGCGGTGCGCTGCTGCGCCGTGCTGCCGACCCGGCCCGACGACGTGCTCGGCTACGAATACCTGCCGGAGGAGGAGCTGCCGGCCGACCGTTTCGCCGCGACCGTCGCCGCGATCCGCGACCCGGCCCTGCACGAGGCCGTGGACCTCGCCACGCTGCAATGCGCGAGCGGCGTGTGCCCGATCTGAGCGGCGGCATGTCCGCGCCGCCCGCCTCCGCCCTGCCCTTCCGCCGCCCGTCCGAACGGCCCGACGCGATCGCGCCGGACGGGTCGGAGGTGCGCGTGCTCTGCGCCCTCGGCCGCGGCTCGATGGCCCTGTTCACGCTGCCGCCGGGCGCCGTCTCGCGCGCCGTCGCGCATCACCGGCTCGAGGAGCTGTGGTTCGTCCTGGGCGGGCGCGGGCGGATGTGGCGCCGCCTGGGAGAGGCCGAGGACGTCCTCGACCTCGCGCCCGGCCTGTCGCTCGCGATCCCGCCGCGGACCGCGTTCCAGTTCCGGTGCGACGGGACGGAGCCGCTGGTCGCGCTCGCGGTCACCATGCCGCCCTGGACCGACGCCAGCGAGTGCTACCCGGCGGCCGGCCCCTGGCCGCCGACGCTGTAGCCGGACCGCCACTTGGCGCCCGGCGGCCGGTCCGGCCGGGACGGCGAGGCGGACCGGCCGTCGCCCGCGCTCCGGCACGGCGCCGGCCCTGCCGCGCCGGCGGCCGGCGGCGTGTCCCGCGGCGAGGCGCAGACCGGGGCGCCCTGGCCCGCCCGCCGGCGGCCATCCGCATGGCCCGGGCGGCCACGCCCCCGGAGGGGCGAGCGCGCCGCGCCTCCCCCGCCCCCGGCGCCGCCCCGTTCGGACCGAACCGGCTCCGGGCGTCGCATCAGCCCTGCACCCGCCGCGGGGCGTCCGGCCGTGTCCTCGCTTGATTCCTGCCGCGCGGCGAGACAAGGATCGCCCCTCGATGATCCTCCTGATCGACAACTACGACAGCTTCACGTTCAATCTCTACCACTTCCTCGGCGATCTTGGGGCGGCGGTCGAGGTTCGGCGCAACGACACGATCACTCCGCAGGCCGCGCTCGCCCTGCGGCCGGAGGCGATCGTGCTCTCCCCCGGCCCCTGCACGCCGAACGAGGCCGGGATCTGCCTCCCCCTGATTGCCCTCGCCGCGGAGGCGGGCATCCCCCTGCTCGGCGTCTGCCTCGGCCACCAGGCGATCGGCCAGGCCTTCGGCGGCCGGGTGGTGCGCGCGCCGGAGCCGGTGCACGGCAAGGTCTGGGACATCCACCACGCCGGCAGCGACGTCTTCGCCGGCCTGCCCTCGCCCTTCCGCGCCACGCGCTACCACTCGCTGGTGGTCGAGCGCGCCACGCTGCCCGGCGACCTCGCCGTGACCGCCTGGACCGAGGACGGTCTGGTGATGGGCCTCGCCCACCGTTCGCTGCCCGTCTTCGGGGTGCAGTTCCACCCGGAGAGCATCGCCTCGGCCCACGGCCACGACCTGCTCTCCAACTTCCTCAAGCTCGCGGGCGTGCGGACCGCGCAACCCCTTGTCGCCGCCTGACACATCGCTGCGTCCGATCCTCGCCCGCCTCGCCGAAGGCGAGCGGCTGGCGGAATCGGAAGCCGAGCACGCCTTCGGCATCATCATGGCCGGGGAGGCGACGCCGGCGCAGATCGCGGGCCTGCTGATGGCCATGCGCGTGCGCGGCGAGACGGTCGCGGAGATGACCGGCGCGGTGCGCGCCATGCGCGCGCGCATGCTGGCGATCGAGGCGCCGCCGGAGGCGATCGACATCGTCGGCACCGGCGGCGACGCGGCGGGCACGCTCAACATCTCCACCGCCGCCGCCTTCGTCGTCGCCGGCTGCGGCGTGCCGGTGGCCAAGCACGGCAACCGCGCGCTCTCCTCCCGCTCCGGCGCGGCGGACGCGATCGCGGCGCTCGGCATCAGCCTGGACACGCCGATCGAGCGGCTGCCGGAGGTGCTGCGCGAGGCCGGGATGGTGTTCCTGATGGCGCCGCGCCACCACGCCTCGATGCGCCATGCCGCCGGCCCGCGGGTCGAGCTCGGCGTGCGCACGATCTTCAACCTGCTCGGCCCGCTCGCCAATCCCGCGCGGGTGAAGCGCCAGATGACCGGCGCCTTCTCCCCGCAGTGGCTGCGCCCGATGGCCGAGACCCTCGGCCGGCTCGGCACCGAGCGCGCCTGGGTCGTGCACGGCCAGGGACTCGACGAGCTGACGCTCGCGGGCGAAAGCCAGGTGGTGGAGATCCACGGGGAACGCCTGCGGGAGTTCACGGTCGCCCCCGAGGATGCCGGCCTCCGCCGGGCGCCCGCCGCCGCCCTAAAGGGCGGCGATCCGGCGGAGAACGCGGCGGCGCTCACCGCGTTGCTGCAGGGCGCGCCGGGTCCCTACCGCGACGTGGTCCTGCTGAACGCCGCCGCCGCGCTCGTGGTGGCCGGGCGGGCCGCGGACCTGCGCGAGGGCGCGGCGCTCGCCGCGCGGGCGATCGATTCGGGCGCCGCCGCCGCGGTGCTCGAGAAGCTCAGGACAGCGTGCACTCCCCCCGAGGCCAGAGGCCAGACATGAACGCCCCCCTGCTCCGCGTCGCGGCCGCCGCAGCGAATGAGCGCAAGACCATGCCCGATACCCTGGCGCGCATCCTCGCCGACAAGTACGAGGAGGTGCGCGAACGCTCGGCCGTCGTCCCCCTCGCCGAGATGGAGAGCCGCGCCGCCGCCGCCGAGGCGCCGCGCGACTTCACCGGCGCGCTCTGCGCCCGGCTCGCGGAAGGGCGGGTCGGGCTGATCGCCGAGATCAAGCGCGCCTCGCCCTCCGGCGGACTGATCCGCGACCCGTTCGATCCGGCCGCGCTGGCCCGCGCCTACGAGGCGGGCGGCGCCTGCTGCCTCTCGGTGCTGACCGATGCGCCCCATTTCCAGGGCGATCCGGAGCACCTCGTGGCCGCCCGCGCCGCCTGCTCGCTCCCGGTGCTGCGCAAGGACTTCATGGTCCACCCCTGGCAGGTGTTCGAGAGCCGCGCCATGGGCGCGGACTGCATCCTGCTGATCATGGCGGCGCTGTCCGACGACCAGGCGACGGAGCTCGAGGACGTGGCGCGCTCGCTCGACATGGCGGTGCTCGCGGAGGTGCATGACGAGCGCGAGCTCGAGCGCGCGCTCGGCCTCGAGACGCGGCTGATCGGTATCAACAACCGCGACCTCCGCCGCCTGACGACCGATCTCGCCGTCACCGAGCGCCTGGCGCCGCTGGTGCCCGCCGACCGCATCCCGGTCGCCGAGAGCGGCATCCGCTCGCCCGAGGACGTGCGCCGCATGGCCGCGGTCGGCGCGCGCTGTCTGCTGGTGGGCGAGTACCTGATGCGCCAGGCGGACGTGACGGCGGCGACGCGGGCGCTGGTGGAGGCGCTCTGAGCGGCGCCGCGGCGTGAGCGAGGACGGGGACCGGCGGCTGACGCATTTCGACGCGGCCGGCCGCGCCGCCATGGTGGACGTCTCGGCCAAGCCGGCGACGGAGCGCGTCGCGGTGGCGCGCGGGCGCGTGGTGATGGCGCCGGCGACGCTCGCGCGCATCCAGGAAGGCGCGATGGGCAAGGGCGACGTGCTCGGCGTCGCGCGCATCGCCGGCATCATGGCGGCCAAGCGCACCAGCGAGCTGATCCCGCTCTGCCACCCGCTGATGCTCGCGCGGGTCGCCGTGGACCTCACGCCGGCGCCGCCGGACGCGGTCGAGATCGAGGCGACGGTGAAGGTGGCCGGGCAGACCGGGGTGGAGATGGAGGCGCTGACCGCGGTGACGGTCGCCGCCCTCACCGTCTATGACATGTGCAAGGCGGTGGACCGCGGCATGCGCATCGAGGCGGTGCGCCTGGTGCGCAAGTCCGGCGGCAAGTCCGGCACCTACGAGGCGGAATGACATGCTCTCGGTCGAGGAGGCCCGCGCCCGCATCCTTGCTGCGCTGACGCCGACCGCGCCGGAGACGGTGGCGCTGCCCGAGGCCTGGGGACGCGTGACGGCGGAGCCGGTCGTCGCGCGCCTGACCCAGCCGCCGGCCGACGTCTCGGCGATGGACGGCTACGCGGTGCGCGCGGCCGACGCGCAGGAGGGCGCGCGGCTGCGCGTGATCGGCATCGCGCCCGCCGGCCATCCCTTCGCGGGGACGGTCGGTCCCGGCGAGGCGGTGCGGATCTTCACCGGCGGCGTCCTCCCTGCCGGCGCCGATTCGGTCCTGCTGCAGGAGGACGCCGAGGCCGGCGCCGACGGCACCGTGCTGGTGAAGGAGACGGTGCGCCCCGGCCGCTGGGTGCGCCGGCGCGGCCTCGACTTTGCCGAGGGCGAGGCGGTGATCCCGGCGGGGCGGCGCCTGACGGCGCGCGACATCGGCCTCGCCGCCGCCTCCAACCACGCCTGGCTCGCGGTGTACCGCGCGCCGCGCGTCGGCCTGCTCGCCACCGGCGACGAGATCGCGCTGCCCGGCGACCCGATCCCGCCGGGCGGCATCGTCAGCTCCAACACCCACGCCCTCGCCGCGCTGGTGCGCGCGGCGGGCGGCGTGCCGATCGTGCTGCCGATCGTGCCGGACGACGCCGCCGCCATCGCCGCCGCCGCCCGCGCCGCGCGCGGCTGCGACCTCCTCGTCACCACGGGCGGGGCGAGCGTCGGCGACCACGACCTGGTGCAGCAGGCGCTGGGGCCGGAAGGCTTCGCGCTCGACTTCTGGAAGATCGCGATGCGGCCGGGCAAGCCGCTGATCTTCGGCCGGCTCGGCCAGACGCCGGTGCTCGGCCTGCCGGGCAACCCGGTGAGCGCGCTGGTCTGCGGCGTGATGTTCCTGCTGCCCGCGCTCGCGCGCCTCTCCGGCCTGCCCGGCGAGCCGCCGCGCACGCGCCGCGCCGTTGCGGGGGCGGCGCTCGCCGCGAACGACCGGCGGCAGGACTTCCTGCGCGCCCGGCTGGAGGAGCCGGCCGAGGCGGGCGGGCCGCCGGTCGCCACGCCGTTCCCGGTGCAGGACAGTTCGATGTTGGCCACACTCGCGCGGGCGGACGCGCTGATCCTGCGGGCGCCGCACGCCCCCGCCCTGCCGGCCGGAGCGCCGGTCGAGGTGATCGTGCTGGGCGAATTGGGCCTTTGATACGCGCGCCGAAAGAAACCGTTTGACGGCGGGCCGCGAACCTATCTAGAACAAGCTGCGGTTGCCGGTTTGTTCCCCGACGGATTCTCCGGGCGTCTCGGGAAGCGGCGGGAGAGGAGGAGTCCGCGCATGCTCACGCGCAAGCAGCTCGAGCTGCTGATGTTCATCGACCGCCACCTGCGCACGACCGGCTTCTCCCCCTCCTTCGAGGAGATGAAGGACGCGCTGAAGCTGCGCTCGAAATCGGGCATCCACCGCCTGATCACGGCGCTCGAGGAGCGCGGCTTCCTGCGCCGCCGCGCCCACCGCGCCCGCGCGCTCGAGGTGATCCGCCTGCCGGACCACGTGGCGCCGCGCCCCGCCCCGCTGCCGGCCGCGGCCACCCTGCCCGCGCCGGCGGAGGCGAACCCGGCGGGCGGCGCCTTCGCGCCGAACGTCATCCACGGCCGCTTCGCCCCGCAGCTCAGCGGCGTCGCCAAGGCGGCGAACGAGGCGGCGGCGGTGCACCTGCCGCTCTACGGCCGCATCGCCGCCGGCCAGCCGATCGAGGCGCTGCGCGATTCCGGCGCGAGCGTCGAGGTCCCCGCCGCGCTGCTCGGCAGCGGCGAGCACTACGCGCTCGAGGTCGCGGGCGACTCGATGGTCGAGGCCGGCATCCTCGACGGCGACATCGTCATCATCCGCCGCGGCGACACGGCGGAGAACGGCGCCATCGTCGTCGCGCTGGTGGACGACAACGAGGTCACGCTGAAGCGCCTGCGCCGGCGCGGCAATTCGATCGCGCTGGAAGCAGCCAATCCGCGCTACGAGACGCGGATCTTCGGGCCCGACCGGGTGAAGGTGCAGGGCCGGCTGGTCGCGCTGCTGCGGCGGTACTGAGCCCGGCGGGCCCTGGCCGCCCGCCGCTCCCGCTACTCGGTCGGCGCCGGGGGCTCGGCCGGCGCGCGCGGGCGCGGCGGCGGCGGCACCCAGGGCCGCGCGCCGCGGAAGGCACGGTCGGAGACCACCCGTGCCCCGTCGCGCTCCAGCCAGACCGCATGCGGGCCGTCGCGCCAGACGCGGAAGCGGTCGATCACCGCCGCGCCGCGGCAGCGCATCCGCAGCGGCTCGGCCGCGACCACCACCGCCGCGCCGCCGGCGCAGGCCTCCTCCAGCAGCGCGTGCCGCGCGTTCTCCTGCGGGCCGCGGGGGGCGGCGCGCACCAGCAAGGCGTCTGCCGTCCCTTCGCGTGGCCGCAGCAGGCAGGCCGCAGGCGTGCAGCGGATCGCGCCGCCCGCGGCCTCGCCCGACTCCGGGAAGGGCTGTGCCTGCGCGCCGCCCTCCACCCCCCAGGCCCGCAGCATCGCGTCGCGCGTGAAGGCGGAGCCGCCGGCGAGGCGCTGGACGAAGGCCCCGCCGCCGTCCCCGGCGACGCGCAGCGCGATCAGCCGCGCATCGGCGGAAACCAGCAGGTCGGGCGGTCGCTCGAAGGCTCCGGACGAAAGGCCCAGGACGATCGCCGGCACCCCCAGCGCCCGCCAGCCGGTCCGCCAGAGGCAGAGCCAGACCATCCCGAACGCCGTCGCCGCCAGCCCCCAGGCGGGCAGCGGCGGCAGGGCCAGCGCCGCGCCCGGCCAGGACGCCACCGTGCGCGCGACGGCGAGGATCGCCTCCACGCCCCAGCCCATCGGCGCCAGCGCGAGGCCCTCGAGCCCGAAGGGCATCAGCGCCACGGCCGCCATCCCGGCCGGCATCACCAGCACCGAGGTGAGCGGCACCGCCACCGCGTTCGCGGCGACGCCGTAGAGCTGCAGCCGCCCGAAGTGATGCAGGCCGAAGGGCGTCGTTGCCGCGCCCGCGAGCAGGCTCGTCGCCACCCCGCCCGCCAGCCACACCAGCGCCCGCCCCGCCAGGCGCCCGGCCCACCCGCTCTCCGCCCGCGCAAGCCGCGCCGCCGCGAGCCGCGGGCGCACCCATTCCCAGCCGGCGACCAGCGCCAGCACGGCGGCGAAGCTCATCTGGAAGCTCGGCCCGAGCAGCTGCACGGGGTCGAGCAGCAGCAGCGCCGCCGCCGCGAGCGCGAGCCCGCGCAGCGACAGCGCCCGCCGGCCGAGCAGGATGCCGAGCGTGACCAGCGCCGCCATGGCGAAGCTGCGCCGCATCGGCACCTCGGCGCCGGCGAGGATCATGTAGAACCCGCCCGCCGCGAGCGCCGCCACCGCCGCGCAGCCCTTCGCGGAGATACGCAGCGCCAGCGCCGCCGGCAGCGCCGCCGCGAACAGCCGCACGACGGCGAAGGCCACGCCCATCACGATCGCGAGATGCAGGCCGGAGACGGAGAGCAGATGCGCCAGCCCCGAATCGCGCATCGCCGCCAGCGCCGTCGGCGGGATCGCGCTCTGCCCGCCGGTGAGCAGCGCCGCCGCGACCGCGCCGGCCTCGCCGGGGATGGCGGCGACGGCGCGGGCCTCGATGCGGGCGCGCAGGGCGGCGAGCGGCGGCGCCCTCCCCGCGCCGGGCTCCACGCTCGCCGGGCCGAGCGCGAAGCCGCTGGCGCCGAGGCCGGAGAAGAACGCCGCCCGCTGGAAATCCCAGGCCCCCGGATAGGCGGGAGCGGCCGGCGGGCGCAGCAGGGCGCGCACCGTCACGCGATCGCCCGGCATCGGCCGGGCCGGGTCGTCGCTCCGCAGCCGCACGCGGACCAGCCGCGGCAGGGGCGGCGCCGCCTCGCTGCTCGCCCGCTGCGCCGCGTCCGCTTCCGCCGCCTCCGCCAGGAGGCGCGCCTCGGCCAGCGTGACGCGGCGGCCCTGCGGCAGCAGGGCGACCGATTCGACGATGCCGGCGACGACCACGGCACGGGCCGGGACGGCGAGCGGCGGGGACAGGCGCGCCGCGGGCCGGGCGGGGCCGGCGCCGCCTCGCGCCGCCGCGGCCAGAAGCCCCACGCCCCAGGCGAGATGCGGCCGGCGCGCGGCGAGCAGCAGCGCGCCGGCCAGCGGCGGCAGCGGCAGCCACCGCCAGGCCGGCGACGGCTCGCTGCGGAGGCCGAAATACAGGAGGATGCCCGCCCCCAGCGCGACCGGCAGCCACAGCGCGAGCCGGCCACGCTCCGCCGCGAGCCGGTCGGAGAGGGCGGCGGCCGGGCGCCGGAGCGGCAGCGGCGCGCCGAACCGCGCGGGGCTCCCCGCGCCCGCCCCTGCCGGAGGAGCGCCCGGCCCCCGCGCGAGCGTGCCGACGCCGGACATGCCCACAACTTGCGCGCGCAAAAGCCGGGAGGGAAGTCTCCCCCTCGCGGCCTCCGCCGCCGCCCGCCCCATCCGCCGCGCCATGCTTGCGACGTGACCTGCGCGCCCGGCCGGGCTAGAGGAGCGACCCTTTCCGGGATTCGCCGAGCATGACCGTCCGCACGCGCTTCGCCCCCTCCCCCACCGGCTTCCTGCACATCGGCGGCGCGCGCACCGCCTACTTCAACTACCTGTTCGCGCGGCGCCACGGCGGGCAGTACCTGCTGCGCATCGAGGACACCGATCGCCAGCGCAGCACGCCGGAAGCGGTCCGGCAGATCCTCGAGAGCCTGGAATGGCTCGACCTCTCCCCCGACGAGCCGCCGGTGTTCCAGAGCACCCGCACGGCGCGCCACGCCGAGGTCGCCCACGCCCTGCTCGCCATGGGCAAGGCCTACCTCGCCTACGACACGCCGGAGGAGCTGCAGCAGATGCGCGAGCGGGCGATCGCCGAGGGGCGCCCGCCGCGCTACGACGGGCGCTGGCGCGACCGCGACCCGGCGGAGGCGCCGCCCGGGGTGAAGCCCGCCATCCGCCTCAAGGCGCCGCGCGAGGGCGAGACGGTGGTCAGGGACCTGGTGCAGGGCGAGGTGCGCGTCGCCAACGCCGAGCTCGACGACATGATCATCCTGCGCTCGGACGGCACGCCGACCTACCTGCACGCGGTGGTGGTGGACGACCACGACATGGGCATCACCCACGTGATCCGCGGCGACGACCACCTCACCAACACCTTCCGGCAGTGCCAGATCTACGACGCGATGGGCTGGCACCGCCCCCACTTCGCCCATCTGCCGCTGATCCACGGCCCGGACGGCACCAAGCTCTCCAAGCGCCACGGCGCGGTCAGCGTGCTCGAGTTCCGCGAGCAGGGCTACCTGCCGGAGGCGGTGTGCAACTACCTGCTGCGCCTCGGCTGGGGCCACGGCGACGAGGAGGTGGTGCCGCGCGAGCGCGCGATCCGCCTCTTCGACCTCGCCGATGTCGGCCGCAGCCCGAGCCGCATGGACTACGCCAAACTGACGCACCTCAACGCCCTCTATCTCCGCCAGGCCGACGACGAGCGGCTGGTGCGCGAGGTGCTGGAGCGCTTCGCCAGGCGGGGCGTGCTGTTCGGCGCCGAGGACGCGGAGCGCGTGCGGCTGCTGATGCCGGAGCTGAAGCTGCGGGCGAAGACGCTGGAGGAGCTGGCGGGCAGCGCCGTGTTCCTCGTCACCGAAGGCGCCCCGCCGATGGAGCCGAAGGCCGCCGCGCTGCTGACGCCGGAGGCGCGCGCGCGGCTCGCCGACCTCGCGGTGTTCCTCAACGACGCGCCGTGGGAGCGCAAGGATCTCGAGGCCTGGCTGCGCGACTATGCGGAGGTGAAGGGCCTCAGGCTCGGCGAAATCGCCCAGCCGCTGCGCGCGGCGCTGACCGGCAGCACGCAGAGCCCGCCCATTGACGCGGTGCTCCACGCGCTCGGCCGGGCCGAGGCGATGCGGCGCATCCTGGCGGCGGCGGAAGGCGGCGCCGTGCCCGGACCGGCCTGAGGCGCGTCCCCGGCGGCGGGCGCCGGGGCGCGCCCGGAGCGGATCGCGGACGGCCGGAACCGGCCGGGAGCGGGAATCCGCCCGGCAGACGGCGCGCCGCAGCCGTTGCCGCGCGCACGGCCGAGCGGCAACGGCTCTATGCCGCCGTCCGGGCCGCTGCCGGCGCCACCGCGTGGTCCTGGTTCGCCGCCGGCGCGCCCGGCAGGGGAGGCGCGGCGGCACCGGGCAGCGGCAGCGGCGCCTCGATGGTGCAGACCGCGCCGGCAGGCGGGAATTCGATGCGCGCCTGCCCGCCGAGGTCGTGCGCCAAGCTGCGCTCGATCAGGCGCGAGCCGAAGCCGCGCCGGGCCGGCGGCGCGACCGGGGGGCCGCCGGTCTCCGACCAGCGGATGCGCAGCCGGCCCTCCGGATCGAGCGACCAGGCCACCGTGACGCGCCCGGACTCGGAAGCGAAGGCGCCGTACTTGGCCGCGTTGGTCGCCAGTTCGTGGAACGCCAGGGTGAGCGTGAGCGCCGCGCGCGGCGGGAGCCAGACCTCCGGGCCCGCGATCCGCAGGCGGGCGGGATCGGCGGGACGCAGCGGCGCCAGCGCGGCGCGGATCAGCTCCTCGAGCGCCGCGCCCTCCCAGCAGGTGCGCGTCAGGACGTCGTGCGCCGCCGCGAGCGCGAGCAGGCGGTCCTGCAGGACCCGCCGCGCCTCCTCCGTGTCCGCGGCATGGCGCAGCGTCTGCACGGCGATCGCGAGCACCGCGGCCAGCGTGTTCTTGACCCGGTGGTTCAGCTCCTCGATGAGCAGGCGCAGATGGGCCTCCTGCCGGCGCAGCGCCGCCGCGTCGCGGACCCGGTCGGTCACGTCCACCATGGCGACGGTCGCGCCGACGACCGCGCCGGTGGCGTCGCACAGCGGCTCGGCCGTGACGTCGTAGTGCCCGGGCCGCCCGTCGCGCGTGGTGAAGGTGAAGTCGGCGCGAGCGCCGCGGCCCGCCTCGATCACGCCGCGCTTGAACGCCGCGAGCGCCGAGAGCTCGTCCGGGTAGCCGAAGTCCAGCTCCTCGTCGCGGCGACCGAGCAGCGCGGCCACGTCGTACTCGCCGCGCGGGTTGGCGATCCAGGTGTAGCGCAGCTCGCGGTCGCAGGCGTACACGATGATGGGCGCGTGCAGCAGCGCGACGCGGAAGCGCTCGCCGGTGAGGCGCAGCGCGGCGGTAGCGGCGGCGCGTTCCGCCTGGCGCGCGCGCAGCTCCGCGGCGGCGTCGGCGAGCGCGGCGCCGATCTCGTTCGCCTCCCGCAGCGGCGTCGCCAGGCGAGGCACGGGCGCATCGGTGCGCAGCGCGTCGGCCGCGCCGGAGAGGGCGCGGAACGCGCCGGTCAGGCGCCGGCCGACCAGCAGCGCCGCGAGCAGGCCGAGCGCGACCGCCGCGGCGCCAAGGGCGCCGAGGATCGCAAGCGCGCGCTGCAACGGCGCCCGCAGCGCCGCCTCGGGCACGCTGACGGCGACCATCCAGCCCGAGGAGCGCAGGCGGCGGTAGGCGACGAGCGACGGGACGCCGTCGCGCCCCGCGCCGGAGGCGACGCCGCTCTCGTCGGACCGGTCGAGGATCGCGTCGGCGAGCAGGAGCGACCGCTCGCCGATCATGCGGTCCGCATCGCGCGTCCGCGCGACGTAGGCGCCGCGCCGGTCCACGACGCCGGCCACCGCGCCGGGGGGCAGCGCGGGATTCAGGCCCTGCAGGAGACGCTGCACGCGCGCGACCGGGAAGGAGACGGCCAGGAAGTGCGCCTTCCCGTCCCCCCGCGCTCCCACCGCCACGGGCAGCACGACGGCGAAGCCGGGTTGCCCCGCGACCAGGTCGCGATGCAGGTCGGAGACGACCGGCTGGCCGCTCCCCGCCGCTTCCGCGTCCCCCTGCGCGAGGCCGGCGCCGGCAGGCGGCCCCCCGCCGCCCCGCGGGATGGCGAGGGCAACCCGCGGCCGGAGCGCGGGGCCGTGCAGAGTCACCGTGGCGCCGAGGACCCTGGCGGCGGCGGCGGCTTGGCGGCGGAAGGTCTCGAGGTCGCCGGCCTCGAGCGCCTCGGAGGCCGCGAGCACGCGCGCCATGGTGAGGATCTCGGCGATGTCGCGTTCGACCGCCGCCGCGACGTCGCGCGCCGCGTCCCTCGCCTGCGCGACGATGCGGCCCTGTTCCGCCTCGGCAAAGCGCCAGACGGCGATGCCCGAGAACGCCAGCACCGGCAGCAGCACGCCGAACAGAAGCAGCACCAGATGGGTGCGGACCGAATGCCCCCCCATCGGCGCGCGCGAAGCCGTTGCGCTTGCCGACATGTCGCACCCCGAGCCGACGTGTGCGACTCTGACGGAGAGAGGAACGCATCGCAACTTGCCATTCAGGGGCGAAAGGAAACCGGCATCACGCTTCCGTGACGCCGATCCGGGCCGCCCCGCGCGGCCGTCGCGCGGCGTGCGCGCCAGGTCCCGTCCGGCCGGTGTCACCGCCGCACCGGCGGCCCGCGCGGGCGGCACCCTTTCCGTTCCGTGCGCGCCCCTCCTATCGTGGCCGGCGCAACCCCGAATCGAGAGACGCCGAAGCGACCGGGAGGAAAACGTCATGGCCCCCACGCCGACCCGCCGCGCCGCGCTGGCGGCGACCGCCGCCGCGCTCGCCGCGCCGCGCCTCGCCCGCGCACAGTCCGACTATCCGAGCCGGCCGGTCCGCATCATCGTCCCCTTTCCGCCCGGGCAGGCGGCCGACCTGCTCACGCGCCTCGTCGCCGACGAGCTGTCGAAGCGCTGGCCGCAGCGCGTCGTGGTCGAGAACCGCGGCGGCGGCGCCGGCGCCCCGGGCGTGGAGGCCGGCGCGCGCGCGGCGCCGGACGGCTACACCCTCACCACCGCCACCTCCGGCACCTTCGGCATCAATCCGAGCGTGCTGCCGCGCCTGCCCTACGACGCGGAGAAGGATTTCGCCGCGATCAGCGGCATCGCCATCGTGCCGCTCATCGTCATCTGCCACCCCGCCTTCGCGGCGCGGACGATCGGGGAGCTCGCCGCGCAGGCGCGGGCGCGGCCCGGCGCGATCGACGTCGCCTCCGCCGGGCCCGCCACCGCGCAGCACCTGTCGGCGGAGCTGCTGATGCTGCGCACGGGCCTGCGCTTCAACATCGTGCACTACCGCGGCAGCGGACCGGCGGTGACCGACCTCGTCGCCGGCAACGTGCCGGTGATGTTCGACAGCGTCGCGAGCGCGCTGCCGCACATCCGCGCC
This sequence comes from Caldovatus aquaticus, assembly GCF_019458025.1. GTDB lineage: Bacteria > Pseudomonadota > Alphaproteobacteria > Acetobacterales > Acetobacteraceae > Caldovatus > Caldovatus aquaticus. The sequence goes on along the minus strand of NZ_JAHZUY010000013.1, from coordinate 54,397 downwards.
GACCGCGCGCGGCCGCTCGCCGTCACCACCGCGCGGCGCGTGCCGCAGCTTGCGGACGTGCCGACGCTCGCCGAAACGCTGGCGCCGGGCTACGAATCGGTGGGCTGGACCGGCCTGGTCGCGCCGGCGGCGACGCCGCCCGAGATCGTGCGCCGGATCAACGCCGAGGTGGTGGCGATCCTGCGCGAGCCCGCGGTGGTCGCGCGCATGACGGAGATGGTCACCATCCCGCAGCCGACGACGCCGGAGGAATACGCCGCCTTCATCCGCAGCGAGATCGCGAAGTGGCGCGAGGTGGCGCGGGCGGCCAATGTGCGGCTGGAGGGGTGAGGAGCACCGCCGATGATGCGACGCCGCAGCGCCCTTCTCGCCGCCGCCCTGGCCGCGGCGGCCGCCCTGCCGGCGCGCCGCGCGCGCCCAGCGCGCCTTCCCCGAGCGCTCCGTGCGCATCGTCGTCCCCTACGGGCCGGGCGGCAGCAGCGACATCGTCGCGCGCATCCTCGCGCAGCGGGCGACGGAGCTCACCGGACAGTCCTTCCTGGTGGAGAACCGCGGCGGCGGCGCCTCCATCCCCGGGACGCAGGCGGTGGCGACGGCGCCGCCGGACGGCTACACGATCGGCACCGCCGACAACGCGCCCGTGGTCAACCCGGCGCTGTTCCGCGAGCGCCTGCCCTACGACACCGAGAAGCATCTGGCGGCGCTCGGCCTCGCCGTCACCGCGCCGCTGCTGCTGCTCGCGCACCCCTCCGCGCCCGCCCGCAGCGTGGCGGAAGTGCTGGCGGAGGCGTGGGCGCGGCCCGGCAGCCTCGCCGTCTCGCACGGCGGCATCGCCACGCCGACGCATCTCGCGGCGGTGCAGCTCCAGCTCGCCACGGGGCTGGAGTTCAACCTGGTCGGGTATCGCGGCGGCGGACCGCAGCTCGCCGGGCCGGTGGCGGGAGAGGTGCCCTACGGGCCCGTCGCCATCTCCTCCGCCTTCGGCCACGTGCAGGCCGGGCGGCTGCGGCCGCTCGCCATCACCTCGGCGACGCGCAGCCCGCAACTGCCCGGCGTGCCGACCATGGCCGAGTCCGGCCTGCCCGCCGTGGACCTGGTGGGGTGGTGGGGCTTCATCGCGCCCGCCGGCGTGCCGACGGAGATCGCGCGGAGGCTCAACGCCGTGCTGATCGCGCCAGCGCGCGAGCCGGCCATCCGGGCGCGGCTGGAGGAGCTCGGCTACAGCGTCGTCGCCGGCAGCCCGGAGGACTACGCCGATCGGATCCTGCGCGAGATCGCGCAGTGGCGGGAGATCGTGGCGCGGGTCGGGATCGGGGTGGAGTAGCGCACGCGCACGCGTCAGCGCCGCGGCACAATCCGGCACGCCTCCGAGGCGGCGCGCGCAAGCCGCAGCATGCGCCGCGCCGCGACCGCGCCGGCCGCCGCCTCGCCGGCGATCTTCTCGAGCAGCGGATTGGTCAGCAGCGCGCGCGCCGCCGTGTCCACCGCGACGTCGGTCGCGGCGACCGTCGCGGCATCGAGCAGGGTGCGGCGCAGCAGCGCGAGGGTGCCGGCGAGGCCGGGCCGCAGCCCGTGCAGCGCTGCGACCTGGCGCACCAGCCGCACGCCGCGCGAGGCGAAGACCAGCGCGTCGAACCCCGCCGAGGGGCTGATCGCCGTCACCGCGAAGGCCTGCAGCGCCGCCGCGCGCCCCAGCGCCTGCGCCTGCGCCTCCAGCGCGGCGAGCGGCCCCGCCTCCAGGATCGCGCGCAGGCTGTCGGGATCGTTGGCGGCCCGCAGCGCGGGCAGGACCGACTGCGCGGCGGGCACTTCCGCCGCCCAGCGCAGCGCCTCCGCGCGCGCCGTCGCATGGTCGCCGCGGGCGAAGGCGGCGCGCGCGCGGTCCACGCTGCGCAAGGCCGCAAGGCCGCGCGCCTCGCGCCACAGCGCGGCGCCGATCAGCCCGTAGCCGGCCCCGGCGACGCCGAGGGTGAGCACGCCGAGCCAGGTCGCGCGCGCGAATTGCGCGGCGACGAAATTCGCCGCCTCCAGCGCCGAGAGCCCGAGCACCAGCACCGCCGCGCCGGCGCCGAGCAGGCCGAGCGAGGACCAGCCGCCGGCCGGGCGAGGACGTGCCGCGCTCCCCTGCGCCACGGCGCGCTCCCAGCCGAAATCGAGCCGCGGCGCCGGCGGCGTCTCGCGGTCGCGCGGGGCGGGAGCGGCCGATCGCGGCGGGGGCGCCTCGCCCTCCTCCAGGATCACGCGCGGTTCGCGCGGCGGCGGCGTGCCCGGCGCGCTCACAGCAGGTCTCCGATCAGCCAGGCCAGCAGCGTGTCGAGGCCGAGATGCGGCACGCCCGCCGCGCCGTGCGGATCGAGACGCGGCGGCTGGAAGTCCGGCATCGCGAACCGCCGGCCGTGCCGCCAGAACTCCGGCCCCGGCCGGCGCGGCGGCACCTCGCCGGGATAGACCCTGGCGACGCGCCCGCTCTCGAGCAGCACGCCGCGCACCGCCTCGACCGGGCGGCCGTCCACGATCGCCGTGTCGTCCTCGGTGCAGCGGATCGCGGCCAGCGCGTGCACGCCCGTCTCCGCCCCCGCCGCCAGGGCGCGCTCGCGCGGCGCCTGGACGAGGTCCTCGAGCAGCGCGGTCAGCGCCGCGCGCTGGCGCTCCGGGACGTGATCCGCCTTGGTGGCGACGAAGGCGACGCGGCGCACCCCCTGGCCGGTCAGCCGGTCGAGCAGCGAGCCGCCGTAGCGCAGCGCGGCGGTGATCTCCGCCAGCGCCGCCGCGGTGTCGTCGAACGCCTCCTCGCCCTGGTGCAGCGCGGCGAGCACGTCCACCAGCACCGCCTGGCGGCCGAAGCGGCGGAAGAAGGGCTCGAGGAAGACGGAGCGCTGGTCGGCGAGATAGGCCGCGTAGCGCCGGGCGCAGAGCTCGGCGAGGCCGCCGCCCTCCGGGTGCGGCAGCGGGAAGAACCACATCAGCGGCGCCTCGCCGCGCGGGCCGGGGTTGAGGAAGCGCCCGGGCTGCAGCAGCCGCAGCCCGTGCGTGTCGCGCGCCGCGCGCAGGCCCTCGCGGTAGAGGGCGAAGCCGCGGCGCGACAGCGCGTCCTCGGCCGGCGCCGCCGCCGGCAGGGCGTCCACGAACGCGAGGAACGGGCCGAACGCCGCCGCGCGCGCGCCGCGCCGCAGGCGCGCCAGGGTCGCCGCCGACCATTCGGCGTAGGACTGGCGCAGCATCGGCAGGTCGAGCAGCCACTCGCCCGGGTAGTCGAGCAGCTCGAGCGTGACGCGGCGCGCGCCGAACACGCTGCCGAGCCAGGAGCGGCGGTCGAGCTCCAGCGTCAGCGCGAGGGTGGAGAGGTCCTCGGTGCGCGCCGGCCAGCGCGGCGGGTCGGCGGCGAGCGCGGCGAGATGCGCCTCGGGGTCGAAGCGCGGCACCGCTTCCACCCCCGCCGGCAGCAGGCGCACGCGCCGGAGCCGCCCGGCCGCCGCCGCCTCCAGCGCCGGCAGGGTGCTGAGCCCGGCGCCGGCAGCGAGCAGGTTGGCGACGAGCGAGGTGAGGAAGACCGTCTTGCCCGCGCGCGACAGGCCGGTGACCGCGAGTCGCACCCGCTCCTGCCCGAGCAGCGCGCGCGCCGCCTCCTCCGCCCCGGCGAGCGCATCGCTGAGGAAGCCGAGCGGGTCGGGCGCGGGCACCGGGCGGTGGGCGCGCTACGGCCGCTCGATCAGCTCGATCTTGTAGCCGTCCGGGTCCTCGATGAAGGCGATCACCGTGGTGCCGAACTTCACCGGCCCCGGCTCGCGGGTGATCTTCACGCCGGCGGCGCGCAGGCGCTCGCAGGTCGCCTTCACGTCGGGCACGCCGATCGCGAGGTGGCCGAAGGCGGTGCCCATCTCGTACTTCTCGACGCCGTAGTTGTAGGTCAGCTCGAGCACCGTGTTCGACGCCTCGTCGCCGTAGCCGACGAAGGCCAGCGTGTACCTGCCCTCCGGCACGTCGCGCCGGCGCAGCTCCTTCATGCCGAGCAGGCGCGTGTAGAAGTCGACGCTGCGGTCGAGGTTGCCGACCCGGATCATGGTGTGCAGGAAGCGGCCGCCGCCGGTCGCCGTCTCGCTCATGGCGTGCTCTCCTCCTTCATGGCGGGATCCTCCGGATTGATCGCGATCAGGAACAGGCCCGCCTCCTCCGCCGCCGCGACGACCGCGGCGCGGTCCAGGATGATGGTGCCGCCGGCCTCCACGGCGATGCCGCGCAGCCCGGCCATCGCCGCCTCCTCCACCGTGGCGAGCCCGACCGTCGGCAGGTCCACGAGGCGGCTCTGCCCGGGCTTGACCAGCTTCACCAGCACGCCGCCCGCGCCCTCGCGCGCCAGGTCGCGGCAGCGCCGGATCAGCGCGTCGGTGCCCTCGATCGCCTCGACGCCGAGCACGAGGCCCTGCTGCACGACGGCCGCCTGGCCGACATCCACGGCGCCGAGGGCGCGCACGACGGCGACGCCGCGCCGGATGTCGGCCATCGCCTGCGCGTCGGGGGCGTGCCTGGTCAGCAGCCCGGCCGGGGCGAACAGGTCGTCGAGGAAGGCCTGCGCGCCGACCACCTCGAACCCCTCCTCGCCGAGCACGCGGATCACCGCCGAGAGCAGCGTGTCGTCGCCGCCGAAGGCCCTGGCGCCGATGCGGGCGAGCAGCCGCAGGCCGGCCGCGTCCGGGCGCAGCGCCGCGAGCGAGGGCCGCGCGACGCGCCCCGCGAGCACGAGCTGGCGCACGCCGCGCGCGCGCAGGAGCTCGATCATCTGCCCGGCGGCGCCGAGGCGCAGCGTGACCTTCGGGATGCTGCCGAAGGGCTCGGGGTCGCCGTGGCCGCCGATCACGATCACGAACACCTCGCGCCCGGCGGCGCGGGCCGCCCTGGCGACGCGCACCGGCAGCTCGCCGCCGCCGGCGACGATGCCGAGCGGGCCCTCCCCGGCCGCGCCGGCGCGGGCGCCGCCGGGCGAGGCGGACGCCGCGCGGTCCGGCGCGGTGGCGCCGCTCATCCCTCGGCCTCCTCGCCCGCCTCCTCGTCGGGCATGGCGCGGCCGACCCGCACCAGCCCGCGGCGGGAGGGAGCGCGGATGAAGGCGAGCATCTCGGCGACGTTGGGATCGCCGGCGAATTGCGCCTCGACCGCCGCCTGGCGCTCGGCGAAGAGGCCGGGGTCGCGGAACAGCATGCGGAAGGCGGCGCGCAGGGCGTGGATCTGCGCGCGCGGGAAGCCGCGGCGCTTGAGGCCGATCAGGTTGAGGCCGACCAGGCGCGCGCGGTTGCCCATCGCCGAGCCGAACGGGATGACATCGGCCTCGACCCCGCTCATCCCGCCGATCACGGCCTGGCGGCCGATGCGCACGAACTGGTGGATCGCGGTGCCGCCGCCGACGAACACCGTGTCGCCGATCTCGACATGCCCGCCCAGCATGACGTTGTTGGCGAGGATCACGCGGTCGCCGAGCACGCAGTCGTGGGCGACATGCGCGACCGCCATGATCATGCAGTCGGCGCCGATGCGCGTGACGCCGGCGCCGCCGACGCTGCCGCGGTGGATCGTCGCGTGCTCGCGCACCAGGGTGCGGGGGCCGATCTCGCAGCGGGTCGGCTCGCCCTTGTACTTCAGGTCCTGCGGCGGCAGGCCGATGCTGGCGAAGGGAAAGACGCGGGCGCCGGCGCCGATGCGGGTGATGCCGTCCACCACGACATGGGCGACGAGCTCGACTCCCTCCTCGAGCGTGACATCGGGGCCGACGACGCAGCCCGGGCCGATGCGGCAGCCGCGGCCGATCGCGGCGCCGGGGGCGATGCTGGCGCTGGGGTGGATCTCGGCCGGCGCGGCGACGGGCGGGATGCGGGCGTCGTCCACGCTCAGCGGTCCAGGATCATCGCCGAATAGGTGGCCTCGGCGACGACCTTGCCGTCCACCTTCGCCTCGGCCGAGAATTTCCAGATGTTGACGCGGTGGCGCTCCTTGCGCACGTGCACGCGCATCTGGTCGCCCGGCACGACGGGCTTGCGGAACTTCGCGTTCTCCACGGTCATGAAATACACGAGCTTCCCTTCCGCCTCCGGCCCCAGCGTGGCGACCACCAGCACGGCCGCGGTCTGGGCCATGCTCTCGATGATGAGCACGCCGGGCATCACCGCCATGGCGGGGAAATGGCCCTGGAAGTAGTGCTCGTTGATCGAGACGTTCTTGATGCCGACGGCCGAGACGCCGCGCTGGACCTCGACCACCCGGTCCACGAGGAGGAAGGGGTAGCGGTGCGGGATCGCCCGCATGATGCGGGCGACGTCCCAGGATTCCAGGGTGGCGCCCGCCGCCGCCGGCGCCGCGTCCGCGTGCATTGCGTCGTCCATGCCGTTCAGCCCGTGTCCTCCCCGGCGCGGCCGGCGGCCGCCTTGCGCGCGACGCGGCCCTTGCCGTCCCCGCCGCGCGCGGCGAGCTGCCGCAGCCGCGCGACGGCGCGCCAGAACTCCCGCACCGGCCAGGCCGGACTGCCGAGGACGTCGGTGCCGGCCGGCACGTCGTTGATCACGCCGGCCTGCGCCCCGATGCGCGCCCGCGGCCCGATCGTGAGATGGCCCGTCAGCCCGGCCTGCGCCGCAACGATCACGAAATCCCCGAGCGTGGTGGAGCCCGAGACGCCGGCCTGCGCCACGATCACGCACCCCCGCCCGGTGCGGACGTTGTGCCCGATCTGCACCAGGTTGTCGAGCCGAGTGCCCGGGCCGAGCACGGTGTCGTGGCCGGAACCGCGGTCCACCGTGCTGTTGGCCCCGATCTCCACGCCGTCGCCCAGGATCACCCGGCCGAGCTGGGGCACCGTGACATGCGCGCCCTCCGCGGTGGTGGCGAAGCCGAAGCCCTCGTTCCCCACCCGCGCCCCGGGGTGCAGCACCACGCGGTCGCCGGCCAGGCAGTGGGTGATCGAGGCATGGGCATGGATCCGGCACCCAGCGCCGAGCACCACGCCCGGGCCGACGACGGCGTGCGGCCCGATCACGCAGCCCGGCCCGATCCGCGCCCCGGCGCCGATCACGGCGTAGGGGCCGATCTCGCAGCCCTCGCCGATATCGGCGTCGGGGGCGACGACCGCGGTAGGGTGGATGCCGGGCGTGGGCGGCGGCGCCGGATGGAACAGCGCCGCCACCCGCGCATAGCCGAGATACGGGGCGTCGGTGGCGATGGCGATCGTCCCGGGCGGCACCTGGCCCACCAGATCCGGCTGCAGGATCACCGCCCCGGCGCGCGTGGCGCGCAGCGCCTCCAGGTAGCGGCGGTTGTCGAGGAAGCTCACCTCGTCCGGACCGGCCGATTGCAGCGGCGCGACACCGGAGAACAGGCGACGCTCCGGATCGGCCGCCGCCGGCGCCGCCGCCACCACGCCTCCCGCGGCCCTGGCGACCGCCGCGAGGCTGAACGGACCCGAGCGGGGATGGAAGCGCGGATCGGCCGGCACGGCAGGCGCCCCGGCGCCCTTCAGTTCCGGCGCGGCTGCTGCGCCGGACGCTGCTGGGCCGCCGGCCGCTGCTGCGGCTGCGCTTGGCCGGAGGAGGCCGCCTCCCCCGTCTCCTCCGGCGGGATGTCCACACTGCGCAGCCGCTGGTTGAGCTGGGCGGCGACCTCGGCGGTCAGGTCGAACTGCGGCTGGTTGTAGATCACCACGGGCGCCGGCAGCACGAGGTTGACATGCCGGCTCTCCGCCACCTGCGTGATGACCACGACCAGCGCCTGCTCGACCTCGGCAAGGGCCTGCTGCGCCGCCTCCTCGATGGCGCGCTGGCGGTCCCGGAAGATGCGCTGCGCGTCCGTCACGCGGTCCTGGAGCTCGCGCTCGCGGGCGCGGAGCTGCTCGGGCGAGAGGGCGGCGCGCTCGGCCCCAAGGCGCTGCTGCTCCTCGCGCCAGCGCTGCTGCTCGCGCTGCAGGTCCTCGTTGAGCTTGGCGCGCCGCCGTTCGATCTCCTCGCGCACCTGGGTATGGGCGATGGAGACACGCAGCACCTCCGGCACGTTGACGAGCCCGATCACCGGCGCCGGCGGCGACTGGCCGGGCGGCAGCGGCGCCGGCGCGTCCACCCGCGCCTGCGCCGGGCGCTGCTGCGCCGGCCGCTGCTGGGGCGCACGCTGCTGCGGCGTCGCCGCGCCCTGGCCCGGCCGCTGCTGGCCGCCGGGGACGAACCATTCGGGCTGCGCCTGCTGCGCCAGGACCTGAACCGGGGCAACCCCGGCGCCCCCGCCGAGCAGCAGCGCCGCCGCTGCGAGGCCGGCAAGCCGGCGACGGCGGCCGCCGCGCTGCGGCGCGAGGCCCTTGGAACCCGCCGCGGCGCGGCAGACGAAAGGAACGCGGAACGACATGGGCGCTATCCTGGCTGGTGCTAGAATCGAGTGCCGAAGCCGAGGCGGAAGACCTGCGTCTGGTCGTAGGGCCGCTTCACCACGGCCTGGGCGAGGTCGATGTTGATCACCCCGAAGGGGCTGCGCCAGGAGACGCCGATGCCGGCGCCGACCCTCGGCGTCGCCTCGTCGCGCACGGTCGGGCCGCTGGTCGCGGAGGGCAGCCCCGAGAGCGAGCCGACGTCCACGAAGGCGCGGCCCGAGAGGCCGAGCTCCTGCGGCAACGGCAGCGGGAAGCGGAACTCCGTGCTCTGGGTCCAGATGAAGCGGCCGCCCAGCGTGTCGCCGGTGAGGACGTCGCGCGGGCCGGCGCCGCCGATCGCGAAGCCGCGCAGGTTCTCGCCGCCGAGGAAGAATCGGTCCACGATTCGGTCCTCGCGCGAGCCGAAGGGCTTGAGGATGCCGACGCCGGCCGAGATCGCGAGGACGTAGTCCGGGTTGCCGAAGAAGCGCTCCAGCGGGATGTAGTAGGCGCCGTCGAGCCGGGCGCGGACGTAGGCGACATCGCCGCCGAGGCCGGCGACGTCGGTGCCGAGCCGCACCACGTAGCCCGAGTGCGGGTCGATGCGGCTGTCGCGCCGGTCGTAGGTGATGGTCTGGCCGATCTGCGAGAGCAGGGTCTTGCCGCGCTGCTCCTGGATGAAGCGGCTGGCGTCGGGCTGGACGTTGTACACGTTGCGCTCGACCAGCGTGTAGGCCCAGGACTGGCGCAGGTACTCGTTGAACTCGTAGCCGATCCGCAGCGCGCCGCCGTAGCGCCGCTCCTCGTAGGAGGCGATGGTGAGCAGGTTGCGCTGGATGGCGAACAGGTCGAAGCCGGCCGCGAGGTTGCGCTCGAGGAAGGCCGGGTCGGTGACGGAGATATCCACCTGGCTGCGGCGCTGCGCGAGCGTGATGTTGAAGCGCCCGTCCACGCCGGTGCCGAGCAGGTTGCGCTCGCGCAGGCCGAAGTCGGCGAGGAAGCCGGCATCGGTGGCGTAGCCGCCGCCGAGCGAGATCTCGCCGGTGGCGCGCTCCGTCACCTCGGTGTTGAGGATCACCCGGTCCGGCGCGCTGCCCGGCTGCGGCGTGATCTCGACCGAGGAGAAGTAGCCGAGCTCCCGCAGCCGCTGGCGGGAGCGGCGGATCTGCGCGGGGATGAACGGGTCGCCCTCGGCGAGCCGGAACTCGCGCCGGATCACCCGGTCGAGGGTCCGGGTGTTGCCGGTGATCTCGATGCGTTCGATGTAGGCGCGCGGTCCCTCGCCGATCTCGAAGGTGAGGTTGACACGCCGCGCCTCGCGGTCGCGCTCGATGCGCGGCGTGACCTCGGCGAAGGGGAAGCCGCGCTGCTGGATGGCGTCGGTCAGCACCTGGACGGAGCGCTCGACCGCGTCGCCGTCGTACCAGTCGCCCTCCTCGATCGGCACCTCGCCGCGCACCGTCGCGGGATCGAAGTTGCGCAGCCGGGAGACCAGATCGACCCTGCCGACCCGGTAGCGCGGTCCCTCCTCGATCGTGTAGGTGATGAAGAAGCCGGAGCGGTCCGGCGCCAGCTCGGCGGTGGCGCCGGTCACCTGCACGTCGGCGTAGCCGTTGCGCAGGTAGTAGCGGCGCAGCAGCTCGCGGTCGAAGTTCAGCCGCTCCGGATCGTAGGTGTCGGCGGTGCTGAAGGGGCGGTACCAGGCCGCCTCGCGCGTTGCGATGATCTCCTTCAGGCGGCTGTCGGAGAAGGCGCGGTTGCCGACGAAGTTGATGCGCGCGACCAGCGCCGCCTCTCCCTCGACGATCTCGAACACCACGTCCACGCGGTTCTGGTCGAGCTCGATGATCTTCGGCTCCACCTGGGCGGCGAAGCGGCCGCGCCGGGCGTACAGCTCGAGGATGCGGTTGCGGTCGGCCTGCGCCGCGGCCGGGGTGAAGACGGCGCGCGGGCGCAGCGTCACCTCGTTGCGCAGCACGTCGTCGGAGATCTTGCGGTTGCCCTCGAAGGCGACGCGGTTGACGATCGGGTTCTCCACGACCTGCACGATCACGCGGCCGCCCTCGGTGGTGATCTCGACGTCGCGGAACAGGCCGGTGGCGAAGAGGGTGCGCAGCGACCGGTCGAGCCGCTCCTGGTCCATCGGGTCGCCGGGCTGGAGCAGCATGTAGCTGCGCACCGTGTCGGCCTCGATCCGCTGGTTGCCCCGCACCTCGATGGCCTGGACGGTGGCGCCGGCGGCGGCGGGCGGCGGCGCCCGGCGCGGCTGCGGCTGCGCCTGCGCCTCCCCCCCGGGGGCGGCCAGGACGACGGCGAAGACGAGCGGCAGGAGCGCGCGGAGCAGGGCTTGCAAGCGACTCGGACCCGAAAGCGAGGGTTGCGGAGGGGCGGCACACTAACCGGCCCGGTGCGGCCCCGCCACCCCCTGCACGACGGCCCCGCGGCGGCCCTGCCCCGGATCGGACCGCGCCCGGAGACCGGCCGCCCCGTCCGGGCGCGGGCGCTCGCCTGTCCCCGCGATCCGCGCCGCGGCGCGGGCTCTCAACCGGGGGTCAGCCGGCGATTCCCGCGATCCAGCGGAACACCCCCCACTGCGCCAGGTCGTTCCAGGTGGCGAACAGGAACAGCGTGATCAGCAGCGCGAAGCCCGCCCGCAGCCCGATCTCCTGGGCGCGCGGCGGCAAGGGGCGGCCGCGCAGCGCCTCCGCCGCGTAGAACAGGAGGTGCCCGCCGTCGAGGAGCGGGATCGGGAACAGGTTGATCAGCGCAAGGTTGACCGACAGCACGGCGATGAAGCTGACGAGGCTCGCCCAGCCCATCTCCGCCACCTGGCCCGAGAGCTGGGCGATGCGGAGCGGCCCGCCCAGCTCCTCGGTGCCGCGCTCGCCGGCGATCATCTGCCAGACGCCCGCCAGGGTCTGCCAGGTGATCTCGGCGGTGTGGGCCGCGCCGGTCCAGATCGCCTCCAGCGGCCCGAGCCGCTCATAGACCACCGCTCCGCCGCGGATGCCGAGCACCCCGATCCCGCCGCGGGCGCCGCCCGGAGCGGCGGCCGCGCCCGCCGGCTCCGGCACCGCGCGCAGCGTCAGTTCCTGCTCGCCACGGCGGACGCGGATCTCGATCGGCACGCCCGGCCGCGCCTGCACGTAGCGCTGCAGCTCCTCGAAGCGGTTCACCGGCGTCGAGTCGAGCGCGAGGACGCGGTCGCCCGGCCGCAGGCCGGCGCGCTCGGCGGCCGAGCCCTCGACGACGCCGCCGACGGCCGTGCTGGTCCTGGGCACGCCGACGGTGCCGAACAGGGCGGCGAACAGCACCGCCGCGAGGAGGAAATTGGCGAGCGGGCCGGCCGCGACGACGATCGCGCGGTCGCCCACCGGCTTCTCGTGGAAGGTCTCGCCGCGGCGGTAGCGCGCGCGCTGCTCGGGCGGCGCCTCGCCCGGATGCTCCTGCCCGTGCAGCTTCACGTAGCCGCCGAGTGGGATCCAGCCGACGCGCCAGTTCGTGCCGCGCCGGTCGGTCCACGACCAGAGCGGGCGCCCGAAGCCGATCGAGAACGCCTCCACATGCACGCCGCGCCAGCGCGCCGCGAGGTAGTGGCCGAGCTCGTGGACGAACACCAGCACGCCGAGCACCACCACGAAGGCGAGGATGGTACGGAACGGATCGGGCAGAAGGTCCAAGGATCAGCTCTCCTGAGCAGGCATGAACGGCGCCGCGCGCCCGGCCGGAAGGCGCGGCGGCGTGCGCTCCCCGCCGCGCCCGGAAGGGCTCACGCCGCCCGGATCCGGCGCGCCGCGGCGCAGCGCAGGGCCTCCTCCCGCGCCGCCGCGTCGAGGGCGAGGATCGCCTCCAGCCCCTCGGCCGGCGGCGCCCCCAGCCGCGCGAGCGTCTCCTCCACGACCGCGGCGATGTCGAGGAAGCCGAGGCGGCGGTCGAGGAACAGCCCGACCGCGGCCTCGTTCGCCGCGTTCAGGATGGTGGGGGCGCCGCCGCCCGCCCGCAAGGCCTCGCGCGCGAGGCGCAGCGCGGGGAAGCGGGCGAGGTCGGGCGCCGCGAATTCGAGCCGCCCGAGCGCCGCGAGGTCGAGCCGCGGCAGGTCCACCGCCATGCGCCGCGGCCAGGCGAGCGCGTAGGCGATGGGCGTGCGCATGTCCGGCGTGCCGAGCTGGGCGATGATCGAGCCGTCGGCGTACTGCACCAGCCCGTGCACGGCGGACTGGGGGTGGACCAGCACCTCGATCCGCTCCTCCGGCACCGGGAACAGGCGCGCCGCCTCGATCAGCTCGAGCCCCTTGTTCATCATGGTGGCGGAATCGACGCTGATCTTGGCGCCCATGCGCCAGACCGGGTGGCGGACCGCGATCTCCGGCGTCACCGCCGCCATCTGCGCCTGGTCCATCAGCCGGCAGGGCCCGCCCGAGGCGGTGAGCACGATCTTCTCGACCGCCGCCGGGTCGCGCGAATCGAGCGCCTGGAAGATCGCGCTGTGCTCGGAATCCACCGGCAGGATGGTGGCGCCGGCGCGGCGGGCCTCGGCCAGCACCAGCTCGCCGGCGCAGACCAGGCTCTCCTTGTTGGCGAGCGCGAGCACGCCGCCCCGGCGCAGCGCGGCCAGCGTCGGCCGCAGCCCGGCGGCGCCGACGATCGCCGCCATCGTCCAGTCGGCGGCGGCGGCCGCCGCCTCCTCGGCCGCCTCGGCGCCCGCGGCGACGCGGATCCCCGTGCCGGCGAGCGCCTCGCGCAGCGCCGCGTAGCCCGCCGGGTCGGCGAGCACGGCCCGGCGTGCGCCGAGCCGCCGCGCCTGGGCGGCGAGGGTGGCGGCGTCCCGCCCGGCGACCAGCGCCTCGACCGCGAAGGTGCCGGGCGGCGCGGCCTCGAGCAGCGCGACGGTGCTGCGCCCGACCGAGCCGGTGCTGCCGAGCACGCTGACGCGGCGGGGCAGCGCCCTTCCGGCGCTCTCCGGAGCCGCGGCGCTCATTGCCAGAGCGGCGTCCCCGCACCGAGGATCCAGGCGAGCAGCGCCGCCGCCGGCGCCGCCGCCAGCACGCCGTCCAGCCGGTCGAGCAGCCCGCCGTGCCCGGGGATCAGCCGGGAGGCGTCCTTCACCCGGAAGCGGCGCTTGATCCAGCTCTCCAGCAGGTCCCCCGCCTGCGCCATCACGCCGAGGAAGGCCGCCACCGCCATGCTGCGCCACGCTTCTCCTCCCGGCGCGAGGACCGCGGCGGCGGCCGTCCCTACCAGCACCGCCGCGGCCAAGCCGCCCGCCGCGCCCGACCAGGTCTTGTTCGGAGAGACAGCCGGCGCGAGCTTCGGCCCGCCCAGCGCACGGCCCGTCACGTAGGCGCCGATGTCGCTCGCCCAGACCACGAGAAAAAGAAATAGCACATTCGCGCGGCCCGCGTCGTTGTCGTCGCGCAGCGTGATCAGCGCCAGCCCGGCGAGGCCGATGTACAGCACCCCGGCGGCGAGCGCGCCGGCGGGCACGGCCACGCCGTCGCGCGCCGGCAGGCGCCCGGCGGCGCCGAGCCTGGCGGCGCCGATCCAGGTGAGGCCGAAGCCCGCGACCAGCAGCGCGAGGCCGGCCAGCGGCCAGCCCGCGACCGCCAGCGCGCCGGCCGCCAGCACCGCCGCCGGCACCGCGATCCCCGGCGCGGCGCGGGTGCTCAGTCCGCACAGATGCACCCATTCCCAGGCGAGCACCGCCGCAGCGGCCGCGACCAGCACGGTCCAGAGCGCGGCGCCGAACCAGATGCAGGCGAGCGCCGCGGGCCCGAGCACCAGCGCCGACAGCACCCGCTTGCGCAGGTCGGTCCAGCGGCGGGGGGGCGCCGTGCCCGGCGACGCGGCGCGGCTCGGAGACCCCTCGTCGCCGCCGAAGGCGGTCGTGCTCATGTCAGCCCGCCACGGCGGCCGGCGGCATCGCCTCCGGCGGCGGTCCGCCCTCGGCCGGCGGCGCCGGGGAGGCCCCGCCGGCCGGCGCCGGTCCGCGGCGCAGCCCGTAGCGCCGCTCGCGGCGATGGAATTCCGCCACCGCGCGGGCGAGATCGGCCGGGCCGAAATCGGGCCACAGCACCTCGGTGAAGACGAACTCGGCGTAGGCCGCCTGCCAGAGCAGGAAGTTCGAGAGCCGCTGCTCGCCCGAGGTGCGGATGATGAGGTCGGGATCGGGCATCCCGGCGGTGTGCAGGAAACGGGCGAAGGCGGTCTCGTCGAGCGCCTCCGGATCGAGCGTGCCGGAGCGCGCCGCGCGCGCCACCGCCCGCGCCGCGGCGAGGATCTCGGCCCGGCCGCCGTAGGAGAGCGCCACGGTGAGGTTGAGCCGCGTGCCGCCGGCGGTGGCGGCCTCCGCCGCCTCGATGGCGCGGGCGAGGTCCGGGCCGAAGCGGTCGTGCTCGCCGATCACGCGCAGGCGCACCCCCTCCTTCACCAGGGTCGCGACCTCGCTGCGCAGGTAGAGGCGGAGGAGGCCGGTCAGCGCGCTCACCTCCTCCGCGGGCCGGCGCCAGTTCTCCGAGGAGAAGGCGAACAGGGTCAGCCAGGAGATGCCCATGCGGCCGGCCGCCTCGATGGTCCGGCGCGCCGCCTCCGCCCCGGCGCGGTGGCCGAGCGAGACCGGCAGGCCGCGCGCCTCCGCCCAGCGGCGGTTGCCGTCCATGATGATGCCGACATGGGCCGGCGGCGGCGGAGCCTCCTCCGCGGCCGGTCCGGGCCGGGCGGCGCCGCTCAAGCCGTCCGCCATGGCCCGGCGCGGCGGGAGCTCCCGCGGCGTGGCTGGATGCGGCCCATCCCCGGGCTCCGCTGCGCGTGGTCGCGGCGTGCCATCAGACGTGGCGGATGTCCTTCTCCTTCTCGTGGAGCAGCTCGTCCACCTTCTTGATGTAGAGGTCGGTCAGCTTCTGCACCTCGTCGTGCCAGCGGCGCGACTCGTCCTCGCCGATCTCGTGCTTCTTGTCCAAGGCCTTGATCTGCTCCATGCCGTCGCGCCGCACGCCGCGGATCGCGACGCGCGCCCCTTCCGCATAGCGGTGCGCGGCCTTGACCAGCTCGTTGCGGCGCTGCTCGGTCAGCGGGGGGAGGGGGACGCGGATCACCTGGCCCTCGGTCTGCGGGTTGAGGCCGAGATTGGCCTCGCGGATCGCGCTCTCCACCGCCTTGACCAGCGACTTGTCCCAGACCTGCACGGAGAGCATCGCCGGGCCGGCGACCGAGACGTTGGCCACCTGGTTGAGCGGCTGGTGGCCGCCATAGGCCTCGACCCGGACGGGCTCGAGCAGCGCGGGGCTGGCGCGGCCGGTGCGCAGGCCGGCGAACTCGCGCTTCAAGGTCTCGATCGCCCCCTCCATCCGGCGCTGGAGATCCTGCTTGAGCGTCTTGAGGTCGGCGGGCATGGCCGCACCCTCCCCCTGCGGTTGCTGCTACTGGGTCTGCTCGACGACGGTGGTGAAGCGCCCCTCGCCCTTCATCACGGCGGTGAAGGCGCCGGGCTCGTGGATGTTGAAGACCACGATCGGCAGCTTGTTCTCCCGCGCGAGGCTGATCGCCGCGGCGTCCATCACCTGCAGGTCGCGCGCCAGCATGTCGAGGTAGGTGAGCGTCTCGTACCGTTCGGCGCGCGGGTTCTTGCGCGGGTCGGCGGAATAGACGCCGTCCACCTGGGTGCCCTTGAACAGCGCGTCGCAGCGCATCTCGGCGGCGCGCAGCGCGGCGGCGGTGTCGGTGGTGAAGAACGGATTGCCCGTGCCGGCGGCGAAGATGACGACGCGGCCCTTCTCCATGTGCCGCTCGGCGCGGCGGCGGATGTAGGGCTCGCAGACCGAGGTCATCGGGATCGCCGACTGCACGCGCGTGGCGACCCCGATCTTCTCGAGCGCCGACTGCATGGCGAGCGCGTTCATCACGGTGGCGAGCATGCCGATGTAGTCGGCCTGGGCGCGGTCCATGCCGGCGGCGGCGGCGGAGACGCCGCGGAAGATGTTGCCGCCGCCGATGACCAGGCAGACCTGGACGCCGAGGTCCACCACGCCCTTCACGTCCTCGGCGATGCGCCGGCAGGCGGCGGTGTCGAGGCCGTATTCGCGCTCGCCCATGAGGGCCTCGCCGGAGACCTTCAGCAGGACGCGCTTGTAGAGGGGCGGCTTGACGGCGGTCATCGGTGCGGCGGGGCCTTCGGCAGGGCCGGAACGGTCGTCCATCGGGCGGGGCACCATAGGCAGCGCCCCGGGGCCGGGCAAGGCAAAGCCGCCCGGCCGCGGCGAGGCCGGGCGGCGGGGCGGGCGCCGGCTCGCGCGGCTGTCAGGAAGCGCCGGCGGCGGACGCACCCGCGGCGGCGGCGACCTCGGCGGCGAAGTCGCTCGCCTGCCGCTCGATCCCCTCGCCGAGCTGGAAGCGGGCGAAGCCGGTGATCCTCACCCCGGCCTTGCGCGCCACCTCCTTCACCCGGGTCTCGCCGTCGTGGACCCAGACCTGCTCGAGCAGGACGACCTCCTCGTAGTACTTGCGGATCCGGCCCTCGACCATCTTCTCGACGATCGCCTCGGGCTTGCCGGAGGCGCGCGCCTGCTCCATCAGCACCGCCTTCTCGCGCGCGAGCGCGGAGGGGTCCACGCCGGCGATGTCGAGCGCCTCGGGGCGGGCGGCGGCGACGTGCATGCCGACCTGGCGCCCGAGGGTCTCGAGCACCTCGAGCTCGCCCGGCCCCTCGATCGCGACCAGCACGCCGATCTTGCCGAGCCCCGGGCGGACGGCGTTGTGCACATAGGTCGCGACCACGCCGTTCTCGACCTGCAGCCGGCGGGCGCGCCGGATCGTCATGTTCTCGCCGATGGTGGCGATCAGCCGCGTCAGCTCGTCCTGCACCGTGTGGGTGGTGCCGGGATAGGTGGCGCGCTTCAGCGCCTCCACGTCCTCGCCGACCGACAGCACGAGGCCCGCCACCTCGGCGACGAAGTTCTGGAACATCTCGTTGCGGGCGACGAAGTCGGTCTCGGCGTTGACCTCGACCATCCCCGCGACCTTCGGGCCGCTGGCGACGCCGATCAGCCCCTCGGCGGCGACGCGCCCGCTCTTCTTGGCTGCGACCGAGAGACCCTTCTTGCGCAGCCAGTCCACCGCGGCCTCCATGTCGCCGCCGGTCTCGCTGAGCGCCTTCTTGCAGTCCATCATGCCGGCGCCGGTCTTCTCGCGCAGCTCGCGGACCATCGCCGCCGTGATCTCGGCCATGGCGTGTCGTCTCCCCTCGGTTGCTTCCGGCCTCAGCCCTGGCCCGGCCGGGCCTCGTCCGCGCCGCCGCCCGTCTGGGCGAGCTCCTCGCGCAGCTCCCGCTCCATATCCTCGCGGTCCATCGCGGCCAGCGCCCGGCCCGGCGCCTCGCCCTCGAACAGCGGCTCGCCCGCCGCCTCGGGCGGGAGCTCTTCCGGCAGCGGCTCGGCGGCGGCGCCGATGTCCACCCCCGAGGCCTGCAGCTCGGCCGAGATGCCGTCGAGCACGGCGGCGGCCACCAGGTCGCAATAGAGGTTGATGGCGCGGATCGCGTCGTCGTTGCCGGGGATCGGGTAGGCGATGCCGGAGGGGTCGGAGTTGGAATCCACCACCGCCACGACCGGGATGCCGAGCTTGTTGGCCTCCTCGATCGCGAGCTTCTCCTTCACCGTGTCGATGACGAACAGGATGTCGGGCAGGCCGCCCATCTCCTTGATGCCGCCGAGCGCGCGCTCGAGCTTGTCGCGCTGGCGCGTCAGCATCAGGATCTCTTTCTTGGTCAGGCCGGCGGTATTGCCGGCGAGCTGCTCCTCGAGCTGGCGCAGGCGTCGGATCGAGGCGGTGATGGTCTTCCAGTTGGTCAGGGTGCCGCCCAGCCAGCGGTGGTTGACGTAGTACTGGCCGCAGCGCTTCGCCGCTTCGGCCACGTACTCGGCGGCGGCCTTCTTGGTGCCGACGAACAGCACCCGCCCGCCGGCGGCGACCACGTCGCGGATCGCGCGCAGCGCGCGCTCCAGCATCGGCACGGTCTGGCGCAGATCCAGGATGTGGACCTGGTTGCGCACGCCGAAGATGTAGGGCGCCATCTTCGGGTTCCAGCGCCGGGTATGGTGGCCGAAATGGACGCCGGCCTCGAGCAGCTGGCGCAGGGTGACCTCGGGCATCGCCATGGGCGAGACTCCTTCCTGGTGGTCCGGTTGGGCCTCCGCGGCGTCCCCCCGTCGCCGGGGGACCGGACCCTTGCCTGAGGATGCAGGAAGGGGGCGCCGCGTGCGGATTGCCGGCACGGGCGGGGCCCGCGCCGGCGGCGGGGATATGGCGGAAACGATGCCCCGGCGCAAGCCGCCGCCGGGCGCGCCGGCGCGGCCGCGCGGCGGGATCAGCGGCGCCCGGCGCGCCGCGGCGGGGCGGCGCCTGCCGGGCCGGGGCGGGCGCTCAGGCCCGGTCCCTCACCTCGTGCGCGCCCCGGGCGCGGGCGCAATGCGCGCAGCAGTAGATCTGCCCGCCCTCCTCCACGCCGTGCCCGGCGACGCGCACGCCGCAGTTCGGGCAGACGGGCGCGACCGCCTGGATCGCGCATTCGAAGCTGTCGAAGGTCCAGGTCCGGCCGTCCTTGGTCAGCTGGAAGGTCTTGTCGTAGTCGTTGCCGCACTGATCGCACCTGGGCATGCCTCTCCTCCCGTGCCGAGCGCCCGACGCAATACAACGCCCGAGCCGCCCGGGCGTTCGCGGCCGGGACAGGGCGCGGCGGCGCCGCTCAGCCCAGGCTCTCGCGCAGGCCGGCGAGGGCGATCTCCGCCGCCAGGGCGGCGAGCACCACCCCGAGCACGCGCCCGATCACGTGCTGCCCGGTCTCGCCGAGGAAGCGCGCGATCCACGCCGCCGCCAGCATGGCGGCAAGGGTGAGGAGCAGCGCCGCCGTCATCGCCGCGAGGATCGCGGCGAGGCGCGCCCAGTCCCCCTGCGCCTGCTCGGCGAGCAGCACCGCGGTGGTCATCGCGCCCGGGCCGGCGATCAGCGGGATCGCGAGGGGAAAGGCGCTGATGTCGCCGATGCTGCGGCTCGCCGCCGCCTGCTCCTCCGGGCTCGCGCGCAGCATGGTCCGGCCCATCACCATGTCGGCGGCGAGCAGGAACAGCAGCAGCCCGCCCCCGACCTTGAGCGACGGCAGGCTGATGCCGAGCGCGCGCAACAGCCCCCCGCCGCCGAGGGCGAAGGCGACGAGCACGACGAAGGCGATCGCGCTGGCGCGCACCGCCTGGGCGCGCCGGCGGGACGGGCTGTCGCCCGCGGTCATCGCCGCGAACATCGCCGCCGTCCCCGGCGGGTCGAAGATGACGAGGAAGGCGACGAAGGCGTAGAGGCCCGCCTCCCGCATCGCCGCCTCAGGTGCCGACCCGGAGCGTGCTGGCCAGGCCGCGCAGGCAGGCGAGGATCGAGAGCGGGGTGATCCTGCCGGTGCGCGGGTTCTCCTCGCTCGGCACGTTCTCGATCGTCATGGTCAGGCGCGCCGCCTCGGCCTCGACGCGGATGGTGTGCGTGTTGCGCGTGAGGGAGGGATCGGCCCAGATCTCCACCTGCGTCCGCTCGGGCCCGATGCCGGCCAGCGCCAGGGCGGCGGCGACGTTGACGTTGGCCGGGAAGCCCTGCGCCGCCTCGAAGGCGTTGCCGGCGAAGACGCGCGTCGGCGCCGTGACCGCCATCACGTCGATGCCGTGGCGCTCGAGGTAGGGCGCGCCGGCGAGGCCGCGCGGCGGCTTGCGGGTCTCGAGGGTGACGCTTTCGACCCGCCCCTCGGCGGCGGCGCGCACCGCATCGAGGCCGAGCAGGGCGCCGGTCGGGACGAGGATGCGCGCCCCGCTGCGCCGCGCCTCCTCGACCAGATGCAGGCGCGGCAGCAGGGCGCCGGCCGAGGCCGGCACGAGGATGCGCCCGCGCGCGATGGCGGCGCGCGCCACCTCCTCGAACACCGCCGCCGGCGCCGCCTCCACCACCACCTCCGCGCGCTCGGCGAGCCCGGCGAGGCCGACCACCGCCGGCGGATCGCGGAAGCCGGCGAGGGCGCGCTCCGCCTTCGCCCGGTCGCGCGCGGCGACGGCGACGAGGCGCAATCCCTCGACGCCCGCATCCAGCGCGCGGGCGAGAGGCAGTCCGATCGCGCCGAGACCGGCGATGCCGACGGTGAGAGTCCCCTGCGCCATGCCCTTGCTCCTCCAGAGTCGTTTCCGCCCGGCCGCGCCCTTCGCCGGCCGCCCCGATCCGCCGGCCCGCCGCGGCGCCGCCGCCGCCCGGGGCGCGGCGCCGGCCCGGGGCCGTGGCCGGCCGGGCCGCTTCACGGGCCCGGCCGCGTCCGGCCCTCCGCGACCGGCCTCAGACGACCGGGCAGCGCCCGCCGTCCACGTTGATCGCGGTGCCGGTGACGTAGCCGCACTGCTCGCTCGCCAGGAGCAGCGCCATCGCGGCGAACTCCTCGGCCTTGCCGATGCGGCCGAGCGGCACCGCCCTGCCCTGCTCCGCCTTCCACTCCTCCCAGGAGATCGCGCGCTGCTCCTGGGCGTAGCGGCGCACCCACTGGTCGGACTCGACGATGCCGACCAGCAGCGCGTTGACGAGGACGTTGTGCGGCGCGGCCTCGTTCGCCAGCACCTTGGTCAGCGCCATCCCCGCCGCCCGGCTCACCGAGGTCGGGGCGCTGGCGGCGAGCGGCGCCTTGGCGCCGATGTTGAGCACGTTGATGATGCGCCCCCAGCGGCGCGCCTGCATCCCCGGCAGGGCGAGGCGCGAGAGGCGGATCGCCGCGAACAGCTTGAGGTCGAGATCGGCCTGCCAGAGCGCATCGGAGATCTCGAGGAACGGCCCGCGCTGCGAGGTGCCGGCGTTGTTGACCAGGATGTCCACCTGGCCGAGCGCCCGCTCGGCCTCGGCGAAGGCGCGCGCGCAGCCCTCGGCGGTCGCGATGTCGGCGGCGATGGCGGCGACCTTGCCCCCCGGCGCCGCGGCCGCCCTCACCTCCGCCTCGGCCCTGGCGAGCGCCTCGGCGCCGCGGGCGACGATCGCGACATGGCCGCCGGCGCCGGCATAGGCCTTGGCGACGGCGAGGCCGAGGCCCTTGGAGCCGCCGGTGATCAGGGCCGCGCGGCCGTTCAGGGTGAGCTGCATGGGACGCCTCCGGGGTCGTTGCGACGCTTGCCGGGCCGGACTGTCGCCGGGCCGGAGGGGCCGCGCAACCGGGGGAGGAAGGTGGGGCGACCTACGGGATTCGAACCCGTGACATCCAGGACCACAACCTGGCGCTCTACCAGCTGAGCTAAGGCCGCCACTGGGGCGGCTCGCGGGCCGCCGGGACGGCGCGGAGATAGGGCCTCCGCCCGGGGAGCGTCAACACCGCGGCGCCGCCCGGCCGGGGCTCCGCTCCCCGTCCGCGCGCCCGCCCCGGCGGGGCCGCGCTCGCCCTAGCCGGCCGCGGCGCGCCGCTCTGGCGCCGCCCCCCGCGCCGCGAGCCAGCGCCCGAGCCGGGCCAGCGCCTCGTCCAGCACCGCCTCGCTCTTGCAGAAGGCGAAGCGGACGTAGTGCCGCGGCGGGTCGTCGCTGGCGAAGAAGGCGGTGACGGGGATCGCCGTCACCTTCGCCTCCTCGGTGATGGTGCGGCAGAAGGCGACGTCGTCGCCGGGGAAGCCGAGCGGGCGGAAATCGGCGGTGAGGAAGTAGGTGCCCCGCGTCTCCAGCACGCCGAAGCCGAGCCGGGCGAGGCCGGCGGCGAGCCGGTCGCGCCGCGCCTGCAGCGCAGGGCCGATCGCGGCGAAGTAGGCGTCGTCCTTCATCAGCCCGACCGCGACCCCGCGCTGCAGGTTGGGCGGCGTGGTGAAGGTGAGGTTCTGGTGCGCCTTGGCGACGTTGCCGGCGAGCGCGCGGTCGCAGGTGACGTAGCCGACCTTCCAGCCGGTCAGGCTGAAGGTCTTGCCGGCCGAGCCGATGCGCATCGCGCGCGCGCGCATCCCGGGCAGGGTCATCAGCGGGATGTGCCGCCAGCCGTCGAAGGTGAGGTGCTCGTAGACCTCGTCGCAGATCGCGTAGCAGTCGTGGCGCCGGATCAGCTCGGCAAGGAAGGCGAGCTCGGCGGCGGTGAACACCTTGCCGGTCGGGTTCATCGGCGTGTTGAGGAGGATCGCCTTGGTCCGCGGCCCGAAGGCGGCGGCGAGCGCGGCGCGCGGCAGCGCCCAGCCGGGCGGCTCGAGCCGCACCAGCTTCGGCACGGCGCCGAGCAGCCTCACCACCGGCAGGTAGGTGTCGTAGAGCGGCTCGATCAGCACGCACTCGTCGCCCGGGTTGAGCACGGCCATCAGGCAGGCGGTGATCGCCTCGGTGGCGCCGGAGGTGACGACGACCTCGGCGTCCGGGTCCACCGCGAGCCCGTAGAAGCGGCGGTTGTGGTGGGCGACGGCGCGGCGCAGCTCCGGCACGCCGGTCAGCGGCGGGTACTGGTTGCGCCCGTCGAGCAGCGCGGCGGCGGCGGCGTGGATGACGTCCGAGGGGCCGTCGTAGTCGGGGAAGCCCTGGCCGAGATTGATCGCGCCGTGCTCGAGGGCGAGCGCGCTCATCACGGTGAAGATCGTGGTGCCCGTGGCGGAGAGGAGGGCGTTCTGCGGCTGCATCGCCGGCATCTTTCCGTTTCGTCGCAGGAGGCAGGCGGCCCGGCGGGGCGCGGCCGGAGGCGGCGCGCGGGCGCCCCTCCGCGCCGGCGGCTCCCCGCGCCCCGGCCCCGGACCTGCGGCCGCGCATGATAGGAGACGGCCCGGGGGCCGCAACTCGGGCCCCGCCGGGGCGACGCGCTGCGCGTCCCGCGGGCAGGTGCCGGGTCAGGGATTCGGCAATTCGCCCAAGGAATGGGCAGAGACGCGCCGCGCGCGCGGATTTTTCCCCGCCCCTCCGGATTGAAGCCCTGGCGGGCCGCGTGCGATATCCCGCCCGCCCGCGCCCCCGCCGCGGCGGCACCGTGCGGCACGGCGGCCGCGCCGGGCGGGCAGAGGCGGGGGATGCGGCCGGGAAGGCGGGCCAGGCAGAGGCGATGAAGAAGATCGAGGCCATCATCAAGCCCTTCAAGCTCGACGAGGTGAAGGACGCGCTGCACGAGATCGGCCTGCAGGGCCTGACCGTCGTGGAGGCGAAGGGCTTCGGCCGCCAGAAGGGGCACACCGAGCTCTATCGCGGCGCCGAGTACGTCGTGGACTTCCTGCCGAAGGTGAAGATCGAGGTGGTGTGCTCGGACGACCTCGTCGAGCGCGCCATCGAGGCGATCCAGCAGGCCGCGCGCACCGGCCGCATCGGCGATGGCAAGATTTTTGTTAGCGAGGTTCTCGAGGTCATCCGCATCCGCACCGGCGAACGGGGCGAGGACGCGGTCTGACCGCAACGCCACCGCCGGCCGCGGCGCTCCGGCCAGGGGCAGGCGCGGCCGCGGGCGGCGGGCGTGCCGGTTCCGGCACCGCGCGCCGCCGGCGGAGGGCAGGGAACGGGTTCGGGACAGCAGCAGGGGATCAGAGGACCGCACACATGGCGAAGAAGTCCGCAGGAGGCGCCAATCCGAACGGCGGCGTCTCCAAGGTCATGGAGATGATCAAGGAGCACAGCGTGGAATACGTGGACCTGCGGTTCACGGACCCGCGCGGCAAGTGGCACCACACCGCCCAGCACGTCTCGACCATCGACGAGGAGGTGTTCGAGAGCGGGGTGATGTTCGACGGCTCCTCGATCGCCGGCTGGAAGGCGATCAACGAGTCCGACATGATCCTGATGCCGGACCCCGAGACGGCCTGCATGGACCCGTTCGCGGCCAAGCCGTCGCTGATCCTGTTCTGCGACATCATCGAGCCCTCGACCGGCCAGCTCTACAACCGCGACCCGCGCGGCACGGCGAAGAAGGCCGAGGCCTACCTGAAGAGCAGCGGCATCGGCGACACCGCCTACTTCGGGCCGGAGGCGGAGTTCTTCGTCTTCGACTCGGTGAAGTTCGGCACCGGCGGCAATTTCGGCATCTACCAGCTCGACTCGGTCGAGGGCCCGGGCGCCAGCCTGAAGGACTACCCCGAGGGCAACATGGGCCACCGCCCGAGCGTCAAGGGCGGCTACTTCCCGGTCCCGCCGGTGGACAGCGAGAGCGACCTGCGCGCCGAGATGCTCTCCACCATGGGCGAGATGGGCGTGGTGATCGAGAAGCACCACCACGAGGTGGCGCAGAGCCAGCATGAGCTCGGCATGAAGTTCGGCCCGCTGGTGCGCATGGCCGACCACATGCAGATCTACAAGTACGTGATCCACAACGTCGCGCACAGCTACGGCAAGACCGCGACCTTCATGCCGAAGCCGATCTACGGCGACAACGGCTCCGGCATGCACGTCCACCAGAGCATCTGGAAGGACGGCAAGCCGCTGTTCGCCGGCAACGGCTACGCCGACCTCTCGGAGATGGCGCTCTACTACATCGGCGGCATCATCAAGCACGCCAAGGCGCTGAACGCCTTCACCAACCCGACGACCAACAGCTACAAGCGGCTGATCCCGGGCTTCGAGGCGCCGGTGCTGCTCGCCTACTCGGCGCGCAACCGCTCCGCCTCCTGCCGCATCCCCTACGCGACCAGCCCGAAGGCGAAGCGCGTCGAGGTGCGGTTCCCGGATCCGGGCGCGAACCCCTACCTCGCCTTCGCGGCGATGCTGATGGCCGGCCTCGACGGCATCCGCAACCGCATCCATCCGGGCGACCCGATGGACAAGGACCTCTACGACCTGCCGCCGGAGGAGCTGAAGGGCATCCCGACGGTGTGCGGCTCGCTCCGCGAGGCGCTGCAGTCGCTGGAGGCGGACCACGAGTTCCTGCTCGCGGGCGACGTGTTCTCGAAGGACCAGATCGAGAGCTACATCGAGCTCAAGTGGCAGGAGGTGTACCGCTTCGAGCACACCCCGCACCCGGTCGAGTTCGAGATGTACTACTCGGTCTGAGCCGCCCCGCGCCCGGGCCGCGGATCGGGGCTCCGCCTGCCGGCGGAGCCCCTTTTCGTTGTAGGCTGGCGCAACGTCCGGTCCTTCGCCAGGGAGCCGCCGCCATGCCCCCCTCCCCCCGCGACATCCTGCGCAACCCCGTGCGCGACAAGCTCGCCCGCGACGAGGTGGTCGCCTCGATGACCGTGCGGCTCGTGCGCAGCATCGAGATCGCGCGCATCGCCGCCACCGCCGGCTTCGACTCGCTCTACGTGGACCTCGAGCACTCCCCGCTCTCGCTCGACGCCTGCGGGCAGATCTGCATGGCGGCGCTCGCGGCCGGGATCGCCCCCTTCGTGCGCGTCCCGGCGCCCGGGCCGGAATGGGTGGCGCGGGCGCTCGACGGCGGCGCGCTCGGCGTCATCGCCCCGCATGTGCGCGGCGCGGCGGAGGCGCGCGCGGTGGTGGCGGCGGCGAAGTTCCCCCCGCTCGGCCACCGCTCCGCGGCCGGCGGCCTGCCGCACCTGCACTACCGCGCCTTCCCCGCCGCCGAGGCCGACCCGGCGCTGAACGAGGCGACCATGGTGGTGCCGATGGTGGAGACGCTCGCCGCGCTCGAGGCGGTGGAGGAGATCGCCGCGGTCGAGGGCGTGGACCTGCTGCTGATCGGCAGCAACGACCTGACCGCCGAGATGGGCATCCCCGGGCAGTTCGACCATCCGCGGCTGCGCGCGGCCTTCGCGCGGACGATCGCGGCGGCGCGCGCGCACGGCAAGCATGTCGGCATCGGCGGCCTCGCCTCCCGGCCCGACCTGGTCGCGGAGTTCGTGCGCATGGGGGCGCGCTACGTCTCGACCGGGACCGATCTCGGCTTCCTCGCCGCCGCCTGCGCGCAGCAGGCCGCGCGGGTGCGCGCGCTGGCGACCCGCTAGCCGGCGCCGCGCCGCCGCAGGCACGCCATGAAACGGGAGAAGCACCCGACATCCGCGACACGCCCGCGCAGCGCGAATCCCCGTTCCGGAACACGTCTGCCGCGGAAGCCCTGACGGATGCGGAATGGTTTCGCGCCGCAACCGGAAAGCGGCAGCGAGAAGAGCCGCGGGCTTCCACGACGACCTGCGCGGCACGTACGACAGCTTCAACCGCCTCCCGATGGAGGTGCCGAAGGCCCTGTTCGCCGGCCGGCTCGTCTTCATCGACGAGACGGCGAAGTCCCTCGTGCCGGCACGATCGCGCGCCATCGTGCCGTGAGAGCGCCCGAGCGCGGGCCGGCCGCGGTCAGCCGCCGGGCACGCAGCCGAGCTGCCGCTGGATGGCGGCGAGGTCGCACCAGACGTTCTCGCGGGCGATCCTGCCGTCGCGGAACTCGAAGATGTGGAGCAGCCGGAAGCTCACCGGACCGCTCCTGCCGTCGCACAGAAAGGGCCGGCCGTCGGCGATGTGGCCGTGCCAGACCGCCTCGTCCACGACGAAGTCTTCGCCGTAGAGCCGGCGCACGGGGGTGACGCGCTCGCCCTTCAGGTCGCGGAAGAGCATCTCGTAGAAGGCGCGGATCCGGGCGCGGTCCTTGAGCGCCCCCATCGGCGAGGGGATGACCTCGTGCTCGGCGCCCTCGGCGAGGCTCCCGAGCACGCCCTCGACGCCGTCGGCCGCCTCGTAGGCGAAATGCTCGTTGATGAGCCGGTCCACCTGCTCGCGGGTCATGTTGTCCATGGTCATCCGCCCTCCGGGTGGCTGGGACTTGCGTCTCTCCATGAGACTTGCGTATCATAAAGATATGCCAGTCTCAGATCAAGCGGATTCCGGACACGAAGCGGTGAAGGTCGCGGGTCGGCCCGACCCTCGCGCCAACCAGAAGGAGCGGACGCGCGCGGCGCTCGTCGCCGCCGCGGCCGAGCTGCTCCGCCGCGGCACGCCACCCACGGTCGCCGAGGCCGCGGAGGCGGCAAGGGTCTCGCGGGCCACCGCCTACCGCTACTTCCCGACGCAGGAGGCGCTGCTGCTCGAGGTGGCCGAGCTCGCCCCGGCGGTCGCGCCGGTCGAGGCGATGCTCGCCGCCCTGCCGCCCGGCGGCGATCCGGAGGATCGGCTGCGGCGGCTGCTCGACGCCTTTCATCCGGTCATGTTCGCCGAACAGGTGCCGATGCGGACGGCGCTGCGGGTCTACCTCGACACCTGGCTCCAGAGCCGCCGCGCCGGCGAGGACGCTCCGCCGCTGCGCGAGGGCCGACGGCGCCGCTGGCTGGACCTCGCGCTCGAACCGCTGCGCCGGGAGATGCCGGAGCGGGACTGGCGGCGCCTGCGCGCCGCGCTCTCCCTCACACTCGGGATCGAGGCGGTGGTCGTGATGAAGGACGTCTGCCGGATCGAGGACGACGAGGAGGCGATCGCCGTCCTGCGCTGGGCGGCGGCTGCGCTCCTGCGCGCCGGGCTCGAACAGGCACGGCGGACTGCGCCGTCGCCGAGGGCGGCGGACGAGCCGGGGCGGGCGGCGCGGCGGATGCGGGGTGCCCGGAGAGGGCCGCAGCCGTGATGAGGCCCGGCGCAAGCGGGCCGCGCTGACGGCCTTCGCGCGCGCCGCCGGCTGTTCCGGATGCCGAATCGCCCTAGGCTGGGCTGGCCGATTCGCATGGCGGGGAGCAGCAATGGACCGCTTCTTCGACCTGGCGGCGCGCGGCACCACGCCGCGCACCGAGTTCATGGCCGGGCTCGCCACCTACCTGACGATGGCCTACATCGTCGTGGTCAATCCGCAGATCCTGGCCGCGGCCGGGATCGATCCCGGCGCCGCCTTCGTCGCCACCTGCCTCGCCGCGGCGATCGGCTCGGCGCTGATGGGGCTGCTCGCCAACTTCCCGATCGCGCTGGCGCCGGGCATGGGGCTCAACGCCTACTTCGCCTACGCCGTGGTGCAGGGCATGGGGGTGCCCTGGCAGGCGGCGCTGGGCGCCGTGTTCCTCGGCGGGCTGCTGTTCTTCGCCGTCTCCGTGCTGCGCATCCGCGAGTGGCTGGTCAACGGCATCCCGCTGTCGCTCAAGCTCGGCATCGCCGCGGGGATCGGCTTCTTCCTCGGGCTCATCGGCCTGCGCGGGATGGGGCTGGTGGTGGCGCACCCGGCGACCCTGGTCGGGCTCGGCCCGCTCAGGGCGACCCCGACCCTGCTCGCCTGCGCCGGGTTCCTGCTGATCGCGGGGCTCGCCGCGCGCGGCGTGCCGGGGGCGATCGTGATCGGCATCCTCGCCACCGCAGCGGCCGGGATTCCGTTCGGCCTGACGCGCTTCCAGGGCCTCGTGGACCTGCCGCCCTCCCTCGCGCCGACCTTCCTCCAGCTCGACATCGCCGGGGCGCTCGGCCTCGGCGTCCTCGGCATCGTCTTCACCTTCTTCCTGGTGGACCTGCTCGACAACACCGGCACGCTGATCGCGACCACGCACCGGGCGGGGCTGATGAACCCGGACGGCACCGTGCCCAATCTCGGCCGCGCGCTGATGGCCGATTCGGGCGGGGCGATGATCGGCGCCGTGCTCGGCACCTCCACCACGGTGAGCTACATCGAGAGCGCGGCCGGCATCCAGGCGGGCGGCCGCACCGGGCTGACCGCGCTGACGGTGGCGGCGCTGTTCCTGCTGACGCTGTTCCTCGCCCCCGTCGCCACCGCCATCCCCGGCTTCGCCACCGCGCCGGCGCTCGTCTTCGTGGCGCTGCTGATGGCCCGCGCGCTCGGCGACATCCGCTGGGACGACGCGACCGACTCCATGCCGGCGATCGTCACCGCGCTCGCCATGCCCTTCACCTTCTCGATCGCGACCGGGATCGGGCTCGGCTTCCTGGTGCATGCGGCGATGAAGACGATGGCGGGCCGGGCCCGCGAGGTCTCCGGCGCGGTGTGGCTCATCGCCGGACTCTCGGCGATCAAGTTCGCCTTGGGCTGAGCCGGCCTCGCGGCCAGTCACGGAGCGCCCGGGGAACAGGGGCGGCAGGACCGAGCGCGACCGCCGTGGCGGCCGGGCGCGGAACCCGGTTCGGGGGGCGGAGCCGACGCCGCGCGTCGGGCCGGACGACAACCGGTCCGCCTCCGCGCCTGTCCCGCGGATCCCCGGTCCCGGCTGCCTCGCGCCGTTCGCGCTCCGCCCTAGCGGCGCGGCTCCGCGTCTCCCTCGAGCGCCTCCTTCAGGGCCTCGCCCTTGCGCTCGAGCCACTCGCCGGTCCGTTTCAGCGCACTGCCCGTGGCCCGCGCGGCGTGGCCCGCGGCGGCACCGGCCGCCTCCGCGGCCCGGCCGAGCGCCTTGCCGGTCGCGGTGGCGGCGCGGTCAAGGGCGCCGCCGGCACGCGCCGCCGGGCCAGGAGGCTCGGGCGCCGCCGGCTCGCCGGTGTGCGGGACCGGTGGCGGCAGCGCGCCGGGCGCCGCCGGGGCGGTCCCGCCCTGCGCCAACGCTCCCGACGGTGCGGCGAGGGCGAGAAGCAGCAGCAGCGAAGCGAACGACAGACGCGGCGGCTGGCGCATCGGCACGGTCTCCCTCAAGCGCGGGGGTGGCCCCGTTCGCCCGCCGAATTGGCCCCGGGCCGCCGCCGGCGCAATCGCCGGAGCGGGAACGCCCGCTACAGGCCAGCGCGCCGCAGCTCGCCCTCCAGCCGGCCGGTCAGGAACAGCGCCGCCATGCGCAGGTCGCTCCGGAGGGACCAGAGCGGACGAGCGAAGCTGGCCGGCCGGTTGCCCTCGATGGCGAAGTGGGCGATCCAGGCGAGGCCGTAGCCGGCCACGGGCACGAGCAGCAGCAGCCGGAGCGGGCCGAGGACCAGGCCCCAAAGCAGCAGCAGCGCGGCCGCGACGGTGCCCGCGACGTGCAGGAGCCGCGTCGCCGGACGGGCATGCTCGCGGAGGTAGCACGGCCAGAAATCGGCGTAGCGGGCGATGCGGGACAGGTCCTGGCCCATACGCCCAGCCTAGCGGAAGGGCCGGCCGGCGCGCCAGCGCCCGCCGAGCGCAGCCGAGGCCGCGCACACCCACGCCGACGCGCCGCAGGGGGCTGACACGGCGGCGCTCCGCCCCATCTCTCCCCCGACACCTCAACGAAGGAGGAGATGGAGAATGGCGAAGACCGCGACTGCCGAGGCCGTGACCGGCAAGCCGCTGCACCGTACGCTCAACGACACGCCCGACAACGCGAAGAAGGTCTCGATCGGCGTGCTGCAGGCCTGCCTGACGGACGCGGTGGACCTCTACAACGCCACCCGCCAGGCGCACTGGAACGTGAAGGGGCCGCACTTCGCCGCCCTGCACGCGCTGTTCCAGGACTTCTACGGCCGGCTCGCCGAGGGTGCGGACGACCTCGCCGAGCGCATCGTCACCCTCGGCGGCACGGCGATCGGCACCACCCAGGCCGTGGCGCAGGGCACGCGGCTCCCGCCCTACCCGACCGACCTGCAGGACGGCCTCGGCCATGTCCGGGCGCTGGCGGAGCGCTACGCCCAGGTGGCGAAGGCACTGCGCACCGGCATCGACCAGGCCGCCGAGGCGGGGGATGCGGATACGGCCGACCTGCTGACGGAGCAGTCGCGCGCCGTGGACAAGATGCTGTGGATGCTGGAGGCGCACCTCCAGACGCGCGACTGAGCTCTGCTGCCGCGCGCCTGCCGGGGGCGGCGCGGCACGCCGGACGGCATCCGCCTGCCGCCGGGGCGCGACCGGGCCGCCCCGCGCTCCGCCCCGCCCCTGCGGCGCTGGAGATTCACGCTGCCGGCTGCGGCCGGCCGCCCGCGATCGGCGCCAGGTGCAGCGCCACCACCTCGCCCCCGGTTCCGGGCACGGCGGGGTGGCGGTGCCGCACTTCCGGATCGTGCCCCGGCACCACGCGCGTCTCGTCCCCGCCGGCGAGGCGCCTCACGAGCTTCCAGCCCTGCGTCATCGCGCCGAGGTCGAAGACGATCGGGAAGGGGTTGCCGCGCGCGACGTTGGCGTAGAAGTGCATCGCGTCGGAGGCGAGCACGACCGGGCCGCGCGCCGTCACGACCCGCACCACCTGCAGCCCGTCGCTGTGCCCGCCGACGCGGTGCACCGTGACGCCCGGCGCCACCTCGCCCTCGCCGTCGTGGAACACCATGCGGTCGCCGTAGAGGGCGCGGACCGCCGCGATCACGTGATCGGCCTCGAAGGGCAGGCGGATGCAGGCGGTGCACATGTGCCGCCCGGTGGCGAAGGCCATCTCGCGGTCCTGGATGTGGACCCGGGCGTTGGGGAAGAGGTCGATGTTGCCGGCGTGGTCGTAGTGCAGGTGGGTGAGGATCACGTCCCGCACCCCGGCGGGATCGGTGCCGAAGTCGCGGAGCGCCTGCCCCACGGGGCGGCTGATGCGGCGGTTGCGCTTCGCCGCCAGCGCCTCGTCGAAGCCGGTGTCCACCACGATCTCGTGCCCGCCCGGGCCGCGCAACAGCCAGACGTAGTAGTCGAGCGGCATCGCCTCGTGCGCGTCCTCGACCGGCAGCAGGAAGTTCTGCTGCGCTGGCCGCTCGTGGCGGCCGTAGCGGATGGCGTAGGCCTCCCAGGTCATGGCCCCTTGTTCCCTCCCAGGATGGTGTTGCCGGCGAGCTGCTCGCTGAGCTTCGCCATCGCCGTGTGGTCCTGGCCCGGCCCGAGCGCGGCGAGCGCCGCCGCCCACATCTCCCGGCACAGCGCAGCGAAGGGCGTGGGCGTCGCGGTCTCGCGCCCGACCTCGAGGGCGATCGAGAGGTCCTTCACCATCAGGTCGAGCGTGAAGCCGGCGTCGAAGCGGCGCGACAGCACGTACTGGGCGAACTTCTTCTGCGTGCTGTTGTTCATGCCGGTGGAGGCGTTCAGCACCTCCACCATCTTCTGCGGGTCGAGGCCGAACTTCTGGCCGATCAGCAGCGCCTCGACGCCGATCAGGAAGCCGCCGGCGCTGACCAGGTTGTTCAGGGCCTTCATCGCCTGGCCGGCGCCGATCGGCCCGCAGCGGTGGATCGAGCTGCCCATCGCGCGCAGCACCGGCTCGGCGCGGTCGAGGTCGGCCGCGGCGCCGCCGGCCATGATCGCGAGCTCGCCGCTCCTCGCGCGCGGCACGCCGCCGGAGACCGGGCAGTCCACCATGGCGACGCCGCGCGCGGCGAGCGCCGCCGCGATCTCCCGCGTCCTGCCCGGCTGGCCCGAGGTCATGTCGATCAGCAGCGCGCCGGGGGCGAGGGCGTCGCCCATCGCCGCCACCGCCGCGGCGACCTCAGCGCTGGTCGGCACGATGGTGACGACGCAGTCCGCGCCGCGCGCCGCCTCGGCGGCCGAGGCGGCGGCGCGGCCGCCCACCTCGGCGGCGAAGCGCTCGGCGCGGCCGGGCGCGACGTCGCACACCGCGACCTCGAACCCGGCCTTCACCAGGTTCGCCGCCATCGGCCAGCCCATGTTGCCGATGCCGACGAAGCCGATGCGGCGGATGGGTGCGGCGCTCATCTCATTTCTTGCCCGGCAGCGCGCCCTCGGCGACCAGCACCTCGTGCGCCGCCTTGAAGGCGTCGAGGCCGGCCGGGATGCCGCAATAGGCGGTCGCATGCAGCAGCACCGCCTTGATCTCGTCCACGGTGAGGCCGTTGTTCAGCGCGCCCTTCACGTGCAGCCTGATCTCCGGCGTCTTGCCGAGCGCCGTCAGCATGGCGAGGTTCAGCATCGAGCGCGTCCTGCGGTCGAGCGTCGGGTCGCCCCAGGCCCAGCCCCAGGCCCAGGCGGTGGTGGCGCGCTGGAACGCCATCATGAAGTCGTCGGCCTTGGCGAGCGACGAATCCACGTAGTCGGCGCCGAGCACGGCGCGGCGGATCGGCAGCCCCTTCTCGAACAGGGCCTGGTCTTCGGCGGACATGGCGGTGCTCCTCCCGGGCAGGGTGTCGTCGCGCGCACGCTCGCCCGGTCCGCCGCGGCGGTCAACCCGTGGACGCCGGGCCGCGCCGGCGGGAGTCGGCGCAAGCCCCGTGCGGCGCGGTCGCCCCGGACCCGCCGCCCGTCCCGGCGCGCGGGCGCGGCCGCAGGGGCCGGCGCCGGATCAGTCCCGACCCGCTGGCGGCGCGCCGGGCGCGTCGCGGCCGGCCGCGTGCGCGAGCATGCGATGGGCGATCTCGCGCTCGCCCATCACGATCAGGTCGGCGCCGAGCCGGCGGAGGTACTCGACCTCCTCGTCCGAATGCGCGCGGGCGATGATCTCGATGGCCGGGTTGGCGGTGCGCGCCTGCTCGACCACCTGGCCCGCCTCGAACGCCTCCGGGACGGTGACGAACAGCCGCTGCGCCGCCGCGAGGTTCGCCGCGGCGAGCACGTCCGGATCGGCGGCGTTGCCCGCGACGACCTCCGCGCCCGCGCGGCGCGCCGCCGCGATGGCCTCGGCCCTCTCCTCGAACACCAGCAGCGGGCGGCCGGCGGCCAACAGGCCCGCCCCGACCAGCGAGCCGACGCGGCCGTAGCCCACCAGCACGTCGTGGCCGGTGAGCGTGGTCGCCGGCGGCGCTTCCGGCGCCGCCTCCGCCTCCTCCCGCGCCGGCGGCGCGACGGCGGGCGGCGCCCCCGGCGCCGGCTCCGCACCGGCAGGCAGGCGGACGAGCCTCGTCCGCCGCCGCTCCACCGCGCCGAACAGCAGCGGGTTCAGCAGGATCGAGAGGATCGCCCCGGCCAGCACCAGGTCGCGCCCCTCCGCCGGCAGCAGGCCGAGCGCGACGCCGAGGCCGGCCAGGATGAAGGAGAACTCGCCGATCTGCGCGAGGCTGGCCGCGATGGTCAGCCCCGTCGCCCAGGACTGCCCGAAGGCGCGCACGATCAGCAGCGCCGCCAGCGACTTGCCGACGACGATGATCGCGACCGTCGCGAGCACCGCGAGCGGCGCCTGCACCACGATGCGCGGGTCGAACAGCATGCCGACGGAGACGAAGAACAGCACGGCGAAGGCGTCGCGCAGCGGCAGCGCCTCCTCCGCCGCGCGCTGGCTGAGCTGGCTCCCGCTCAGCACCATCCCCGCGAAGAAGGCGCCGAGCGCGAAGGAGACGCCGAACAGCGCCGAGGCCGCGTAGGCGACGCCGAGCGCGATCGCGTAGACCGCAAGCCGGAACAGCTCGCGCGATCCGGTGTGCGCCGCGTAGTGCATCAGCCAGGGGATCGCGCGCCGCCCTGCGACCAGCATCACCGCGACGAACGCCCCGACCTTGGCGAGGGTCAGCGCCACCAGCACGGCGATGCCGAAGCCGCCCGGTGCCGCGCCGCCCGCCGCCAGCGCGTCGCCGACCGCGGGCAGCACCACCAGGGCGAGGACCATCGCCAGGTCCTCCACCACCAGCCAGCCGACCGCGATGCGCCCGCGCTCGGTCTCCAGGATGCGCCGCTCCTGCAACGCGCGGACCAGCACCACCGTGCTCGCGACCGAGAGGGCGAGGCCGAACACCAGCCCCGCGCCGAGGCCCCAGCCGAACTGCCAGGCGAGCGCCGTGCCGAGCAGCGTCGCCACCGCGATCTGCGCGACCGCGCCCGGCAGCGCGATCGCGCGCACCGACATCAGGTCGTCCAGCGAGAAGTGCAGCCCGACCGCGAACATCAGCAGGATCACGCCGATCTCGGCGAGCTGGTCGGCGAGCTGCTGGTCGGCGACGAAGCCCGGCGTGAACGGCCCGACCGCGATGCCCGCGAGCAGGTAGCCGACGATCGGCGAGAGGCGCAGCCGGTGCGCCGCGAGACCGAGCGCGAAGGCGAGCGCGAGGCCGAGGGCGATGGTGGCGACCAGCGGCGCGTGGTGTTCGGGCAATCCGCCATCCTCCTCCGGTCACGCGGTGCAGTCCGGCCGGGAGGTCGCCGCGCACGGCTTCCTCCCCTGCGCCTTTCCAGCAGATCGGCCGCGCCCGCGCGAGTCCCGCCGCGCGCCGGAGGCCGCCCGGGCGGCGCCGCACGGCGCCGGTTGCCGAGGCCGGGATGGTCCCGCCAGACGCCCCTTCCGGGCGAAGCCTCATCCGCGGCCGTGCCGGCGGCGCCGGCGCCGCCCGGGCATCACCGTCGCCGGGACGAAGGACTTCCGGCAGATCGGATCGCTCGCCCTGACGCCGCCGTGCGGTGCCGCCGCCCGCGCCGCCAGGCAACGCCGGACCGCGACGCGGACCGCCCCACACGAGGCACGGGGAGCAGCCGCGGCCCGTCTTTCCGGTTTCCGGAAAGGCTCGCCGCGGCGCGCGCCCTCCGCGCGATCCTCTCCGGCGTCCGGCGGCCTACGGAGGCCGGCCGCCGCCGCTCCCGGCGGTCAGCCCCGCTCGATCGGCAGCGTCTCGTCCTTCGCCCATTCGCTCATCGAGGCGTCGTACACGGCGACGTCCCGGTAGCCGAGCTGGTGCAGCAGGAAGGCGTCGAGCGTCGCCGCGATGCCGCCCCCGCAATAGACCAGGATGCGCTGCGACGGCGCCGCACCGGCCGCGGCGAAGGCCGCCGCGACCGCCTCCGGCGGCCCGAGGGCCCGGGTGGCCGCGTCCACGAGAGACAGCGCCGGCACGTTGACGCTCCCGGGAATGCGGCCGGGACGGCCGTAGCGCGGGTTGTCGCCCCGGTGCAGGTCCGGCGCGAGGGCGTTGAGGATGCAGACGCCCGGATCGCCGATCGCGGCCCGGACCTCCTCCTTGCCGACGAACAGGCCGGGGCGCGGCCGGACGACGAGGGTCGCGGCCGGGTAGCGCGTCTCGCCCGTCTCGACCGGCCGTCCCTCGGCGCGCCATGTGTCGAAGCCGCCGTCGAGGATCGCGGCCTCGTCGAAGCCGATCGCGCGCAGCATCCACCACACGCGCGTCGCCCATTGCGGGTTCCCGCGCGCATAGAGGACGACGCGCGTGCCCGCGCCGACGCCCCTGGCCGCGAACCGCGCCGCGAGATCGTCCGCGGCCGGCATCATGAAGTTGAACGGACTCGCCTGGTCGGAGAGTTCGCCCTGGAGGTCGAGGAAGGCAGAGCCCGGGATGTGCCCCTGCTCGTAGTCCCTGCGCCCGCTCTCGACCCGGTATGGCCGGCCCGTCCCCGTCTCGTAGTGCAGATAGGTCGTGCAGTCGAACACGCGCAGCGCGGGATCGCGGAGGTGGTCGGCCAGCCACTGCGTGTCCACGATGGCCTCGGGATGGGCGTAGCGCACGGGCGCGGTCATCGGCGTCTCCTCCCGGCGCGAGCGTGCGCCCGGCCGCGGGCCGCCGCAAGCCCGCCGCGCCCCGGCCGCGCCCCGGTCGCGCCGGAGCGGCGCGGCGCCGGCGGCGCCCTCGCGCCACGGGCGGGACGCGCTTGACCGCCCGGCCGGAGGCGCGAGGATGCCGCGGCAGAGAGGAGACACCGCCATGGCCGAGATCCGCATCCTCGCCCGCGGCCTGGGCTTTCCGGAGGGCCCGGTGGCGATGCCGGACGGTTCCGTGATCCTCGCCGAGATCAACGGCGGGCGCATCACGCGCGTCGGCCCCGACGGGACGGTGACGCGGCTCGGCCCGGCGGGCGGCGGCCCGAACGGCCTGGCGATGGGGCCGGACGGGATGCTCTACCTCTGCGACAACGGCGGCAACCGCTACGTGCCGGGCCACTTCATGGGCCAGGGCCCGTCGGACGACTACGCCGGCGGCTGCATCGCGCGGGTGGACCCGGCGACCGGCGCGCGCACCGTGCTCTACACCGAATGCAACGGGCGCCGCCTCTCCGCGCCCAACGACCTGGTGTTCGACCGCCACGGCGGCTTCTGGTTCACCGACCTCGGCAAGCGCTACGCGACGCACCGCGACCACGGCGGGCTCTACTACGCCCTGCCGGACGGCTCCGCGATCCGGGAGGTCGCCTACCCGATCCTCAGCCCCAACGGCGTCGGCCTGTCGCCGGACGAGCGCACCGTGTACGTCGCGGACACCGAGTCCGCTCGCCTCTGGGCCTTCGACGTCGAGGCGCCGGGCGTCGTGCGCAAGCACCCCTTCCCCTCGCCGCACGGCGGACGCTTCGTCGCCGGCCTGCCGGCCTTCAGCCGCTTCGACAGCCTGGCGGTGGAGGCCTCGGGCAACATCGCGGTGGCGACGCTGGTGACGGGGCGCATCACCGTCTTTGCGCCCGACGGGCGCCTGGTGCGCGAGGTGCCGGTGCCCGACAGCCACCCGACCAACCTCTGCTTCGGCGGGCCCGACCTGCGGACCGCCTACATCACGCTGTCCGGGAAGGGCGAGCTCGCCGCGATGGAGTGGCCGGAGCCCGGGCTGAGGCTCAACTTCCAGCGCTAGAGCGGAGCGCGGACGGCCGGGGACAGCCGGGAGGCGCGGATCGGCCCTGCGGCCGGCAGCCCGGGCCGCCGCGGCGAACCCGGCCGCGCGGGAACGGCTTCGCGTCTCCGGGACGCGCACGGCCTTCCGGATGCGGGAGCGGGAGTTCCGCCGCCACCACGGCGCGGACCCGCCGGCACCGGCGGCGGGCGCAGGCACCCCGGCCGCGGCACCCCGGGCGGCCGCGCAGGGTTGCGCCGTGGCCACCCGTGCGCGGCCGGTCGGATCAGCGCGGCAGGTGGCCCAGCGCCACGAAGGCCAGGATCAGCGCCGGGACGACCCAGCGCAACAGGAAGCGCAGCGCGCCGACCGCCCTCGGGCCCCAGCGCAGCTCCGCGGCCAGGAGATCGCCCCGTGCGACCCAGCCGGCGAAGACGGCGAGGAGCAGCCCGCTGGCCGGCAGCAGCAGGTTCGAGGCGATGCGGTCGATCGCGTCGAACAGCCCCGCGGTCGCGAAGCCGGGCACGGCGCCGAGCGGGCGCACCTCGCGCCAGAGGTTGAAGGAAAGCACGCTGGGCAGGCCGAGGAGCCAGCAGACCACCCCGGCACCCACGGCGGCCCGCGCCCGCGGCCAGCCGGTCCGCTGCACCACCGGCGCGACCGCGAGCTCGAGCAGCGACACCGCCGAGGCGAGCGCGGCGACGAACAGCGAGAGAAAGAAGGCAGCGCCGACCGCATCGCCGAAGGGCAGCCGGCCGAAGGCGATGGGAAGGGTGAGGAACATCAGGCCCGCCCCCTCCGCCGGGTCGAGGCCGTGGGCGAAGACCAGCGGGAACACGGCGAAGCCGGCGAGGAAGGAGATCGCCGTGTCGCCGGCCACGGTCGCCACCGCCGCCGTCGTCAGGTCGGTGTCGCGCCCGGCGTAGGCCGCGTAGGTGATCATCGCGCCGAGGCCGACGCCGATCGAGAAAAAGCCGAGGCCGAGCGCCTCGAGCGCCACCCGGGGCGTCAGCGCCTCGGGCCGGGGCGCGAGCAGGAAGGCCACGGTCCGCCGCAGATCGCCCGCGGTCGCGGCGTAGGCGACGAGCCCCAGCATCAGCGCGGCCAGAAGCGGCATCAGCACCCGGCAGGCCCGCTCGATCCCGCCGCCGACGCCGCGCGCGACCACGGCGACGGTGGCGGCGAGAAAGGCCGCCTGGTATGCCGCGAGCGCCGCCGGACTGCCGGTCATGGCCTCGAACAGCGCCCGCGTCGCGGCGCCGTCGGCGCCGGCGAAGCCCCGCCGGATGGCGTGAAGGAGGTAGGCGAGGGTGAGCCCGCCGACCACGGCGTAGTAGGTGAGGATCAGGAATCCGGTGGCGATCGCGAGGCCGCCGATCCAGGCCCAGCGGCGGGGGGACCTTCCGGCCTCCGCGGCCACCGCGGCGACGCTCGCGGCGGCGTCGCCCCGGCCGCGCCGCCCGAGCGCGAACTCGGCGAAGATCAGCGGCAGCACGACGAGGACGAGGCCGAGAAGGTAGAACAGAACGAAGGCGCCGCCGCCGTTCTCGCCGACCTCGTAGGGGAATTTCCAGATCGAGCCGAGCCCGACCGCCGAGCCGATCGTCGCCAGGACGAAGCCGAGCCGGCCCGACCAGCGCTCGCCGCGCGGCGGCTGGCGCTCGCTCACCGCGGATGCTCCGCCCGCCCGGGCCGCTCCGCCGCAAGGCGGCGAGCGGCCGCGCCGCTCCGGCGAACGCCCCGCCCGCCCGCGGAGCGCCGCCCCCCGGCGATGGCGGGAGGCCGGGTTCCCCTGCTCGTCGTCGCGCCGTCCCGTCCGGCCCTCATGCGCCGCGTCTCCCGCAGGCCCGCCGGCCGTCCCCCGGCGCCGCCGGGGGCGCGCCGGCGCCCTTCCGCTGGCCCGGGCACGCGCCGACGGCTCTCGCGGATCGTCCGCCTGCGACCGCCCTCAGCCGCCACCGGCCCGTGCGTGCGTGGGCTCCGCAAGTTCCCGGATCCAGGCCTCGCCGCCACAGGTGATGTCCAGGGCGATGGCGGTCTCGAGGGTGTGCCGCAGAACGGCGGCGCCGTCCACGCGGCGGCCTTCCGCCTCCGCCGCGCGCAGCAGGGCGTGGCCGGCGCCGAGCGCGACCTCGCGCCCCGATCCCTCGGCCCAGACCGTGCCGGCCGGCACCGGCAGGATCGAGAAGTCGGCGCCGATCGCCCACACCCCGCCCGGGCGGGCGAGCAGGAGGGTCTGCGCGAGATCGAGCGGCCCGCGCTCCTCCGCGCCGCCGCGGAAGCCGTCGGCCTGCAGCAGCGCGCGCGCCCGCAGCGCGAACTCGTCGGGCCCCGACAGGCCCTCGAGCAGCGTCTCGGCGCCGCGGAACAGCACGTTGGCGGCGCGCAGGTGCCCCGCCACGCCGATCGCCCACGGCGCCCGCACCACCCATTTCGGGCCGAAGGCGTGGCGGATGTTGTCGGCGCAGACCACGGTGTCGCTGCCGACCCAGGTCCCGCCTCCGCCGCCGCGGCCGGTGCCGAGCCACAGGGCGACGATGATGCTCACGGCACGCGACCTCCGCTTCTCTCTCCCTCCGGGCCCGGGCAGGGGCCTCCTCGGCCGCACCATGGCGGGGATCGTGGCGGCGCGGAAGGCGCCCCGTCGCTCCCTCCCCCGTTCGCGCGGGCGCGATGACCGAGATCAAGGACGCGGCGCCCGCGCCGGAGCCGAATGCGCGCGCCGCCGGCGGGGCCGGGCCCGTCCGGGCGCCCATGCGGCCGCGAGGAGGAACGGGAAATGCCGCCGTCCTGCGGGACCGGCGCCATACGCCGCCCTGTCGCGCCTGCGGAGCGCCCGCCCCACCGGCCGGTCGCGACGCGGGGGCCTCCGCGGGCAAGGGAGCAAGGACGGTGAACGGCATCCGGGAATTCGACGAGGCGGTCCGCGTGGCCGCGGAGTGGTTCGAAGCGTTCGTGGCGCGGCTCGGCTGGCACGACCGGGAGCGGGCCTACCGGGCGCTGCGCGCGGCCGCGCACGCCCTGCGCGATTGCCTGCCGGTGGACGAGGTGGCCGCCCTCGGCACCCAGCTTCCGACGCTGTTGCGCGGCGAGTACTACGAGGGCTGGCGGCCGACCGGACGCGCCTTCCGCATCCGGACACGCGAGGCCTTCCTCGAGCGCATCCGCGAGGGCGTCCACCGCGACCCGGCGGTGGACGCCGAGCAGGTGGCGCGCGCCCTGCTCGCCCTCCTCGCCGCCCGCCTCCCTCCGGCCGAGATCGAGGACGCCAAGGCCGTCACCCCCGCCGAGCTGCGCGGCCTGTGGCCCGACTGAGGCGGCGCCTCAGCCCTTCCGGTCCTCCGCCGCCGGGGACTCCTCCGGCGGACCGACGAGGAGCGCGGGAACGCCGCGCGCCGAGACCAGCGGCGGCGGCAGCAGCCGCGCCGCGCCGGCGGCGCCGCGGCCGAGCACCAGCAGCCGCTCCCGCGCGCCCTCGAGCGCCTCCAGGATGGCGTCGGCGCTCAGCTCGCGCAGTCCGCGCGCGAGGACCCGCCCCTCGGGCAGGCGCGCCGCGCGCGTCGCCGCGGCCACCGCCTCCTCGAAGCCGGCGGCGCCCGGCGGCCGCAGCACGAGCAGCCGCTCGCGCGCCGCCGCGGCGATGCCGGCGGCGGCGCGCAGCCCAGGGTCGGAGGGGGTCGCCGCCACGGCCGCGACCGGTCCCGCGTGACGGGCGATCCGCTGCGGCAGCAGCATGACCGACGCCGCCGAGCGCAGCGCGGCCTCCAGGGCGCGGGGCAGCGGCTCGCCGCTCGCCCGCCCCGCCGGGGCCCGCGCCCCGGGCAGGGCGACGATGTCGCCCGCCCGCGCCAGGGCGCCGAGAGCCGCCGCCGGGTCGCCGCGCAGGAACTCGAACGCGGCGGAAACGCCGAGCCGCGCGCACTGCTCCTCGAGCAGCCGCCGCGCGCGCCGCGCGGCGCCCTCGAACTCCGCGGCGATCCGCGCCGCGTCTATCCGGCTCCACTCGTAGCCGGGCAGCCGCAGCTCCCGCGCCAGGGGAAGGTCCGCGAGGCCGAGCACCGCCTCGTCGGCGACGAAGACGCCGAGCAGGTCGACCCCCAGCAGGCGCGCGAGCTCCGCCGCCGCCCGGACCCCGCCCTCGCCGTCGCCCGTCTCGGCGAGGTCGAGCAGGACGCGCCGGAACGCGTCGGGTTCGCGCGTCATGATCCGCCCTCCTCCGGTCCCGCCTCCGCGGCCGCCCCCTCGTGCATCGCCCGCCGCGCCGCGGCGAAGCGCCGGAGGCGCTCCTCCACCAGGCGGTTGACGCTGCCCTCGGGATAGGCGCCGTCCGGCCCCCGGACCCCCGCGGGGCGCCCGGTCAGCAGGGCAGCCGCCTCGTCGATGCGCCGCACCGGGTAGATGGCGAAGCGGCCGGCGGCGCAGGCCTCGACGACGTCGGCGTGCAGCATCAGGTGCTGCACGTTGGCGTGCGGGATCACCACGCCCTGCGTCCCGGTCAGCCCGCGCGCGCGGCAGACCTCGAAGAACCCCTCGATCTTCTCGTTCACGCCCCCGATCGCCTGGACGTCGCCATGCTGGTTGACCGAGCCGGTGACCGCGAGGTCCTGGCGCAGCGGCAGGCCAGAGAGGGCCGAGAGCAGCGCGAGCAGCTCGGCGCAGGAGGCGCTGTCGCCCTCGACGCCGCCGTAGGACTGCTCGAACACCAGGCTGGCGTAGAGCGACATCGGCGCATCGAGGGCGTAGCGGCCCGACAGGAAGCCGGTAAGGATCAGCACGCCCTTGGCGTGCAGCGGACCGCCCAGCGCCACCTCGCGCTCGATGTCCACGATCCGCCCGGAGCCGGGCCGCACGCGGGCGGTGATGCGCGTCGGGCGGCCGAAGGCCTGGCCGCCGATCGTGATCACGCTGAGCCCGTTGACCTGCCCGACGCGGCTGCCCGTGGTGGCGATCAGGGCGATGTCGCGCAGGATCGCCTCGCGCGCGAGCTCGTGCACGCGCGCGAGCCGGCGCCGCTGCTCGGCGATGGTGCGCTCGACGTCCTCGCGGGCGATCGCGGCGCGGCCGGCGAGGCCGGCCCAGTGGTCCGCCTCGACCACAAGATCGCGCAGCCGCTCCGTGAGCAGCGTCAGCCGCTCGGCGTCCTCGGCGAGACGCGCGGCGTGCTCCACGGCGCGCGCCGCGGCGCCGCGGTCGAGCGGCCGCAGCCCCTCCTCCCGGGCGATGGTTCCGATCATCCGCGCGAGCATCGCCTCGCTCTCCGGCGAGCGCGCCGCCTCGTCGTCGAAATCGGCGACGATCTTGAAGTGCCGGTCGAGGTCGGGATCGAGCGCCGCCAGCAGGTAGTGGAGCAGCCGCTCCCCGACCAGCACCACCTTGACGTCGAGCGGGATCGGGTCGGGCTCCAGCGAGACGGTGCTGGTGAGGCCGATGTGCTGCGCGACGTCCTCGATGGTGATGCGCCGCTGCAGCAGCGCGCGCTTGAGGGCGGCCCAGCTGAACGGCTCCATCAGCAGGGCGCGCGCGTCGATCAGGATGGTCCCGCCGTTGGCGCGGTGCAGCGATCCGGGCTTGATCAGGCGGAAGTTGGTGATCAGCGCGCCCTGCACCGGGATGTGCTCGACCCGGCCGACGAGGTTGCCGAGCGTCGGGTGCAGCTCCTCGATCACCGGCGCGCCCGCCTCCGCGGGCCGCGTCACCAGGACATTGACGTCGTAGCGGTCGAACGGGCTCATGCTGCGCGGGCCCGCCGGCAGCCCGACCGGCATCCCGCCGTCCGGCGGCAGCGCCTGGGCCTCGAGGAAGAGCGGCGCGTGGTCCAGCAGGTCGGCGCGGACCGCCTCGAGATGCTCCAGCACCCGCGGCAGGTCGGCGAAGGGCGCCTTCGCCTCCTCGATCGCCTGGTCGATCGCGAGCTTCGCCGTCTCGCGGTCGAGGGCGCGCACCGCATCCCGGCGCTCCTTCTCGATGCGCGGGATGCCGCGCAGCGTCTCCTCCAGGTCCTTCTCGATCTCCTCGATGGCCGCGCGCATCTCGGCCTGGCGCTCCGGCGGCCAGGCGGCGAACTCGTCCGGCGGGACCACCTTGCCCTCGCGCGCCGGCGCGACCGCGAACCCCATCGGCGTGCGCAGGATCGCGACCCCCTTCGCCGCCGCCTTCTCGCCGAGCGCGGCGAAGCGCCGCTCGGCCTCGCCCTGGAAGGAGGCCTCGATGGCGCTCCGCCGGCGCTGGTAGTCCTCGCTCTCGAACAGCGCGGGCAGCGCGGCGCGCAGCTCGTCGATCAGGCCGGAGAGGGCGGCGCGCAGCGCCGGCGCCCGGCCGGCGGGCAGCGCGAGGGCCACCGGCCGGTGCGGCACCGCGAAATTGTTCACGTAGACCCAGTCGGGCGGCGCGGGGCGGCGCGCCGCGGCCTCCCGCAGCAGCTCCCGGAGCGCCTCGCCGACGCGCGCGGCACCCGGCCCCACGGCGAAGATGTTGAATCCGTCGGCGGCGATCTGCGTGCCGAGCCGGACCGCCTCGCGGGCGCGGGCCTGGCCCGCCAGCCCCTGCAGGGGCTCCAGCTCCGCCGTGGTCGTGAAGGCGAGCGCGGAGAGATCCGCCGGCCGGTAGAGCCGCTCGGCCGGCAGCGCGGCGGGCGGCGCCTCCGCCGGCTGGCCGGAAACCTGCGGGTCGGTCGCATCCATGCAATGTCCCCCTGGGGCCGGTGTTCGCCCCGGTGTTCGCTTCGCGCAAGGCCCGCCGCGCCGGCGGGTGCGCCCGCCGGTTGCCGCGGCACCGCCGGGCCGGAACCCGAAGGACGCCTCTTGCCGGGCCGGCGGCCGCGAACGGTCGGCGGCCGCGAACTCTACAAGGGCGCGGCCGCCCCCGTTTGATCGAGATCAGAACGGTGCGCGGACCGCAACGACACGCCCAGCCACCGCACCGGCGGGCAAACGGCCGCGCCCGCCGAAGGCGCGGGCAGCATGGCCGCGATCGCCGGGCCTTGCCAGGGGCCTCGCTGCGGGACGACGCCCGGCCTCGCCGGCGGCCACGGGGACGAGGCCTCCTCAGCCGGCGGAT
Source organism: Caldovatus aquaticus (assembly GCF_019458025.1). Taxonomy (GTDB): domain Bacteria; phylum Pseudomonadota; class Alphaproteobacteria; order Acetobacterales; family Acetobacteraceae; genus Caldovatus; species Caldovatus aquaticus. Next base: position 9,789 of record NZ_JAHZUY010000013.1, on the reverse strand, counting down.
CCGCCGCCGCCCTCGGGGGCCGAGCGCGCCGCCGCGGCGGCGGCGTCGAGCAGGCGGATCACCTCGGCGTCGTCGAGCTGGTGGAAGTCGGCATAGCAGCCGCCGATGCCGAAGGGGATCTCGCTCTCCGCCAGGCAGACGATCTCGTCCGCCTCGCCGCGCAGCGCCGCGATGGTCTCGGGCGGCGCGACCGGGACCGCGAGCACCAGGCGCGCGGGGCCGCGCCGGCGCAGCGCGTGCAGCGCCGCGCGCGCGGTGGCGCCGGTCGCCAGCCCGTCGTCCACCACCACGGCGGCGCGCCCGCGCGGATCGGGGCGCGGCCGGCCGGCGAGGTAGAGCTGGCGGCGCCGCTCGATCTCCGCCAGCGCCTGCGCGCGCGCCCGCGCGATGTAGGCCTCGTCGGCACCGGTGAGCGCGACGACGTCGGCATTCAGCACCGTCTCGGCCTCGGCGCCGTTCACCACGGCGCCGAGCGCGAGCTCCGGCTGGCCCGGCGCGCCGATCTTGCGCACCAGGACGAGATCGAGCGGGGCGTGGCCGAGCGCCGCCGCGACCGCCGCCCCGACCGCGACGCCGCCGCGCGGCAGGGCATAGACGATCGGCCGCTCGAGCGGCGGGCTGAGGCGCCGCAGGCGCACGCCGAGCCGCTGGCCGGCCTCGGCGCGGTCGGCGAACAGCGGCGGTTCAGGCGGCCACATGGCTCGGCTCCGGCGCCAGCCAGCGGAGGAACCAGCCCGCGGCGAGCCGCGCCACCTGCTCCAGCGCGCCCGGCTCCTCGAAGAGGTGCGTCGCGCCCGGCACGATGGCGAGCTCGGTCGGGCAGGTCATCCAGGACTGGGCCCACTCGTTCAGGCGCAGCACCTCGTGGTCCTCGCCGCCGACGATGAAGAGCGTCGGCGCCGTGACGCGCGTGAGATGCCCCTCGCCCGCGAGGTCCGGCCGCCCGCCGCGCGAGACGATGGCGCCCACCGCTCCGGGTCGCGTCGCGGCGGCGACCAGCGCGGCCGCCGCGCCGGTGCTCGCGCCGAACAGGCCGACCGGCAGGCCCGCGGTCGCCTCGTGCGCGGCGACGTGTTCCATGGCGGCCGCGAGGCGGCGGGCGAGCAGGCCGATGTCGAACACGTTGCGCCGGTCGGCCGCCTCCTCCTCGGTCAGCAGGTCGAACAGGAGGGTGGCGAGGCCGGCATGGTGCAGCGCCGCGGCGACCTGGCGGTTGCGCGGGCTCAGCCGGCTCGAGCCGCTGCCGTGGGCGAAGACGACCACGGCCTCGGGCCGCGCCGGCAGCTCCAGCACGCCGGGAAGCCCCACGGGCGGAATGACCAGCGGCTCGGTCCGGACGATGCCGGGAGAGGAGGGCGGAGGCATGCCGCGTGCTCCCTGTTTCCGTTTCCGGGGCGCGGACCCAGATTGCTCCTGGACCGATCAACGCCGCGTCCCGGCCGCGTTTCCTAGGCGGCCCGGCGGCCCGCCGCCTTGCGCGGCGTCAATGTGGCGCGGCGGCGGCCCGCCCAGCCTGCGCGGCGGGCACCACGACGCGGGAGGCCGGAGATGCCGAACACGGAGCGGGGCGGGGGCGGGGCAACACCTGCGGCACAGGCGGCGCCGGAGGCCGGCTGGGAGCACTTCGCGCACGATGCCGACATCGGCGTGCGCGGCTGGGGCCCGACGCCCGAGCAGGCCTTCGAGCAGGCGGCGCTCGCCCTGACGCGCATCGTCACCACCGCCGAGGTCCGGCCGCTGGCCGAGGTCGGCGTGACCTGCGAGGCGCCCGACCTCGAGCTGCTGCTGGTCGAGTGGCTCAACGCCGTGATCTTCGAGATGGCGGTGCGCCGGATGCTGTTCGGCCGCTTCGCCGTCACCATCGAGGGCGGCGGCGCCGGTCCCTTCCGCCTGCGCGGGACGCTCTGGGGCGAACCCGTCGACGCCGCGCGCCACGCCCCGGCGGTGGAGCCGAAGGGCGCGACCCTCACCGCCCTGCGCGTCGCGCGCGAGCCCGCGGAGGCGGGCGGGCGCTGGAGCGCGGCCTGCGTCGTGGACGTCTGAGCCGAAGGCGCGAGGAAGAGGAGCTGCGAGCATGGACCCGGCACGCCTGACGAGGCTGGACGAGGTGACTTGGCGGATCGAGCCGACCGGCGCGATGCGCGTTCCCGTGATCCTCTACGCCGACGAGGCGCTGCTCCGCGACATGGACGACAAGGTCGCCGAGCAGGCGAGCAACGTCGCGACCCTGCCCGGCATCGTCGGCGCGAGCTACGTGATGCCGGACGCGCACTGGGGCTACGGCTTCCCGATCGGCGGCGTCGCCGCCTTCGACCCCGAGCAGGGCGGCGTCGTCTCCGCCGGCGGGGTCGGCTTCGACATCTCCTGCGGGGTGCGCACCATGACCACCGGCATCCCGCGCGCTGCGGTGGAGCGGGTGAAGGACGCGCTCGCCGACTCGCTCGCCCGCACCATCCCGGCCGGCGTCGGCAGCGAGGGCGCGATCACGCTCGACCCGGCGGCCATGGACGCCATGCTGTGCGGCGGCGCCCGCTGGGCCGTCGAGCAGGGCTGGGGCGAGCCCGCCGACCTCGAGCGCATCGAGGAGGGCGGCCGCGCCGAGGAGGCGCGCCCCGAATTCGTCTCCGGCCGCGCCAAGGAACGCCAGCGGCGCGAGATGGGCACGCTCGGCTCCGGCAACCACTATCTCGAGATCCAGGCGGTGGAGGAGGTCTTCGACCCGGCGACGGCCCGCGCCTTCGGCCTGGTCCCCGGCGAGGTGGTGGTGACGATCCATTGCGGTTCGCGCGGGCTCGGCCACCAGATCGGCTCGGAGTTCCTCAAGGAGATGGCGGTCGCCGCCGCGGCGGCGGGGCTCGCGCTGCCCGATCGCGAGCTCGCCTGCGCCCCGATCGCCTCGGAGGTCGGGCGGCGCTACCTCGGCGCCATGCGCGCCGCGACCAATTGCGCGCTGGCCAACCGCGAGATCCTCGGCCACTACGCCCGGCGCGTGCTGCGGCACTTCTTCCCGCAGGCGGAGATCCGGCTGCTGTTCGACGTCTCGCACAACACCTGCAAGGTCGAGACCCACCAGGTGAAGGGCAGGCCGCGCACGCTGTTCGTGCACCGCAAGGGCGCGACCCGTGCCTTCGGCCCGGGGCATCCCGCGCTGCCCGCGGCGCTGCGCGCGGTCGGCCAGCCGGTGCTGATCGGCGGCAGCATGGGCACCGGCTCCTACGTGCTGGTCGGCGCGCCCGAGAGCGAGGCGCGCTCCTTCGCCTCCGCCTGCCACGGCGCCGGGCGCGCGCTGTCGCGCCACGCCGCGACCCGGCGCTGGAGCGGCCGGCAGGTAGTGGACGAGCGCGCGGCGTGCTGGTGCGCAGCCCCTCGATGCGCGGCGTCGCCGAGGAGGCGCCGGGCGCCTACAAGGACGTGGGCGCGGTGGTGCGGGCGGCGGAGCGCGCCGGCCTCGCGCGCCGCGTCGCGCGGCTCGCTCCCCTCATCTGCATCAAGGGCTGAGGCGGCGGACGAGGCCATGCGCCCCGGCGGCTCGCCGCATCGTGATCCGCGCCTCGCGGCGGCGCCCGGGGCGCCCCCGGCGCTGCCGCCGCGATCCGTCGCCCGGCCGCCGGCGGCACAGGAGCATTGATGGGGATCAATGCGATCGCCGCCCCCGATCCCCAGGATCCGCGGCGCGCCGGCCCGTCGCCGCGCGAAGGACCAGGCCAATGACCGTTCCGCTGCAGATCACCTTCAAGGACATGGAGCCGTCGCCGGCGCTGGAGGCGCGCATCCGCGCCAAGGCGGCCGAGCTCGAGCGTTTCGAGCACGACATCCTGCGCTGCCACGTCATCGTCGAGGCGCCGCACCGCCACCACCACCAGGGGCGCCTCTACCGCGCGCGCGTCGAGGTGTTCGTGCCGCGCGGCGACGTCTTCGTGACGCGGGAAGGCCCACTGAACCACGCCCACGAGGACCCCTACGTGGCCGTGCGCGACGCCTTCGACGCGGCCATCCGCCAGCTCGAGGACCATGTGCGCAAGCTGCGCCGCCAGGTGAAGCAGCACGGGCCGGCGATGCGCCGCGGCCGGGTCGCGCGGTTCATCGCCGGCGAGGACTACGGCTTCATCGAGACGGAGGACGGCGAGGAGGTCTATTTCCATCGCAACAGCGTCTCCGGCAACGCCTTCGACGAGCTGCGCGTCGGCGATCCGGTCCACCTCTCCGTGGAGGAGGGCGAGAAGGGGCCGCAGGCCGTCGTCGTGCATCCGGTCCACCGGCACCGTTCGGCCGGCTGAGGGCGAGGCGCGGAGGAGGCAGTGGCAGTCACCGTCATGCCGGCGCACCTCCCGCGCGCCGCGCCGGAGGACGGCGCGACCCCGCCGGCGCGGCGGGCCGCGTCCGGCCCGCCCCTCCGCCGGCGGAAGGGGTGAGCGGCTCCGCCGCGCCCGGCCCGCAGGACGGCCGCGACGTCTTCGGCGCCCCGGACGGGGAGGCCGCCATCGCGGGGAGGGCGATCGTGCGCGCCCCGGCCCCGCGCAGGGGGAGGCCCGGGGCGCGACGGAACGGCGGCGCTCCGTGGCCCCGGCGGATGAGCCGCCGCGGCGATGGCGATCCCCGAGGCCGCGGGGACCCGGCCGGCGGGGTAAGGGCCGAAGCCTCCGGCCGACGGCGGGGCGCCACGGCCCCGCCCCGGCGACCGATCGCAAGGGAGCATCCGCATGCAGAGCGCCACCTTCCGCAAATGGCTTGCCGAGCGCGGCTGCTATTTCCGCCGCCACGAGCGTGGCCACGGCCAGGGCCACCCCACCGTCACGGTGGTGCGGGATGGCCGGACCGCCGAGCTGCCCCTCGTCGGCTCGCACGACCGGCTCGATCCGGAACTGGTCCGCGAAGTCTGCGAGCGCCTGGGCCTCGACTGGTCCGAGTTGCCCGGCGAGGCGAGCCGGGTCTGACCGCCAGGCGGAGCCGCCGATGGGCCCTGCCGGGCCGCGCCCCCCGCGGGCACGGCGGCGGGGCGTCCGTGACCCGGCGATCCGGGCCGGCGCGCGCCCCGACCCGGCACGCCGCGTCCGCCGCGGGCGGGTGCGAGCGGCGCGGCGGCCGGAGACACCGCGTCCGCCCCCCGTGCCACGCCGGGCGTCGCGGCGAACCGGCCGGCCGGCGGGTTCCGCCGCGCCCGGCCCGGGGTATCCCTTCCTTCCGTCGAGCGGAGGCACGCGCGATGCGCGAAACCGAACTCCACGGACCCGGCCAAGGCCGCCTGCGCATCGTCACGGACGACCGCGGCACCGACATCCTCGACGCCGCAGGCCGGGTGATCGCCAGCTACGGCTCCGACCGGCACGAGGAGATGATCGCCCGCTACGAGGAGGCCGGCTGGCAGATCGCCAGCGACCGCGCCGTGCGGCCTCCGATCCTGGCGCACACGCCGCCGCCGCCCGCGCCGGACACCGATACCGTGCGCGGCCCGCAGGACCTCGCCCAGCCCGACGCCGAGGACGCCTGAGGCACAGGGGGCGCCCGGCCGGGCCCCGTGGCGTCCCCTCGGGCGCCCCGCGCCGCCCCCATTGACGCAGATCAGCCGCGCCACGGCCGCGGCCGCCTAGGATGGCCGCGCGCCATGGCACGGCGGCCGGAGGATCGCGCGATGACGATGACTCTCTCGAGCCCCGCCTTCCCCCCGGGCGGAACCATCCCGAAGGCCTACACCTGCGACGGGCACAACGTCTCGCCGCCCCTCGCCTGGTCGGGCGTGCCGCCGCGGGCCGGCGCGCTCCTCCTGGCCTGCGAGGACCCCGACGTGCCGCGGGGCGTGTTCCGCCACTGGGTCGCCTTCGACCTCCCGCCCTCCTTCGACGGCCTGCCGGAAGGGGCCGGCGCCGCGGATTCCGGGCACGTCTTCCGGCAGGCGGTGAACGATTTCGGCCATGTCGGCTACGGCGGGCCGTGCCCGCCGCCGGGCGATCCGCCCCACCGCTACGTCTTCCGGCTGCTCGCGCTCGACCGGCCGCTCGGCGCGGCGGTGACGGCGCGCGCGCCGACCTGCGCGGAGGTGCTCGCCCTGGCCCGGCCGCACGTGATCGCCACGACCGAGCTCGTCGGCCGCTACGGCCGCAGCCCGAGGCGGTGAGGCGGCGGGGGCGCCGCCCGCGGGCGCCCCGGTCCCGCCACCCCCCTGCCCCCACCCTCGCGCCGGGCCGCTGCCCGGCCGGCGCGGCGCCGCGGGGGCCAGCGCCGATCCCGCGGGCGCGGCCAGGACCTTGTCGATGCGGCGGCCATCCATGTCCACGACCTCGAAGCGCCAGCCCTGCGCCAGCGCGGCGTCCCCCACCTGCGGCAGGCGGCCCAGCGTGGCGAGCACGAAGCCGGCCACCGTGTGGTAGGGCCGCTCCTCCGGCAGCCGAAGGCCGAGCCGCTCGGCCATCTCGTCGGCCGGCATCCAGCCCGCGAGCAGCCAGGAGCCATCCTCGCGCCGCACCGCCTTGGGCTCCTCCTCCTCGTCCAGGTCGGCGCGGAACGCGCCGACGATCGCCTCGGTGAGGTCGGCCGGCGTGACCAGGCCCTCGAAGTTCCCGTACTCGTCGTGCACCAGCGCCATCGGCACCGCGGCCTCGCGCAGCGTCGCCAGCACGTCGAGCGCGTCGGCCGTGTCCGGCACCGCGGGGGCCGGTCGGGCCATCGCCCGCAGGTCGGGCTTCTCGCCGCGCAGCAGCGCGGCGAGCAGGTCGCGCGCCTGGATCACGCCCAGGATCGCGTCGGGCGAGCCCTCGCCCACCGGCAGGCGCGCGTGCGGGGAGCGCAGCACGACCTCCCGCGCCGCCTCCGGTCCCGCCGTCGCGTCGATCCAGTCCACCTCGCCGCGCGGCGTCATGACGGCGCGCACCGACCGCTCGCCGAGGCGCAGCACGCCCGCGATCATGCGCCGCTCGGCCGCCTCGATCGCGCCGGACCGCTCCGCCTCGGCCACCAGGTGGCGCACGTCCTCCTCCGTCACCCGCTCCGCGGCCTCCTCGGGACTGCGGCCGAGCAGGCGGAAGACCAGGTCGCTCGAGGCGTCGAGCAGCCAGGCGGCGGGGGCGGCGACGCGCGCGAGCACGGTCATGACGGGCGCGACGAGGCAGGCGAGGCGCTCGGCGTCGCGCAGGGCGAGACGCTTGGGCACGAGTTCGCCGACGACGATCGAGAGGTAGGTGACCGCGAGCACCACCGCCCCGAAGCCGACCGGCTCGGCAAGCCCGCGCGGCAGGCCGAGCCCGGCCAGCAGCGCCGCCAGCCGCCCGCCCAGCGAGGCGCCGGAGAAGGCGCCGGCGAGGATACCGACCAGGGTGATGCCGATCTGCACCGTGGACAGGAAGCGGGCCGGGTCGTCGGCCAGGGCGAGCGCCGCCCGCGCCCCCGGGCGGCCCGCCTCGGCCATGGCGCGCAGGCGCGGGCGGCGGGCCGCGACCACCGCCAGTTCCGAGAGGGCGAAGAAGCCGTTCAGGAGGACGAGGACGAGGACGATGGCGAGTTCGAGCATGCGCCTCCCCGACGGCCGCCACCGCGCGCCATCCGCTGTCGTCCGGCCCAGCCTAGCGCGGCCGGCCGCGGCGGGGGAAATGCGGCGGCCGGCTCGCCCCCGCCGGGCGCCGACCGGCCGCGGTCGAAACCGGGCGGGAAGCGCGCGGGGCGGGCGCGCCGGCGGCGCCCGCGCTACGCCCCGCGGCGCAGCAGCGCCATCAGCTCGGGCAGCGGGCGGGTGTTGAGGACGTCGTCGGGCTCCAGCCAGCCGCGCCGCGCCTGGTCCACGCCGTAGCGCATGAAGGCCAGCTCCTCCGGGCCGTGGGCGTCGGTCGAGATCGCGACCTTCACGCCGATCTCCTTGGCCAGACGGCAGAGGCTGTCGGAAAGGTCGAGCCGGTCCGGCTGCGCGTTGACCTCGAAGTGGCAGCCGCGCTCCCGCGCCGCGCGCAGCAGCCGCTCCATGTCGAGCGGATAGGGCGGGCGGGCGTTGATCATCCGGCCGGTGGGATGGGCGATGATGTCGAGGTGGCGGTTGTCCATCGCGCGCAGCAGGCGCTCCGTCTGCTTCTCCCGCGACAGCCCGAAATGCGAGTGGATGGCGCCGACCACGAGGTCGAGGTCGGCGAGCACGGCATCCGGCAGGTCCAGGCGGCCGTCCTCCAGGATGTCCACCTCGATCGAGGCGAGCAGGGTGAAGCCGCCGCCCAGCGTCGCGTTCAGCCGGCGGATGGCGGCGACCTGGCGCGCCAGCTCCTTCGGGCCCAGGCCGTGCGCCATGGTCAGGCGGCGGCTGTGGTCGGTGATGGCGAGGTAGGCGTAGCCGCGGTCCCGCGCCGCCTGCGCCATGTCCTTGAGGCTCGCGCGGCCGTCGGTCGCGTCGGTGTGGGCGTGCAGGTCGCCGCGGATGTCGGCGGCCGTGACGAGGCGCGGCAGCCGGCCCTCGCGGGCGGCCGCGATCTCGCCCAGGTCCTCGCGCAGCTCGGGCGGGATCGGCGCCAGGCCCAGCGCGGCGTAGATCTCCTCCTCGGTGCGGCCGGCGATGCGCCGCCGCCCGCGGAACAGGCCGTACTCGTTGAGCTTCAGGCCCTTCTCCACGGCGATCCGCCGCAGTGCGATGTCGTGCGCCTGCGAGCCGGTGAAGTAGAGCAGCGCGGCCCCGTAGGAGGCGGGCTCGACCGCGCGCAGGTCCACCTGCGTGCCGTTGCGCAGGACCACCCGGGCGCGCGTCGGACCGCGCTCGGCGACCTGCGCGATCTCGTCGTAGCCGAGGAAATGCGCGATGGCCGCCTCCGGCGTCTCGCTCGCCACCACCAGGTCGAGGTCGCCGACCGTCTCGCGCCGGCGCCGGTAGCTGCCCGCGACCTCGGCCGCCAGGATCCCCCGGCCCTGGCGCAGATGCCGCAGCAGCGGCTCGACGATCTGCTCGGCCGCGCGCAGCTTGAGCCGGCGCGGCTGCCCCTCGCCGCGGGACAGCGCCTCCAGGATCTTCGCCTCGATGACCGGGCCGAAGCCGGGGATCGAGCGCAGCCGGCCGGCGCGCGCCGCGGCGGCGAGCGCCGCGACGTCGGTGATGCCGAGCGTCTCGTAGAGGGTGCGCACGCGCTTCGGCCCGAGGCCGGGGATCGCCAGCAGCGCGGTGATACCGGGCGGGACCTCGCGCTCGAGCTCCGCGAGCAGCGGCGGATGCTGTCCGGCGGCGATGGCGGCGATCTTGCCCGCGAGATCCTTGCCGATCCCCGGCAGCGCGTCGAGATCCTCGCCGGCGGCGAGCATGTCGGCGACGCTGCGCGGCAGCCCCTCCACGATCCGGGCGGCGCGCCGGTAGGCGCGGACGCGGAACGGGTTCGCGCCCTCGATGTCCAGCAGGTCGGCGATCCTGTCGAGCTCGGCGGCGATGTCGGCGTTGGTGACCGGCATGGGCCCTCGCTGCTGCGGATGTTTCCGGCCGCGCAGCAGATCACGAGTGGTCGCGCGGCGTCACCCGTGGGGCGCCCGCGCCGCCGGCCCTGCGGCCTGATCCAGATCAAGAACGGCGCGCGGCGCCCGCGCATAAATTTGAAAAAATGCGGCAGCGATGCGCCCGCCGCCGGCAGGCGGCTCCCCCGGGGCCGCGGACGGGGATCGGCAGCACGGGGCGGGGCGCGCGGATGCCGTCGGCATCGGGAAGGAGGCACGACCATGGCGGCCACCGGGCTTGAAGTGTTCGACCGGACGGTGCAGACGACCAACATCTGGCTCGACGAGATCATGAAGACGATCGGGCCGGACCGGCACGCCGCGTGGCACGCGCTCGGCGCCGTGCTG
>NZ_JAHZUY010000132.1 GCF_019458025.1 Caldovatus aquaticus | reverse complement strand
TGTCTCCTGCGGCGCCCGTCATCAACACCTCCATCGCCATCGACGCGCGCGGCGCGGACGCCGGCGTCGAGGCGCGGCTGCGGCTGCTGGCCGGGCAGATCGCCCGCCAGGCCTCGGCCATGACGCTCGACGCCATCCGCCGCGGCGGCGCGGCCTACGAGACGGTGCTGGGGTGATCCATGACGGGCCTGACCGTTCGGGGACAACAGCACAGACGCCTTGACCACTTCTCTGGATTCCGAAATTTTCCGGTATGGTCACATTCGCCACCGAGTTTCCGGTCGCACAGCCTCTGGATCGGGCAGCTTTCGTTGCGCAGATCATCTCCTGGCTCCGCGGGAGCGAGTACAGCACGGTTCTCGATGATCACCGTGATGCCGACATTGAGGGGGAAACAGCGTATCTCCGCTCACGGACGGGCGAAGAGCTGCGCCTGCGGGAGTTCTGCCGTGCTCGCGATCTGGAAGCGATCGGCTTTCGGCACGACTTCCCAGATAACGACGGACGCGTCAGGCGCACCGAGGCCGTCGTGCGCCGGGGCGCTGCCAGCCGTGAACAAGCTCTCATGCGCCTGCGCACGCAGTGCATCGCGCGCGAGCCTGGGGCACGCCTCGAAGCGCCTCGGAAACCCTATCTGGTCAAGGCGATGCTGCGCGATGGGTGGGGCGGGAAAGACGGCATCCTCCACGTCACCGATCAGCCGCTTTGGCTCACGGACGAGGACTCTTCGCTTCAATTGGCGCGAGATGTCACGCTAGGGCCTGTTAGAGCGTGTTTGAGAAGTGCTGGCTGCTAGGTGATGCGGCGGAGCATGGTGGCGGTGGCGGCGATGACGATGAGGGTTTCGGCGACATCGGTGCGCTGCTCGAAGTCGCGGACGAGACGGCGGTG
>NZ_JAHZUY010000131.1 GCF_019458025.1 Caldovatus aquaticus | reverse complement strand
GCAGCCGGTGCACGATGCCGCCGATCCCCCGCCGGTCGTCCACGCGCCGCGGCCCGGTGTGGACCATCGCCGGATGCGGCTCGCTCGCCGCCCACGGCACGTCGCTCAGCCCGAACAGGCGCGACACCCTTCATCTCCCGCCGTTGGGCAGGGCGAATCACCGCACCGTTCCCACGGCAATTGGGTACAGACCCTAGAGCCGTTTCCGCTCGGCCGCGCGCATGGCAATGGCTCCGGCCTGTTGTCTGCTAGGCAGGTTCACGCTCCCGGCCGTTGCCGGCCGTCCGCGATCCGCTCTAGAGGATGCCGCGCAGCAGCCGGTGGAACTCGGCGGTCACGGGCGCGAGCACGCCGAGCCAGTCGGCCGTCGCTGCGACGATCAGGGCAAGCGTGCCGAAGACGAGCGCCGCCTCGGCTCCCAGTTCGCCACGCTGTCCGATCGCCGTGGCGCGCCGTGCCAGTGTGCCGTATCGAGCCATGCTCACCACCAAGGGCTGCCGGTGCGGCAATTGGGCGCAACTTCCGGTGCGCCGCTCCAATAACACCTTCGTGAGGTTATGCGAGGCGCGGGCCAGGCGACTGCTGGTGCCGTCAACAGGAAGCCCGGCGTCCTCTGCGCCGCAGCCCTGCTGCGGCGGGCGGGCGCCGCGGCGTGCGCCCGCCGCGTTCGGCGGGCCTTGCGGCCCGGGACGGAGCCACGGTGAAGGCCGCCGGGTTTGGGAAGTCGCGCGCGGAGCGCGCTGCGGTGCGCTGCGCACGGACCGGGAGAGGCGGCGGGTGGCATGTAAGCGTCCTCCCTCGACTGCCTTGCGGCGGATGGTGCTGGTTGGCTGACCTGCGCGGCTGCCGGGCGGCGCGGATGTCGGTTGTCGCCCTTACGCGCAGGGGTATGGGCGTTGCCGGACGGTCAG
>NZ_JAHZUY010000130.1 GCF_019458025.1 Caldovatus aquaticus | reverse complement strand
AGGCCGATGCACCGCGCGACGAGGCCCATGCGGCGCTTCTCGGCGGCGAAGACATGCTCGACCAGACTGCGCACCCGCGCGCGCGTCGCGTTGCCGCGGGCGATGGGGGCGGGCATCGGCCGTCCGCGCGGCGTGGCGCGCCGGAACTCGGGCCGCAGGCCGCGCCGGTCCGGCAGCTCGCGGCTGGCCGTGCTGCGGCAGGCCGTGTCGGCCCAGGCCCCGCCGCCGGTGTTGGCCGGATCCAGCACGGCGCCGAGTTGGCCGCCGCCGTGCCGCGCCGCGTCGGCGACCACGAAGCGGCGAATGAAGCCGTGCCCGCGATCGATGCCGCGGCGGTTCTTGTAGCCGGACACCGGCACCGCGCTCCCGGCCGCCTGGCGCGGCGCCCCCTCGGGCGGCCCGGCCTTGCGGCCGCGCTCGATGGTCCGGTGCCCCTCGCGGTCGATCTGCCGGGTGCGCGCCTGCGACCAACCCTCCGGCGTGCCGCCCTCGCGCAGCGTCGCCTTCTCCTCCTCGGTCAGCCGCGGGCGCCGGTTTGTCCGCTTTGCGGCCAAACCAACCACGGTGGCGTCGACGATCTGCCCGCCCATCGCCAGGAAGCCGCGCTCGGCCAGCACCGCATCGAAGCGGGCGAACAGCCGGGCCAGCGCGCCCGCGCGCGTCAGCCGCCCGCGGCAGGGCCAGACCGCCTTGGCATCGGGCACCGCCTCGTGCAGCGCCAGGCCCGCGAAGCGCATGAACGACAGCCGATCGCGCAGCTGGTACTCGGTCTGCTCGTCCGAAAGCGTGCCGAGCGCCTGCAGCACCAGCACGCGGACCATCGGCGCCGCGTCGTAGGGCGGCCGCCCGCCGCGGCTGCGGTCCGCCCGCGGCAGCGCCGCCTCGAGCTCCGCACGGAACGCCTCGAAATCCACCACGGCGCGCAGCCGTTCCAGCGGGCCGCCAGAGGCCGAGAGCCAGCGCAGACGCTCCTCCGCGTCGAACAAACGCGCCTGCCCCGCCATGCCGCGCCCCCGCCATCACCAG
>NZ_JAHZUY010000129.1 GCF_019458025.1 Caldovatus aquaticus | reverse complement strand
ATACGCTCGGGGCCTGAACCCGACTCAACGGGGATTCCGGCGCGGCTGTGATGGTGATTCGCTGTCTTCGCTGAGGAGCGGAGGCGAGGATGGCGGGGGTGGCGATTACGCGGTTGGAGTTGGGTGCGGCTGGCCTGCGGCGCGCCGCATCGCGCGGGCGGGACGCGGGTGCGTCGCGCCGGATGCTGGCGCTGGTGCTGGAGGGGCGGCCGCGCGGCGAGGCGGCGCGTGCGGCCGGGATGGATCGGCAGACGCTGCGCGACTGGGTGCATCGCTACAACGAGGCGGGCTTGTCGGGGCTTCGGGACCGGCGGGCGGGCAACGGCGCCCGGCCCCGGCTGAGCGCGGCGCAGGCGGCCGAGGCGGCCGAATGGGTGCGCCGCGGCCCCGACCCGAAGTTGGACGGCGTGCTGCGCTGGCGGCGCGCCGATCTGGCGCGGGCCATCGCGGCGCGTTTCGGGGTGGTGCTGGCCGAGCGCAGCGTGGGCGTGCTGCTGGCTCGGCTCGGGTTCCGCCGGCTGTGCGTGCGTCCCCGGCGCCCGGGCCACGATGCCGCGGCCCAGGCGTCTTTCAGCGGGACTTCGCCACCCTCGTGACCGCCGCCCTGCCTGCCGAGGCGCGCGGCAGGCCTGTGGAGGTCTGGTGGCAGGACGAGGCGAGGGTCGGCCAGCAGGGCACGCTCACCCGGGTGTGGACCGCGCGCGGCTCCTGCCCTGCTGCGCCGAAGGACTGCCGCTACAGTTGGGCCTATCCGTTCGGCGCGGTGTGCCCCGCGCGCGGCGTGGCCGCGGGGCTGGCGCTGCCCGCCGTGCACCAGCGCGCCAGGAGCCTGCACCCGGCCGAGATCAGCCGACCGGTCGCGCCCGGCGCGCATGCGGTGGTCGTCATGGACGGCGCGGGCTGCCACCAGCGCGGGCCCGGCCGGAGGGTGCCCGCCAACATCGCGCCGCTCCTGCTGCCGCCCTACGCACCCGAGTCGAACCCGGTCGAAAACGCCTGGGGCTTCCTGCGCTCCAACAAGCGCGCCAACGGCGTGTTCG
>NZ_JAHZUY010000128.1 GCF_019458025.1 Caldovatus aquaticus | reverse complement strand
CGCCGCCGGCGGCCTCCATCCGGACCTAGCCCGCAATACCAACCAAGCGCACTATGGATTGACCTTTCGTGCCCCCTCGAAGTCGGCGAGCGGTCGGATCCGTCCGGCCTCGGCGATGAGGTTGTTCCAGGCGGCACGGCAGGCCTCGATGACGGCCCGCGTGCCGGGGAGCGGCCGCCCCGCCAGGTAGCGGTCGCGCAGATACTGCCGGACCTTCTCGATGGCGTTCAGCTCGGGCGAGTAGGGCGGCAGGCGGACGAGCGTGATATTCGGCGGCACCCGAAGGTCGTGCGCGGTGTGCCAGCCGGCGTTGCCGATCAGCATCGCCGCGTGTGTGCCGGCCGGCAGTTGCGCGGCGACCTCCTCGAGCAGCAGGTTCATCGCCGCGACCGAGACGTGGGTCAGCACCGGCGCGGCGCCGGTGTCGCGGGCGGGGCAGACCGCGCCGAAGATGCAGGCCGAGCGGCAGCGCTGACCCTTGACCATCCTCGGCCGCATGCCGCGCTGGAACCGGCGGCGGACCATGCGGCCCTTCTGGCCTACGCGGGCCTCGTCCTGGAACCAGACCTCGATGCGCTCGGCCTCGGGGTGGTCGGCCGCGATCTGCGACAGCGCGGCGGCGAAGCCCTTTTTTCGAATGCCTCCCGGGCGGCGCGGTCCGTCTCGGCGTGCCGCGGCCGCGGTGTCTGCCAGGACAGGTCGAGGTCGTGCATCAGCCGTCCCATGCCGGTCTCGCTGTAGGTCACGCCGAAGCGCTCCCGCACGATCCGGCACAGGTCCACCAGCCGCCAGGTCGAGACCCCATCCCTCTCCGGGTCCGGCCCCTGCAGCACGATCGCCTTCAGCGTCGCCTGTTGGCCCTCCGCCAGCCTGCAGGGGCGGCCATCGCCCCAATGGTCCGACAGCCCGGCCGGGCCGCCACGGTTGTAACGGATTACCCAGTCCCGCAGCGTCTGCCGGTCCATCCCCGCAATGCGCGCCGCAGCCTCCCGGCTCATGCCGCCCAGCGCCGCGGCAATCGCCAGCACGCGCCGCAACACACGCGGGTCGTCCTCGGTCTTGGCCAGCCGCCGAAGTTCACCCGGCGGCACATCCTCCCGGATCATCAGCGCCCGCATGGTCCGCTCCACGCCGATGAATCACGAACGCCCGCGTCGGCTCAACCCCAAAAGTCAGAACTTTGCGCGCCGGGTAT
>NZ_JAHZUY010000127.1 GCF_019458025.1 Caldovatus aquaticus | reverse complement strand
GTGGAGCGCCCCCAGTTCGACCGGACACCCGGCGCAACCTGAGGGCCTAGGTGTGAGCCTAGGCGTGCGCCTATGTCGAAGCCCGTCGAGCGTGTCGAAGTCGTCACCGGCCGGGAGCGCCGGAGGCGCTACACTGCCGAGGGGAAGGTCAGGCTGGTCGAGGAGACGACCCGGCCCGGCATGACGGTCTTCGCCGTCGCCCGGCTCCACGGCGTCTCCCCGAGCCTGCTGTTCGGGTGGAGGCGGCGGATGGCTGAGGGTGGCCTGGAGGCTGTCGGGGCGGACGGGAAGGTGGTCTCCCCCAGCCGGGTCCGTGAACTCGAGACGAAGGTCCGCGAGTTGGAGCGCCTGCTCGGCCGCAAGACGATGGAGGCCGGGATCCTCCGTGAGGCGCTGGACCAGGCCCGCCCCAAAAAACCGAGCTTGCGCTTGCAGTCGCCGCCACCGGGCGGTTCGCGGCGAAGGCGGTGGCCGACACCCTCGGCGTTGCCCGGTCCAACCCGGTGGCGCAGCTCCGGCATCCCGAGCGCCGCCGCCGCGGCCCATACCGCCGGGTCGGCGACGACGACCTCTTGGCTGACATCCGCGCCATCGCCGACGCGCGGCCGACCTACGGCTACCGTCGCGTGGCGGCCTTGCCGAACCGAGCCAGGCGGACCTCCGGCGAGCCGCCGGTCAACCGAAAGCGCGTCCTTCGCCTCATGCGCCAGGCCTCATTGCTGCTGCAGCCGCACACCGGCAGGCGGCCGATCCGCACTCATGAGGGCACCGCTGTCGCCCCCGCCTCGAACCGGCGCTGGGCCTCAGACGGCTTTGAGATCCCCTGCTGGAACGGCGAGATGGTCCGCGTCGCCTTCGCCATCGACGCCCACGACCGCGAGGTCATCGCCCGGGTCGCCACCGTCGGCGCCGGGATCAGCGGCGAGATGGTGCGTGACATGATGCTGGAGTGCGTCGAGCGCCGGTTCGGCGCCGTCCGCGCCCCGGAGCCGGTGCAATGGCTTGCCGACAACGGCTCCGCCTACGCCGCTGCCGAGACGGTGGACTTCGCCACCGCGCCGAAGCTCGTCGCCCGCTTCACGCCGGTCCGCAGCCCGGAAAGCAACGGCGTCCGCGAAGCCTTCGTCAAAACCGTGAAGCGCGACTACCTCCGGGCGAACCCTCGTCCGGACGCCATCTCCGTCCTGCAGCAGCTCCCCGCCCGGTTCGAGGATTACAACGCCATCCACCCCCATAGCGGCTTGCGCATGCTCTCGCCGCGCGAGCTCATCGCCCAGCAGTCAGCAACCCAAGCCGTGTGCCCGGTCTGACGGGGTGCACTCCAG
>NZ_JAHZUY010000126.1 GCF_019458025.1 Caldovatus aquaticus | reverse complement strand
CACGGCTGGCGCCGCGTCCGCCGCCGCAGCCTGCGGCGCAACGGCGCCCCTCTGCACCTGCCCTGCACCGCCATGAACCTCCGCCGCGCCGAACGCCTCCTCGCCTGACAGGCGACGCGCGCCCCCCGGCCTGCCGCCAGACACCGAAACCGAACACAAAGGCCGCTTCCAGGCCGCCCTCACACCTGCCTCACCCGATCGGGCGCGTTTCGCAGGGGTCTCCGCGGGGGGCTCCATCACCCGCTCAGCAAGGCGTTTCGCAGAGGTCTCCAGGGGGAGCGGGGCCGGGCGCGGTCCAGGGCCAGGCGGGACTCGGATGCCGTCCGAGCACGGGCCTGGGAGGCCCTTGCGCGATCTGCTATCCTGCGCTGCGACCGGTTCGCCAGGGGGGTGGCTCCGGCATGGCATTCCTGCTTTCCCGGCGCGGCGGCCTGCTCGCCGGGGCCGCTCTTCTGCTGGGCGGACGCGGCCTTGCCGAGGCCGGAGCGGCCGAGCGGAGGGCGCCGCGCCGCAATGCGGCGCCGCCGGCGCCGCGGCTGCCGCTGGTGGTGATCGATCCGGGGCATGGCGGGCGCGATCCGGGCGCGATCGGCGCCTCCGGCACGCTCGAGAAGCGCATCACCCTCGCCGCGGCGCTGGAGCTCAAGCGCCAGCTCGAGGCTTCGCGCCGCTGCCGGGTCGTGCTGACGCGCGCGCGCGACGTGTTCGTGCCGCTGGAGGCGCGCCTCGGCCTCGCGCGCCGGCGCGAGGCGGCGCTGTTCGTCTCGCTGCACGCCGATTCCGCGCCGGGGGCGCGCGGCGCCAGCGTCTACACCCTCTCCGAGACCGCCTCCGACGCGCTGTCGGAGGCGCTCGCCCGGCGCGAGAACCTGGCCGACCGCGCCGGCGGGCTGCGCCTGCCGAGCGTGCCGCCGGAGGTGCAGCGCATCCTGCTCAGCCTGATGCGCCAGGAGACGCGGGCCGGCTCGCTGCGCCTGGCGCGCCTCGCGGTGCAGGAGCTCGGCGGGGCCGTGCCGCTGCTGCCCAACACCCACCGCCAGGCCGGCTTCGTCGTGCTGCAGGCGCCCGAGGTGCCGTCGGTGCTGGTGGAGATGGGCTTCCTCTCGCACCCGGCGGACGAGGCGGCGCTGCGCCGGCCGGAGCACCGGAAGAAGGTGGCGGCGGCCCTGGCGCGCGCGGTGCAGGCCTGGCTGGCGCAACCGGCGGGGCTGGCGCCGGCGCGGGCCGCGGCGGGCGAGGTGCCGGCGGCGCGGATTTCGTCCCGCGCGGGCGGCGGAAGGGGGTAGCCTCCTCCCGGCCGCCCGCGCGCCCGGCGCGGTGCCGGGCCGTTGGCGGCCCCGCCAGGGAGGCAGGCCATGCCCCACTACCTCATGTGCTGCAACTACACGAGCGCCCAGATCCGGGCCCTGACCGAGAGCCCCCAGGACCGCGAGGCCGCCGCCCGGCAGGTGGTGGAGGGGTTCGGCGGCCGCCTGAAGGGCTTCTTCTTCGCCTTCGGCGCGTATGACGTGGTGCTGGTCGCCGAATTCCCCGACAACGAGAGCGCGGCGGCGTGCAGCATGCGGGTCAGCGGCGGCGGCGGCTTCTCGCGCTTCGAGACGCATCCGCTGATGACCGCGCAGGAGGCGCTGCGCGCGATGGAGAAGGCTAAGGGCGCTGCGGTCGCCTACCGGCCGCCCGCCGGCTAGGGCCGGTCGCGGACGCCGGGGCACGGCCGGGGCGGGGGCGGCTCCCGGGACGGCAAGCGGGCGGAGCGCCGCCGCGGGGCGAGGCGGGCGGGAACGGTCGCCGGGCGGCGGGACGGTCGCGCGCGCCGG
>NZ_JAHZUY010000125.1 GCF_019458025.1 Caldovatus aquaticus | reverse complement strand
GAAGGCACGGTGACGCTGACGACGGCGCAGCTGGCGATGCTGCTGGAGGGCCTGGACTGGCGCACGCCGACGCCGAGCTGGAAGCCCGAGATCGCCGTATAGCCCCTTGCGGCGACGGTAAGCGTGCACTGACGTCTACGGTGTCGGCGGCTTGACGCGGCTCAGGTGACGTCGGGCCGGAGGTTCCAGGGTGCGAGTTCGCCGATGCGGTTGATCGGGTGGTCGGCGATGCGGTCGAGGAGCACGCGCAGATAGGCTTGCGGATCCCAGCCGTTGAGTTCCGCTGTGCCGACCAGGGTGTAGATGATCGCGGCCCGCCTGCCGCCCTCGAGCGATCCGGCGAACAGGTAGTTCTTCCGGCCCAGCGCGAGAGGGCGCATCCGTCGTTCGGCGGCGTTGTTGTGCAGGCAGGCGCGGCCGTCGCGCAGCACCGTCGTCAGCGTGCCCCACTGCGCCAGCGTGTAGCGGATGGCCTTGGCCAGGTCCGACTTGCCGGAAACGCGGCGCAGCGTCGCCTCCAGCCAGGCGTGCAGATCGGCCATGATCGGCGCCGAGCGGGTCTGGCGGGCGGCAAGGCGCGCCTCCGGCGGCTGGCCGTGGATCTCCGCCTCGATGGCGAACAGCGGCTGCATGCGCTCGATGGCCTCGCGTGCCAGCGGGCTGCCGTTCGCCAGCAGCTCGTCGTGGAAGTGGCGCCGCGCATGCGTCCAGCACGCCGCCTCGATCACGCGGCCGCTCTCGTAGAGCGCGTTGAACCCGGCATAGGCGTCGGCCTGCAGGATGCCCCGGAAGTCGCGCAGGCGCCGCTGCGGATGCTCGCCCTTCCGGTCCGGCGTGAACTCGCAGAGCACCGCGGGCGGGTCGCGCCCACCGAACGGCCGGTCGTCGCGCAGATAGGCCCAGAACCGCGCCGCCTGCGTCCTGCCGCGGCCGGACGAGAGCATCGGCATCGGTGTGTCGTCGGCGTGGACCCGCGGCCCTGCCAGGGCGTGGCGGCCGATGTAGGCGGCCATCGGCTCGGCCAGCGCGGCCGACCTGCCGACCCAGCCCGCCAGCAGCCCGCGCGGCAGGTCCAGGCCATCGCGGGCGTAGATCTCCGCCTGTCTGTAGAGCGGGATGTGGTCGCAGTATTTCGAGACCAGCACATGGGCCAGCAACCCGGGGCCCGGCCTGCCGCGCTCGATCGGCAGCGATGGCATCGGCGCCTGCGTCATCGCCTCGCAGGCCCGGCAGGAGAATGCGGGCCGGACGTGGCGCACCACCTCGAACCGGCCGGGGCGGTATTCCAGGATCTCCGTCACGTCCTCGCCCACCTTGCGCAGCGCGCCGCCGCAGGCGCGGCAGGCGCAGCCCTCGGCGGGCAGGTGCTCGACATCGCGCCGCGGCAGGCTGTCGGGCAGCGGCTTGCGGCCGCGGCGCCGCGCCTTCTCCTCCGGCGCCGGGCCGCTGGCGGTCTCCTCCTCGGCGTCATCGGCGCCGCCTGCCGCGGCGATGTCGGCCAGCACCTCGTCGAGCCGCAGCTCCAGCTGCTCGACCTCGCCCGCCAGCCGCTCCGACGATCGCCCGAACCGCTCGTGCCGCAGGCGCGCGATCTGCACCCGCAGCCGCTCCGCCTCCAGCGTCCTGGCCTGCAGGCCGAGCTCCGCTGCGCGACGGGCCGTGCGCTCCTCGGCCAGCTCCCCGCGCAGCGCCGCGATCACCGCCATCAGCGCGGCGGGATCCTCGGGCAGCGCGCTGTCGGCGTGCGGCGTCACGCCGGAATCGTCCCGGACGCCGCCGCGTCGCCGCAAGGGGCTACACCGCGATCTCGGGCTTCCAGCTCGGCGTCGGCGTGCGCCAGTCCAGGCCCTCCAGCAGCATCGCC
>NZ_JAHZUY010000124.1 GCF_019458025.1 Caldovatus aquaticus | reverse complement strand
CAGAGGCTCGATGATCCGCCATTCCGCCTCACTCAGATCGAACCGCGACATGCCAAGCTCCCGTCCAGCAGGGAACTTGAATCAGATCCCAGCCCGTCGCGTCCAGCAGTTTGGGTTCAGGACCTAGGCCGCGCGATGCTCGTGGACAGCCATTGCCACCTCGACTACTACGCCGAGGCGGAGATCGAGGACGTGATCGCCCGCGCCCACGCCGCCGGCGTGGCGGAGATGGTCACCATCGGCACCCGCATCCCGCAGGCGGCGAAGGTGAAGGCGCTCGCCGAGCGCTTCCCCTCCGTCTGGGGCACGGTCGGCATCCACCCGCACCACGCCGCCGAGCACGAGCCCCTGCCGGCGCCGGAGGAGATCGCGGCGCTGGCCGACCACCCGCGCATCGTCGGCATCGGCGAGAGCGGGCTCGACTACTTCTACGACCGCTCGCCGCGCCCGCTGCAGCAGGAGAGCTTCCGCCGCCACATCCGCGCCGCGCGCCTCGCCGGCCTGCCGCTCGCCATCCACGCGCGCGAGGCGGACGCCGACATCCTCCGCATCCTGAAGGAGGAGCGCGAGGCGGGCGGGGCCTTCGACTTCCTGCTGCACTGCTTCAGCTCCTCGCGCCGGCTGGCCGAGGAGGCGGTGGCGATGGGCGGCTACGTCTCCTTCTCCGGCATCCTCACCTTCCCGAAGAGCGGGGAGATCCGCGCCATCGCCCGCGACCTCCCCGCCGAGCGGCTGCTGGTCGAGACCGACGCGCCCTACCTCGCCCCGGTGCCGCTGCGCGGCAAGCGCTGCGAGCCCGCCTACGTCGCCCACACCGCCAAGGTGCTCGCCGAGGTGCGGGGGATGGAGAGCGCCGCGCTCGCCGAGCTGACGACGCGCAACTTCCGCCGCCTGTTCCGCAAGGCGAGGTGAGCCGCGTGCCGCGCCTCAGGGTCACGCTGCTCGGCTGCGGCCCCTCCGGCGGGGTGCCGACGCTCGGCGGGCCGGACGGGCACGGCAACTGGGGCGCCTGCGACCCGGCCGAGCCGGCCAACCGCCGCACGCGGTCGAGCATCGTGATCGAGGCCCCCGATGGCAGGCGCCTGCTGGTGGATGCCGGCCCCGACCTGCGCGCGCAGTTCCTCGCCGCCGGCATCGCCCGCATCGACGCGGTGCTGTTCACCCACGCCCATGCCGACCACATCATGGGCATCGACGAGCTGCGCGCGATCAACCGCCTCATCGGCAGGCCGCTGCCCGTCTTCGCCACGGCGGAGACGCTCGCGGTGCTGCGCCGGCGCTTCGACTACGCCTTCCTTCCCCCCACGCCCGGCTTCTACCGGCCCTGCCTCGAGCCGGTCCCGGTGCGCGCGGGCGAGGCGCTGACCGTCGCGGGCATCGCGCTCACCCTGCTGCGCCTGGACCATGCGGTGATGGAGACGCTCGGCCTGCGCGCCGACGGCTTCGCCTACTGCACCGACGTCGTCCGCGTCCCCCCGGAGACGCTGGAGGCGCTGCACGGCCTCGACACCTGGGTGGTCGGCTGCTTCCAGCGCCAGCCGCACAAGGTGCACGCCGACCTCGCCACCGTCCTCGGCTGGGTCGAGAGGCTGCGCCCGCGGCGGACGGTGCTGACGCACATGAGCCACGACCTCGACTATGCCATGCTGCGGCGCACGCTCCCGCCCGGCGTCGAGCCCGGCCGCGACGGCCTGGTGCTGGAGATCGGCGGGGCGGAGGACGCCCAGGCTCTGGACTCAATCGCGCCCGGTAGGTGATGGCGGCGGCGAGGAAGTTGCGGGCGGTCCTGTCGTATCGGGTGGCGATGCCGCGGGAATCCTCGATGCGGCAGAAGGTTCGCGCGATGGCGTTGCGGGGCCTGTAGCGTTCGGCGTCGCGCGGGAAGGCAACCTTGCGCGACGAGGTGCCGGGGAT
>NZ_JAHZUY010000123.1 GCF_019458025.1 Caldovatus aquaticus | reverse complement strand
CAGAGGCTCGATGATCCGCCATTCCGCCTCACTCAGATCGAACCGCGACATGCCAAGCTCCCGTCCAGCAGGGAACTTGAATCAGATCCCAGCCCGTCGCGTCCAGCAGTTTGGGTTCAGGACCTAGGCGCCGGCGAGCTCCGGCACGATCCAGAGCGGCTTCTCGCCCCGCGCCACGCGCTGGCAATTGTCGAAGGCGTTGCGGAAGCGCGCGGCCTGGTTGTCCCAGGTCGGGCCGGCGTAGTGCGGCGTCAGCACCACGTTGTCGAGGCCGAACAGCGGGTTGTCCGCCGGCGGCGGCTCCTGGTCGAAGACGTCGAGCCCGGCCCCGGCGATCGTTCCGTCGCGCAGCGCCTCGAAGAGCGCGGCCTCGTCCACCACCGGCCCGCGGCAGGTGTTGACGAGGTAGGCGGTCGGCTTCATCCGCGCGAGCTCGGCCCGGCCGATCATGTGCCGCGTCGCCGGCGTCAGCGGCACGTGCAGCGAGACGATGTCGGAGGCGCGCAGCAGCTCGCCGAGCAGGCGGAAACGCACGCCGAGCGCATCCTCCGCGTCCTCCGACAGCCGCACGATGTCGTAGTACAGCACCTCCATGCCGAAGGCGCCCGCGAGCCGCGCCACCTTCTTGCCGATCGTGCCGAGCCCGACGATGCCGAGCGTCTTGCCCCGCAGCTCGTAGAGCCTGACCTGCGAGGGGTCGTTGCCGCGCCAGCGGCCGGCAACGACGTTCTGGTGCTGCCAGATCAGGCGCCGGCAGACCGCGAGCATCAGCATCAGCGCGTGCTCGGCGACGGCGGTCGCGTTCGCCCCGCCGTTGTTGCAGATCGGCACGCCTGCGCGGCGCGCGGCCTCGAGGTTGCAGGTGTCGTAGCCCGCGCTCAGGAGCTGGACCAGGCGCAGCTTCGGCGCGGCGCGGAAGAAGGCGTCGTCCATCGCCGGGCTGCCGAAGCCGACGAGGTATTCGGCCTCCCGCATCGCCTCGGCGAATTCCGGCGTGCCGAACCGCGCCACCACCATCTCGAACCCGGCCGGCGCGAGCTCGCGCGCCACTTCCATCGCGCTCAGCGGGCTGTCCATCACCACGATGCGCGGCGGCCTCTGCGCCATCGGCGTTCCCTCCCCTGCGGTCGCGGTCCAGCATAGCGCATGGCGGCACGGCGGACAGGGGGCGGCGGCGTCCGGAATGCGGCCGGCCGCCGCGCGGCGCGCCCCTTCGGGCGCGGTGTTCAGCCGCCGGCGAGGCCGCGCTGCAGCGCCGCCACCCGCGCCAGCGCCTCCGCCGAGAGCGGCCCCTTGGCCGCGGCGGCGAGCGCGTGCTCGAGCTGCCCGAGGCTCGCCGTGCCGATCGGCACCGTTGCCATCTCCGGCGCGGCGATGGCGTAGCGCAGCGCGGCCTCGACCAGGTCCGCCGCGTGCCCCTCGGCGACGAGGGGGCGGAACCGGCGCGCGCGCTCGAGATCGGTGCGGTAGTCGGAGCCGAAGCCGATCGGCGCCACCACCGGCTGCGCGACCGGATGGCGCGTCTCCTCGCCGCTGAGCGCGCCGGCGGCAAGGACGCGGATGCCGATCACGCCGACATCGGCCGCCGCCGCGTCGCGCAGAGAGCCTTCGAAGTCGTGCGCCGGGAAGCCGGGCGGCAGCGGCGCGCGCGCGCTCGGATTGAGCAGGTTGTAGGGGATCTGCGCGGTGTCCAGAACCCGCGCGCCGATCACCCGGCGCAGCGCCGCCGGCTGGCCGAGGGCGGTGATGCCGAGGAAGCGCGTCTTGCCCTGCGCCCGCAGCCGCTCGAAGGCCGGGAGCACCTCCTCGAGCGCCGCCTGCGGCGTCAGCTCCGTCGCCGCCGGCGTCTCCGAGATCGGGTTGTGGAGCTGGAACAGGTCCCCCTGCTCGCGGCTAGGTCCTGAACCCAAACTGCTGGACGCGACGGGCTGGGATCTGATTCAAGTTCCCTGCTGGACGGGAGCTTGGCATGTCGCGGTTCGATCTGAGTGAGGCGGAATGGCGGATCATCGAGCCTCTG
>NZ_JAHZUY010000012.1 GCF_019458025.1 Caldovatus aquaticus | reverse complement strand
AAGACGGTGGCGTATGGCCCCTATTCCGGCGGCAGGGCACGCCAGCGGCAGCCTTCGCGGAAACGGTGCACGATGCCGCCGATCCCCCGCCGGTCGTCCACGCGCCGCGGCCCGGTGTGGACCATCGCCGGATGCGGCTCGCTCGCCGCCCACGGCACGTCGCTCAGCCCGAACAGGCGCAACACCCTTCATCTCCCGCCGTTGGGCAGGGCGAATCACCGCACCGTTCCCACGGCAATTGAGTACAGACCCTAGTGGTGCGATCGCCGCAGATGGCGCCTGCCCTCCGCGGCGTGAATCGCACCACCAGCAGCAATCTGGCGCTCTGATTCAGGCTGCTGTCGGGAACCGACGGCAACGATCAGACCACGGGGGCCGCTGCCGCCCGGCTGGGCTCGCGGCAG
Organism: Caldovatus aquaticus; assembly: GCF_019458025.1. Taxonomy (GTDB): domain Bacteria; phylum Pseudomonadota; class Alphaproteobacteria; order Acetobacterales; family Acetobacteraceae; genus Caldovatus; species Caldovatus aquaticus. The sequence goes on along the minus strand of NZ_JAHZUY010000012.1, from coordinate 81,016 downwards.
CGGCTCCGGCCCGGTGTCGGTCGAGCGGATTCACGTTCCCGGCGGTTCCTTGCCGTTTGCGATCCGCTCCAGGCCGGCCGCGGACGGCCGGGCATGGCCGGAAGCGCGCCGCCCGCCGATGCGTGGCGCCGCCCGTGCGCGCGGGCTCGCCCGGCGCCACGCCGGCGCGGGCGGGGAGACGCGTGCGACAGGGGCGCGGGGCGCCGCCTACCCGCCCCCGCCGCGCACGATCAGCGCATCCACCGCCACCGCCTCGGCGCCGGCGCAGATGATCGGGTTGACGTCCAGCTCCGCGATGCGCCCGCGCTGGTCGGCGAGCAGCTCCGACAGGCGGCAGACGATGTCGGCGAGGCGGTCGAGATCGGCCGGCGGCGCGCCGCGGAATCCCTGCAGGGCGCGGAAGCCCTTCAGCCGCCGCAGCATCGCCCGCGCCTCCTCCGCCGTGACCGGCGCGAGGGCGGTGGCGCTGTCGCGCATCAGTTCGACCAGCACGCCGCCGAGGCCGACCAGCACGAGCGGCCCGAACTGCGGATCCATCCGGCCGCCCACCATCACCTCCACGCCCGGGCGCGCCATCGGCTGCACCAGCACGCCGTTGATCCGCGGCGGCGGGGCGACGCGCCCGGCGTTCGCCATCACCGCCGCGTAGGCCGCCCGCAGCTCGCCCTCGTCCTTGAGGCCGAGGCGGATCACCCCGGCCTCGGTCTTGTGCGGCAGGTCGGGGCTTTCGACCTTCACCGCGACCGGGTAGCCGAGCGCGGCGGCGGCGGCGACCGCCTCCTCCACGCTGCGCGCGAGGCGTTCGGGCACGACCGGCACGCCGTAGGCGGCGAGCACGCGCTTCGCCTCGCGCTCGGTCAGCGTCGCGCCCGGCGCCGCCGCATCGAGCAGCGCCGCCGCCTCGGCCGCGGCCTCCGGCGCGGCGCGGCGCGTCCAGCGGCGCGGGCCGGCCGCCCGCCGCGCCGCGCGCGCGTGCCAGGCGGCGAGGGCGGCGAAGCAGCGGTCGGTGGAGCGGAACAGCGCGACCCGCGGGTCCTCCTCCGCGGCGCGCGCGCCGGGGCCCTCCAGCCACTCCGTGGTCCAGACGATGCAGACCGGCTTCTCCATGCGCCGCGCGAGGTCGGAGAGCATCGCCACGCGCTGGCCGGTGAGCTCGGTCGCGTAGATCTGCGGATAGATCAGCACGCCGTAGGCGTCGTCGCCGAGCAGCGCCTCGGCGCAGGCGGTGAGCGAATCCGGGTCGTTCGCGACCTGCGCCGTCACGTCGCAGGGGTTGCGGGGGGAGCCGAATTCCGGGATGCGCGCCTCCAGCACCGCGCGCACCTCGGGCTTCGGCTGCGGCAGCGGCACGCCGTGCACCTCGGCGCGGTCGGCGGCCATGATGGCCGAGCCGCCGGAGACCGCGACCACCGCCGCGCCGCGCGCGGCCGGGCGCCGCGGCATCTTGGCGAAGAACGCCGCGCTCTCGACCAGCGCCTCGAAGTCCTCGACCAGGATCGCGCCGGCGCGCTCGAAGGCGGCGCGCCAGGCGGCCATCGAGCCGGCGAGCGAGCCGGTGTGCGACAGCGCCGCCGCCGCGCCCTCTTCCCCGGTGCCGAGCTTGTAGAGCACGATCGGCTTGTCGTGGGCCTCGGCGATCTCCGCCGCCTCGAGCAGGCGCGCCGGATCGGGAAGCCCCTCGAACACGCAGGCGATGGCGGCGCAGCCCGGATCCTCGGCGAGGTAGGCGATGCAGTCCGCCGCGTCCACGTCGCAGGAATTGCCGGTGGTCAGCAGGTGGCTGAAGGAGGCCCCGCGTTCGTGCGCCTGGGCGAGCGAGAAGCCGAGCGCGCCCGACTGGCTGATCAGCCCGACCGCGTGCGGCCGCGGCTCCGGCAGCTGGGGGATCTGCATGAAGGTGACGCCGGCGCGGCTGCGGAAGTTGAGCATGCCGATGCAGTTCGGGCCGACGATCGGCATGCCGGAGCGGCGGGCGAGCTCGCTCAGGCGCCGCTGCTGCGCGACGCGCTCCGGCCTGCCGGTCTCGCCGTAGCCGGAGGCGTAGATCATCACGCCGCCGACGCCGGCCGCGATGCACTCCTCGACGATCGGCTCCACCGCCTCGCGCGCGGCGACGATGACGGCGCAGTCGGGCACCTCCGGCAGCGCGGCGACGGAGGGGTGGCAGGGCCGGCCCTCGATCTCCGCGTAGCGTCCGTTCACCAGGTGGATGCGGCCGTCGTAATGGGCGAGCGCCTTCAGCGTGCGCTCGCCGAAGGAGCCGGGGCGCGGCGAGGCGCCGATGATGGCGACGCTCCGCGGATCGAAGAGGCGGGCAAGGTCGGCATGGCGGTAGACCGCGCGGCGCGCGCTGCTCATCTGGACGGGCATCCCTGCTTCCTGCCTGGCCCGGGGGGCGGCGGCGGGAGGTTACGCGGCGCCCGCCGGCGACGCCAGGGTGGCGGACCGGCGCGGCGGCCTGCGGGCGAAGGCGCCTTCCTCTTCCCGCGCGCGCCGCCTACCCTGGCCGCCGCATCCGGAAGGAGGAGGCGGCGATGGCGCGGATCGGCTTTGTCGGCCTCGGCAACATGGGCGGCCCGATGGCGCGCAACCTGGTCAGGGCGGGGCACGCGGTCACGGGCTTCGACATCGTGCCGGAGACGCTGGCCCGCGCCGCCGCGGCGGGCGTCGCGGCGGCCGTATCGGCGGCGGAGGCGGCGCGCGGGGCGGAGTTCGTGATCACCATGCTGCCCGCGGGCGAGCAGGTGCGCGAGGCCTGGCTCGGCGCGGGCGGCATGGCGGCGGCGAGCGATCCGGGCGCGGTGCTGGTGGACTGCTCGACCATCGACGTCGCCACCGCGCGCGCGGTCGCCGCCGCGGTCGGCCGGCCGATGCTCGACGCCCCGGTCTCGGGCGGCGTGATGGGGGCGGAGGCGGCGACCCTCACCTTCATGGTCGGCGGCCCGGCGGAAGCGTTCGCGCGCGCCGAGCCGATCCTGAAGGCGATGGGGCGCAACGTGCTGCATTGCGGCGAAGCGGGCGCCGGCCAGGCGGCCAAGACCTGCAACAACATGGTGCTCGCGGCGACCATGATCGTCACCTGCGAGGCCTTCGTGCTGGCCGAGAAGCTCGGCCTCTCGCACCAGGCCCTGTTCGACGTGATGTCGCGCTCCTCCGGCCAGTCCTGGTCGCTCACCACCTACTGCCCGGTGCCGGGCCCGGTGCCGGGGAGCCCCGCCAACCGCGACTACAGGCCCGGCTTCGCCGCCGCGCTGATGGCGAAGGACCTCGGCCTGGCGCAGGAGGCGGCGCGAGCGGCCGGCGTCGAGACACCGCTCGGCGCGCAGGCGCTCGCGCTCTACCGGCGCTTCGTCGAGCAGGGCGGCGCGGAGGCCGACTTCTCCGGCATCATCCGCATGCTGCGCGGCGGCGGCTGAGTGGCGCCGCCGCCCGTCCTCTACCTCGACGGCGACGCCTGCCCGGTGCGCGAGGAGGCGTATCGCGTCGCTGCCCGTCACGCCCTGCCGGTGGTGCTGGTGAGCAACGGCCGGCGCGGCGCGCGGCCGCCGCCGCTGCCGAACGCGCGGCTCGTCGTGGTGGGCGAGGGCGCGGACGCGGCGGACGACTGGATCGCCGAGCACATCGCGCCCGGCGACATCTGCGTCACCGCCGACATCCCGCTCGCCGCGCGCTGCCTGGCGAAGGGGGCGCGCGCGGTGGCGCCGCGCGGCCATGTCTGGACGGCGGACAACATCGGCGGCGCGCTCGCCGGGCGCGAGGTGGCGCGCGCGCTGCGCGAGGCGGGGCGCGAGACGGGCGGCCCCGCGGCGATGGCCAGGGCGGACCGCGCGCGCTTCCTCGGCGCGCTGGATGCGCTGGTGCGGGCCTCGCTCCGCGCGGACGCCGGAGCCGCTCCGCCCGCCGCGCCTGCCGCCGGACGAGGCCTGACCTACCGCGCCAGCAGCTCCAGCACCGCGCGCACATGCGCCTCCGGCGCCTCGCGCGGCAGGAAGTGGCCGACGCCGGGCAGCACGCGGCGGGCGTAGGGGCCGGCGAAGTGGCGCGCGTGGCCGGCGCTGGTCTCGGGCGGCGCCACGCCGTCGTCGGCGCCGTGCAGGCAGATGGTCGGCACGGCGATCCTCGGCTGCCGCGCGAGCTGCGCCTCGATCGGCGCCAGCGCGGGATCGCCCGGCGCGGCGCCGTAGCGGTGGCGGTAGGAGTGGATCGCCACCGCGACGAAGTCGGGATTGTCGAAGCTCGGCGCGGTGCGCTCGAACTCGGCCTCGGCGAAGCGCCAGGTCGGCGACCACAGCTCCCACAGCAGGCGGCAGAGCGCGCGGCGGTTCGCGGCGAGGCCGGCGCGGCCGCGCTCGGTGTGGAAGTACCACTGGTACCAGAACCGCAGCTCCTGCGCCGGCGCGGCGGGGCGCGCGGCGGCGGCGATGTCCTGGATGGCGTAGCCGTTGCCGGTGACGAGCCCGGCCACGCGCTCCGGCCACAGCGCCGCGACCACGCAGGCGGCCCGCCCGCCCCAGTCGTAGCCCGCCAGCAGCGCGCGCGGGAGGCGCAGCGCGTCCATCAGCGCGCGCAGGTCGTGCCCGAGCGCCGCCTGCTCGCCGGAGCGTGGCGTCCCCGGGTCCAGGAACCGCGTCGCGCCGCAGCCGCGGAGGTAGGGCACGACCACGCGGCAGCCGGCCCCGGCGAGCGGCGCGGCGACGCCGTCCCAGGCGCGCACGTCGTCCGGGAAGCCGTGCAGCAGGATCACCGCCGGACCGGTTTCCGGTCCCCGGACCTCGCAGGCGATCTCGAGCGTCGCCGTGCGCACGGCGATGGTGGCGGGCGTCATCGGGGTCTCCTCGCTGCGGTGGCGCGATCGCGGACCGGGGGCGGCCGTCGCGGCGGCGCCCCGGGCGCGCCCGTCCGCTCATCCCGGGGCGGGCGCCGCCGCGCGCGGCGCCATCAGCCGGAGCAGCGCCGCGCTGCCGAGCCGCGCCGTCGCGCTGTCGGCGCGGCTGGTGAGCGCCACGGGGACGCGCAGGCCGAGCACGATCCCGGCGCTCTCCGCGCCGCCGAGATAGGTGAGCTGCTTGGCGAGCATGTTGCCGCTCTCGAGATCGGGGCAGAGCAGCACGTCGGCCTGGCCCGCCACCGGGCTCGTGATGCCCTTGGCCCTCGCCGCCGCCGGACTCACCGCGTTGTCGAAGGCGAGCGGGCCGTCGAGAACGCCGCCGACGATCTGCCCGCGCTCGGCCATCTTGCACAGCGCCGCGGCGTCGATGGTGGAGGGGATCTTCGGCGTCACCGTCTCCACCGCCGAGAGGATCGCGACCTTGGGCAGCTCGATGCCGATGGCGCGGGCGAGGGCGATGGCGTTGCGCGCGATGTCGGCCTTCGCCTCGAGGTCGGGCTGGATGTTGACCGCGGCGTCGGTGATGAGGAGCGGGCGCGGGTAGAGCGGCGCGTCCACCACGAAGCAGTGGCTGACGCGGCGCTCGGTGCGCAGCCCCGCCTCCCGCGCCAGCGCCGCGGCCATCAGCTCGTCGGTGTGCAGGCTGCCCTTCATCAGCGCCGCGGCGCGGCCCTCGCGCACCTGCGCGACCGCGAGCTCGGCCGCGGCGTGGCTGTGCGGGGCGGGAACGAGCGGCAGGGCGGCGATGTCGAGGCCGGCGGCTGCGGCGGCGCCGCGGATCTTCGCCTCCGGCCCGACCAGGATCGGCGCGATCAGGCCGTGTTCGGCGGCGAGCAGCGCGCCGCGCAGGCTTTCCGCGTCGCAGGGATGCACCACCGCCGTCGGCACCGGCGGCAGGCCGGCGCAGCGCGCGAGCAGCGCGCGCAGCACGCGCACGGGCCGCGGCGACGCGCCCGGAAGGGCGGGAACCTCGCGTTCCTCGGCGACGCGGGGCGGGGCCACCTCGGCCTCGCCGGCGAGCAGCGCGGCGCCGCCCGGGCCGAGCACGCGGCAGGCGAGGCGCGCCCGGCCGGCGGCCCGGTCCACCTCGGTCACCTCGATCTCGGCCGTCAGCGCGTCGCCTTCGGCGAGGGTGCCGGCGTAGCGGTAGTCCTCGCGCAGGATGGCCGTGCCGAAGCCGGGGAAGGCGGTGGCGATCAGGTGCGTCATCAGCGCCCCGGCGGCGCGCGCCGGCAGCGCCCCCTCCGCCTCGCCGAGCAGGGCGGCGACCGGGGCGAGGTCGGCGGCGGTCACGCGGTGCTCGGTGCGGAAGCGCGCGCCGGGGGTCAGGGCGTCGAGCGGGGTGCTGCGTCGGCGGTCCATGCCGCCCAGGGTGGGCACGCCGGCGCGCCGGCCGCAAGCGCCGCCGTCAGCGCCAGCGGCGGTGCATCCAGAGCCACTGGCCGGGATGCTCGCGCACCCAGGCCTCGACGACCCGGTTGATCGCCGCGGTGGCGGCGGCGACGTCGATCTTCCCCTCCGCGTCGCGCGGGAGGTCGAGCGGCCCGGTCAGCTCGAGCCGGAACCGGCCGCCCGGGAGGCGGATCGCCCGCGTCCCGTACACCGGGCAGTCGAAGCGGCGCGCGAGCTCGGCGAGCAGCGGGTTCGCCGCGGCCGGCCGGCCCAGGAAGGGCACGCGCGGCCCGCGGCCGAAGCGCTGGTCCACCAGCATGCCGACCACCATGCCCTGCTCCAGCGCCGAGACCATGCGCAGCGGCGCGGCGATGCCGGCCGGGATCAGCGTGCCCATCGTGCCGCGGCGCAGCCTGAGGATCTCGCGCGCCACCGGCGCGACATTGGGCGTGCGGTACAGCACCGCGGCGCGGATGCCGTGCTTCGCCGCGGCGACCGCCGGCAGTTCCCAGTTGGCGAGATGCGCGGCGAAGACCAGCGCCGGCCCGGCGCGGTCGCGCAGCGCGGCGTAGCGGGCGATCACCTCGGGGCTCGCCTCGATGCGCCCGGCGCCGGGCCGCGCCAGGTCGAAGTCCCAGATCGCGTCCATGTGGACGTACTCGCAGGCGGTGCGGCCCAGGTTGTCCCAGGCCTCGCGCAGGATGCGCCGGCGCCCGGCCTCGGGGAGGTCGGGGAAGGCGGCGCGGATGTTGTCGCGCGCGATGCGGTGGGCCGGCGTCAGCGGGCCGAACGCGCGCGCCACCGCGCCGCCGATGCGCGGGCCGCGATCCGGCCCGAGGACGCGCATCAGCGCGAACAGCCAGCGCACGAGCAGGCCGAGCGCGCCCTCGCCGAGACGCTGCAGGACTCGCACGGCGCTCCGCGGCTCCCCGCCCCCTAGAGCGTCACCACGATCTTGCCGAACACGCGCCGGCTCTCGAGCCGCGCCACCCCCTCGGCGAAGCGCTCGAGCGGCAGCACCGTGTCGATCACCGGCCGCAGGCCCGCCGCCATCCTCGCGTAGCCGTCGGCGATGTTGCGCATCGAGGCGCCGAACGAGCCGAAGATGCGGAGCTGGCGCTGGAACAGCATCATCAGGTTGGTCTCGGCCGCCACGCCCGAGGTCGAGCCGCAGGTCACCAGCCGCCCGCCCATGCGCAGCGAGAACAGCGAGCCCGCCCAGGTCGCCGCGCCGACATGCTCGAACACCACGTCCACGCCGCGCTTGCCGGTGACGCGCCGCGCCACGCTCTCGAAGCGCCCGGTCGTGTAGTTCACCACGTGGTCGGCGCCGAGCGCGCGGGCCTTCGCGCACTTCTCGTCGTCGCCGGCGGTGGCGATCACCGTGCAGCCGAGCGCCTTGGCCATGCGGATCGCCACCGTGCCGATGCCGGAGCCCGCGGCGTGGACCAGGATGGTCTCGCCCGGCTCCAGCCGCGCGTTGTCGAACAGCATGTGCTCGACGGTGGCGAAGGTCACCGGGCCGCAGGCCGCGTCCTCCCAGCCGATGCCGTCGGGCACGCGGACCAGCAGCCGCGCCTCGAGGTTGGCGCGCTCGCGCGCGAAGCCGTCCACGTGGAAGCCCATGATGCCGCGGACGTCCTCGCAGAGGTTGTCGCGGCCCTCGCGGCAGGCGCGGCAGGCGCCGCAGGTGATGGCGCCGTAGGGCGCGACGCGGTCGCCGATGCGCCATCCCTCCACGCCCGGCCCCGCGGCGACGACCTCGCCCACCGCCTCGACGCCGACGCAGATCGGCAGCGCGCGCCTCGCGAAGGCCATGCCGCGCCAGCCCCAGACGTCGATGTGGTTGAGCGCGAGGGCGCGCATGCGCACCTGCACCTCGCCCGGTCCGGGCGGGGGCGGCGGGGGGATGTCGTCGAGGCGCAGGTCGCGCTCGGCGTGCAGCCGCAAGGCGCGCATGGCGCTCAGCCCGGCGGCTCGCCCAGCACCAGGCAGACGTTCTGCCCGCCGAAGCCGAAGGAGTTGGAGAGCACGTGCCGCACCCGCGCCCGGCGCGCCTCGTTCGGCACCACGTCGAGCGGGATCGCCGGATCGGGCTCGCGGTGATTGATCGTCGGCGGCAGGAGCTGGTCGCGGATGGTGAGCAGGCTGAACGCCGCCTCCACCGCGCCGGCGGCGGAGAGGGTGTGGCCGATCATGGACTTGTTGGAGGAGATGGGCGGCGGCCGGTCGCCGAACACGGCGCGCATGCCGAGATGCTCCATCTTGTCGTTCTCCGGCGTCCCGGTGCCGTGCGCGTTGACGTAGTCGATGTCCCCGGGCGCCAGCCCGGCATCCGCCAGCGCGTTGCGGATGGCGCCGATGATCGCCTTGCCGTCGGGGTTGGAGCGCGTGCGGTGGAAGGAATCCGCCCGCTCGCCGCAGCCGAGCACCAGGCCGAGCACCGGCGCGCCGCGGGCGCGCGCGCTCTCCAGGCTCTCCAGGACCAGCGCCGCGGCGCCCTCGGCCATGACGAAGCCGTCGCGCGTGCGGTCGAAGGGCCGCGCCGCCTTCTCCGGCTCCTCGTTGCGCATCGAGAGGGCGGAGAGCAGCGAGAAACGGATCAGCGCCTCGGGCTGCACCGAGCCGTCGGCGCCGAGGGCGATCGCCGCCTCCGCCTCGCCGCGCTGGATCGCCTCGACGCCGAGCTGGATCGCGGAGGCGCCGGTGGCGCAGGCGGTGGTCAGGCTGATCGGCGCGCCGCGGGTGCCGAAGCGCGCGGCGAGGTGCTCGGCCACGCCGCCGAACAGCACCGTCTCGTAGATGTCCTGCCGGCCCTCGACCGCGGCGACGAGGCCGCGGTAGCCCGGCGCGCCGTCATTGGCGCCGCGGGCGAGCGCGAAGCGCTGCGGCCATTCCATCTCCACCGGCGGCATGCCGACGAAGAGCGGCCCCGGGAAGCGGCCCGTGTCGCCGATGCGCGCGTTCTGCAGCGCCTCGGCGATCACCGCGACCGCCATGCGCTCGACGCGGACGGGGGAGGGGATGCACTCGCCGCCCGGCGCCTCGTCCGGCAGGTGCACCAGGCCGGCGATGGTGGTCTTGAGGTGGTCGGTCGGGAAGCGGGTGATGCGGCGGATGCCCGACCGCCCCGCGGTCAGCGCCGCCCAGTTCGCCTCCACGCCCCAGCCGAGCGAGGTGACGATGCCGATGCCGGTCACCGCGACCAGGGGCCGGCCGTGCCTGTCGCGTGTCGTCGTGGTCGTCATGGTCGTGCCGTTCATGCCGCCGGCTCCAGCAGCGCCAGCGCCTCGCCGCGCCACTGGCCGAAGCCGGTGACGAGCACCCGGTCCACGGCATCCCCCGGCGCCGGCGTGTCGAGCCCGGGATCGAGCGGCGGGTAGAAGCCGCCGCGCGCGAGCGCCAGCGCGCCGAGGGCGAGATGGGCCGGGAAGCTCGCCTCCACGCCGTGGCCGAGCAGCGAGCCCGGGGTGCGGACCAGCGCGCCCTCGGCGCCGAGCCCGGCAAGGAAGGCGCGCTCCTCGCCGAGCGCGGGCTCGGCCCCGCTGGCGCCGGAGATCACGCCCAGCCGGCCGCCGCCCGAGCGGGGCGCGAGCCGGTCCCACAGCGCCCGCGCCACCGCGGCCGCACCGCCCCCCTCGCGGCGGTGCGCCACGTCGGTCGCCACGCCGGCGAGGCGCGCGAGGCCCCGGGCGCCGCGCGCGCGCGCGTGCTCCGCCGTCTCCAGCACCAGGAAGGCGGCCATGCCGCCGCCGACGAACCCCCCGCCGCGCGCCGCCCGCGCCGAGATCGGCGCCCAGGGGCCGCGCCACAGCGCGCCGCCCGCGGCGTAGAGCAGCAGCATGTCCCAGCGCTGCGCGACGTAGGCGCCGCCCACCAGCGCGATCTCGCCGCGCCCCTCGGCGAGGCGCAGATGCGCGATGCGCACCGCGTCCGCCGCCGCCTGCTCCTCGCCCATGAAGGTGCGCGAGGAGCCGGTCACGCCGTGCACGATCGAGATGTTGCCGGCGAGCAGGTTGGAAAGCTGGGCGAGGAACAGCGTCGGCCGCAGGTTCGCCGCGAGGATCTCGTTCAGCCGCGGCCCCGCGACCTCGGGCGGCGCGCCGGCGAGCTCGGCGATCACCGCCTCGTCCACCGCCACGTCGCGCTCGCCGCCGCCGGCGGCCACCACCAGGTGCATGTCGGCGACCAGCGCCCGCGCCCGCGCGTCGTCGATCGCAAGCCCCGCGGCGTAGGTGCCGAGGCGCTGCCAGGGCTCCATCTGCCGCTGGTCGCCCTTCTTCGGGATCTGGCGGTCGAGATCGAGCGCCGGCAGCGGATGCACCGCGAAGGGGGCGAAGCTCGTCTCGTCCAGCACCGGCTTCGCGCCGCCGGGCGCGGCCAGCGCCGCCCAGTGCGCCTCCGCCCCCTCGCCGAGCGAGGTGACGAGGCCGATGCCGGTGATCCAGACCTCGCGCCGCGCCGTCACGCCACACCTCCCGCCGCCGTCGCCGGCAGGCCGATCTCCTGCGCCCGCGCGCGCATCGCCGCGGCCAGTTCCGGGGCGGGGAAGGGCAGCGTGCGCAGCGTCAGCTCCGCGTCGCAGATCCGCCCGCCGTCCGGGCCCACGATGCTGGCCGCCGTCACCGCGTAGCCCGAGCCCTCATGCACCAGCCGCGCCTCCACCGTCAGCACCATGCCGGGCGCGACGAAGCGGCGCAGCTTCGCCTCGCGCACCCCGGCGAGGAAGGGCATGCGCGCAAAGCCCTGTGCCGCCAGGATCAGGTAGCCCGAGGCCTGCGCCATGGCCTCCACCAGCAGCACGCCCGGCATCAGCGGGTGGCCGGGAAAGTGCCCCTCGAACACGGGGGAGGCCTCGGGGACCCGCGCCTCCGCGGTGATCGCGCCCCCGCCGCAGGCGCGGACGCGGTCGATCATCTGGAAATACTCGAGCCGCACGGGGCCGCGCCTCGGGCGTCCTCAGCCGCCCTGGGCCTGCCTGGCCGCGACCAGCTCCTCGATGCGCTGGGCGAGGTTCTTCATCACGAAATACTGCTCCGCCGGCGCGTTGCCCGCGTTCACCTCCTGCGTCCACTGCTCGACCGGCACCTTGATGCCGAACGCCTTGTCGATGGCGAAGACGATGTCGAGGAAGTCGAGGCTGTCGATCCCGAGATCGTCGATCACGTGCGAATCGGGCGTGATCTTCTCGCGCGGGACGTCGCTGTTCTCCGCGATGATGTCGGCGATGCGGTCGAAGACGGCGGACATGGCGCGGAACTCCGGTGCGGTGGAGGCGGACGGCGGACGGGCGGGCGGCGCGACGCGGCGGACGGCGGTCGGGCGGACCGGCGACGGCCCGGCCGGGCCGGTCCGCCGGCGCGCGTCTTTGCCCGATCCGGCGCGAATGGCAAGCACCCGGCGGTTCCGGCAGCCCCGCCGCGGCCCGCCCGGGCCGCCCCGGCGTGCGCGTCACGGCGCGGAACGCCTGGCGAGCGGGGCGGGAAGGGGCGGGGCCGCCAGGCGCCCCGGCAGGGTCCGTCAGAGCACCAGCAGGAGCGCCGCCAGCGACACGACCGCCGTGACGGCCATCGCCGCCTGGGCCGAGCGGCGCAGCGCGCGGACCGGCGCCAGCTCCCGCTCCGCATCGAGGCCGTAGGCGACGGCCAGCGGCGTGTCCGGGACCAGGCGGTAGGCGAGGAGCAGCTCGCGGCCGGTGAAAGGGTTCCAGATCCGGGCCTTGCCGGCGCGCTCGGCGTGCAGCAGCCGGAGCAGCGCCGCCTCCTCGGGCAGGCGGCCGCCGAGGAAGCGGCGTTCCTCCGCCGCGCCGAGGGCGAGCAGCGCGCCGTCCTCGACGCGCAGCACCAGGGAGGACTCGCCCTCGCCGGCGTGCAGGGCGCCGAGCCTGGCCGACAGCTCGAGCGGATCGAACGCGACCAGCGCGAGGCCTGCGAAATGCCCGGCCGGGTCCTCCAGCGGGCGCGCGAGGGGCAGGCGCCAGCGCAGGGCGCCGGTGTCGGCCGGTTCCGGCGCGCCGACGTGCAGCCCGCGCCTGCCGTCGCGAGGGAGGGCGACGGGCCCGCGATCGGGCGGCGCGACGGGAGCGTCCCGCCGGGCCTGGGCGGTGGCGGACCGGCGCGGCGTGCCGTCCGGACCGATCGCCGCGATCGCCTGCACGGCGAAGTCCCCGCGGCGGGCGAGGGCGGCCAGGTGGTCCTCGATGGCGGCGGCGCCGGCGGCGTCGCCCGCGCGGAGGCGGTGCTCGCGGGCCTGGAGCAGCGCGTGCAGGCCGGCCGCGACGTCGAGGACGTGCTGCAGCGCCTGCCCGGCCGCCTCCGCCATCGCCGCGGCGCGCTCGAGCGCCGCGAATTCCAGCCGCTGCTCCTCCCGACGGAGGGAGGCGGCGTAGTCCCCGTGCAGCAGCAGGACGGAGACCGCCCAGGCCGTGAGTGCGCTCACCCAGGCCGCAAGCAACCGCTGGCGCCCTGCCCTGCGCGGCTCGAGGCGGGCGCTGGGCAGCATGGCGGCCAGCGATCCTAACGCATTCCGCGAGAAAGACAAGAAAGCTTCGCCCATCCGGCGAAGACGCTCCCCCAGCCCCGCGCAGCGCGGGAGTGCCCCCGGGGAGATTCGAACTCCCACACCCTCGCGGGCGAGCGATTTTGAGTCGCCTGCGTCTACCGTTCCGCCACGGGGGCCGGTGCCGGGCCGCGTGGCGCGCAGTCTAGCCCCTGGGGGCCGCCAGACAATCGGCCGCGGGCGGGGGGCGATGGCGAACGCCGGGACGGCGCGGCGATCGCATCGCGGCGCCCGGCGCGGCCGCGTGACGGGGGGCATCGGTCGGGCTGCGTTCCGGCCGGCGCCGCTCGCGTGCCGCTCGTCGCCGGGCGCCGCGGCGCTCCCGTCAGCGCGACGGGTTTTCCGCGACCTGCCCGGCGGTCCGGGCGGCGGCGGCGCAGGCGGCGTGGCCCTCGCGGATCAGCGCCACGAGCCCGCCGGCGGCTGCCGCGGCCAGCAGCGAGCCGCGCCACAGCCAGTCGTAGTCGCCGGTCAGGTCGAACAGCCAGCCGCCGAGCAGCGCGCCCGCCGCGGCGCCCGCCGCGTGCCCCGCCGAGACCAGTCCCATGGCGAGGCCCATGACGCGCAGGCCGAGATGGCTCGCCGCCAGGCTCGCCGTCACCGGCACCGTCGCGTAGTCCACCGCGCCGAAGGCGACCGCGAACAGCAGCAGCGCCTCGTAGCTGGCGCCGACCTGGAGCAGCAGCAGGAACGCCAGCGCGCGGCCGAGGTAGATGCCGGCGAGCAGCAGCGGGCGGTTCACCCGGTCGGCGAGCCAGCCCGCCAGCACCATGCCGGCCACGTTGACCAGCGAGAGCACGCCGTAGGCGGCGGCGCTCGGCACCGGCCCGAAGCCGCAAAGCGCGGCGTAGGGCAGCAGGTGCGTCTCGATCGCCCCCGTGGTGGTGAAGCCGCAGATCAGGAAGCTCCAGAACAGCAGGTGGAACGCAGGCTGCGCGAGCAGGTAGCGCAGGTCGGCGCCGGGCCCGCTCCGCCCCCTGCCGCGCGTCGCGGCGCCGCGCGACGGAAGCGCGCGCCACGCCAGCACCCCGAGCAGCGCCGCCGCGGCCGCGAGCCCGAGGAAGCTCCAGCGCCAGTCCGCCGCGGCGAGAAGCGCCGCCACCAGCGGCACGACGACGAACTGCCCGCCGGTGGCGCCGGAGGTCGCGATGCCCGTCGCCAGGCCCCGCTGGCGGGCGTCCGCCTGCGCCACGGCCGTCGCGACGACATGGGTCGCGACCAGCGCGAAGCCGAGCGCCGCCACGCCGGCATAGGCGGCGAGGAACAGCCACGCCTCCGACGCCGCCGCCACGCCGGCACACCCGAGGGCGAGCGCGCCCAGCCCCGCAGCCAGCGCCGCCCGCGGCCCGCGCCGGTCCACCAGCGCTCCGGCGACGGGCGCGACGCCGGCCATGACGACGAGCGCCGCCGCGGCGGCGGCCGAGACGAAGGAGCGCGACCATCCCAGTTCGCCCGCCCAGGCCGGCATCGCCAGGCTGAGGGAGGCGCGCGCCGAGAACGCCACCGCGAGCGCCAGCAACCCGATCCCGACGATGGCCCAGGGTCCGGCGGCCGCGGGGGCCCGCCGCACGATGCCGCGCGTCATGCCCGGACGCTCCCGCGCCGCTCCGATGCGGCGCCCGCCGCCGCGGCCGCGGCGCTCGGCCCGGCGAAGACCGGCGCACCGCCGGCGAGCGGCGCGCGGCAGGCCGGGCCGGCGCTCCCGCTCGCGCCGGGCGGCGGCACCCGGCCGGGGCGACGGTACACGCACAGGCAGCGGACGGACATGCGATCGGGCCTCTCCTGGCGGGCCCGAGGCTCGCGCCGGCGGGCGGCGGCGGCAAACCAGTTCCTTTGCGCGTCGGTTTAGCCCCGCTAAGCTGAATCCATGCCCCGCCCGCCCCTGCCGCTGTCCGCGCTGCGCGCCTTCGCCGCGGCCGGCCGCCTCGGCAGCATGAAGCAGGCGGCGGAGACGCTCGGCGTGACGCCGGGCGCGGTGAGCCAGCAGGTGAAGGCGCTGGAACGGCGCCTCGGCGTCGCCCTGTTCGAGCGCCGCAACCGCGAGGTCCGCCTCACCCCGGCGGGGCGGCGCCTGCTCGGGCCGCTGACGGAGGCGTTCGGGCGGATCGAGGAGGCGGTGGCGGCCGCCGAAGGGGCGAGGGGCGGGCGGCGCCGCGCGCAGCGGGTGGTGGTCAGCACCTGCGCCTCCTTCGCGGCGGGGTGGCTGGTGCCGCGGCTCGGGCGCTTCGCCGCCCTGCATCCGGGCATCGAGGTGCGCGTCGAGACCACCGCCGCGCTGGTCGAGGTCGGGCGCGGCCCCGGCAGCGCGGACGTGGCGCTCCGCCATGGCCTCGGCGACTACCCCGGGCTGGAGGCGGTGCGCTTCCTCGCCCCCCGTCTGCTGCCGGTGGGCAGCCCGGCGCTGCTCGCCGCCGGCCCGCCGCTGCGCGTCCCGGCGGACGTGCTGCGCCATCCGCTGCTGCAGGACGGCGAGGGGGCCGACTGGACGCTCTGGCTGCGGGCGCACGGGGTCGGGGACCCGGAGGGCCGCGCCGCCCGCGGCCCGCGCTTCGCGGACGACCACCTGCTGGTGCGGGCCGCCGTCGCCGGCCAGGGCCTGGCGCTGGTCGCCGACGTCCACGCCGCCGACGAGATCGCCGCGGGGCGGCTCGCCGT
Source organism: Caldovatus aquaticus (assembly GCF_019458025.1). GTDB lineage: Bacteria > Pseudomonadota > Alphaproteobacteria > Acetobacterales > Acetobacteraceae > Caldovatus > Caldovatus aquaticus. The sequence goes on along the minus strand of NZ_JAHZUY010000012.1, from coordinate 65,523 downwards.
CGCGCTCGACCTGCCCTGGCCCTCGCGCTTCGCCTACTACGTCGTGACGCGGCCGGGACCCGGCCTGACGCCGGCGGCCCGCGCGTTCCGCGACTGGGTGCTGCGGGAGGCCGCCGCCGGGGCGTGAGGCGCGCCCCTCCCCTTCCGCGCCGCCGTGCGGGAAGGGGGCGGTGTCCGGCACCGCCGGGCGGTTCTGCCGTCCGCTCGCGCCGCGCGCGGCCGGCCTGCGGAGCATCGCGGCGGGCGCGGGACGGGAGGAGCCGTTCTGGCCGGCGCCGCGGCGCTGCGGGTCTGCCGCGGGCCGGACCGGGCGGGGCGCGGGCTCCGGCCTGTCCGGGCGCGCCGCCCCGCCAGCCGGCGGTGCGCCCGCCGGTGCCGATCCGCGGGCCGGCGAGCGCACCCCAGCCCTGTCCGATGCGCGGGGGCGCGCAAGCGCCGCCGGAGGGCGGCGGGGCGAAGCGTGATTTCAGGGCGAGAGCTCCGTGAACACGGCCTGGGGCGCTTGCCGCCGGCGGGGCGGAGCGCCCCTGATGCGCGCATGCGCGGGCAGGGAGCGGGGCAGGGGCGGGTCGCGTGACGGCGGGGCATGGCGGGGACGCGCCGCGGGGCTGCGTGCTGTGCCCGGACCCGGCGCGCGCGCAAGGCCGGGCCGGCGCGGTCCGGGGCGGCGCGGAGGGACCGGCCGGGGAGGCCGAAGGCGCCACGGCCTTCGGGCTGGCGGCGCGGCTGCTCTCCCGCGCCGGCCGGGCGTCCGGCATGCGCCGGGCCGCCGCGCCGCGCCGGGGAGGCGACGCCCTCCGCGCACGCTTCGGCGCGGCGCGGGCGGAGGCGTTCCGCGCCCTGCTGGCGGCCGATCCGTCCGGCGTCGCGGTGCTCGACCCCGCCGGCCGCCTGGTCGCGGCGAATCCGGCGCTGGAACGGCTGCTGGCCGGGGCGGGCGACGCGGCCCTGCGGGCGCTGCGCGAGGGCGGTCCCGCGGCGGCCCTGTTCGCGCCGGAGCACCGCGCGGCGCTCGAGGCGCGGCTCGCCGCCGTGGCCGCGGGCCGGGCCGGCGCGGCCGCCGCCGGTCCCGCCGCCGGAGACGGGGACGCGCCGCCCCTGGAGCTGCGATTGGCCCCGGCGGCCTTCGCACCGGGGCAGGCCGGCCGCGTGGTGGAGGTCGAGTGCCGCCCCCTGCGCCGGCGCGAGGGGGTGGTCGAGGGCGTCGTCCTGCGGGTGGCGGACGCGACGCCGCGCCTGCGGCTGGAGGCCCGCCTCGCGCGGGCCGGCGCGCACGAGGCGGTCGCGCGGCTCGCCGGCGGCGTGGCGCACGACTTCAACAACCTGCTCACCGCGGTGATCGGCGGCGCCGAGGCCGCCCTCGCGCACCGGCCGGCGGAGCCGGTCGCGGCCGAGCTGCGCCAGATCCTGGACGGCGCGCAGCGCGGCGCGGCGCTGGTGCGCCGCCTGCTCGCCTTCGCGGGCCGGCAGACGCTCCAGCCGCGGGTGCTGGCGCTGAACGACGCCGTGCGCGGGGTCGCGGGCCTCGTGCGGCGTCTCGTCGGCGACCGGGTGCGGGTGGAGCTGGCGCTCGAGGAGCCGGGACGGTGGGTGCGGGTGGACCCGGTGCAGCTCGACCAGGCGCTGCTGAACCTCGCCGCCAACGCCCGCGACGCCATGCCGGAGGGCGGCACGCTGCGCCTTTCGACCGCGCACGCCACGCTGCTGCGGCCGCAGCGGGAGCCGGGCGCGGCCGAGCCGATCCCGCCCGGCCGCTGGGTGCTGCTGGAGGTGGCCGACACCGGCCACGGCATCCCGCCGGAGGTGCTGCCGCGCATCTTCGAGCCGTTCTTCACGACGCGGCGCGGGCAGGGCGGCACCGGGCTCGGGCTCGCCTCCGTGCAGGGCGTGCTGCGCCAGTCCGGCGGCCACGTGACGGTGCGCAGCCGGCCGGGCGAGGGCACGGTGTTCCGGCTCTGGCTGCCGCGGCACGAGGCGGAAGCGGAGGCGGCGCGCGGCGGCGCCGGCCCGGCCGCGGCGGGACCGGGCGCGCCGGCGGCCGCGGCGCCGGCCGGGCCGGTGCTGCTGGTGGAGGACGAGGCGCCGGTGCGGCGCCTCGCCGCGCTCGCCCTGCGCGCGGCGGGCTTCGCGGTGCGTCCGGTCGAGGGGGCGGAGGCGGCGCTGGCCGCGCTGGACGCGGAGGGGGCCGATCCGCGGCCGCCGGCGGCGCTCGTCTCGGACGTCTCGATGCCGGGGATGGACGGGCTCGAGCTCGCCCGGCGGTTGCGGGCGCGCTTTCCGCGCCTGCCGGTGGTGCTGGTTTCGGGCTATGCGGCGGCGGCGCTTGGCGAGGACCTGCCGGCCGAGGGGCTGCGCTTCCTGGCCAAGCCCTACCGGCCGCAGGAGCTGGTCGCCGCGGTGCGGGCGGCGCTGGCCGGGAAGGAGTGACTCGGTGCCGATGTTTGCCAAATGTTCTTGTCTTTCGGGGCTGGCCGGAACATATTTCGCACGCTTCGTTAATCGGTCGTGAGTGCCGCGGATTCGCTTGCGCTCCCTCCCGGCCCGGGTGCAAGCGAGGCGGCGGGAACCGGCGCTCCGCGTGGCCGCTGCCCGCAGCCGGGAGGTGCGGAACCGGCGGCGCGGGGAGAGGCCGGGCCGCGGGCGGGCCGGCGGCATCGGGATCGTCAGGGACAGATCGGGGACAGCACCGCATGGACAAGGGAAAGGCGCTCGACGCCGCGCTCAGCCAGATCGAGCGGGCCTTCGGCAAGGGCTCGATCATGCGCATGGGCGCGCGCCAGGAGCGGCAGGGCGACGTCGAGGTCGTCTCCACCGGCTCGCTCGGGCTCGACCTCGCGCTCGGCATCGGCGGGCTGCCGAAGGGGCGCATCGTCGAGATCTACGGCCCGGAGAGCTCCGGCAAGACGACGCTGGCGCTGCACTGCATCGCCGAGGCGCAGAAGAAGGGCGGCACCTGCGCCTTCATCGATGCCGAGCACGCGCTCGATCCGGGCTACGCGAAGAAGCTCGGCGTGGACCTCGACAACCTGCTGATCAGCCAGCCCGACGCCGGCGAGCAGGCGCTAGAGATCGCGGACACGCTGGTGCGCTCCGGCGCGATCGACGTGCTGGTGGTGGATTCCGTCGCCGCGCTGGTGCCGCGCGCCGAGCTCGAGGGCGAGATGGGCGATTCCCATGTCGGCCTGCACGCGCGGCTGATGAGCCAGGCGCTGAGGAAGCTCACCGGCTCGGTCTCGCGCTCGAACACGCTGATGATCTTCCTCAACCAGATCCGCCTCAAGATCGGCGTGATGTTCGGCAACCCGGAGACGACCACGGGCGGCAACGCGCTGAAGTTCTACGCCTCGGTGCGGATGGAGATCCGCCGCGTCGGCGCGATCAAGGAGCGCGACGAGGTGGTCGGCAACTCGACGCGCGTGAAGGTGGTCAAGAACAAGATGGCCCCGCCGTTCCGGCAGGTGGACTTCGACATCATGTACGGCGAGGGCATCTCCAAGGTCGGCGAGCTGATCGATCTCGGCGTCAAGGCGGGCATCGTCGAGAAGTCCGGCGCCTGGTTCAGCTACGACAGCCAGCGCATCGGCCAGGGGCGCGAGAACGCCAAGCAGTTCCTGCGCGACCACCCGGAGATCGCCGGCGCCATCGAGCAGAAGATCCGCGCCCAGGCGGGCGTCGTCGCCAACGCGATGCTGGTCGGCGAGGACGCGGAGGAGGCCCAGGCGGCGGAATAGGAGCGGCGGGGCGGCCGCGCCGGGGGCCGGGCGCGGAAGGCGCGCGGGCGGCCCCCGGCGCCTCCCCTGGCGCCGCGGAGGACGAGAAGGGGGGCGCCCGGGGGCGGCGCCGGGGCGCTCAGGCGGCGCTGCCGGCGCCGCGCCGGTCCGGGTCGTTCGCCGCCTGGTCCCGGCGCAGCGCCTCGGGGTTGATCTCCCGCTCGGCGAGCTGGGAGAGGCGCGCATCGGCGGCCTTCTCCTCCTCCAGCGTCTCGGCGAGCAGGGCGGCGGCCTGCGGCTGGCCGGCGGCGCCGAGCAGCGCGCAGAGCGTGCCGTAGGCGGCGATCTCGTAGTGCTCCACCTTCTGCGCCGCGGCGACCAGGGCGACGTCGCGCAGGGGGCCCGGCTCCATCAGGTCGATCATCTCCTGCGCCTCTTCGAGGAGGCCCTGGATGCCCTCGCAGGAGTCGGCGTCGTCGGGCTCGATGCCGAGCATCTGCGCCGCCTGCTCGAGCCGCTCGATCTGGCGCCGGGTCTCGGCCATGTGCTCCTGGATCGCCCGCCGGAGGCCCTGCGAGGCGGCGGCGTCGAGCATGGCCTCCATGCCGTCCAGCGCCTGGCGCTCGGCGCTGAGCGCGTCCAGCAGTTCGATCTCCAGCAGGTCCTGCATCGTCTCGGCCATGGTCTGTCCTCCGAGCGGGAATGCCGCGCCGGCAGCGGGCGGTGCCGGGGCCGCGGGCGGCGGCCGCATGCCAACGGCGCGCGCCGGGGCGAGTTGCCGGGCCGGGAGAATCGCGCCCGCGCCGGGGCGCCCGGCGCGGCCCGGGCGGCCGGCGCGCCCGCTCCCTCGACGCTGCGTCCGGCGCGCGCTAGAGGGAGGCTGGCGCTCCTCGCCGGTCCGGGCCTGTGTGCCGATGCGGGGCGGAGAGGAAACGAGGTGCGGGGCGTCCGGCCCCGGCCCAGGCTGGCTTCGGGGCCATGAGCAGCAGCAACGAGATCCGCGCAACCTTCCTCGACTACTTCGCGCGCAACGGGCACACGGTGGTCGCATCCTCGCCGCTGGTGCCGCGCAACGACCCGACGCTGTTGTTCACCAACAGCGGCATGGTGCAGTTCAAGAACGTGTTCACCGGCCAGGAGAAGCGGCCCTATGTCCGCGCCGCCTCGGCGCAGAAATGCGTGCGGGCGGGCGGCAAGCACAACGACCTCGACAACGTCGGCTACACCGCCCGGCACCACACCTTCTTCGAGATGCTGGGCAATTTCAGCTTCGGCGACTACTTCAAGGAGCAGGCGATCGCCTACGCCTGGGAGCTGCTGACCAGGGACTTCGCGCTGCCGAAGGACCGCCTGCTGGTCACCGTGTACGCGGAGGACGAGGAGGCCGCGCTCTACTGGAAGAAGATCGCCGGCTTCCCCGACAGCCGCATCATCCGCATCGCCACCAGCGACAACTTCTGGCGCATGGGCGACACCGGCCCGTGCGGCCCGTGCTCCGAGATCTTCTACGACCACGGGCCGGAGATCCCGGGCGGGCCGCCCGGCTCGCCGGACGCCGACGGCGACCGGTTCATCGAGATCTGGAACCTGGTCTTCATGCAGTTCGAGGAGGGGCCGCCGGGCGTGCGCGTGCCGCTGCCCAAGCCCTCCATCGACACCGGCATGGGGCTCGAGCGCTTCGCCGCCATCCTCCAGGGCAAGCACGACAACTACGACACCGACACGCTGCGCGCGATCATCCTCGCCAGCGCCGAGGCGACCGGGCACGAGCCGGACGGGCGGTTCAAGGTGAGCCACCGCGTGATCGCCGACCACCTGCGCGCCGCCGCCTTCCTGATCGCCGACGGCGTGCTGCCCTCCAACGAGGGGCGCGGCTACGTGCTGCGCCGGATCATGCGCCGCGCCATGCGCCATGCGCACATGATGGGGGTCGAGGACCCGCTGATGCACCGCCTCGTCCCGGTGCTGGTGCGCCAGATGGGCGGCGCCTATCCCGAGCTGGTGCGGGCCGAGCCGCTGATCACCGAGACGCTGAAGCTGGAGGAGGGGCGCTTCCGCACCCTGCTCGTCCGCGGCCTCCACCTGCTGGCGGAGGAGACGGCGAAGCTCGGCGCCGGCCAGCCCCTGCCCGGCGAGGTGGCGTTCCGGCTCTACGACACCTACGGCTTCCCGCTCGACCTCACCCAGGACGCGCTGCGCGCCGAGGGCCGCGCCGTGGACGTGGCCGGCTTCGAGGCGGCGATGGCCGAGCAGCGCCGGCGCGCGCGCGCCGCCTGGGCCGGCTCCGGCGAGGCGGCGACCGAGGGCGTCTGGTTCGACATCAAGGAGAAGGCCGGCGCCACCGAGTTCCTCGGCTACACCACCGAGACGGCGGAGGCCGAGATCCGCGCCCTGGTCGCGGGCGGCCGGCCGGTGGAGAGCGCCGCGGTCGGGACCGAGGTCGCGGTGGTGCTGAACCAGACGCCCTTCTACGGCGAGAGCGGCGGCCAGGTCGGCGACACCGGCCTGATCAGCGCCGGCGAGGCGTGCCGGATCGTCGTGCGCGACACGCAGAAGAAGCTCGGCGACCTCATCGTCCACTACGGCACGGTGGCGCACGGCGAGGCGAAGGTCGGCCTCGCCGTGCAGGCGGAGGTGGACCACGAGCGCCGCACCGCGATCCGCGCCCACCACAGCGCGACGCACCTGCTGCACGAGGCGCTGCGGCGCCGGCTCGGGACGCATGTGGCGCAGAAGGGCTCGCTGGTGGCGCCGGACCGGCTGCGCTTCGACATCTCCCACCCGAAGCCGATCGAGCCCGAGGAGCTCGCCTGGGTCGAGCGCGAGGTGAACGCGCGGGTGCGCGAGAACGCCGAGGTGACCACCCGCCTGATGACGCCCGAGGCCGCGGTGCAGGCCGGCGCGATCGCCCTGTTCGGCGAGAAGTACGGCGAGGAGGTGCGGGTCGTCGGCATGGGCCACGACCCGGAGGCGACGGAGCGCGGGGGCGTCTACTCGCTCGAGCTCTGCGGCGGGACGCATGTGCGCCGCACCGGCGACATCGGGCTGTTCAAGGTGGTCTCCGAGGGCGCGGTCAGCGCCGGCGTGCGCCGCATCGAGGCGGTGGCCGGCGAGGCGGCGGTGCGCGCCGTCGAGGAGGAGGAGCGCCACCTCGCCGCCGCCGCGGCCGCGCTCAAGGTGCGCCCGGCCGAGCTGCCCGAGCGCGTCGCCGCGCTGCTCGAGGAGCGGCGGCGGCTGGAGCGCGAGGTGGCGGAGCTGCGCAAGAAGCTCGCCGCCGGCGGCGCGGCGGCGGAGGTCGAGCAGGTGGACGGCCTGCGCGTCGCGCTGCGCGAGGTGGGCGAGGTGCCGGCGCGCGACCTCAAGGGCCTCGCCGAGGCGATCCTGAAGGGCGGCTCGGCGGACATCGTGGCGCTGGTCAGCACCGCCGAGGGCAAGGCGAGCATCGTCGTCGGCGTCGGCGAGGCGGCGCGGGGCAGGGCCGACGCGGTGGCGCTGGCCCGGGCCGCGAGCGCGGCGGTCGGCGGCAAGGGCGGCGGCGGCCGGCCGGACCTGGCGCAGGCCGGCGGCCCGCAGGCGGCGAAGGCGCGCGAGGCGCTGGCCGCCGTGCGCCGGGCGCTCCGGGGATAGCGCCGCACCCGGCGCCGCTTGCGCGGCGCGGGGCCGGAGAGTCCCGGCGTGGCAGAGGAGGATGCCATCCGTGCGCCGTCGTTTCCTGATGCTCGTCTCCTCCCTCGCCTGCGCCCCTGCGCTGCTGCTGCCGGCCGCGGCGCGCGCGCAGCCGGTGCCGTCCGAGCTGCCCTGGACCCGCCTCGCTCCCGCCGATCTCGATCGCTACGAGGCGACCGTGGGCGGGGTGCGGGTGAACAACCTCGCGCTCGGCCCGCTGGCGGATGCCGAGGCGGCCGGTCCGGCGACGGTGCAGGAGTTCACCCTGACCGCGGCCAATCGCGGCGCGGAATGGCAGCGGGTGATCGTGGAGATCGTCGGCGTGCGTGAGGACGGCAGGCCGACCTTCACCGCCGGGGCGGATCTGGACGTCGAGCCGCGGCGCAACGAAACCGCGCGCGAGCAGTTCTTCGCCGCCGAGGAGGAGATGAAAGCGACCGCCGCCTACTGGCTGCGCGTACTGGTGCTGCCGCGGGACTGACGCGGCGGCTCAGGCGGGACCGCGGCGGGTGAGCGCCTCGCGCACCTCGCTGCGGAACTCGCGCCGGTGCAGCTCGCGCAGCACCGCGAGGCTCGCGGCGACGAGCGCCAGCGGGTGCAGCAGCCAGGCGAGCGCGGCGAGGCCGAAGTAGTAGCTGCGCAGGCCGGTGGAGAAGTGCCGCGCGGCGCGGTTGAGGACCCGCGCCGCGGCCTCGGCCTGCGCGACGCGCGCCGGGTCGGGCGGGCCCGCGGGGATGCCGGAGACGAGGATCGAGGCGTAGTTGAACTGCCGGAGCGCCCAGGTGAGGGCGAAGAAGGCGTTGACGAAGATCACCACCAGCAGCGCGACCTTGGCCTCCCACGCCGCTTCCTCCGGCACCGCGGCGTAGGGCAGGGCGGCGAGGACGCGGCGGCCGAGATCCGGCGCGCCGAGCATCGCCACCAGGCCGCCGAGGACGAAGATGCAGGTGGTGGCGAGGAAGCTCGTGCTCTGCATCAGGTTGCCGATGGTGGCGATGTCGGCGATGCGGTTCTCGCGCCCGAGCATGGCGATCATCCAGCGCCGCCGGTGCTCGTCCATCGCGGCGATCACGCTGCGGGCGCGGATCGCCGGCACGCGGTCCGTCACCAGCGCGTAGGCGACCCAGCACAGCAGGAAGACCGCGAGGGCCAGCCAGTCGGCGAGGGTGAGCGAGGCCATCGGCTCGAGGGGGCGGCTCCGATCGCCGCCGCGCCTTGGCGCGGCAGGACGGAGAGAGTGCGATGCCCGCCGCCGGCGGCGCAAGGGCCGGGTGCCCCGCAGGGCGCGGCGGGCGCGCGGGGCGCCCGCCGCAGGACGGCGGCGCCGGATCAGCCCATGGCCTTCTTCAGGTTCTCGGCGATCTTGTCGAGGAAGGCCTGGGTGTTCAGCCAGGGCTGGTCCTTGCCGACCAGGATCGCGAGATCCTTGGTCATGTAGCCGCTCTCGACGGTCTCGATGCAGACCCGCTCCAGCGTCTCGGCGAAGCGGACCACCTCCGGCGTGTCGTCGAAGCGGCCGCGATAGGCGAGGCCGCGGGTCCAGGCGAAGATCGAGGCGATCGGGTTGGTGCTGGTCTCGCGCCCCTTCTGGTATTCGCGGTAGTGGCGGGTGACGGTGCCGTGCGCCGCCTCCGACTCCACGGTCTTGCCGTCGGGGGAGAGCAGGACGCTGGTCATCAGGCCGAGGCTGCCGAAGCCCTGCGCCACGACGTCGGACTGCACGTCGCCGTCGTAGTTCTTGCAGGCCCAGACGTAGCCGCCCTCCCACTTCAGGGCGGCGGCGACCATGTCGTCGATCAGGCGGTGCTCGTAGGTGAGGCCGCGCTTGTCGAACTCGGCCTTGAACTCCCGCTCGAAGATGTCCTGGAACACGTCCTTGAACATGCCGTCGTAGGCCTTGAGGATCGTGTTCTTGGTCGAGAGGTAGACCGGGAAGTTCCGGCTGAGGCCGTAGTTGAAGCAGGCGCGCGCGAAGCCCTCGATCGAATCCTTCGTGTTGTGCATGCCGAGCGCCACGCCCGCGCCCTTGAAGTCGTGTACCTCGAGCGTGAGCGGCGCGCTGCCGTCGGCGGGCTGGTAGGTCAGGGTGACCTTGCCCGGGCCGGGGATCTTGGTCTCCGCGGCGCGGTAGATGTCGCCGTAGGCGTGGCGGCCGACGACGATCGGCTTGGTCCAGTGCGGCACCAGGCGCGGGACGTTGCGGCAGATGATCGGCTCGCGGAAGATGGTGCCGTCGAGGATGTTGCGGATCGTCCCGTTGGGCGAGCGCCACATCTTCTTCAGGCCGAACTCCTTCACGCGCGCCTCGTCCGGCGTGATGGTCGCGCACTTCACGCCGACGCCGTACTTCTTGATGGCGTAGGCGGCGTCCACCGTCACCTGGTCGTCGGTGGCGTCGCGGTTCTGGATGCTGAGGTCGTAGTACTTCAGGTCGATGTCGAGGTAGGGGAGGATCAGCTTCTCCTTGATGAGGGCCCAGATGATGCGGGTCATCTCATCCCCGTCGAGCTCGACGACGGGATTCTTCACCTTGATCTTGGCCATGCCGATCCTCGCCACCTCGCGCCGGCGCGGGCGGCGCCGGCGATCCCAACGGAAACCCGCCCGGGGGCGGGCGGGGCGCGCGGGTTTTCGCACCGCGCCGCGAGGGCGGCAAGAGCGGCCGGCCGCGCCGCTCCCGCCCGGCGGACGTGGCAGCCGCGCGCCGGCGGAGCGCGGCCGCCGGTCGGGCGACGCCGGGGACGGGCGCGGCCGGAGCCGTTTCCGCCCGGCGGTGCGCGCGGCCGCGGCTCCGGCCCGTCGTCGGTCGCGCGGATTCCCGCTTCCGGCCGTTCCCGGCCGTCCGCGATCCGCCCTAGCCGAGGGCGGTGACGTTCATCGGCGCCGGATGCCAGGCGAAGCCCTCGCTCTCCTTCGACACATGGCCGAGGCCGGGCCAGGGGAAGTGGTAGGACAGCACCGCATGCCGGTCGGTCGCCAGCCGGTCGAGCATGCGCAGGCGGGTCTGGGCGGACTGCTTGGGGTCGGTGTCGTAGGCGAACTCCCAGAGCGGGCGGCGCAGCAGCAGCACCTGGTGGTGGGCGAGGTCGCCGGTGTTCACCAGCGTCGTCCCGCCGGAGGTGATGGCATAGACGTAGTGGCCCACCGTGTGGCCGGGCGTGGCGATGGCGGTGACGCCGGGCACCACCTCCTGCCCGTCGCGCACCATCACCAGGCGGTCGCGGTAGGCGGCGAGGTTCTTCTTCGCCCCCTCGATGAACACGGAGACCCATTCGGGGCCGCGCTTGTTGCCGTCGTCGGTCCAGAACTTCAGGTCCGCCTCGCTGATGGCGACCTGCGCGTTCGGGAAGACGCGCTGCCCGCGCTCGTCCACCAGGCCCCAGACGTGGTCGCAGTGCGCGTGCGTGGCGCAGACGAGGTCGATCTGCTCCGGCTCGATGCCGGCGGCGCGCATGTTCCGCAAGAGCCGGCCGGTGGTCGGGCCGAACATCTTGCTCTGCGGCCCCATGCTCTCGCCCATGCCGGTGTCGAACAGGATGAGCTGGCGGCCGGTGTTGAGGATCAGCGCGTTCTGCTCGAGCGTCGCCTCGTTGACCGGCAGGAAGTGCGCCCGCATCAGCGCCTCGATCTCCTCCGGCGGCGAGGCGGGGAAGGCCGGCGCCGGCCGGCCGAGCGGCAGCGCGCCGTCGGAGACGATGGTGGCCTCGAACTCGCCGACCCGGAAGCGGTGCCAGGCGGGCGGCAGCTCGTTGCGGAACGGGGCCGCCGCCCGGGCTTCCGAGGCGGGCCACAGCGGCAGGACAGCAGCGGCGGCGGCACCGAACAGGGCGCGACGCGACAGGGACATGGGACCGTTTCCTCCGCAAAGCCCGCGCCCCGGCCGCGCGGGCGGCCGGACGCTACCACCCCGGCGGCCCCGGAGCCTCAACCATCGTGTGATTTCAAGCACGCGTGAGCGGTTGCGGCGCCATCGGCCGGAGCCCACAGGTTCCGGTCGCGAGCAAGGAGGAGGCCGACGATGGTGCTGCCATCGCTGCCTGGGATGCGGACCGTGGGGATGGGCATGGCCGGGCTGGCGGCGGCCGGGGGGGCCTTCGCCGCGGGCCTGGTGCTCGGCGCGGCGCTCGGCGCGGCGGGGGCATGCGGCGCCTGGGCGGCGTGCCGGATGATGCGCCGCCGCAACCGCTGGCGCGACGAGGACCGGATCGAGGGCGCGCCGGGAGGGACCGCCCACGCCCCGGGCGGCGACAGCCCGCACCTGCCGATCGGCGAGGCGCCGGTGGTCTGAACCGGCGCGGGCCGGAGGGAGGGAGATCGGCGCTGATGGCCGCTTCGGCCGGAGACGTGACGGTGCGGCTCGACCCGATGCCGCACGTCGGACCCGTCGCCTGGGTGACGATCGCGAACGAGGCGAAGCGCAACGCGCTGGGCTCGCCGCTGCTGCACCGCTTCGCCGCCGCGGTCGAGGGCCTCGCCGCGCACGCGGACCTGCGCGCGGCGGTGGTGACGGGCGCCGGCGAGCGGGCCTTCGTCGGCGGCGCCGACATCCGCGAGATGGCGGACCTCGCCGGCCCCGCCGAGGCCCGCCGCTTCATCGAGGCCGTGCACCGCGCCTGCAGGGCGGTGCGCGACCTGCCGGTGCCGGCGATCGCGCGGATCAACGGCGCGGCGCTCGGCGCCGGGCTCGAACTCGCGGCCGCCTGCGACCTGCGCATCGCCGCCGCGACCGCGCGCTTCGGCATGCCGGAGGTGCTGCTCGGCCTGCCTTCGGTGGTGGAGGCGGCGCTGCTGCCCACGCTGATCGGATGGGGACGGGCGCGGCGGCTGCTGCTGCTCGGCGAGACGATCGGCGCGGAGGAGGCGCTCGCCTGGGGGCTCGTCGAGCGCGTCGCGGCGCCGGGGCCGGCGCTGGACGCGGCGGTGACGGAGTGGCTGGAGCGGCTCGGCCGCGCCGGGCCCCGCGCGGTGCGGCTGCAGAAGCGCCTGATCCGCGCCTGGGAGGAGCTGCCGATGGCCGAGGCGATCCGCGCCGGCATCTCCACCTTCGCCGAGGCCTGGAGCGGCGAGGAGCCGCGCCGGATGCTGACGGCCTTCCTCGAGCGGCGGAAGACGCCGGAAGGGTGAGCGGCAGGCGGGGCGGGCCGGCGATCGCGCGGCGCGGGCCTCACAGGTGCAGGTAGGTGTCGCGAACCTCCGGCGCGGCGGCGAGCGCGGCGCTGCTGCCGGTCCAGACGGTGCGGCCCTTCTCGAGGATCACGTGCCGGTCGGCGAGCCGCAGCACCGCGGCGAGGTTCTTGTCGATCAGCAGGATCGAGAGGCCCTCCGCCTTCAGCGCCGCGATCACCGACCAGATCTCGGTCCGCACCAGCGGCGCCAGCCCCTCCGTCGCCTCGTCCAGGATGAGGAGACGGGGGTTGGTCATCAGCGCGCGGCCGATGGCGAGCATCTGCTGCTCGCCGCCCGAGAGCCGCGCGCCGAGGTTGCGCCGGCGCTCCGCCAGGCGGGGGAAGAGGGCGAGGACGCGCGCCAGGGTCCACGGGCCGGGGCGGGCGGTGGCGACCAGGTTCTCCTCGACGGTGAGGGTCGGGAAGACCTGCCGCCCCTCCGGCACCAGGCCGAGGCCGAGGCGGGCGATGCGGTAGGGCGGCAGGCCGGCGAGGGAGACGCCGCCGAAGCGGAGCTCGCCCGACCAGGGCCTGAGCAGGCCCATCACCGCGCGCACCGTCGTCGTCTTGCCCATGCCGTTGCGGCCGAGCAGGGTCACCACCTCGCCCGCGGCGACGCCGAAGGTGACGTCGAACAGCACCTGGCTCTCGCCGTAGCCGGCGGCGAGATGCGCGACGCGCAGCATCACGCCTCGTCCTCGCCGAGATAGGCGGCGCGCACCTCGGGATTGGCGCGGATCTCCGGCGGGGCGCCGGTGGCGATCACGCGGCCGTAGACCAGCACCGAGATGCGGTCGGCGAGGGCGAACACCGCGCGCATGTCGTGCTCGACCAGGAGGACGCCGTAGTCGGCGCGCAGCCGGCCGAGCAGGGCGATCAGCCGCTCCGTCTCCTCCGGTCCCGCTCCGGCCAGCGGCTCGTCGAGCAGCAGCAGGCGGGGGCGGGTGGCGAGGGCGATGGCGAGCTCGAGCTGGCGCTTCTCGCCGTGCGCCAGCGCCCCCGCCGGCGCCGCGGCGCGGTGGGCGAGGCCGACGGCCGCGAGCGCCTCCAGGGCGGCGCGGTTGAGCCGGTCCTCGCCCGCCGAAGGGCGGAGGAAGCGGAACGAGGAGCCGTCGCGCGCCTGCGCCGCGAGGGCGACGTTCTCCAGCACCGAGAAGCCGGGAAGGATGCAGGTGACCTGGAAGGTGCGCGCGAGGCCCGCGCGCACGCGGCGCGGCATGGAGAGGCGCGTGATGTCGCGGCCGGCGAACAGGATGCGGCCCGCATCGGGCGCCAGCGCGCCGCTGACCTGGTTGATGAGCGTGGTCTTGCCCGCGCCGTTCGGGCCGATCAGGGCGTGGATCTCGCCCGCGCGGACCTCGAGCGAGACGGCGTCGGTCACGGCGAGGCCGCCGAAGCGCTTGCTCAGCCCCTCGATGCGGAGCAGCGGCGCGGTCATCGCCGCCGCGGCGCCAGCAGGCCGGCGAGGCCGCCGCGGAAGAACAGCACCGAGAGCACCAGCAGCGGGCCGAAGACCATCCGCCAGTGCTCGGTCAGGTGCGACAGCCACTCCTCGAGCAGCACGTAGGCGAGGGCGCCGAGGATCGCGCCGTGCAGGCTGCCGAGGCCGCCGAGGATCACCATGAACAGCAGCTCGCCCGACCGCTGCCAGGAGAGGTAGCTGGGCGCCACGAACTCCGTCGCGTTGGCGAGCAGCACGCCGGAGAGGCCGCCGATCGCACCGGCGATGACGCAGGCGAGCAGCCGGTAGGGGTAGGGGTCGAAGCCGACGGCGCGCACCCGGAGCGGGTTCTCGCGCGCCGCGCGCAGCACGCGGCCGAAGCGCGCGGCGAGGGCGGCGCGGCAGAACAGGAACACCAGCGCGAGCAGGCCGAGGCAGGCGTAGTGGAAGACCAGGCGGTCCTCGAGCAGGCGGGTGCCGCCGAGCTCGGTGCGCGCGTACAGCGTGTAGCCGTCGTCCCCGCCGTAGGCGGCGAGCGAGGAGGCGGTGAAGAACGCCATCTGCCCGAAGGCGAGGGTGATCATGATGAAGTGCACGCCGGAGGTGCGCAGGCTGACCGCGCCGGTGGCGAGCGCGAACAGCGCCGCCGCCCCGATCGCGACCGGAAGGACGAGCGCGCCCTCGACGATGCCGTTGGCGTCCAGCGCCACCACCGCGTAGGCGCCGACGCCGAGCGTCGCGGCATGGCCGAGGCTGACGAGGCCCGCGCCGCCGACCAGCAGCGCGAGGCCGACCGCGGCCATGCCGAGGATCATCGCGCGGGCGAGCAGGGTGAGCGCGTAGCCCTCGCCGAAGCCGAGGAAGGGGGCGGCGGCGAGGGCGGCGAACAGCAGCAGCGGCACCGCCCGCTCGCGCATGCGCCGGGGCTCAGCCGGCGCGCGCGGGGAACAGGCCGGCGGGGCGGACGGCGAGCACCGCGGCCATCAGGATGTAGACCAGCATCGAGGCGATCGCGGCCCCCGCCTGGCGCGCCGGCGAGGGGGCGAGGAACAGGCGCAGCAGGTCCGGCAGCGCGGCGCGGCCGAGCGTGTCCATCAGCCCGACCAGCAGCGAGGCGACGAAGGCGCCGCGGATCGAGCCGATGCCGCCGATGACGATGACGACGAAGGCGAGGATCAGCGGCGCATCGCCCATGCCCGGCTCGACCGACAGGACCGGCGCCGCCATCGCCCCCGCGAAGCCCGCGAGCATCGCCCCGAAGGCGAAGACGAGCAGGAACAGCCGGCGGATGTCCACGCCGAGCGCCGCGACGATGTCCGGGTGCGTCGCGCCCGCGCGCACCAGCATGCCGGCGCGCGTGCGGTCCACCAGGACCCAGAGCAGCAGCGCGGTGGCGAGGCCCGCGGCGAGGATGGCGAGGCGATAGACCGGGTACTGCAGCCCCGGCATGAGCGCAACGCCGCCCTCGAGCAGCGGCGGGACCGGCATCTGCAGCGGCGCCGCCCCCCACGCCAGCTTCACCCCCTCGTTGAGGAACAGGATCACGCCGAAGGTCGCCAGCACCTGCGCCAGGTGGTCGCGGCCGTAGAGATGGCGGAAGACGAGGAGTTCGAGCGCGAGGCCCGCCGCCAGCGCCGCCGGCAGCGCGAGCAGCAGGCCGAGCCAGAAGCTCCCGGTCGCCGCCGCCAGCGTCGCGCCGAAATAGGCGCCGAGCATGTACTGCACGCCGTGGGCGAGGTTGATGAAGTCCATCACCCCGAACACCAGCGTCAGCCCGGCGGCCACCAAAAACAGAAGGACGCCGAACTGCAGGCCGTTCAGGGCCTGCACCAGCAGCAGCTCGGCCGACATCAGCCCGTGCGCATGCGGCACTCGCCGGCGTATGGGTCGGCGCTGCTCTCCAGCACCTTGCGCACCGCCTCGGTCTGGAACCTGCCGTCCGCGCGGCGCGCGACGCGGCAGAGCCAGAAGTCCTGCACCGGGAAGTGGTTCGGGCCGAAGCGGAAGTTGCCGCGCACGGAGCGGAACTCCGCCGCCTCCAGCGCGCGGCGCACCGCCGCCTTGTCGGCGAGGTCGCCGCCCGTCTTGCGGATCGCGGAATCGAGCAGCATGGCGCCGTCGTAGGACTGCGCGGCGTAGGTCGCGGGAATGTAGCCGTACTGCGCCTCGAAGTCGCGCACGAAGCGGCGGTTCTGCTCGTTGTCGAGGTTGGGCGCCCAGACCGCGGCGTGCAGGAAGCCGAGCGCGGCCTCGCCCTGCGCCGGCAGCGTCGCCTCGTCCACCGTGAAGGTGGAGAGGAAGGGGATGTGGGCGAGGCCCGCCTGGCGGTACTGGCGCACCAGGTTCACGCCGAGCCCGCCGGGCATGAAGGTGAACAGCGCGTCCGGCCGCGCGGCCGCGATCCGCGCCAGCTCCGCCGAGAAGTCGAGCTGGGTGAGGGGGACGTAGGCCTCGTCCGCGATCTCGCCCCTGAAGCGGCTCTTGAAGCCGGCGACGGCGTCGCGCCCGGCCTGGTAGTTGGGCACCAGGATGAAGACGCGCCGGTAGCCCTCGTCCTGCGCCACCTGGCCCATCGTCGCGTGGACCTGGTCGTTGTTGTAGGAGACGGCGAAGAAGTAGGGGCTGCAGCCGCGCCCGGCGAAGGGCGAGGGGCCGGCGTTGGTGGAGATCAGGAAGGTGCTCGCCTCCGTCACCGGCCGGAACACCGCCTGGAGGATGTTGGAGAACACCACGCCGACGACGAAGTCCACCTTGTCGCGCTCCAGCGCGGCGCGGACCTTGGTGACGGCGACGTCGGGCTTCAGCTCGTCGTCGATCACCAGCACCTCGGCCGGCCGGCCGCCGAGCCTGCCCTCGAGGTGGCGCAGGCCGAGCTGGAAGCCGTCGCGGAGCTGGGTGCCGAGCGCCGCCTGCGGGCCGGTCAGCACCGTGACGAAGCCGATCCTCACCGCCTGCGCCTGCGCGCGCGCCACGTGCGGGGCGGCGAGGCCGCAGGCCGCGGCCGTCGCGAGCAGCCGGCGCCTGCCGAGGCGTGGCGTCGTCATGATGCCTCCCTCCTTCCGCGGTCCGGGCGGGTCATTCTGCGGCTCATTCTAGGGTCGACGAATCAGCGGGCAAGCCGTTGCGCCATCGCCGCGGCGCGCGCGACCAGCGGGCTCGCCGGCTCGACGAGCGGCGCCAGGACGGTGAAGTGGTCGGCGCCCGGCAGCGCCTCCCAGGTGCCGCCCCAGGCGGCGGCGAAGTCGCGCGTCTGGCGGAGGAACTCGGCGCTCTCCGCCGCGCCGACCACGGCGTGCAGCGCGGCGGTGCCGGGCGGGCGCGGCAGCCAGCGCGGCGACAGGGCGCGCGCCGTCGCGGCGTCGAGCCCGAGCGGACGCGCGATCGTGGTCGGGAGCAGCGGCTCCAGCTCGAACACGCCGGAGACCGGCAGGCCGGCCGGCACCAGCCCCGCCGGCAGGGCGCGATCGAACGCGCGCCAGTCGGTCGCCATCAGCATGGCGGCGAGGTGGCCGCCCGCGGAATGGCCCACCGCCAGCAGGCGCCGGCCGTGCCGGCGGTGCAGGAAGGCGGCCGCCGCGCGCATCTGCTCCACGATGCGCGCGACCGTCACCGCGGGGCAGAGGTCGTAGGACGGCACCGCCACCGCGATGCCGCGCGCGTTGAGGCCCCGCGCGCAGTGGCTGACCCAGCTCCGGTCGAGCGCCTGCCAGTAGCCGCCGTGGAGGAACAGCGCCAGCGGCGCGTCGCGGCCGGCCCCGCCCGCGGGCCAGAACAGGTCGAGCCGCTCGCGCTCGCCCGGCCCGTAGGCGAGGCCGAGCTCGGCGTCGGGGTGCGCGGCCCGGTAGGCGGCGGCGTCGCGCGCCCAGCCCTCGAGGATCGCGGGGTGCTCCGGGACGCGCGCGCGGTTGTTGTATTCGGCTTCGGGGTCCATGGGGGCGGGTCATAGCACGGACGGTGCGGGCCGCCCTACCCGGCATCGCGCTCCGGATGCCGCCCCTTCCCGGTGCTGCGGCCGGATCTCCGCGAAGAGGCGAAAGGCGTCGCGACCTCGCGGCGCCGCTCCGGGTCGCGAGCGCCGATCGCGCCCCGCGGCCGGCGGGAGGAGGGTCAGCGGTACCAGCTCGGCCGCCGCTTCTCGCGGAAGGCGGCGAGCCCCTCCCGGCCCTCCGCCGAGGCGCGCTGCATCCAGCTCTCGTGCGCGAGCATCGCCATCTCGCGCGGATCGAGGGTGAGGCCGTTGGCGGCGAGGAAGGAGTGCTTCGTCACCGCGACCGCGCCGGGCGCGGACAGCAGGGTCTGGTCGAGGATCTCGGCAAGCCGCGCCTCGATCCGCTCGGCGGGGTGGACCTCGTGGACGAGGCCGATGCGCAGCGCCTCGGCGGCGTCGAACCGCTCGCCGGTGAGGGCGTAGCGGCGGGTATGGCGCAGGCCCATGGCGTTGACCATGTGCGTGCTGATCGGCGTCGGGGCGACGCCGACGCGCACCTCGGTGAGGCCGAAGACCGCCTCCGTCGTGGCCAGCGCGACGTCCACGCAGCAGACGATGCCGCAGCCGCCGCCGAAGCAGGCGCCGTGGACCAGGGCGAAGGTCGGGCGCGGGAACTCGTTGAGCCGCTGCATCGCCCGGGTGGTGGCCATCGAGGCCGCGAAGGCGCGCTCCGGCGGGTAGGCGGCGGCCCGTGCCAGCCAGTCGAGATCGGCGCCGGCCTGGAAGTGCCTGCCCGCGCCGCGGATCACCACCGCGCGCACGGCGGGGTCCTTCTCCAGCCGATCCAGCCCGCCGATCAGGGCGGCGAGCATGTCCTCGTCGTAGGCATTGCCCTTGTGCGGGCGGTTGAGCGTGACGGTGGCGATCCCGCGGGCATCGGTGGCGAGGAGGACGGGCGGGGCGGCGGTGGCGTCGGTGGTGTCGGACATGGGCGGCTGCTCCGTCTCGGGGCCCGCACGCGCGCGGCGGGGCGCGCGCATCCTCGCCCCCGGAACGGGCGCCGTGAAGGGGGCGGGGAGGCGGTTGACACCGCACCCCGCCCGCGCGGAGCCTGCGCCGGAGCGGCGGCGGGCCGGCCGGGCCCGCGCCGGGAGGAGCGTCGCGCCATGCAGACACGCCCGACCATCAGCGGCACGCGCCACGCGGTCGCGGCCGGCCACTATCTCGCCGCGGCCGCCGGCTTCTCGGTGCTGGAGGCCGGCGGCAACGCGATCGACGCGGGCTGCGCCGCCGGCATCGCGCTCGGCGTCCTGCTGCCGGACCTGGTGAACGTCGCCGGCGTGGCGCCGATCCTGATCCGCACCGCCGACGGCGCGGTGGAGACCATCGCCGGCCTCGGCCACTGGCCGAGGTCGCTCCCCGCCGACCTGTTCCTGCGCGAGCACGGCGGCCGGATCCCGCCGGGGGTGCTGCGCACCGTGGTGCCGGCCGCGCCCGACGCCTGGATCACCGCGCTCGAGCGCCACGGCACCATGGGCTTCGGCGAGGTGGCGCAGCACGCGATCCGCTTCGCCCGCGACGGCTTCGCAGTGTTCCCCCTGCTCGCCGAGAACATCGAGAAGCACGAGGCGGAATACGCGCGCTGGCCCTCCAACGCGGCGATCTTCCTGCCCGGCGGGCGGCGCCCGCGCGTCGGCGAGAGGTTCGTGCAGGCCGACCTCGCCCGCACGCTGCAGTACATGGCGGACGAGGAGCGCAAGGCGGCCGGCAAGGGGCGCCTCGCCGGGCTCGCGGCGGCGCGGGCGGCGTTCTACCGGGGCGACATCGCGCGCGAGATCGTCGCCTTCCAGCGGCGCGAGGGCGGCTATCTCTCGATGGAGGACCTGGCCGGGTTCCGCTCGCGCATCGAGCCCGCGGTGCGGCGGCGCTGGCGCGGCCACGAGGTGCTGACCTGCGGGCCGTGGTGCCAGGGCCCGGCGCTGCTCGAGGCGCTGCTGGTGATGGAGCGGGCGGGCCTCGACGGGCTCGCGCACAACTCGGCCGACTACCTGCACCTGCTGGCCGAGGCCATCAAGGCGGCGATGGCGGACCGCGAGTACCACTTCGGCGATCCGGCCTTCGTGGACGTCCCGCTCGACGCGCTGCTCTCGGAGGCGCACGTCGCGGCGCGCGCGCGGGCGATCGATCCGCGCCGCGCCCATCCCGGCATGCCGGGCCCGCTGCTCGGCGCCGGGACCGCGCCGGCGTCCGCGACCCGCGCCGCGGCGCCCGCGGCGGAGGCCGACACCAGCTACGTCTGC
Organism: Caldovatus aquaticus; assembly: GCF_019458025.1. Taxonomy (GTDB): domain Bacteria; phylum Pseudomonadota; class Alphaproteobacteria; order Acetobacterales; family Acetobacteraceae; genus Caldovatus; species Caldovatus aquaticus. Next base: position 45,313 of record NZ_JAHZUY010000012.1, on the reverse strand, counting down.
GTCGTGGACCGCTGGGGCAACGCCTTCAGCGCCACGCCCTCCGACGGGTCGTGGAGTTCGCCCGTCGTGCCAGGCCTCGGCATCATCCCCTCCAACCGCGGCTCGCAGAGCCGGCCCGATCCGCGGCACCCGAGCGGCGTCGCCCCCGGCAAGCGCCCGCGCCTGACGCCCAACCCGGCGATGGTCGTCACGCGCGACGGCGGGCTGATGCCGTTCGGCACGCCGGGCGGCGACGTGCAGATCCAGGCCATGCTGCAGGTGATGCTCAACATCCTGCACTTCGGCATGGAGGTGCAGGAGGCGGTCGAGGCGCCGCGCGTGGCGAGCTACTCCTTCCCCTCCTCCTTCGCGCCGTTCGAGTACTTCCCCGCCCGCCTCGCCGCCGAGGCGCGCATCGCCCGCGAGACGCGCGAGGCGCTTGCCGCGCGCGGCCACGCGCTGCAGGACTGGCCGGAGTGGACCTGGCTCGCCGGCGGCGTGGAGGTGATCCTGACCGATCCGCAAGCGGGCATGATCCACGCCGGGGCCGATCCGCGGCGGCCGGCCTACGCGATCGCCTCCTGACGATGCTGCGGCGGCGCGCGGCGCTGCTGCTGCCGGGCGCGGCCGCGCTCGGCGCGGCGGCCGAAGCCGCCGCGGTGGATCTCCTGCTGGTGCTGGCGCTCGATGCCTCGGGCAGCATGGACGCCGACGAGTTCCGCCTGCAGCGCGAGGGCTGCGCCGAGGCGCTGACGCATCCCGCGACGCTTGCCGCCGTCGCCTCCAGGCCGCGCGGCGCGATCGCGGTGGCGGTCGTCGAGTGGGGCTCGCCCGGCGCGCCGGCGACGGTGCTCGGCTGGCGGCGCGTCGCCGATGCCGCCTCCGCCGGGGCGCTGGCGCGCGAGCTGCTGGCGGCGCCGCGCTCGGCGCAGAGCTACAACGCGATCGGCGACGCGATCGCGCATGCGGCGGCGCTGATCGCCGCCGCGCCGTTCCGCGCCGAGGAGCGGGTGATCGACGTCTCCGGCGACGGGCCCGACCTGCGCTCGCTGCGGCCGGCGCCGGAGGCGCGCGACGCGGCGGTGGCGGCGGGCATCACCGTCAACGCGCTGGCGATCGAGCTCGCGCCGGTGACGCGCCTCGGCCTGCCGCTGCGCGTGCACTACGAGCGCGAGGTGATCGGCGGCCCCGGCGCCTTCGTCATGGCGATCGGGGACCGCCGCGACTTCGCCCGCGCCCTGCGCGCCAAGCTGGTGCGCGAGATCGCCGGCGGGCGCGCCGGCGCGGATCGCGCTCAGACGTAGCCCGGGCCCTCGATCGGCGGGTGCGCGGCGAGGAAGGCCTCGTCCACTTCGACCCCGATGCCCGGCTTCTCGAGCGGGCGCACGCAGCCGTCGGCGCCGATGCGCCAGGGCTCGCTGCCGAGCGCGTCGCGGAACAGGTTGCCCTTCGAGACGTCGGCCTCGAAGTAGCCGGCGTTCTCGATGGCGGCCAGCAGGTGGACGGAGGCCGCCTGGTTGACGCCGGTCATCGAGGAGTGGGGGTGGACCGGGATCTTGAAGGCGGAGGCCATCGCCGCGATGCGCAGCGCCTCGGTGATGCCGCCGCACTTCGAGAGGTCCGGCTGCCAGAGGGTGATCACCCCGTCCTCGAGGACGCGGGTGAACTCGAAGCGCGTGTAGTGGTTCTCGCCGGCGGCGAACGGCGTGCGGCCGTAGCGCCGCGCCTCGGCGTAGGCGCGGTGGTCGTGGGCGGGGAAGGGCTCCTCCAGCCAGCCGACGCCGAGCTCGTCCATCGCCGGCATCACCTGCCGGACCTGTTCCGGGCGGTAGCCGGTGTTGGCGTCGGTGAGGATGACGAGGTCGTGGCCGAAGGCGTTGCGCACCGCCTCCATGCGCGCGATGTCGTCGCGCACCGTGTCGCCCACGCGCAGCTTCACCGCCCTGTAGCCCGCGGCGACCAGCGGCGCCGCCTCGTCTATCAGCTGCGCCGGCGGCTGGTAGCCGAGCGCGACGCCGCCCGCGTAGGCGGGCACGGCCCGCGCCGCGCCGCCGAGCAGCCGGTAGAGCGGCAGGCCGGTCGCCTTCCCCTTGATGTCCCACAGCGCCATGTCGATGCCGCTCATCGCCATCGCGCAGGCGGCGCCCATGCCGTGGCTGCCGAGCTGGTACTTGTAGATCCGCGCCCAGATCCCGACGGTGTCGTGCGCGTCCATGCCGAGCACGAGCTGGCGCAGCGTGGTCTCGATCAGCCGCGCGACCGCGGTGTGGGCGCGGCCGTGGTGGCTCTCGCCCCAGCCGACCAGGCCGTCGTCGGTGACCACCTTGACCAGCACCGCGTCGCGCTTGACGGCGCGGCCGATGCCGAGCGCGACCCCGCCCTCCGGCGGCAGGGGAAAGGAGGTCGGATAGGCCTTGACCTCGACGATCTTCATGGCGGGTGATCCTCTCGCTGCCGCCGGGCCATCCCGTCCCGGCAGGCTGGCATGCGCGCGCGGGCGCGACAAGCCGAGGAACCCTGCCGGCCCGCCCGCGCGCCGGGCCGCGCCGCCGCCGGCAGCGTCCCCCTTGCCGGAGCCGGGGGGCGCGGCGGGGGCCTTGCCGAGCGCGGCGCGCCGCCCGATCCTGAAGGGGTCAGGACGTGGACTTGGGAGGAGCCGGTGCCGCTGGATCGCAGGGCTTGGCTGGTGGGGATCGCATTCGGGGGACTCGCGGCGCCGCGCCTGCTGCGCGCGCAGGCGGCGGCCTCCTGGCCGACGCGGCCGGTCAGGATCATCGTGCCCTTCGGCCTCGGCGGCTCGGCCGACGTCGCGGCCCGCTTCCTCGCCGAGCCGCTCGGCCAGGCGCTCGGCCAGCCGGTGGTGGTGGAGAACCGGCCCGGTGCCGGCGCCGTGATCGGCACCGAGGCGGTGGCGAAGTCGCCGCCCGACGGGCACACGCTGCTGATGATGTCGAACACGCACACGGCGAACGAGACGCTGCTGCCGAACCGCCCCTACGCGCTGATGCGCGACCTCGCGCCGGTCGCGGCGGTGAACATCGCCTACAACGTGCTGGTGGTGCACCCGTCGCTGCCCGCGCGCACGGTCGCCGAGCTGATCGCGTACGCGAAGGCCAACCCCGGCAGGCTCGACTACGCCTCCTCCGGCCCCGGCACGCCCTACCACATCGCCGGCGAGGTGTTCCGCGCCATGGCCGGCATCGAGGTGACGCACGTGCCGTTCCGCGGCAGCGACCAGGCGCGCACCGCGGTGATCGGCGGCCAGGTGCCGATCATGTTCGACGCCATCCCGACCATGGCCGAGCACATCCGCAGCGGCCGCGTGCGCGGCCTCGCCACCACCGGCCCGCAGCGCAGCCCGCTCCTGCCCGAGCTGCCGACGGTGGCGGAGACGCTGCCGGGCTACGAATCCGCGCTCTGGCTCGGGCTGATGGCGCCGGCGGGCACGCCGCGGCCGGTGATCGAGCGGCTGAACGCGGAGGTGAACCGCATCCTTGCCCTGCCGGCGACGCGCGAGGCCCAGGCCCGGCTCGGGGCGCAGCCGATGCCGATGACCATCGCCGAGTTCGACGCCTTCCTGCGCCGCGACATCGAGCGCCAGCGCGAATGGATCCGGATGGCGCGCATCCAGGCGAGCTGAGCCGCGCCATGGTGCGCTTCACCCTGAACGGCGCGGCGGCCTCGGTCGAGCTGCCGGGCGAGGTGCCGCTGCTGCACGCGCTGCGCGGCCCGCTCGGCCTCAGCGGCCCGCGCTACGGCTGCGGCGCCGAGCAGTGCGGCGCCTGCATGGTGCTGGTGGACGACGTGCCGCGCCACGCCTGCACCCTGGCGCTCGGCGCGGTCGAGGGGAAGGCGGTGCGCACGGTCGAGGGACTCGGCACGCCGGAGCGGCCGCATCCGCTGCAGGCCGCCTTCCTCGCCGAGCAGGCCGGGCAGTGCGGCTTCTGCCTCTCCGGCATCCTGGTCAGCGCGGCGGCGCTGCTCGCGCGCGATCCCGACCCGGACGAGGCGACGATCCGCGCCGCGCTCGAGCCGCATCTCTGCCGCTGCGGCAGCCACAACCGCATCGTCCGCGCGGTGCGCCGCGCCGCCGGCGCGCTGCGCGGAGAGGAGGCCCGGGCATGAGCGGCGGCGCGCAGTTCCACGGGCTGGTGACGCCGGAGGACGGGCGGCCGCGCCTGCCCGGCAGCCTGCACACCAATCGCCGGCTCGCGCAGTGGCTGACCTTCCACCGCGAAGGCTTCGTCACCATCCGGCCCGGCAAGGTGGAGCTCGGCCAGGGCATCCTGACCGCGCTCGCCCAGATCGCGGCCGACGAGCTCGACGTCGCGCTGGCGCGCATCCGCGTGCAGCCGGCGGCGACGCCGGACAGCCCGAACGAGGGCGTCACCTCCGGCAGCCTGTCGGTGCAGGACTGCGGCGCGGCGCTGCGCCACGCCTGCGCCAACGCGCGTGCGATCCACCTCTCGGTCGCGGCGCAGCGCACCGGCGTGCCGCTCGCGGCGCTGCGGGTGGAGGACGGCACCTTCCTCGGCCCGGCCGGGCCGGTGGGGTCCTACTGGGCGCAGGCCGACGACGCGCTGCTGGAATGCGAGGCCTTGCCGGAGGCGAGGCCGAAGCCGCCCGCGGCGCGGCGCGTCGCCGGCACCTCCGCCCCGCGGCTCGACCTGCCGGACAAGGTGTTCGGCGCCGCGCGCTTCGTGCACGACCTGCGCCTGCCGGGGATGCTGCACGCCCGCGTGGTGCGCCCCCCGGCGCGCGGCGCGCGGCTCCTCGAGGTGCGCGAAGGGCCGCTGCCGGGCGAGGCGCGCGTCGTGCGCGACGGGTCCTTCCTCGCGGTTCTCGCCGCCGCCGAGCACGACGCGGAGGCGGCCGCGGCGCGCCTCGCCGCGCGGGCGCGCTGGCAGGAGGCGGACACGCTGCCGGAGGAGGGCGCGCTCGCCGACTGGCTGCGCGCGGCGCCGCACGAGCGCTCCCTCGTCGCCGAGCGCGACGGCGCGGCGGCGCCGGCGGCGAGCGTGGTGCGCGCGACCTTCTTCCGCCCGCCCGTCGCGCACGCCTCGATCGGCACCTGCTGCGCCGTGGCGCGCTGGAGCGACGGGGCGCTGGAGGTCTGGACCCACAGCCAGGGCATCTACAATCTGCGCGCCGACCTCGCCAAGGTGCTGCGGATCGCGCCCGAGCGGATCGTCGTGCGCCATGTCGAGGGCGCCGGCTGCTACGGCCACAACGGGGCCGACGACGTCGCGCTCGATGCGGCGCTGGCGGCGCGGGCGGCGCCGGGCCGGCCGGTGCGCGTGCTGTGGAGCCGGACGGAGGAGCTCGGCTGGGCGCCCTTCTCCCCGGCCATGCTGGTGGAGGTGGAGGCGGCGGCCGACGCCGCCGGGAACCTCGTCTCCTGGCGGGCGGAGATCATCGGCAACGGCCATTCCTCCCGCCCGGGGCGCGGCGCGGAGCCGACCCTGCTCTCGGGCGAGTATGTCGAGGGCGGCGTTCCCGTCCCGCCCTCGATCAACCCGCCGATGGCGGGCGGCGGCGGGGCGCAGCGCAACGCGGTGCCGCTCTACCGCGTGCCGCGGCTGCGCGTGGACCTCCGCCGCCTCACCGTGATGCCGCTGCGCAGCTCGGCGCTGCGCGGCCTCGGCGCGCCGGTGAACGTCTGGGCGATCGAGTCCACGATGGACGAGCTCGCCGCGCGCGCCGGCGCGGACCCGATCGCCTATCGCCTGCGCCACCTCGACGATCCGCGCGCGGCGGAGGTGCTGCGCGCGGTCGCGGAGATGGCCGGCTGGGAGGGCCGCGCGCGCCGCGAGGGCGTCGGCATGGGCGTCGGCTTCGCGCGCTACAAGAACAGCGGCGCCTGGTGCGCGGTGATCGCCGAGATCGCGGCGGAGGCGGAGGTGCGCGCGCGGCGCCTCTGGATCGCGGCCGATGTCGGGGAGGCGATCAACCCCGACGGCGTCGCCAACCAGCTCGAGGGCGGCGCGATCCACGGCGTCTCGATGGCGCTGAAGGAGGCGGTGCGCTTCGATCGCCGCCGCGTCACCAGCGATTCGTGGGAGACCTACCCGATCCTGCGCTTCTCCGAGGTCCCGGCGGTGGCGGTGCGGCTGCTCCCTCGCCCGGACCAGCCGCCGCTCGGCGCGGGCGAGTGCGCCCTCGCCCCCACCGTCGCCGCGCTGGCCGGCGCGATCCGCGACGCGCTCGGCGTGCAGGTGCGGGCGATGCCGTTCACGCGCGAGACCATCGCGGCCGCGATGGACGCCGCATGAGCGAGATCACGCTCTCGCTCGCCTGCGTCGCGACCGACCGCACGCGGCCGGTCCTCGACGGGCGCGTCGCCGTGCCGGGCGTGCGCTTCATCGGCCTGCCGGGGGAGCCGGAGGACATCTTCCGCCGCGCGCTGCGCGACCGCGCCTTCGAGGTGACGGAGCTCTCCATGGGCAGCCACATCGTCACCACCGCGCGCGGGGATGCGCCCTATGTCGGCGTGCCGGTCTTCCTCTCGCGCGCCTTCCGCCACTCGGCGATCTACGTCCGCTCCGACCGCGGCATCCGCGCGCCGGGCGACCTCGCCGGCCGCACCGTCGGCCTGCCGGAATACCAGCAGACCGCGGCGCTCTGGGTGCGCGGCATCCTGCGCGAGCACTACGGCGTGGACACGCGCGGCATCGCCTGGCGCACGGCGGGCGAGCGCGTGGCGATCGCGCTGCCGGACGGCCTCGACGTGCGCCCGCTCGGCGAGCCGCTGGAGGCGGCGCTGGCGGCGGGCCGGCTGGACGCGCTGATCGCGCCGCGGCCGCCGGCCTGCTTCCTCGAGCGCAGCGCCCCGGTGGACCGGCTGTTCCCGGACTATCGCGCCGCGGAGCAAGCCTGGTTCAAGGCGAGCGGCTTCTTCCCCATCATGCACTGCCTCGCGGTGCGGCGCGACGTCGCCGAGCGCCATCCCTGGCTGCCGGTCGAGCTGTTCCGCGCCTTCGCTCGCGCCAAGGCGCTCTCGCTCGCCGAGCTCGCCATGGTGAACGTGCTGCGCGTCTCGCTGCCCTGGATCGCCGCCGAGGCGGCGGCGCAGACCGCGTTCATGGGCGGCGACCCCTGGCCCTACGGCTTCGCGCGCAACCGCGCGGAGATCGCGGCGATGATCCGCTTCGCCGTGCACGACGGGCTGGCGGCGCGGGCGATCGAGCCCGAGGCGCTGTTCCATCCGAGCACGCTCGATCTGGAGGACCGCTGAGCGGCGGTTTCGTCCCGGTCGGCGCGGCGGAGTGTGGGGAGGTTCCGATGATCGCTGTTTCGAGACGGGCCGCGGCGGGGGCGCTGGTCGCGGGCCTCGCCGGCGCGGCCCGGGCGCAGCCCGCGGCATCCTGGCCGAACGGCCCGGTGCGCCTCGTCGTGCCCTTCGCCCCCGGCGGCTCGACGGACGCGGTGGCGCGGCTGGTCTCGCCCGGCCTGCAGCAGCGCCTCGGCGTGCCGATCGTGGTCGAGAACCGCTCGGGCGCGGCCGGCTCGATCGGCACGGCGGTGGTGGCGAAGGCGCCGCCGGACGGGCAGACCTGGCTCGTCACCTTCGACAGCCACGCGGTGATGCCGGCGCTGCTGCCGAGCCTGCCCTTCGACCTGACGCGCGATCTCGACCCGGTGATGCTGATCGGCGGCGCGCCCTACGTGATCGCCTGCAAGCCGGACAAGCCCTACCGCAGCCTCGCCGACGTCGTCGCCGCGGCGAAGGCGCGGCCGGAGCGGGTGAGCTTCGGCTCGACCGGCAACGGCACGATCGGCCACCTGACGATGGTCCTGCTGCAGGAGCGGGCCGGCATCCGCATGCCCCACCTGCCCTACCGCAGCGGCGGCCTCGCGGTGAACGACGCGGTGGCCGGACATGTCGAGATGATGATCGGCAGCGCCGCGCTGCTGATGCCGCAGATCGCCGCGGGCACGCTGCGCCCCCTGGCGCAGTTCGGTCCCGAGCGCCTGCCCGCGCTCGGCGCGGTGCCGACGGCGGAGGAGAGCGGATTCCCCGGCCTGCAGGCCGAGGCCTGGTGGGGCGTGTTCGCGCCGCACGGCACGCCCGCGCCGGTCGTCGCCCGCATGAACGCCGCGCTGCGCGAGGCGCTGTCGGAGGAGCGCGCGCGCCGGCAGATGACCGAGACGCAGCAGGCGCGGCTGGTGCTGTCCGACCCCGAGACCCTGCGCCGGTTCCTCGACCAGCAGATCGCCACCTGGTCGCGCGTGGTGCGCGAGCACCGCATCGCCGCCGACTGAGCGCGCGGCGGCCCGCGCCGGCCGCGACCCTCAGGCCGGCGCGATGCCGAGCCGCGCGTCGCGCCGGCGCAGCCAGTGCAGGAAGGGCAGGGCGGCGAGCACCATCCACGCCTTGCCGACCACCTGGCCGGCCAGGAAGTCGAGACTGCCGAAGGCGAGCCAGAGGAACACCACGCTGTCCACCACCAGCCCGACGACGCTGCTCGCCGCCACGGCGGCGATCAGGCCGCGCCGCTGCAACGGCGTATAGACCGCGAGGTCCGCGAATTCGCTGAGGAGGAACGCGGCGGCGGAGGCGAGGACGAGGGCGGGCGGGGCGAGCAGAGCGGAGAGCGCGGTGCCGGCGAGGATCGCACCGGCGGCCCAGCGCAGGCCGAGCCGGCGCTGCACCAGGTCGCGCAGCACCAGCGCGAGGCCGACCAGGAGCACGCCGGAGGGCGCCATCACGCCGCCCGGGGCGACCGGGATCAGGCACGGGCCGCCCTGCGGCACGCAGGCCGTGCCGACGTTCTGGATCAGCCAGTTCGCGGCGGGGATGCAGAGGCCGAAGCCGAGCAGGAACAGCAGGCCCTCGGCGCGGGGATCACGGTCGGTCATGGCGGTGCGGTCTGGTGCGGGAGGGCGGCGCGATAGGCCTCGAAGCCGCGGCGGCGCAGCTCGCAGGCCGGGCAGGCGCCGCAGCCATACCCCCAGGGGTGGCGGTGCGCCCGGTCGCCGACATAGCAACTGTGGGTGTGCTCGGCAATCAGCGCGACGAGGGCGGCGCCGCCGAGCGCCTCGGCGAGCCGCCAGGTCGCCGCCTTGTCGCGCCACATCAGCGGGGTGTGCAGCACGAAGCGGCGCGCCATGCCGAGGTTGAGCGCGACCTGCATCGCCTTGATCGCGTCGTCGCGGCAGTCGGGATAGCCCGAGGAGTCGGTCTCGCACATGCCGCCGACCAGGTGGCTGAGGCCGCGGCGACAGGCGAGGGCGGCGGCGAAGGCGAGGAAGATCAGGTTGCGGCCGGGGACGAAGGTGTTGGGCAGGCCGTCCTCGCCGGGCGCGATCGCCGCCTCGCGCGTCAGCGCCGTCTCGGAGACGGCGCCGAGCGCGTCGAGCCGCAGCAGGTGGTCCTCGCCGAGCCGCGCCGCCCAGTCCGGGAAGCGTTCGGCGAGCCCGGCGCGGAAGGCGGCGCGGCAGTCCAGCTCGACGCGATGGCGCTGGCCGTAGTCGAAGCCGACCGTCTCGACGCGCGCGAAGCGCGCGAGCGCCCAGGCGAGGCAGGTGGCGCTGTCCTGGCCGCCGCTGAACAGCACGAGGGCGCCGTCGTCGCTCATCCGGTCACGGCCTCCAGGCGCTGCGCCGCCCAGCGCGCGGCTTCGGCGACCACCGGATCGGGGTCCTCGGCCAGCGCCTGCGCGACGGGGCGCAGGCCCGGGTCGGCGGCGTTGCCGATCGCGATCAGCACGTTGCGCACGAAGCGGCCGCGGCCGATCCGCTTGATCGGGCTGCCCGCGAACAGCGCGCGGAAGGCGGCATCGTCGAGCGCGGCGAGTTCGGCGAGGCGGGGGGCGGACAGCGCGGCGCGCGGCAGGAAGGCGGGCTCGGCATGGGCGCGGGCGAACTTGTTCCAGGGGCAGACGGCGAGGCAGTCGTCGCAGCCGTAGATGCGGTTGCCGATGGCGGGCCGCAGCGCGTGCGGGATCGGGCCGCGGTGCTCGATCGTGAGGTAGCTGATGCAGCGCCGCGCATCGAGGCGGTAGGGCGCGGGAAAGGCGGCGGTCGGGCAGGCCTCGAGGCAGCGGCGGCAGGAGCCGCAGTGGTCCTGCTCCGGCGGGTCGGGCGCGAGCGGCAGCGTGGTGTAGATCTCGCCGAGGAAGAGCCAGGAGCCGTGCGCGCGCGAGACCAGGTTGGTGTGCTTGCCCTGCCAGCCGATCCCGGCGCGCTGCGCGAGCGGCTTCTCCATCACCGGCGCGGTGTCCACGAACACCTTGAGGTCCGCGCCCGGCCAGCGCCCGACGATGAAGCGCGCGAGCGCCTTGAGGCGCCTCTTGAGCACGTCGTGGTAGTCGCGGTTGCGGGCGTAGACGCTGATCGTGCCGCGGTCGCGCCGGGCGAGCGTCGCCAGCGGGTCCCCGGCCGGCGCGTAGGAGACGCCGAGCGCGATCACGCTCGCCGCCTCCGGCCACAGCGCCTTCGGATGCGCGCGCTGCTCCGCGCGCTCCGCCATCCAGCCCATCTCGCCGTGCATTCCGGCGTCCAGGAAGGCGCGCAGACGCTCGCGCACCTCCGGGCCCAGCTCCGCGCGCGCGAAGCCCACCGCGTCGAAGCCGAGCCGGAGCGCCTCGGCGCGGATCGCCGCGCGCGGATCGCCCGGTGCCTCAGCCGCGGCCACGGTAGGGCTGCACCCCCTGCGGCGGGATCCACACCCCGGCCGGCGGCTCGCCCGACTGGTAGAACACGTCGATCGGCATGCCGCCGCGGGGGTACCAGTAGCCGCCGATCCGCAGCCAGTGCGGCGCGAGGGTGGCGATCAGCCGCTTGGCGATCTCCAGCGTGCAGGCCTCGTGGAAGACGCCGTGGTTGCGGAAGGAGGCGAGGTAGAGCTTGAGCGACTTGCTCTCGACGATCCAGCTGTGGGGCACGTAGTCGATGACCAGGTGCGCGAAGTCCGGCTGGCCGGTGACGGGGCAGAGCGTGGTGAATTCCGGCGCGGTGAAGCGGACGCAGTAGAGGAGGTCCGGGTGCGGGTTGGCGATCCGCTCCAGCACCGCCGCCGCCGGGCTGTCCGGGATGCGGGCGGGCCGGCCGAGCTGCGTCAGCTCGGCGTGGTCGGGGGCGCCGCTCATGCCGCCGCCTCCGCCGCTTCCGCGGGCTCCGCCGTCCAGCCCGCGGCCGCCTCCGCCGCCGCCTCCTCGAAGCGGCCGGCGAGGATGGCCGCGCGCAGGCCCCGCATCAGGTCCTGGTAGTACTGGAGGTTGTGCCAGGTGAGCAGCATCGGCCCGAGCATCTCGCGCGCCTTGAACAGGTGATGCAGATAGGCGCGCGAGTGATTTTTGCACGCCGGGCAGCCGCAGGCGGGATCGAGCGGGCCCGGGTCCTCGGCGTGGCGGGCATTGCGCAGGTTCAGCACCCCCCGGCGGGTATAGGCCCGGCCGGTCCGGCCGGAGCGGGTCGGGAGGACGCAGTCGAACATGTCCACCCCGCGCCGGACGGCGCCGACCAGATCGGCCGGGGTGCCGACGCCCATCAGGTAGCGCGGCCGGTCCGCCGGCAGCAGCGGCACCGTGCCGTCGAGCACCGCGAACATCGCCGCCTGCCCCTCGCCCACGGCGAGGCCGCCGATGGCGTAGCCCTCGAAGCCGATCGCGGTCAGCGCGGCGACGCTCTCCGCGCGCAGCTCGGGATAGACGCCGCCCTGGACGATGCCGAACAGGCCGTGGCCCGGCCGCGGCACGAAGGCGGCGCGGCAGCGCGCCGCCCAGCGCATGGAGAGGCGCATGGACGCCGCCGCCGCGGCCTCCGTCGCCGGGAAGGGCGTGCACTCGTCGAGGCACATGGCGATGTCGGCGCCGAGCAGGCGCTGGATCTCGACGCTGCGCTCCGGCGTCAGGCGGTGGCGCGTGCCGTCCAGGTGGCTGCGGAAGGTGACGCCGCCCTCGTCCATCTCGCGCAGCTCGGACAGGCTCATCACCTGGTAGCCGCCCGAGTCGGTCAGGATCGGCCCGCGCCAGTCCATGAAGCGGTGCAGCCCGCCGAGCCGCGCCACGCGCTCCGCCCCCGGGCGCAGCATCAGGTGGTAGGTGTTGCCGAGCACCAGCCGCGCCCCGGTGGAGCGCACCGCCTCGGCCGTCATCGCCTTCACCGTGCCGGCGGTGCCGACCGGCATGAAGACCGGCGTCTCCACCGCGCCATGCGCCGTGTGCAGCACGCCGGCGCGCGCCGCGCCGTCGCTCGCGACCAGGGCCCAGCGCAGGGTCATGGGGTGTCGTCCCGGTGGAGGAGCGTCGCGTCGCCATAGCTGTAGAAGCGGTATTCGCGGGCGATCGCGTGCGCGTAGGCGGCCTGCATCCGCGCCGTGCCGGCGAAGGCCGAGACCAGCATGAACAGCGTCGAGCGCGGCAGGTGGAAGTTGGTCAGCAGGAGGTCGGCGGTGCGGAAGCGGTGGCCGGGCAGGATGTAGAGGTCGGTCAGGCCGCGGAACGGCCGCACCTCGCCGCTCGCCGCCGCCGCGGTCTCGAGCAGCCGGAGCGCGGTGGTGCCGACCGCGACGATCCGCCCCCCCTCGCGCCGCGCGGCGGCGATCGCCGCCGCCGCCTCCTCGCCGACCTCGCCCCATTCGGCGTGCAGGCGGTGCGCCCGCGGGTCCTCGGCGCGCACCGGGAGGAAGGTGCCGGCGCCGACATGCAGCGTGACGGTGGTGCGCCGGACGCCGCGCGCCGCGAGCGCGGCGAGCAGCGGTTCGGTGAAGTGCAGGCTCGCGGTCGGGGCGGCGACGGCGCCGGGAACGCGGGCGAACACGGTCTGGTAGTCGGCGGCGTCCTCGGGGCGCGGCCCGTCGGGGCGGCGGATGTAGGGCGGCAGCGGCACCTCCCCGGCCCGCTCCAGCGCCGCGGCGAGCGCTGCCGGATCGGCGCCGAAGTCGAGGCGCACCGCGCCTTCCCCGTCGCGGCCGAGGACGCGCGCGGCGCAGCCGGGCGCGCCCTCGATCTCCACCCGCTCGCCCGGGCGCAGCCGGCGGGCGTTGCGCACCAGCGCCTGCCAGATCCCGCCGCCCTCCGCGCGGTTCAGCAGCAGCTCGAACCGCGCCGCGCCGCGCCGGGCGCGCAAGCGGGCCGGGATCACGCGCGTGTCGTTCACCACCAGGAGGTCGCCGGGCGCGAGCAGCGCCGGCAAATCGCGGACGATGCGGTCGGCGAACGGTCCCGCCGGCGGCACCACCAGGAGGCGCGCGGAGTCGCGCGGCCGCGCCGGCGCCTGGGCGATCAGGCGCTCGGGCAGGGCGAAGTCGAAATCCGCCGTCCGCAGCGGCGCGGCGGCAGGGGGGGCTGTGGATAAGTCGGGCACGGCGGGCGGGCGGTAGCCGGAAGCGACGGCGAAGGCAACCGGACCGGGCCCCGGGGCGCGGTGCGGGCGGGCGGCGGGCGCCGCGGCCGCGCGGATGACCGCGGCGCGGCGGCGGCCTATCCTGCGCGCCCCATGCAGACGCCCCGCGCCCCCCGCCCCGGCGCTCGCCGCGGCCCCGCCGCGGGCGGCGGGGCCGCGCCGTGACCGCGGCGTTCGACCCGCGCGCCCACCGCTTGGTGCCGCAGCAGCGCTGGTTCGAGGACTTCACCCTCGGCGAGCGCTTCGCCCTGCCGAGCCGCACCATGACCGAGGCCGTCTTCCTCGCCTTCCAGGCGGCGAGCGGCGACAACCACCCGCTCCACTACGACGCCGCGTACTGCCGGGCGCGCGGCCTGCCGCACATGCTCGCCCACGGCTTCCAGGTGCTGATCCAGACCGCGGCCGGCGCCGGCCTGTTCCCCCACCTCGTCGAGGAGTCGCTCAAGGGGTTCCTCGAGCAGTCGAGCCGCTTCCTGCGCCCGGTCTTCGTCGGCGACACGCTCTACCCGGCGCTGGTGGTGGACGAGCTGACGCCGCAGCGCACCACCGGCGTGGTCGGGATGCGGAGCACGGTGCACAACCAGCGCGGCGAGCTGGTGCTGGAGGGGCGGCAGCGCTACCTGCTGCGCCGCCGGCCGGCGCCCTGAGCGGCCCCCGCTTGCCGGCGCAGCCGGCGCGGGGCAGCTTGGGGCGCTTCCGGCCGCGGCGTCCGCTCGGCCCCGGCCGCCCGCCACGACGGAGGATCCATCCGGGATGAGTCGCATCGCCGTCCTCGGCGCCGGCACGATGGGCCACGCGCTCGCGCTGGTCTTCGCGCTCGGCGGCCATCGCGTCCGCCTGACCGACAGCAACCCCGAGACCCTCGCCCGGGCACAGGGCCTGATGGAGAAGGCGCTCGCCTCCTTGGTCGCGGGCGGCGAGGCGCCGGCGGAGTGGACCTCCGCGCGTCTCGCGCAGGCCGTCACGCGCCACGGCTCGCTCGCCGAATGCGTGGAGGGGGCGGAGCTGATCGTCGAGGCGATCGTCGAGGACCCGGAGGCCAAGCGCGCCCTGTTCGCCGAGCTCGACCGGCTGGCGCCGGAGGAGGCGATCATCGCCTCCAACACCTCCTACCTCGACATCTTCCCGCTGGTGCCGGAACGGCGGCAGCCCCGGACGCTGATCGCGCACTGGTACACGCCGCCCTATCTCTGCGACCTGGTGGACATCGTCGGCGGCCCGCGGACCGACCCGGCGGCGGTCGAGACGGTGCGCGCGATGTGCGCGGCGATGGGCAAGCAGCCGATCGTGATGCGCCGCTTCGTCCCCGGCTACATAGCCAACCGCATCCAGTCGGCGATCGGCCTCGAGGTGCAGAGGCTGCTCGACGAGGGCATCGCGACTGCCCAGGAGATCGACGCCGCGATCGTCCACGGCATCGCGCTGCGCCTGCCGATCCTCGGCGTCTTCGCCAAGGCGGACTTCACCGGCCTGCCGATGATGCAGCACGCGCTGCGCAACCGGATGTACGAGCCGCCGCCGGTGCGCGGCCGCTGCGAGACGCTCGACCGGCTGGTCGCCGAGGGCCGGACCGGCGTGATGTCCGGCGCCGGCTTCTACGACTGGGGCGGCAAGGACCCCGCCACGCTGTTCGAGGAGCGCGACCGGCGGCTGATCGCGTTGAAGCAGGCGCTGCGGCGGATCGGCACCATGGCGGGAATGGAGCGGAGCGGCGAATGATCACCTACGACCTCAGGGGCAAGACGGCGCTCGTCACCGGCGGCGCCTCCGGCATCGGCCTCGCCACGGCGGAGCTGCTGGCGGCGAGCGGCTGCCGGGTGGCGATCAACCACCTGCCCGGCGATCCGCGCGGGCCGGAGCAGGTGGCGCGCCTGCGCGGCCTCGGGCGCGACGTGATCGCGGCGCCCGGCGACGTGGGCGACGCGGCGGACTGCCCGCGGATGGTGGAGCGGGCGATCGCCGATCTCGGCCGGCTCGACTACCTGGTGAACAACGCCGGCACGCCGGGGACGCGCACCCTGATCCGCCCCGACGAATTCGACCGGCTGACCGAGGAGCTGTGGACCACCGTGCTGCAGGTCAACCTGCTCGGCGTGTTCCGCTGCACCAAGGCGGCGGCGGCGGCGCTGCGCGCGGCGCGAGGCGCGGTGGTCAACGTCGCCTCCATCGCCGGCCTCGACAGCCCCGGCTCCTCGATGGCCTACGGCGCGACCAAGGCGGGCGTGATCAGCCTGACCAAGAACCTCGCGCGCGGCCTGGCGCCGGAGGTGCGGGTGAACGCGGTGGCGCCGGGCGCGGTCGACTCCTCATGGATGGTCGAGTGGACCGAGGAGCGGCGCCGGGCGAGCGCCGAGAAGGCGCTGCTCAAGCGCCGCTGCCGGCCGGAGGACCTGGCGGAGGTGATGGTCTTCCTGCTCGCCGGCGCCGGCATGGTCACCGGCCAGACGGTGGTGGTGGACGGCGGCCTGACGCTCGAGAGCCGCTGAGGGCGAGGAGGGACCGATGCCGCGCATTGACGCCGAGCGCTTCCTCAAGGACCTGCACGATCTCCGCCGGATCGGCGCCTACCGGACGGGCGTGCACCGCCCGACCTACTCTCCGCAGGACATGGAGGCGCGCCGCTGGCTGATGGAGCGCCTGGCCGAATGCGGGCTCGAGCCGAGCCTGGACGGCATCGGCAACGTCTATGGCCGCCACAAGGGGCCGGGCCCGCACCTGCTCGTCGGCAGCCACATCGAATCGCAGAACCATGCGGGCTGGCTCGACGGCGCGCTCGGCGTCGTGGCGGGGGTGGCGCTGGCGCGCGCCGGGCTGCCGGTGGACGTCTGCGCCTTCGCCGACGAGGAGGGCCACTTCGAGGGCGGCTTCCTCGGCAGCCGCTCGATCATCGGCGACCTCTCGGAGGAGGAGATAGACCGCAGCCGAAGCCGCAACGACGGCACGCCGCTGCGCGAGGCGCTCGCCGCGGCGGGCCTTGCCGGCAGGCCGCGCCTGCGGCTCGAGCCGGGCCGGCACAAGGGCTTCCTCGAGATGCACATCGAGCAGGGGACGCAGCTCGAGAAGGCGGGGCTGCGCCTCGGCGTGGTGACGGGGATCGTCGCCATCTGGCAGTGGCGGATCGTGTTCGAGGGCCAGCAGGACCACGCCGGCGGCACCACCATGGCGGAACGCCGCGACGCCGGCCTCTCCGCGGTCCGCCTGCTCGCCGCGATCGACCGCGAATTCCCGCGCGTCTGCGGCGAGCGCAGCACCTGGACCACGGGGCGCATCGTCCTCGAGCCGGGCGCGCCGAGCATCATCCCGGGCCGGGCCGAGGTGCTGTTCCAGTTCCGCGACGTCTCGATGGCGGTGCTGGAGCGCATGGAGGAGACGCTGCGCGCCCTGGTGCGCGAGAGCAACCGGCGCGAGCGCTGCCCGGCGACGCTCGAGCAGGTCAGCCGCGCCACGCCGGCGCTCTGCGACGCGGCGATGCAGGCGGCGCTCGCCGCCGCCGCCGAGCGGCACGCGCCCGGGCTCTGGCAGTACATGCCGAGCGGCGCCGGGCACGACGCGCAGTACATCGCGCGGCGCATGCCGGCGGCGATGCTGTTCGTGCCCTCGATCGGCGGCATCAGCCACCACTGGGCCGAGGACACGAAGGAGGAGGACCTGGTGCTCGGCTGCCAGGTGCTGGCGGACGCGGCGGAGCGCTACCTGCGCGGCTAGGGCCGCCGCCGCGCGCGCCGGCGCGCCGCGGGGACCGCGCGCCTGCGGCCGAGCGCGGCCGGGCACGCCCGGATGCCGGCGACGGCTTGCCGTCCGCCCGCGCGGCGGCGAGCATGCCGGCCGACCGCCAGCCCACCGGGGACCGACCGATGACGATCCGCCTCACCCGCCCTCTCGTCGCCGCCGTCTGCGCGATCGGCACCGCGCCGGGGCTGGCGCACGCCCATCACGCGATGGGCGGCGCGACGCCGCAGTCCCTGTGGCAGGGGCTCGCCTCCGGCATCGGCCACCCGGTCATCGGGCTCGACCACCTGGCGTTCCTCGTCGCCGCCGGCGTCCTCGCGGCCGGGGCGCCGGCGCGCAGGACGGGAACGGCGGCGCTACTGGCCTTCGTGCTGGCCGGCACGGCCGGCACCCTGCTGCACCTCCGGGGCATCGGCCTCGGCCCGGTGGAGGCGACCGTCGCGCTCTCCGCCCTCGGCGCGGGCGCGATGCTGCTGCTGACGCGCGGGGCGGTCGGCGGCGGGGCGCTGATCGCCGCCTTCGCCCTGGCGGGCCTGTTCCACGGCCACGCCTATGGCGAGGCCGTCGTGGGCGCGGAGGCCGGGCCGATCGGCGCCTACCTGGCCGGCCTCGCCGCCGTGCAGGGCGCGCTGGGGCTCGCGGTGATGGCCGCGGCGCGCGGCCCGCTGGGCGAGACCGGCGCAGCGGGGATGCCGGCGGCCCGCCGCATCGCCGGCGCCGCCGCCGTCCTCGCGGGCGGCATCGCCCTGGCGATCGCCCTGACGGGCTGAGGCGCGCCGCCCGCCGGCCGGCCGGCAGGCGCGCCGCGGCACGGCGGCCGGAGCGGGCCCTCGCGGACATGGTGCGGAACCCGTTGCATCCCTTCCGGAGCGCGATGAGCGAATCCACCACCCCCCGCCGCGTCGACCAGGCGCAGGCGCGCGCCGCCTTCGAGCGCGCCGCCGCCGGCACGCGGGAGGTCTTCGGCGACTTCTTCCTCGCCCGCCTCCTGGGGCTGGAGGTCAGCTATCCCGGCGAGGCCTGCGAGGTCGCCTTCGACGTCGCGGACTTCATGTTCAACCCGCAGGGCACGCTGCACGGCGGCATCCTGGCCACGGCGCTCGACATCGCCATGGGCCACCTGATCAACCGCCACGCCGGGCCGGGCACCACGCTCGAGATGAAGATCCAGTACCTGGCGCCGGTGCGCGGCGGGCGCGTGGTCTGCCGCGGGGAGGCGCTGCGCCGCGGCGGCACCTGGTTCCTGCGGGCGGAGGCGCGCGACGCGACGGGCGCGCTGGTCGCGTTCGCGACCTCCACCTGGAAGCTGCTGAAGCGGCCGGCGCCGCCGGGCGCCGGCGCGCCGTAGGGCGCGCCTCCACCACGGAGACGCGGGCGGACGGGAGCGCGCTCCTCGCGGCCCCGGCGCCGTGCGCGCGGCGGGCCTGCCTCAGCCGCGCCTCACGCCGCGGCCCCCTCCAGCGTCGCGAGCACCTTCGGCGGCGACATCGGCAGGCTGTAGAAGCGCCGGCCCAGCGCGTTGTAGACCGCGTTGGAGATCGCGGCGAGCGGCGGCACGATCGGCACCTCGCCGACGCCGCGCACGCCCTGCGGGTGCTTCGGGTTCGGCACCTCGATGATCACCGTGTCGATCATCGGCAGGTCGGAGCAGACCGGCATCCGGTAGTCGAGGAAGCTCGCGTTGTCCACGCGGCCCTGCCGGTCGTAGACGTATTCCTCGCTGAGCGCCCAGCCGATGCCCTGGGCGACGCCGCCCTGCATCTGGCCCTCGACGTAGCCCGGATGGATCGCCCGCCCGGCGTCCTGGAAGGCCGTGTAGCGCACGACCCGCACGATCCCGAGCTCCGGGTCCACCTCGACGTCGCAGATGTGCGTGGCGAAGCCGCCCTCCGCGCCGGTGGTGTTGAGCTGCACGCCGGCGCCGATCGGCCCGCCCGTCTCGCTCGCCTTCGCGGCGAGCTGCTTGAGCGTGAGCGGCGGGAACCTGCCCGCGTTGTCGCCGGCGGGAAGCGCCTGGCCGTCCTCCCACTTCACCGCGTCGGGGTCTATGCCCCAGATCTTCGCCGCCCGCTCGCGGAGCTGGGTGATCACCTTCTCGACCGACTGCGTCACCACCGTCGCCGAGGCGAACAGCACGCGGCTGCCGCCCGTGAGGTTGCTGTAGCCGATCGTCGCCGTGTCGCCGATCAGCACCGAGACGCGGCGATAGTCTATGCCGAGCAGCTCCGCCGTGATGTTGGCGATCGAGGCGCGCGAGCCGCCGATGTCCGGATGGCCCGTGGTCACCACCACGTTGCCGTCCTCGGTGACGTTCACCTGCGCGCTCGATTCGCCGCCGGCGTTGAACCAGAAGCCGCAGGCGACGCCCCGGCCCTGGCGCTTGCCGAGCGGCGCCTTGTAGTGCGGGTGCGCGAGCGCCGCCTCGATCGTCTCGGCGAAGCCGATGCGCGGATAGACCGGCCCGTGCGCCGCCTTGGTCCCCTGCCGCGCCGCGTTCTTCAGCCGCAGCTCCAGCGGGTCCATCCCCAGCGCCTCGGCGAGCTCGTCGAGCACGCACTCCACCGCGTAGGCGCCGATCGGCGCGCCGGGCGCGCGGTAGGCGGCGACCTTCGATCGGTTGGAGACGACGTCGTAGCCGACCGAGTGCACGTTCGGGATGTCGTAGGGCGCGAAGGCGCAGCCGGCGGCGCCGCGGATCGGCGAGCCGGGCAGCGCGCCGGCCTGCAGGTAGAAGGTGCCCTGGGCGGCGACGATGCGGCCGTCCCTCCTCGCGCCGATCTTCACCGTGCTCCGCGAGGCGGAGGTCGGGCCGGTGGCGCGCATCACCTCCTCGCGCGTCATCACCATCTTCACCGGCCGGCCCGACTTCTTCGACAGCATCACCGCCACGGGCTCGAGGTAGATGATGGTCTTGCCGCCGAAGCCGCCGCCGATCTCGGCCGGGATGGCGCGGATGTCGCTCTGCGGGATGCCCGTCAGCAGCGAGGTCATGGCGCGCACCATGAACTGGCCCTGGCTCGAGCTCCAGATCGTCGTCTTGCCGTCCGGGGCGACGCTGACCAGGCAGGCGTGCGGCTCGATGTAGCCCTGGTGCACCGGCCGCGTCGCGAAGCTGCGCTCGATCACGACGTCGGCCTCGGCGAAGCCGGCCTCGACGTCGCCGAGCCTGTGCTCGAGCTTGCCGGCGATGTTCGAGGGCCTGCCCTCGAAGCGGAGGAAGTCGTGCAGGATCGGCGCGTCGGGCCGGATCGCGTCCTCGATCTCGATCACCCAGGGCAGGACCTCGTAGTCCACCTCGATCAGCCGGCAGGCCTCGGCCGCGATCTCCTCCGTGGTGGCGGCGACGGCGGCGACGGGATGGCCGTGGAACAGCGCCTTCTCGCGCGCCATGACGTTGCGGCACATCCAGCGCATGTCCTGGATGCCGAGCGGCACCGGCGTGTCCACCGGGAAGTCCACGATGTCCTTCGCCGTCACCACCGCCTTCACGCCCGGCAGCGCCTCGGCCTTCGAGGTGTCTATCGAGCGGATGCGGGCGTGCGGGTGCGGGCTGCGCAGGATCTTGCCCCAGATCATCCCGGGCATGGTGGCGTCGGCGGCGTAGGCGGCGCGCCCGGTGACCTTGTCGGCGCCGTCGGGGCGGATGGTGCGCTGGCCGATCCATTTGTTGCTGACGACGTTCATCGCGCTGCCTCCTCCCTCATCTCCGCCGCCGTCTCGAGCACCGCGCGGACGATCTTGTCGTAGCCCGTGCACCGGCAGAGGTTGCCGGCGAGCCAGTAGCGCACCTCGGTCTCGGTCGGGTCGGGGTTGCGGTCGAGCAGCGCCTTGGCCGCGACCAGGACCCCCGGCGTGCAGATGCCGCACTGCAGCGCCGCGAGCTCGAGGAACTTCCGCTGCAGCGGATGCAGCCGGTCGCCCTGGGCCATGCCCTCGATGGTGCCGATCTCGCGCCCCTCGGCCTCCGCGGCGAGCATCAGGCAGGAGCAGACCAGCCGCCCGTCCAGCGTGATGCTGCAGGCGCCGCAGTCGCCCGTTCCGCACCCTTCCTTCGTGCCGGTCAGGCCGAGCGTGTTGCGCAGCACCTCGAGCATGCTCTGCTGCGGCGAGCAGAGGAACTCCACCGGCTCGCCGTTGATGGTGGTGGACACGTGCAGCTTGGCCATGGCCTCAGGCCCTCCCGGCGCGCTCGGCGGCGATCGCGGCGGCGCGCTTCAGCAGCACCCCCGCGACCCTGGTGCGGTATGCGATCGTCCCGCGCTTGTCGTTGATCGGCCGGCAGGCGGCGCGGCAGGCGGCGGCGGCGGCCTCCAGCGCCGCCTCCTCGAGCCGCGAGCCGATCAAGGCCTTCGCCGCGTCCTCGACCAGCAGCACGGTCGGGGCGACGGCGCCGAGGCTCACGCGCGCCGCGGTGACGGCGCCGTCGCGGAGCGTCAGGTTGACGCCGCAGCCGACCACGGCGATGTCCATCTCCGTGCGCGGGATCATGCGCAGATAGGCGTCGCCCGATCCCGCGGGCCGCGGCGGCAGGGTGAAGCGGACGACGATCTCGCCGGGCGCGAGGCTGGTGCGGCCCGGGCCGGCGGGAACCGCCTCCACCGGCATCTCGCGCCGCCCGTTCGGGCCCTGCACCGTCACGGTCGCGCCGGCCGCGACCAGCGCCGGCACGCTGTCGGCGGCGGGCGAGGCGTTGCACAGGTTGCCGCCCGGCGAGGCGCGGCCCTGCACCTGCTTCGAGCCGATCAGGTTCACCGCCTCCAGCACGCCGGGCCAGACCTTGCCGAAGCGCGGGTGCTCCGCCAGCGCGGCGCCGGTGACCGCGGCGCCGATGCGGAAGCCGCCGTCGGGGGTCTCCTCGATGCGGGTCAGCTCGGCGATCTTCTTAATGTCGATGATCACCCCGGGCCGCACGGCGCCGGACCGCATCTGCACCAGCAGGTCGGTGCCGCCCGCCAGGATGCGGGCGGCGCCCGCGGCCGCGGCGTAGGCGCCCACCGCCTCGTCCAGCGTCCGCGGCGCCAGGTATTGGATATCGGCCATGGTCGTTTCCGGCTCCCCCGCTTCCCCTTGTGGCCCGGGACGGCACTCCGCTCGGGCGCGTGCCGTGCGGCGAGGCTACGCCGCCGGGCGCGCGCGGCATAGCCCCTCGCCGCGGCCGGAGGCGGCCCGCCGCGCCCCGCCGCGCGCGGCGGCGAAGGATCGTGCGGCGGGTGGCGCTCAAAGGGGGGCGGGATGCGCGCGGAAGCGCCCGCCGGCGTGGTGTGCGGTGACCAGCGCCTGCGCCTCCCGCACGGCGTCCCGCGCCGGGGGCGGTCCGCGCGGGCGCGGCAGGCGTGGCGGCCGGGGGGCGTCAGCCTCCGGCGACGCGGCGCGGCAGCCAGAGCGCGAGCTCCGGCCACAGGACCAGGATCGCGATCATGACGAGCAGCGTCAGCACGAAGGGCGCGACGCCGAGGATCACGTCGTCGATGCGGCCGCGCCGGCGCAGCCCCTGCACGACGTAGAGGTTGATCCCGACGGGCGGCGTGATCATCGCCGTCTCCATCAGCAGGATGACGAGCACGCCGAACCACACCGGGTCGAATCCGGCGTGGAACATGAGCGGGGCGATGATCGGCACCGTCGCCACCATCATGGAGAGCGTCTCCATGAACATGCCGAGGACCAGGTAGAAGCCGATCACCACCAGGAGCAGCTCCATCGGCGAGAGGCCGAGGCCGGTGATGGCGCGGTTCACCTGCGCGGTGAGGCCGATCGAGGTGATGACGAAGTTTAGGAAGTAGGCGGCGATCAGGATGGCCATGATCATCGCCGTGGTGCGCATCGTGCCCTCGAACGCCGCGCGCAGCATCGCCCCCGTCAGCCGCCGCTTCCAGGCAGCGAGGGCGAGCGCGGCGAGCACGCCGAGCGCCGCCGATTCCGTCGCCGTGGCGAGGCCGGCGTAGATCGAGCCGATCACCGCGACGAAGATGAGGAGCGGCGGCAGCAGGTCGGGCAGCGAGCGCCAGCGCCCCTCCCAGCTCGTCGCCACCCGCGCCCCGTCGAGGCCGGGGCGCAGCAGGCACGCCGCCAGCACCGTCAGGCTGAACAGCGCGGTCAGCACCGCGCCGGGCAGGATGCCGGCGAGGTAGAGCTGCGGGATCGAGGTCTCGGTCAGCACGCCATAGACGATCATGTTGATCGAGGGCGGGATCAGGATGCCGAGCGTGCCGCCCGCGGCGATGGTGCCGAGGAACAGCCGCTCGTTGTAGCCGCGCCGCTCGACCTCGCCGAGCGCGACGGTGCCGATCGTCGCCGCGGTGGCGACGGAGGAGCCGGAGGTCGCCGCGAACAGCCCGCAGGCGACGATGTTCGAGTGCATCAGCCCGCCCGGCAGCCACGGCATCCACTGCACCAGCGCGGCGTACATCCGCTCCGCCATGCCGGAGCGCAGCAGGATCTCGCCGAGCAGCACGAAGAAGGGGATGGCGACCAGAAGGAAGGAGTTGGAGGTGGACCAGGCGAGCTCCCCCATGGCGAGGGAGAGCGGGAAGCGGGCGTAGATCTGGTCGAGCGCGAGGCCGAGCGCGCCGAGCGCCGCCGCCACCGGCACCGCGGCCGCGAGCAGCCCGAGCAGGATGAGCAGCGCCGTCGCGATCACGGGCCGACCGCCTCCCGGCGCGCCGCGGCGGCGCGCATCTCCTCCTCGACCTCCTCCTGGGCCGAGCGCGTGCCGACGAGGCGGCTGGCCGCGGCGCGGTCGCCCGCGAGCAGGCGGCCGAGCGCGGCGAGGAACAGCACCGCCCCGATCGCCACGAACACGAGGAGGCCCGCGAGCCAGAGCGCCTGCGGCAGCACGAGCGGCGTCTCCAGCGCCGACTGGCTGCGCGAGCCCGAGGCCCAGGACTGCCGCAGCACGCCGATGCCGTGCCAGCCGACCAGGGCGAAGAAGCCGACGAACAGCGCGAGGCCGATCAGGTCCAGCGCCGCGCGCACCGGGCCCGGGAGCAGCAGGTAGAAGCTGTCGATCCGGATGTGCGCCCGATCGAGCAGGGCGGCGGCGAGCGACCAGGCCGTGCCGATCGCGAGCGCGTAGCCCGCGAGCTCGTCCGCGCCGCCGATCGAGGCGACGAACAGCTTGCGCAGCGCCACGTCCACGCCGATCAGGAGGGCGGCGAGCAGGATCAGCAGCCCGCCGAGCCAGAGGCCCGCCCGGGCCACGCGGTGCGCGGCCGCGAGCATCAGGCGCCTCCTCGCGCGCGCGCGGCGCCGGCGGGCGGCGGCGCGCCGGCGGTTGCGCCCCGCGGCGGGCGGCGCGGGCGCTCAGCGCACGGGAGCGGCGAGGCCAAGGGTCCGGCCGACGGTCTCGTTCCACTCCCGCGCGCACTCGGCGCCGCAGCGGCGGGCCCAGTTCGCCAGCACCGTCCCCTCGACCAGGCGCCGGTGCAGCTCCTGCTCCTCCGGCTTGACCGGCACGATGGTCATGCTGGCGAGCCGCCCCATGGTGCAGGGCTGGCGGCCGGTGTTGCAGTTGTCCGCCTGCGCCGTCGCCTCGCGCAGCGTGTTCCACATGCGCTCCTCGTAGGCCCTGGCCTGCTCGAGGAAGAAGGCCTGCACCCGCGGCTCGAGCCGGTTCCAGGTGTTGAGGTTCACCGCCAGCACGTTGATGCTCCAGCCGAGCGACATCGGATAGAGGGAGCGCGTCACCTCCGGCCAGCCCGCGGTGTTGCCCGACAGGCTGCCGGTCACGGCGCAGTCCACGACGCCGTTGTTGAGCGCCGGAACCACCTCGGCGAAGGCCATGCTGACCGCGGTCGCGCCGATGCCCTGCAGGAAGTCGCGCATGGTGTTGTTGAAGACGCGGATCTTCTTGCCGCGCAGGTCCTCGAGGCCGCGGACGACGGTGCGGCACCAGAACACCTGCGGCGGGTTGCCGCCGATCGCGAGCAGCCGCGCGTTCCAGTTGCGCTGCATCTGCCGGTCCATCACCGCCCGCCAGGCGTTGCAGGCGGCGCGCGCGCGCTCGATGTCGAGCGTGAGGCCGGCGAGGTCGCAGCCCTCGAAGCGCGGGTCGTCGCCCGCCATCTTCGAGATGTCCATGCCCGCGAAGTCCATCACGCCGAGGCGGAGCAGGCGGAGCATCGTCTTGTCGTCGATGCCCATCTGGTCGAGCGGCGTGATGTCCACGCTGATGGCGCCGTTCGAGGCGCGGGGGATCGTCTCGCGCCAGAACGGGATCTCGTCCACGGACGAGGCGACGGTCGGGCTGTTGAGGCCGATCGCCTTGAACTGCAGCCTGGGCAGGTCCTGCGCCGAGGCGCCGCCGAACAGCGCCGGCAGCAGCACCGCGAGGGCGGCGCCGAGCAGGGTGCGCATGGTCACGTGAACCTCCCTCCCTCGGGACGCTCCGCGCCCGGGAGTTCCGGGGCGGGCGCCGTTCCGGACCGGGGAAGCTTGGCACTGGCGGCGCGCGCGAGGCAAGCGGCGCGCCGCCGCCCTTCCGCCTTGACCGGGCGTCCCGGACCGCGGCGAGATCGGGCGGCCCGCCTCCGCGCCGCCGGCGCCGGACGCCGGGCCCGTCCGCAACCGGCCACGGCCGAGGGAGGCCCGATGTACACGCTCGCCCCGCTGCCGCCGCCGATCGGGGACCGCCTGCTCGACCTGCTGCGCCAGGCGGAGCCGGCGACGATCGGCCATTTCCTGCACACCGGCTTCCTCGACCCCGCGATCCGCGCCCTGCTCCCCGGCGTCCGCATCGCCGGAACCGCCGTGACGGTGCGCGCCCCGGGGGCCGATGCCGTCATGGTGCACCACGCCGTCGGCCAGGCGCGGCCGGGCGACGTGCTGGTGATCGACCGCTGCGGCGACCTCCGCCACGCCTGCGTCGGCGGGGCGGTGGCCTATGCCGCACGCAAGGCCGGCCTCGCCGGCATCGTGGTGGACGGCTTCGTGACCGACATCGCCGAGCTGCGCGCCTGCGGCGTCCCGGTCTGGGCGCGCGGGCTCTCCCCGGTCACGACCAAGATCCTCGGCCTGGGCGGCGGCTTCTGCGTGCCGGTCTCCTGCGGCGGCGTGGCGGTGCGACCCGGCGATGCGGTGTTCGCGGACGAGAACGGCGTCCTCGTGCTCGACCCCGCCGACATCGAGTGGGCGGCGCGGCGGGCCATCGCCATGCAGGAGGAGGAGAAGCGCACCCTCGCCCGCCTCGACGCCGGCGAGCGCTACGCCGAGATCGTCGGCTCCGCGGCGCTGATCGAGCGCGGCCGCGCCGGCGGCTGACCGCCCCGCACGGCGCTCCCCCGGCGCCGCCGCCCCTGGTCAGGCGCGCCGGGGCGCCGCACACTGCGCGCCCCGTCCGCAGGACCCCAGGAACGCCTTGGTGACCCAGAGCGACGAGCCCCTCCGCCCGGTGCGGATCGCCGTGGACATCGGCGGCACCTTCACCGACCTCCAGATCTTCGACGCCCGCACCGGCCTGGTGCACGCCTGGAAGACCCCGACCACGCCGGACGACCCCTCGCTCGGCCTCGTGACCGGCGTGCGCGAGGCGGCCGCGCACTTCGGCTTCGCCCTCGCCGAGGTCGGCCTGCTGCTGCACGGCACCACCATCGCCACCAACGCGGTGCTGGAGCGCCGCCTCGCGCGCGGCGTGCTGCTCACCACCGCCGGCTTCGAGGACGTGCTGGAGATCAACCGGCACGTCCGCCGCGACATCTACGCCCTCGCGCCCGACCCCTTCCCGGTGCTGATCCCGCGCGACCGCCGCCTCGGCGTGGCCGAGCGGCTGCGCGCCGACGGCACCGTCGAGCGCCCGCTGGAGGAGGCCGCCCTGCCCGCGCTGCTCGCGCGGATCGCGGCGCTCGGCGCGGAGTGCGTCGCCATCTCGCTGCTGCACGCCTACGCCAATCCGGCGCACGAGCGGCGCCTCGCCGCGCTGCTCCGGGCGGCGCGCCCGGACCTGCCGCTCTCCCTCTCCTCCGAGGTCAGCCCGGAGATCCGCGAATACGAGCGCACCTCCACCACCGTGCTCAACGCGCTGCTGATGCCAGTGGTGCGGGCCTATCTCGAGCGGCTCGAGCGGCGGCTGGGCGAGGGCGGCTTCCGGCCGCGCGTCCTCCTCGTGCAGTCCAACGGCGGCGTGTGCAGCCTGCGCACCGCCGCGGAGCAGCCGGCGCGGCTCCTGCTCTCCGGCCCCTCGGGCGGGGCGCTGGCGGCGGGGCGGCTGGCGCAGCTCCTCGGCCGGCCGAACCTGGTCGCGGTGGACATGGGCGGCACCTCCTTCGACGTCTCGGTGGTGCAGGACGGCCGCGTTTCGGTCGTGACCCAGGGCGAGATCGACCGCCTGCCCGTGCGCCTGCCGATGGTGGAGATGCGCACCATCGGCGCGGGCGGCGGCTCGATCGCCGCGGTGGACGCCGGGGGGCGCCTGACGGTCGGGCCGCGGAGCGCCGGGGCGCAGCCCGGGCCCGTGGCCTATGGCCGCGGCGGGACCGAGCCGACCGTGACCGATGCCAGCCTCGTCCTCGGCCGGCTCGATCCCGGCTACTTCCTCGGCGGGATGATGCGCCTCGACCCGGCGGCGGCGCGCGCGGCGATCGCGCGCCGGGTGGGCGCGCGGCTCGGCCTCTCGCCCGAGGGCGCGGCGGAGGGCATCCTCACCGTCACCAACGCCAATCTCGGCGCCGCCATCCGCCTCTCCCTGTTCGAGAAGGGGCTCGACCCGCGCGACTTCGCGCTGCTCTCCTTCGGCGGCGCCGGCGGCCTGCACGCGACCGAGGTGGCGGCCGAGGTCGGCATCGCCGAGGTGATCTTCCCGCGCGAGCCCGGCACGCTCTCCGCCTACGGCATCCTGTTCTCGGACCTGGTGCAGGACGTCGCGCGCTCGCGCCTGCTGCGCGCCGCGCCCGCCGCCCTGCCGGCGATCGCCGAGACCGTCGCCGCGCTGCGCGCCGAGGCCGAGGCCCGCCTCGCGCGCGACGGCATCCCGCCCGAGGCGCGCGCGATCGAGATCGCGGCCGACATGCGCTATGTCGGCCAGGCCTTCGAGCTGCTGATCCCCTGGGGCGCGGTGGCCGCGCCGGACGCCGCGGCGCTCGCGCGCCTGACCGCCGCCTTCCACGCCGCGCACCGCCGGCGCTTCAGCTACGCCAACCCGGACGAGCCGGTGGAGATCGTGACGCTGCGCGCGATCGCCACCGGCCGCCTCCCCAGGCCCGAGGTCGGCGAGCCGCGTCCCGCCGCGCGGCCCGCGCGCAAGGGCAGCCGCCGCGTCTTCGCCGACGGCGCCTGGTGCGAGGCGCCGGTCTTCGACCGCGCGGCGCTGACGCCCGCCGACCGCATCGAGGGACCGGCCCTGGTCGAGGAACCCTTCGCCACGCACTGGATCGGCCGCGGCTGGACCGCCCGCCTCGGCCCGGCCGGCGCGCTGGTGGCGACGCGCCCGCGGCGGGCGGCGTAGGAGGACCGCATGCGCCCGACCCTCGGCCCGATCGAGATCGAGGTGATCCGCAACGCCCTGACCGCGGCCGCCGCGGAGATGGACGTCACCATCTGGCGCACCAGCCGCTCGACCATCGTGCGCGAGCTGCTCGACTACTCCACCGCCGTCTTCGACGCCGAGGGCAACAACGTCGCCCAGTCGGCGCGCATCCCGCAGCACCTGAACTCGATGGGCGCGGCGCTGCGCGCCCTGCTCGACCGCTTCGTGGACCCGGCGCGGTGGGGGGCGGAGGACGTGGTGATCACCAACGACCCCTATTGCGGCGCGCAGCACCTCAACGACGTGCTGGTGTTCCGGCCCGTGTTCCACGAGGGCGTGCGGGTCGCCTATGTCGGCGCGCTGTGCCACCACATCGACATGGGCGGCATGGCGCCGGGCAGCTACGCCGCGACCGCGACCGAGGTGTTCCAGGAGGGGCTGCGCATCCCGCCGCTCAAGCTGATCGAGGACGGCCGGCGCAACGAGGCGGTCTGGGCGATGATCGGCCAGAACGTGCGCAAGCCGGCGCTGATGCTCGGCGACCTGCAGAGCCAGCTCGCCAGCCTCGAGGTCGGCGCGGCCGCGATCCGCCGCCTCGCCGCGCGCTACGGCGCCGCGGCGCTGCTCGAGGCCTCCGCGCGCATCCTCGACATGAGCGAGGCGGCGATGCGCGCCGCGATCCGCGCCATGCCCGACGGCACCTACGAGTTCGAGGACTTCCTCGACGACGACGGCGTCTCGGGCGAGCCGGTGCGGCTGCACGCCCGCCTCACCGTCGCCGGCGACGAGATCGAGGTGGACCTGACCGGCTGCGCCGACCAGCAGCGCGGCCCGGTCAACTGCACGCCGGCGATGTCCGACTGCGCCGTCTACTACGCCGTCATCGCCGCGACCGACGGCGCGATGCCGGCCAATGCCGGCTGCTACCGCCCGATCCGCATCCGCCACCGGGAGGGCAGCGTCACGAGCTGCCGCCCGCCCGCCGCCGTCGCGCACCGCGTCGCCACCACCCACCGCCTCGCCAACGTGCTGTTCGGCGCGCTGCACCAGGCGCTGCCGGAGCGCATCCCCGCCGCCTACTACGGCGGCAGCTACGTCGCCACCTTCCAGACCATCGCCGAGGACGGCCACCGCGAGGTGCTGGTCGAGATCGAGATCGGCGGCACCGGCGCGCACCCGGCGAAGGACGGCGTCAGCGCCTTCTCCTTCGGCATGCACAACAACGCCAACATCCCGGTGGAGATGATCGAGAGCCAGATGCCGCTCTCCATCCCCCGCTACGGCCTCGTGCCGGACTCGGGCGGCGCCGGGCGCTTCCGCGGCGGCCTCGGCCTGGTGCGGGAGTGGCGGGTGGAGAGCCCGAGCTGCCTCTTCACCGCCAACATGGACCGCTTCCGCTTCCCGCCCTACGGGCTTGCCGGCGGGCGCCCGGGCCGCCGCGGCCGGCTGCTCCTGATCCGCGACGGCGAGGCGACGCCGATCCCGCCCAAGAGCGACGGCGTGCTGCTCCGGCGCGGCGACGTGGTGCGGCTCGAGACCTCGGGCGGCGGCGGCTTCGGCGACCCGGCGGAACGCGATCCCGAAGCGGCCGCGCGCGACCGCGCGCTCGGCTACGTGACGGGCTGAGGGCGCGGGCGCCGCGGGCCGGCCCGCGCGCGGATCGCGGGCGGGGGGAGACCGCCGGGGGCGAACCCGCTCGGCCGACACCCGGCCGCAGCCGTTGCCGCCCGCAGCCGGGCGGGAACGGCCGTGGAGCGGATCGCGGACGGCCGGGAAGAGCCGGGAGCGTGAATCCGCGCGGCAGAGAACGAGGCGCAGTCGTTGCCGCGCGCACAGCCGGGCGGAAACGGCCCTAGCCGAAGATGCGCCGGCGCTCCACGAGCCGCCCCTGGAACAGGGTGATGCCCATCTCCCAGCCCCAGGCGATCGCGGCGGGACGCTCGACCTCGGACAGCACCACGCGGCCCGGCTCGGCGGGCAGCGCCGCGCGCAGCCTCGCCATCGCCCCGGGCTCCGCCTCCGCCTGCACCGCCTGGGCGTCGAGCCGCAGCAGGTCGAACCGCACCCGGGCCATCGGCAGCAGCGGCGCCAGCGCCGGGGAGGAGAGGTCGAGCACGACCCTGTGCCCGCGCAGGCGCAGGACGTCGCGCGCGAAGGCGTAGCCGGCGGGGTCGCGCAGCACGTCCTCGGCGGAGAGCGCCACGGCGAGGCCGCCCCCGGCCCGCAGGCGGGACGGCAGCAGGGCGTCGAACCGCAGGAACTCCGCCGAGGTCGCGCTCTCCAGCGCGAGCGGCAGCAGCAGCGGGTGCAGGTCGCGCAGTTCCTCCGGCCGCGCCAGCTCGGCCAGCAGCCGGCGATCGAGCGCCCGGCGCAGCCGCCGCGCGAGGTGCGGCGCGGCGGCGAGATCGGAGCGGGGCAGCAGCACCGCGCCGATCTCGGCGAGCGGCACCCGGCGCTCCTCCCACAGCGGTTCCGGCGCCGCGCCGTCCTCGCCGGACAGGCGGCAGACCGCCTGGCGGCGCAGGAACGGCGTGAGGTCCGCCATCGCCAGGGCGCGCTCCGCCGCGGCCAGCCCGGCCCCGTCGAGCGGCGCCCGCGGCGCCTGGGCGGCCCCTGCGGCGTGGCCGGGGGGCGATGCGGCGGCGGTCAGGCCGAGCGCGTCCTCGATCGCGGCCAGCACCGCCGCCGCCTCTTCCGGCAGGCGATGGAGGCGGACCGCCGCGGGCGGCCTTCCGTCCGGCCCGGGCCCGTCCTCCAGCATGGCCCGCAAGGCGCCGTGGGCCGCCTCGAGCTGCG
The DNA here is from genome assembly GCF_019458025.1 of Caldovatus aquaticus. Lineage (GTDB taxonomy): Bacteria > Pseudomonadota > Alphaproteobacteria > Acetobacterales > Acetobacteraceae > Caldovatus > Caldovatus aquaticus. Next base: position 14,004 of record NZ_JAHZUY010000012.1, on the reverse strand, counting down.
GCGCCCGGGGCCCGCCCACCGCCGCGACGTCCCCGTTCGGCAGGTCGAAGACGCGCAGGCGCGGATGCTGCCGGAGCGGCGCCAGCGCCTCGCGCAGCAGGCCCGCGTGACGGGCGCCCCGGCCGCCGCCGCGCAGCAGCGCGGGGAGCCGCAGCAGCAGCACCTGGCGCTCCGCCCCGGCCGCCACGGCATCGCGCACCAGGGCGACCAGCTCCACCGCCGCGCTCCGCCCGCCGCCTGCCCCGGCGGCGAGCACGGCGGCCGCGCGGATCGGCAGCGTGCCGGCGTCGGCCGGCGCGGTGCCGTCCTCCGCCGGTCTGTGCGCGGCGAGGATCACGCGGGGAAACCCCGGTCCGGCAGCAGCGCCGCGAGCAGCGGGCGGTTCGCGCAGCCGGCGCGCCCCGCCGCCTCGGTCGCGGCGGCGCGGGCGGCGCACGCGCCGAGGGCGCATCCCGCGGCGTGCGGGCAGGCGAGCCGGCGCAGGGCGGCCAGCGCCAGGCCGATCCACGGCCCGCCAAAGCAGGCGATGCCGTGGGCGGCGCCCCATTCCAGCGCCTCCGGCCCGTCGCAGCCGAGCAGCAGCAGCCGTGCCGGGTCGAGCCGGCGCAGCGCCGCGCCCGCGGCGCGGTCCTCGGCGAGGCGCGGCGACCAGCGCAGGGCCAGCCGCTCGGCCTCGGCGAGGACGGCCGCCTCCGGCGCGAGCAGGCCCAGCGCCTCGGCGTCAAGCCCCTCGAGCGCGACCGCCACGGCGCCGCCCTCCGCCGCCGCCCGCAGCGAACTCAGCCCGCCGGGCTGCGCGGCGACCGCCGCGAGCGGCACCATCAGCACCATCCGGGGCAGGCCGGGCGCAGCCGCCGCCGCGCCGAGCAGCGCCGCCGCCTGCCGGGCCGCCTCCGCGGGCAGCGCGACGAACAGCGGGGCCGCACCGTCCGGCGCGGAACCGAGCACCTCCGCGCGCGCCGCCGGGTCGGCGAGGGCGCGCAGCAGCCGCGGCGCCAGGACGGCCGCAGCGTGGCCCAGCAGGTCGGCATCCCCGGCCAGCGCGGGGCCGAGCGCCGCGGCCAGCGCCGCGGCGTCGAGGGCGAGGCGGAGGCCGGCCAGGCCGGGGCGCTCGCGCGGGTGCAGCCGGAGGAGCGGCTCCCGGCGCGCGCACTGCGCCAGGGGCAGGGCGGCGATGCGGGCGTCGAGCTCCGCCAGGGCGGCCTCCGCCGGGCCGTCCAGCCCAGGCGCGCCCGCCGCGTCCGGCCCGGAGGGCCGCAGCGCGCGCGCCTCCGCGCCCGCCGGCAGGATCTCGGCCAGACCCGGCGCCAGGGCGCGGCCGAACACGCCCTCCAGCATCGCGGCGATGCGCCGCGCCTCGCGCTCCGGCAGGCCGAGCAGAACCGGGTCGCCCTCGGCGCCGGTCTCGGCCAGCCGGGGTGCGGCGTCGCCGAACCGCTCCGCCTCCGCCGCCAGCAGCGCGCGCGCCACGGTCCGGTGCGCCGCCCGCAGCGCCCCTCGCGGCGCGTCGGAGAGGCGCAGCACCAGGGTTGCCAGCGCGTGGCCCGCCTGCGGCCCCGTTGCCTCTCGCGCCCCGGTTCGCACCCGTTCCGCCCTCGACCCCTCTGCCCCCGGCGCCTCTGCCCCCTGCGCCTCTCTCCACGGCCCCTTTGCCCCGGCCCCCCGCGGCCCCGTCGCCTCCGGCGTGTCCGCCCCGAAGCCCGTCGCCATGCCGGCGGCCTCACGGAACGATGTGGGCGCGGCGGCGGCGAGGAGCGGCATCGGCGCTGGGCTCGGGCGAGGGACCGGACTGCTCGGCCCAGGGTGCGGAGGCGTGCTGAACGAACCCTTACTGCCCAGCGCGCCGCGGCCATGGCGGCGGGCCAGGGGGCGCGACGGCCTGGCCGCGCCGGGGCACTCCCGCCCGCGCCGGCGGCACGCTCCCGGCCACGCCGTTTTCCCCGGCAGCCGGGCGGACTACATCTCCGCCGTGTCCTCTCCCGTCACCCGCTTCTTCCTGGTCCGCCACGCCCTGGTCGAGCCTTCCGCCCGCGCCGTGCTCTACGGGGCGATGGACGTCGCGCTGTGCGACCTCGCGCTGCGGCAGGAGGCGGCGCTCTACCGCTGGCTCGCGGCGCGGCTGCCGCACCCGGCGCGCTGGTTCGTCACCCACCTCTCGCGCACCCGCGCCACCGCCGCCGCGATCTTTGCCGCGGGCTATCCGGAGCAGCCGCTCGAGGAGGAGCCCGACTTCGCCGAGCAGCATCTCGGCGCCTGGCAGGGCATCCCGCACGAGGCGCTGCCGGCCCTCCTGACCGAGCCGCCGCACCCCTTCTGGCCGCATTCGGGCGAGGAGCGGCCGCCGGGCGGCGAGAGCTTCCGCGACGTGCTGGCGCGCGTCGGCGCCGCGCTCGAGCGCATGGCGCACCTGCTCGAGGGCCAGGACGTGGTGGTGATCGCGCATGGCGGCTCGATCCGCGCCGCGCTCGCGCATGCGATCGGGCTCACGCCGCACCAGGCGCTGCACTTCTCGATCCGCAACCTGTCGCTGACGCGGCTCGAGCGGCACGGCACCGACTGGCGCGTCGCGGCGGTGAACGAGGAGCCCTGGACCCTGCCCGCGGCCGAGCCAGACCGGCCGGCGGCGTGACGGCGCGAAAAGGCCGCCCCGCCCCTGCCCGAAGCTTGCCTTGCCTGCGCCGCGATCCGGTCCGTATGATGCCAGCGGATCAAGGGCTTGGAGGGAAAGGTTCATGCGCCGTCTGCTGACCCTGGCCGGTCCCGGAACCGCCGCGATCCTGGCCCTTCTCCTGCTCCTGCTCGGCGTCCCCCGGGCCGCGCGCGCGCAGGCCGAGCAGCAGGCCGTCGTGGACCGGGCCACCCTCGCGGTGCAGGAGCTGATGCTCGGGGACGGCGCGAGCGAGGCGGCGCGGCTCCTGCGCCGGGCCCGCGCGGTGATGGTCTGCCCGCGCGTCTTCCGCGCCGGCTTCCTCTTCGGCGGCGAGGGCGGGGACTGCGTGCTGCTCGCGCGCGACGGCGCCGGCTCCTGGTCCTCGCCGGCCTTCTACGGCATCGCCTCGGTCAGCGCCGGGCTGCAGATCGGCGTGCAGGACCTGCAGATCATGATGATCATCCTGACCGATCGCGGCCTGAACGCGCTGCTCGACAGCCAGTTCAAGATCGGCGCCGACGCCTCCGTCGCGTTCGCGCATCTCGGCGTCGGGGTCGAGGGCGCGCTCACCACCGCGATCGGCGCGGACATCGTTGCCTTCGCGCGCGCGCGCGGGCTGTATGCGGGGCTGACGCTGGAGGGCTCGATCCTGAGCCAGCGCAGCGCCTGGAACCGGGCCTATTACGGGCGGGAGGTCTCGCCGCGGCAGATCGTGATCGAGATGGCCGTGCACAATCCGGGTTCCGACCCGCTGCGCGGGGTGCTGCTGCGCTTCAGCAGCGGGGGCGCGGCCCTGCCGGCGACGCCTCCGCCCGGGCCGCCGGCCTATGCGCCGCCCGGCGCCGGGCTGCCGGCCGCCGCCGGGCCGGCCCTGCCCGGTGCGGTGCAGCGCGAGGCGCTGCCGCCGCCGCCCGCGGCGCCGCGCTGACATCCGCCGGCGGCGCGCGGGCACGCCGGTCGCGGACGGGGGACAGGGGGAACGGGAGCGTGACCCGCCGCACCCGCCCCTGAGCCGGAGCCGCTGCCGCGACCGCGGGCGAGCGGGAACCGCTCCGGGCGTCCGGCGCCTGCGGACCGGGCGGCGAGGCCGGATCAGGCGCTGCCGCCGGCCTCCGGCGCCGGCGCGGCGCCCCGGCGGCGCGCGGGCTGCGCGCCCGCCGGCGGCGGGACCAGGACCTTGTCGGGGTAGTTGCAGTGCGCCCGCGCGACGCAGCGCCAGCACTCGGGGCGGCGCGCCTTGCAGACATAGCGGCCGTGCAGGATCAGCCAGTGGTGGGCGTCGCGCAGCAGCTCCGGCGGGCAGCGCCGCACCAGCCGCTCCTCGACCTCGCGCGGGGTGCGCCCGGGGGCGAGGCCGGTGCGGTTGGCGACGCGGAAGATGTGCGTGTCCACCGCGAGGGTGTGCTCGCCGAAGGCGACGTTGAGCACGACGTTGGCGGTCTTGCGCCCGACCCCGGGCAGCGCCTCCAGCGCCGCGCGCTCGCGCGGCACCTTGCCGCCGTGGCGCTCGACCAGCAGGCGGGCGAGCGCCGCCAGGTTGCGCGCCTTCGCCTGCCAGAGACCGATGCTGCGGATGTAGGGGGCGATCCCCTCGGCGCCGAGCGCGGCCATCGCCGCCGGGGTGGGCGCGGCGGCGAACAGCGCCGGGGTGACGCGGTTGACCGCGGCGTCGGTGGCCTGGGCGGAGAGCACCACGGCGACCAGCAGCGTGAAGGGATCGGTGTAGTGAAGCTCGGTCCGCGGCGACGGGTTGGCGGCGGCGAGCGCGCGGAGGAAGGCCGCCGCCGGCGCGGCCGACAGCGGCCGCGCGCGGCGCGGGGCGTCCGCGGTGCCGTGCCGGGGCGCCGCGGGGGCGGCGGTGGCGGTCCGGCCCTTGCCTCCGCTGCCGGCCGCCGCTCCTGCGGCCGCCGCGCCGGCGCGTGCCCGCCCCGGCGCGGCGGCCGGTGCGGCACGGCTCGCCGGCCGCGCGGGCGGCTCCCCGGCGGGCGTGCGGGCAGGGGAGGCGCGGCGGCCGGCGCGGCGGGCGGGGGCGGACATGCGGCGTGCGGTGTGGCAGGATGGCGGTACGGCAAGCCCTAACCCATGTCCGGCCGCAATGGCAGTCCCTCCGGTCCCGTCCGAGCCCCTCCTGTTCGAAGCCGTCATCACCCCCCCGCGCGGCCTTGGCCGTGCCGGGCTGCGCGCGCTGGCGCTGCTGCTCGCCCTGCCGGCGGCGGGCGCGGCGGCGCTGTTCGCCGCGCTCGGCGCCTGGCCGGTGACGGGCTTCCTGGGGGGCGAGCTCGGCCTGGTCCTCGGGCTGATCGCGCTGCACCGGCGCCGCAGCGCGCGGCGGCTGGAGATCGTGCAGCTCACCGCCGGCCGCCTGACCGTGACGCGCTGCGACGGGCGCGGCCGGCGCGAGGAGGAGTCGCTGGATCCCTACTGGTCCCGCGTGGCGCTGCGCGAGCGCGCGGGCGCCGCCTGCGAGCTGCACCTGACCGCGCCGCGCCGCCGCGCCGTGGAGATCGGCCGCGACCTCGGCGACGCCGAGCGGCGCGACCTGGCGGCGGCGCTCTCGGCGGCGCTGCGCCGCTACCGCGAGCCGCTTTTCGACAATCCGCAACTGCGCGAGTAGGGGGGCGGAGGAGAGGCCGCGGCGCCGCGTGGCCCGTCGCAGGACCGTCGCGCGATGGAGGGAGGGGAAAGGAGCATTCCCGCAGGCGCGGCGCGCGCCTGGCCGCCGGACGGGACCCTGGCGGCCGGGGGTGCGGTCGAGCCCTTCCTCGGGGGCGACGGGCTGGCGACGCTGCTGCTCGCCTGCGTGGTCGCGCTGGCGACGGCGGGGATCAGCCTGGCGGTCGCGTTCGGGCACGTGCTGCGCGTCGCCCGCGCCGCGCCCGTGCAGGCGCTGCCCGCCGCCGGCGCGCCGCGCCGCGTCCTCGTGCTCGGGCGGCGGCTGCGGCGCGACGGCACGCCCTGCGCCGTCTTCCGCGCGCGGCTGGACCGCGCCGCCGCCCTCGCGGCGCGGGATCCGTCGCTGGCCGTCGTGCTGCTCGGCGGGGCGACGCGGCCGGGGCTGCCGGCGGAAGCCGAGGCCGGGCGGCGTCATCTGCTCGCCGCCGGGCTCGCGCCGGCGCGTCTCGCGACCGAGGCGCGCTCGCGCCACACGCTGGAGAACCTGCGCCACTTCCGCGCCGTCTGGGGCGCCGCGCCCGCCCCGCCCGACCTGCTGATCACCAGCCGCCACCACCTCGCGCGCGCCCTGATGATGGCGCGCGGCCTCGGCCTCGCCGTCGCGCCCTGCGCGGCGGAGGCGCGCTTCCGCGCCACGCCGGCGACGCTCGCGCGGCTCGCCCGCGAGGCGTTCCTCGTGCACTGGTACGTCGTCGGGCGCGGCTTCGCGCGGCTGGTCAACCACCGGGGCATGCTGGCGCGAATCGGATAGGGCGGATCGCGGACGGCCGGAGACAGCCGGGAGCGTGAATCGGCTCGGCAGAGGACGAGTCGGAGCCGTCGCCGCGCGCACCGCCGAGCGGAAACGGCTCCAGGGTGCGGGAGGCGGCGCCGGCAGAACCGGGCTCGGCTGCCCGCCCGCCGCGACGCCGGCGCGCGCCAGGTCCGTACCGGTTCCCGCGCATGCGATGGGGGGAAGGGATCGCTGCGGGGCGGTGCGAAACGCTACGCGCGCCGGACGGCCACGAACAGGAGCAGGAAGCCCGCAACCAGGGACGCCGTGGTGTTGAGGACATAGAAGAACGCGGGGACGATGCAGGCGAGGCACAGCAGGATCTTCTCCCACGGGCCGAATCCCCGCTCCTGCCCATCCCGTGCCAGGAAGGCCGCAGCGACCGTCAGGACCACCGCGTCATAGACGTAGGCATAAGGGGCGACCAGGAAGGAGGCGGCGACGAGCGCCGCCGATTTGACGGCGGGCGATGCGGAGCGGGTCCAGACGCGGAGGGCCAGCGCGCCGACGCCGGCCGCCACCAGGCCGTGCGCGGCCCAGGACACCAGGTTGTCCCGGGTGAGCTGCCGGAACAGGGCATAGACCGACTGCAGCTTGTGCCACCCGGCGGCGCCCGCATGCAGCATGGCGTTCGTGACGGCGATCGACTCGAAGAACGCCCGCCAGGTGTCCGTTCCGAACACGAGGGCGGAGATCCCCGCGAAGGCGACGGCGGACGCCGCGGCGCTGAGGATGGTGCTCCATCGCTTCTCGAGCGCCAGGAACAGGGGGAACAGCACCCCGAAATGCGGCTTGTAGGTGAGCAGGCCGAGGAACAGGCCGGCGAGCCGCGGCCGGCGGTCGAGAAGCGCCAGGGCGGCCGCCATCAGCCCGGCCGTGAGGAAGCCGTTCTGCCCCACCACGGCGCAGGCGAGCGAGGTCGGCGCGGCGAGCCCGACCGGAACGGCGAGCCGCGGCAGGATCCGGCGCAGCGCGGCCAGGAAGAACGCTCCGCTCAGCGCCACCCAGAGGAACCAGGCCTGCAGATAGGGCAACCACGCCAGCGGCAGGGCGACCAGGAGGAACGTAGGCGGGTAATGCCAAGGAAAAATTTCTTCGAATTGGCGTCCGATTGCGAAAATTGCTGCCTGTTTGTGTAGCTCCCAGATGTATGCTTCTGGAGCCCGCCCGGCGTACGCGATGAATCCGGCAGACCAAAAGCTTACGAAATCCGTCGGCGTCGGGAACCCGGCGGCATCCCTGAACCAGAAGCCGCGATAGTACGCATAGAAAACAAGCAGACCATAGATCGCGGTTGCGGCATAAGAATAGACCGCAATCCTGTTCCCGTTCAGGAACGGCGCATCGGACAGGAGGAACCCGGCAGGGGCCGGCGTGATTTTCGCGCTCATGACCTGATCCCGACGGGCCGCGCTGTCCCCGCCAGCCCCGTTACGCAATGGTATCATCCGTCGCGCCGCGGGACCACCTCCCTTCGCCGCAAGGCCGTGCCGGCGCGCCCCGCAGCCCGCCCATGCAGGCCCGTGCCCACGGCCTGCGCACGGCGCGGCGTGCGCGAAGGCGCCGCGGCCGGGGGCGCGCCGGATGCCCCGGCGCGGCCGGCGTGCGCATCCTCCTGCCGGCCTCGCGCGCCGCGGCGGGCCTCGCGCGCCGCGGCGGGCGGGCTGCCCGCGGCCCGCCTATTCCGCCGCCCGCGCCTGCGGTCCCGGCGTGGCCGGGGCGGCGCCGCCCGCGACCGCCTGCGTCACCGCCGTTCCGGGCGCCGCCCAGACGATGTGCCCCACCGTCTGGCAGACCCCGCAGACCGGCTCCCAGGCCGGGTGTTCCGCGCCGCAGCTCGTGCAGCGCCAGCGCGGCTCCGGCCGCGCGTTCGCCGCGTCGCGCAGCCAGCGCGCCTGCGCCGCGCGGCCCTCGGGGCTGTCGCCGTGCTCCGTCTCCTCGAGCTCGGCGAGCAGCAGGAAGGCGCGGCGATCGGCCGCGCCGGGCGTGGCGACCAGCGCCTCCAGCACGCTCCGCGCGCGCCCGGTGAGACCCGCGTCCAGCGCCGCGCGCGCCATCAGCAGCCGGCTCTCGGGGTGGTCCGGATTGCGCCGGACCAGCTCCTCGGCGAGCTTCACCCGCGCCAGCGCGTCCTCGCCCTCCTCCAGATAGGCCCGGCCGAGCTCGGGATGCGGGGTCAGCATCCAGGCCTGCTCCAGCACGGCGCGCGCCCGCCGCGGGCTGCCCCCGGCGCGCAGCCGCCGCGCATACGCCAGCGCCGCCGGGACGAAGCCCGGATCGGCGGCGACCGCCTGCCGCTCCAGCTCGGCCGCCTTGTCCGGATCCGGCTCCTGCGCCGCGGCGGCCAGCGCCAGCGCCGCGCGCGGCACGTCGGGCGCGCCGAGGGCCAGCGCCTCGCGCCAGTCGTGCGTCAGCAGCGCGAGCCGCGCCCGCTCCTCGCGCACCCAGGCGGCGCCCGGCTGCACCGCCTCGGCCTCGCGCGCGAGGCGCCGCGCCGCCGCCCAGTCCTGCCGCGCCATCGCCTGGCGCAGCAGGCCGCGCAGGCCGAGGAAGCGGGCGCTGTCCTCGCGCGCGGCAAGCGCCCGGAACAGCTCCGCCGCGGCCTCCTCGCGGCCGGCGAGGCGCTCCGCCTCGGCGCCCAGCAGCAGGACCTGCGGCGTGTCGCCGAGCAGCACGCGGGCGCGCCGCACCTCGATGCGCGCCTGCGCCGGGGTGCCGGCGGCGAGCGCGACCAGGGCGCGCGTCACCGCCGCCTCGCCCTCGATGCGGCGGCGCTCCGCGCGGCGGGCGCGCCGCCGCGCCGGCAGGCCGCGCAGCCAGGCGAGGGCGCGCAGCAGCCCGTGCAGCAGCAGGAAGCCGAGCGCGAGCAGCAGCAGGGCGACGGGGAAGCTCACCCCGATCCAGGTGTCGCGCACCCGGATCTCCACCATCCCGCCGAGGTCGGCGAGCCAGAGGGCCAGCGCGACGCCGGCGGCGAGCAGGACGAGGAGGGCGAGGGCGCGGCGCATCGCGGCTCAGCCTGCCGAGGCCGGGGCGGCGGCGAGCTGGTGCAGCGCCGCGCGCGCCTCCAGCAGCGCCCGCGCCTGCTGCGTCCAGGGCCGCATCGCCTCCTGCGCGGCCGGGGGAAGCCGGCCGAGGGCGGCGAGCGCGGCCTCGAGGTCGCCCGCGTCCAGCGCGCGGCGCGCGCGCTCGATCTCGGCCGCGGCGGCGTCGCCCCAGACCACGGTCTCGCCGCGCCGCACCGTCACCAGCCCGGAGAGGCGGGCGAGCGCGGACTCCAGCACGCCGCCCTCGCCGCCGGGAGGCTTCGCCTCGCTCGCCGCGAGGGCGGCCCGGGCGTGCTCCTCGAAGCCCAGGCGCAGGGCGGCCTCGGTCGGCGGCGGCGCGTCCGCGAAGCGGGCGAGCGCCGGCGGCGGCTCGGCGGCGCCGAGCGCGCGCAGGGCCGGGCCGAGCGGCTGCCCGGCCTCCAGCCGCGCCCGCAGCGCGTCGAGCGCCGCGAGCCGCGCGGCGCGGCCCTCGAGCGCGGCCAGGCGCCGCGCCTGCGCCTCGAGCTGGGCGGCGGTCGCCTGCTCCGCCTGCGCGAGGCGCGCGCCGAGGCGCTGCTCGAGCGCCACGACGCGCTGCTCGGCCGCCTGGCGGGCCTCGGCCGCGGCACGCTCGGCCGCGGCGGCGCGCTCCGTGACGGTGCGCTCGAGCGCGGCCAGGCGGTCGGCCAGGGTGCGGGCGAGCAGCTCGTGGCGCCGCGCCGCCTCCGCCTCGACCGCCTGCAGCCGGGCGAGCAGCGCCTCCTGCCGCTCGGCGGCGCGCTCGGCGCGGACCGCGAGCTGCTCCAGCGCCTGGCGCAGCGCCGCAAGCGCGGCCGGATCGGCGACAGGGCGCGCGTCGAGCGCGACCACCGCGGCCTCCAGCGCCACGATCCGCTGCTCCAGCGCCGCGGGATCGGCCGCGGCCGGCGACGCCGGCTGCTGGCGCTGCTGCTCCACCGCGCCCAGGCGCTGTTCCAGGGCGGCGAGCGCGCGCTGGGTGCGGTCCATGCCCTCGGCGAGGCTTCCGAGGCGCTGCCCCAGCGTCGCCTCCAGGCGCTCCAGCCGGGCGCCCGTCTCCTCCAGCACGGCGAGGCGCCGGTTCAGCCCCTCGGCCGCGCCCTCCACCGCGGCGATCCGGCTCGCCGTCTCGGCGGACGGAACGGGCGAGCGCCACAGCGCGACCACGGCCATGACCAGCACGACGGCGGCCAGGGCGAGCCAGGCGAGCGCCGCCGGCTCGATCCCGGCCAGGCGCCGCGCCAGGCCGGCCGGAGGCGGCGGGGCGGGCGGCACGGCCGCGGCGGGGGGCGCCGCCTCCGGCGCCGGGGGAGGCGCCGCGGCCTCGGCAGGCGGGGCGCCGGTGCCGGCCGCGGCGGCGGGGTCCTTCGGGGTCTGCTCGCTCATGCCACTCCTGCGCTTCCCGCGCCGCGCTGCGGCGCCTCGTCCAGCCACGGCACGCCGTCCTCCGCTCGTCCCGGCGCCGGCTCCGTCCCGGCCGCCGCCGCGCGGCGCGGGCCGAGCAGCGCCAGCATGGCCTCCTCCCCCGGGTGCGCGGCGATGCGGAGGCACCGCCAGCCGCCGGGCGGGGCGGCGTCCTCGAGCGCCCGCGCCACCCGGGCGCTGATCGCCAGCGCCGTGATCCGCGCGAGGGTCGCCTCCAGGCCCGCGCGGCGCAGCAGCGCCATGGTCGCGGCGACCGAGCGGGGCGAGAAGAACAGGGCGGCGGCGACCTCGCCCGCCTGCAACGCGGCGCGCGCCGGCTCCGGCAACTCGCGGGCCGGCGCCGCGGCATACACCACCCGGCGCCGCACACGGAAGCCGCGTGCCCGCAACGCGGCCGCAAGGTCCTGGCCATAGCCCTCGCCGACCGCGAGCAGCAGCGGTCCGGCGGTGGCGGGATCGAGCCGGTCGGCGACCAGCGCCGCGAGCGCGGTCGCGGTCCCCTCCGCCGCCGCGACCTCGGGAAAGCCCCGGGCGCGCGCTTCCGCGGCGGTGCCCGCGCCGACGGCGAACACCGGCGGCGGCGCGACGCCGGCCGCCCCGGGCGCGAAGGCGCGGGCGGCGGCCCGGCTGGCGAGCAGCAGCGCCGCGGCCGGGCGCGCCAGCGCCGCGGCGGCGGCCTCCGGCCGGGGCGCGAGCACCAGCGCCGGCGCGAGCACGGGCCGCCAGCCGAGCGCGGCCACCCGCGCGGCGGTCTCGGCGGCGCCGGGCTCCGGCCGGGTGATCAGGACGGCGTCCGGCGGCGTCCGGCCGGCAGGGGCGGAGGCGCTCACGGCGGCCGCGCCCCCTCACGCGAAGATGTCGGCGGGCGAGTCGCGCCGCAGGCTCTCGCCGAGCGCGCGGCCGAGCCGCTCCGCCTCGGCCACCGTGCCGGTCAGGCTCCGCTTGAGCAGGAAGCTTCCGTCCGGCCGCGCCACCAGCCCGGTCAGGTGCAGCCGCCCGTCCGGCAGCAGCCGCGCGTGGCCGCCGATCGGGGTGCGGCAGGAGCCGTCGAGCGCCGCGAGCAGCGCGCGCTCGGCGGTCGAGACCGCCCGCGCCTCCGGGTCCTCGATGGCGGCGAGCAGCTCGCGCAGCTCGGTGTCGTCCGCGCGCACCGTGACGCCGACGATGCCCTGGCCCGCCGCCGGCACCATCGCCTCGGCGTCGAGCACCAGCGCCGCCTCGCCCTCGAGCCCGAGCCGGCGCAGCCCGGCGAGCGCGAGCAGGGTGGCGGCGTAGGCGCCCCCCTCGCGCACCTTGGCGAGACGGGTCTGCACGTTGCCGCGGATCGTCGCCACCTTGAGGTCGGGCCGCGCGTGCAGGATCTGCGCCTGGCGGCGGACCGAGGCGGTGCCGACGACGGCGCCCGCGGGGATGGCGCCCCACGGGTCGGCCGGATCGGGGGCGCGGCAGCCGGGGCCGAGGATCAGCGCGTCGCGCGCATCCTCGCGCCGGAGCGTGCAGGCGAGCACGATGCCGGGCGGCAGCTCGGTCTCGAGGTCCTTCAGGCTGTGCACCGCGAAGTCCACCCGGCGGTCGAGCAGCGCCTCGTGGATCTCCTTGGCGAACAGGCCCTTGCCGCCGAGATCGGCGAGCCTGCGGTCCTGGATGCGGTCGCCGGAGGTGGTGATGGCGTGCTCCTCGAAGGCCTGCGCCGCGCGCAGCACCGGGCAGAAGCCGCTGATCCGCCGCAGGAAGTCGCGCGTCTGCCAGAGCGCGAGCGGCGAGCCGCGCGTGCCGACGCGCAGCGGCAGCGGCCGGCCGTGCGGGCGCACCGGCACGGCGGGGCGGGGCGCCGGACCGGCGGGCGGCGGGGATCCGGGGCGCCGCCCGTGCGGGGGGGATGGATGGCCGGCCGACATGGCGGGGCCTATTAGAGCCGGGCCGGGACGGACGGAAGGTGGCGATGGCGGCGCAGGGCGCGGTGCTGGGCCTCGAATCGAGCTGCGACGAGACGGCGGCGGCGGTGCTCGCCGGCGACGGCACGGTGCTGGCCGAGGCGGTGCTGAGCCAGGAGCAGGAGCACGCCCGCTTCGGCGGCGTGGTGCCGGAGATCGCCGCGCGCGCCCATCTGCGCCACCTGCCGCGCCTCGCCCGCGCCGTGCTGGAGCGCGCCGGCCTCGCGCCCGGCGACCTCGCCGGGGTGGCGGCGACCGCGGGGCCCGGGCTGATCGGCGGGCTGATCGTCGGCGCGAGCTTCGGCAAGGGGATCGCGCTCGCCCGGGGGCTGCCCTTCGTCGCGGTGAACCACCTCGAGGCGCACGCCCTGACCGTCCGGCTGCCCGGCCTGATCGAGGGCGGACCGCCGGACTTCCCCTATCTGCTGCTGCTCGTCTCCGGCGGCCATTGCCAGTGCGTCGCGGTCGAGGGCGTGGGGCGCTACCGGCGGCTCGGCACCACCCTCGACGACGCGGTGGGCGAGGCCTTCGACAAGGCGGCCAAGCTGCTCGGCCTGCCCTGGCCCGGCGGGCCGCATCTCGAGCGCCTGGCGGCGCGCGGCGACCCCCGGCGCTTTCCCCTGCCGCGGCCGCTGCTCGGGCGGCCGGGCTGCGACTTCTCCTTCAGCGGGCTCAAGACCGCGGTGGCGCACCTGGTCGCGAAGGGCGCGGCGGCGGACGAGCAGGGACGGGCCGACCTCGCCGCCTCCTTCCAGGCCGCGGTCGCCGAGGTGCTGGCCGACCGCGCCGCGCACGCGCTCGCGATGCTGCCGGCGGCGCGGGCGCTGGTGGTGGCGGGCGGCGTGGCGGCGAACGCGACCGTGCGCGCGGCGCTAGCGGCGCGGCTGGAAGGCGCCCAGGGGCGGAACCGGGTGCGCCTGGTCGCCCCACCGCTGCGGCTGTGCACGGACAACGCCGTGATGGTGGCGTGGGCGGGGATCGAACGCCTGCGCCTGGGGCTTGCGGACCCGCTCGATCACGCGCCCCGGCCGCGCTGGCCGCTCGAAGAGGTGCGCGCTCGTCCTGGCGTGGAGGCGCGGGGCGGGGCGGAACGGGGCGGCGACGAGGCCGTGGCGGCGGACCGGCAGCAGCGGCCATAGCAGCACGGGCGGGAGCGGAGGGGCGTAACCGTCCTCGGCCGCGACGGCGTCGGCCGGCGCGCGGTCCACCGGCACGGGCACCACCGCCACGGCCGGCGCGCCGGGCCCGGCGAGGCTGGCGCGGCCGGCGAGGCCGGCCGCCCAGTCCTCCAGCTCGGCGCGCTGCGCGGCGCAGACCTCGGCGCCCAGGACCGGGTCCTCGCGGAGCCGTCGCGCGGCCTCTGGGGCCGCGAGCAGGCGGCCGGCCGGGCCGGGCGGGAGCGCCTCGGCCTCGCGCCGCTGGCGCGCCGCCGCCTCGGGATCGCGCGCCGCGAGGGCGGCGAGGCCCCGCTCGGCCGCCGCGCCGAAGCGTCGCGCCAGGGTGTCG
>NZ_JAHZUY010000122.1 GCF_019458025.1 Caldovatus aquaticus | reverse complement strand
CAGAGGCTCGATGATCCGCCATTCCGCCTCACTCAGATCGAACCGCGACATGCCAAGCTCCCGTCCAGCAGGGAACTTGAATCAGATCCCAGCCCGTCGCGTCCAGCAGTTTGGGTTCAGGACCTAGCGCCGTTTCCGCCCGGCTGCGCGCGCGGCGGCGGTGCCGGCGCGTCGCCCGTCGTGCGGCCCCGCGCTCGCGCCTGTTTCCCGCCGTCCGCGATTCGGCCCGGCCGCGGATTGCGGGCGATGGCCGGCGGCGCGGCCGCGGCCCGGCGCAGGCGCGGGCAAGCGCCCCGGACGCGCGCCGGCAGCCGGCCGGCGAGGCTCAGCCCCCGGCCTCCCGCAGCACCTCCTCGGTGTGCTCGCCGAGCCCGGGCGCCGGCACGCTCCACGGCCCGATCCCGGGCAGCACCGGGAAGGGCAGGGTGCCGAGGCCGGGCTGCTCGAGCGGCACCACGGCGCCCACCGCGCGCACATGCGCATCGGCCAGGAAGTCGAGCGGCATGTTCACCCGGTCCACCAGCATCCGCGCGGCGTGGAAGCGGGCGATCCAGTCCTCGCGGTCGCGCCGCAGGAAGGCCTCGCGGACGATCGGCACCAGCGCCTCGCGGTTGCGCGCGCGATCGGGATAGGTGGCGAAGCGCGGCTCCCGCGAGAGGTCCGGCAGCTCCAGGATGCGGCACATCTCCACGAACTCCGCCTCGCGCACCAGGCCGATGATCAGCCAGCCGCCGCAGCGGCAGCGATAGGTGCCGGCGGGGACGTTCGGCGCCGGCGGCACGGCCCCGAGCAGGCCGTGCTCGGCGATGTTGAGCGCGAGGAACGCCGCCGCCGACTGCATCAGCGACACGTCGAGCACCCGCCGCCGCGGCGGCGCCCCGGCCGCCCGGTCCCGCGCCTGCGCGGCGAGCGCCGCCTGCACCGCGGCGAAGGCGGAGAGGCCGGTGACCACATCCACCGTCATGATCGGTCCGGTGCGGTGCGGCGCGCCGTCCATGCCCTCGTTCAGCGCCGCAAGCCCCGTGAAGGCCTGGCCGACGCTGTCGGTGCAGGGCCGCTCCGCATAGGGGCCGCTCTGCCCGAAGCCGCTGATCGAGAGGAACACCACATCCGGCTTGCCGGCCTCCGGCACGATGCCGAGGCGCCGTGCGACGCCGGGGCGGAACGCCTCCAGCATCACGTCCGCGCGCGCGGCGAGCCTGGCGAAGCGGGCGCGCCCCTCCGCGCTCTGCAGGTCGAGCACCACGCTGCGCTTGCCGCGGTTGAAGGCGGTGTGCATCACGCTGTGCTGGCCGGCGCGCGTGGTGAGGCCGCGCGACCAGTCGCCGGCGGGCGGCTCGACCTTGACCACATCCGCGCCGCAGGCGGCGAGCAGCGTGGCGCAGTAGGGCCCGGCGATGCCCTGGCTGGCGTCGAGCACGAACAGGCCCCGGTACGGCTTCGACATGCATCCCCCTCCCGTCGCGGCGTTCCTCCGCATCCTGGCAGCACGGGGGCGGGAGGGAAGGGAGGATCGCCGGGCGCCGCCGCCCCCCGCCCGGATCCGGCCCTCGCCTGCCGCGCGCCGCGGGGCGTAGAGTCGCCTCGGCCACGACCCGCGAAGGAGGCGTGCGATGGCGAATTACGTTATGCTCGCGAACTGGACCGACCAGGGCATGCGCGCCGTCTCCGAATCCCCGCGCCGGCTCGATGCCGCCCGCAAGGCGCTGGAAGAGATGGGCGGGCGCATCGGCGCGGCGTTCATGACCATGGGGCCGTATGATCTGGTGCTCATCTACGAGGCGCCCGACGATGCCGTGGCGGCGCGCTTCACCCTGATGCTCGGCCGCCAGGGCAACGTGCGCACCCAGTCGCTGAAGGCCTTCCCCGAGGACGCCTACCGCCGGATCATCGCCTCGCTGGACTAGGGTCTGTTAGAGCTTGAATGCTATGCCCATGTTGTGGGGATGGCGGAGAAGAGCGGCGGCGTTCAGGTGTTCACGGATGCGGCCTGGGCGGAATGGGAGCCGCTGATCGAGGCGACACGGCCG
>NZ_JAHZUY010000121.1 GCF_019458025.1 Caldovatus aquaticus | reverse complement strand
GGAGCGCCGCCCGCCGCCGCCGGACTCGGTGCCTGCGCGGCGCGACCGCGCGGCCTCCGGAAGCGACGCCTTCGCCGTGGCGGTGCCCGCGGCCCCGGGAGGCGGCGCGCCGCGCCACCGGACGGGGACGGCGCTCGTTCGCGTCACCCAGCCCGAGCTCGCCCGCCGCGCCCTGCTCGAACGCACGCGCGGGCGGCTGGTGCTCGCCGCCTCCGGCTTCGGCCTGCTGTTCGGCGCCGTCGCGTTCAAGCTCGCCGTCGCCACCGTGTTCGATCCGGCCCAGCCGCGCCGCACCGCCGCCGCGGCCGGCGTCGCCCCGGCGCCGCCGCGCCAGGGGGCGGAGGGCGGCGCTCCCGCCGCGGCGCCCGCCCCCCGGACGGCGGGCCGGCGCGCGCCGATCGTGGACCGCAACGGCGAGCTGCTCGCCGTCTCGCTGCCGATCGCCGCCCTCGCCGCCAATCCGCGCGAGATCCTCGACCCGGTGGAGGCGGCCGACCGGCTGCGCACCGTGCTGCCGGAGCTCGACCGCGAGCGGCTGATCCAGCGGCTCTCGGGCGACCGGCAATTCGTCTACATCCACCGCTCGCTCACTCCCCGCCAGCAGCAGGCGGTGAACGACCTCGGCATCGCCGGCGTGTTCTTCGAGGAGGCCGAACGGCGCTACTACCCTCAGGGGCGCGCCGCGGTGCACGTGCTGGGCACGGTGGACGTGGACGGCAACGGCATCGCCGGCGTCGAGCGCAGCTTCGACGAGCGGCTGCGCCGCGGCGGCGAGCCGCTGCGCCTCTCGCTCGACCTGCGCGTGCAGCTCGCGCTGCGCGATGCGGTGCAGCACGCGATCACGGAGTTCAACGGGATCGGCGGCGCCGGCGTCCTGATGGACGTCAACACCGGCGAGGTGCTCGGCATGGTCAGCCTGCCGGACTACGATCCCTCCGACCCCGCGGCGCAGCAGCAGCCCGGCGGCGGCGGCACCCCGGCCGGGCAGAGCGAGCGCGAGCGCGAGCGCGAGCAGCGCGAGCGCCAGTCGAACGACCCCCGGTTCAACCGCGTCACGGTGGGCGTCTACGAGCCCGGCTCGACCTTCAAGCTGATGACCGCGGCGATGGCGCTGGAATACGGCACCGTGCAGCCCTGGGGCGGCTACAGCGCCGCCGCGCCGATCCGCTACGGCCGCTTCACGATCAACGACTTCAAGGGCAAGGGGCGCTGGCTGGCGCTGCCGGAGATCATCGCCTACTCCTCCAACATCGCCTCGGCCCACATGGCCGCGGCGGTCGGCCCGTCCCGCCACCGCGAGTTCCTGGTGCGCATGGGGATGGCGGCGCGCCTGCAGATCGAGCTGCCGGAGCGGGCGCTGCCGCTGGTGCCGCGGCCGCAGGACTGGCGCGAGATCAACACCATGACCATCGGCTTCGGCCACGGCATCTCGGTCACGCCGCTGCACGTGGTGACCGGCGTCGCCGCGCTCGCCAACGGCGGCATCTACCGCCAGCCGACACTGCTCGCCCAGCCACCGGGCACCGTGCGCGAGGGCACGCGGGTGGTCTCCGAGGGCACCAGCAACCTCCTGCGGCGGCTGATGCGCCTCGTGGTGACCGAGGGCTCCGGCCGCAGCGCGGAGGTGCCGGGGTATTTCGTCGGCGGCAAGACCGGCACGGCGCAGAAGACGGGGCCGCGCGGCGGCTATCTCCCCAACAAGCGCATCGCCGCCTTCGTCGGGGCCTTCCCGATCCACGCGCCGCGCTACGCCCTCTACGTGATGGTGGACGAGCCCAAGCCGAACGCCCGCAGCCACGGCTACGCGACGGCGGGCTGGGTGGCGGCGCCGGCGGCGCACATGGTGATCAGCCGCGTGGCGCCGATCCTCGGCCTGCTGCCGGAGACCGACCGGGCGCAGGAGATCGCGCAGCAGATCGCCATGCCGATGAACGGCCGGATCGCGCCGCCGCCGATGGGCGCGCGTCCCGAGTGGGTGCTGGCGCAGCAGGCGGCGGCCGCGGCGGCGGCGCAGCAGGCGGCGGCCGGACGGGCGGGCGCCAGCGGGGCGCGGGGCGGCGCGGCGCGGCCGGCGCGCGGGCCGTCCCCTGCCGCCGGCG
>NZ_JAHZUY010000120.1 GCF_019458025.1 Caldovatus aquaticus | reverse complement strand
CCGCCTCGGGATCGCGCGCCGCGAGGGCGGCGAGGCCCCGCTCGGCCGCCGCGCCGAAGCGTCGCGCCAGGGTGTCGAGCGCCGGCCCCTCCGCCGCCGCGCCGCGCCAGCGGCCCGCCCCCGCGGCGGCGCCCGCCGCCGGCACCTCGCGGCAGAGCAGGGCGAGGTCGCGCGCCTCCGCGGCCAGGCGGAGCAGCACGCTGGGCGGCGCCGCGGCGGCCGGCTGGGCGCGGGCGGCCGGCGCGGCCAGCAGCAGCGCCAGCGCCGCGAGCGAGGCGGCGGCCGGCGCGGCGCCGGGCCGCCGCGCCTTCGTGCTGCGTCGCGGACCGGTTCCGCGCATGGCGCTCGCTCGTCGCTGCGGACCGTGCGGAGGTGGTGCGCGCGGGCGCGCCCCGCCAGGGGCAGGGGCGCGCCGAGGGTTGCGGCGGCCGGCGCCGGCGGCTACCCGGCCTGCCCCGTGAACTATCGTCACGCCTTCCACGCCGGCAACTTCGCCGACTGCGTCAAGCACGCCATCCTGGTCCTGCTTCTGCGTGCGCTGCGCCGCAAGGACACGCCCTTCGCCGTCCTCGACACCCATGCCGGACGCGGCGCCTACGACCTCTCCGCGCCGGAGGCCGCGCGCACCGGGGAATGGCGCCAGGGCATCGGGCGGCTGCTCGGCCGCCCCGCGGAGGAGGGGCCGCTCGCCGACTATCTCGGCCTCGTCCGCGCCCTCGGCGCGCCGGCGTGCTACCCCGGCTCGCCGGCGCTGGTCCGCGCCCTGCTGCGGCCGCAGGACCGGCTCGTCTGCGTCGAGCGGCACCCGGAGGAGCACGCCGCCCTCGCCGCCCGCTTCCGGGAGGACCGCCGGGTCGCCGTCCACCGCCGCGACGGCTGGGAGGCGCTGCGCGCCCTCACGCCGCCGCCGGAGCGGCGCGGCCTGGTGCTGATGGACCCGCCCTTCGAGCAGGAGGGCGAGTTCGAGCGCCTCGCCGACGCCGTCGCCCTGCTGCGCCATCGCTTCCGCGCCGGCATCCTCGCCGCCTGGTATCCGATCAAGCACCGCGCGCCGGTGCGCGCCTTCCATGCCGCGCTGCAGGCCGGCGGGGCGCGCGACCTGATCGCCGCCGAGCTCTGGCTGCGCGCGCCGACCGACCCGGCGCGGCTCAACGGCTGCGGCATGCTGGTCGCCAACGCCCCCTTCCGCTTCGCCGAGGAATGCGGTGCGATGCTCGCGGCGCTGCTCGCTGCGCTGGGGACCGGCGAACCGGACGCGGGCTGGGCGGTGACGCGGATCGTGGAGGAGTAGGCGGCATGCCGCAGCGCAACCGGCCCTCGCGGCGCCCGAAACTGTGCGTGCTCGGCGCCGGCGCCTGGGGCACGGCGCTCGCGATCCAGGCCGCGCGCGGCGGCAACCCCGTCGCGCTGTGGGCGCGCGATCCGGCGCGCGCGGCGGAGATCGAGGCGGCGCGGGAGAATGCCCGCTACCTGCCCGGCGCGCCGCTCGGCCCGCTGGTGCGGGTGACGGCCGACGCCGCGGAGGCGCTGGAGGGCGCCGCCTTCGTGCTGGTCGCGGTGCCCTCGCAGTTCGTGCGCGCCGTGCTCGCCGCCCTGCCCGACACCGGCGCGCCGCTGATCGTCTGCGCCAAGGGGGTGGAGAGGGACACGCTGCTGCTGCCGCTCGAGGTGGTGGCCGAGGTGCGGCCCGGCACGCCGACGGCGGTGCTCTCGGGCCCGAACTTCGCGCACGAGATCGCGCGCGGCCTGCCGGCGGCGGCGGTGGTGGCGAGCCATGACGCGGCGCTGCGCAACCTCTGCGCCGATCTCCTCGCCACGCCCGGCTTCCGGCTCTATGGCGGGGACGACCCGATCGGGGTGCAGGTCGGCGGCGCGGCGAAGAACGTCATCGCCATCGCCGCCGGGGCGGTGATCGGCGCCGGGCTCGGCGAGAACGCGCGCGCCGCGCTGGTGACGCGCGGCCTCGCCGAACTCTCGCGGCTGACGGTGGCGCTCGGCGGGCGGCAGGAGACGGCCTCGGGGCTGTCGGGCCTCGGCGACCTGCTGCTGACGACGACCGGCCCCGGCAGCCGCAACACCTCGCTCGGCGCGGAACTGGCGCGCGGCGTGCCGCTCGCGAAGGCGATCGCGACCCGGGCCGGGGTGGCGGAGGGGGTGGAAACCGCGCCGGCCATCGTCGCCCGGGCCGAGCGGGCCGGCGTGGAGATGCCGATCTGCGCCGCGGTGGCGGGTCTGCTCGCCGGAGAGATCACCGTCGGCGACGCCATGGGGCGGCTGCTCGCCCGCCCGCGGCGCGACGAGTAGGTCCGGTCGCGGACGGACGGAGGCGGCCGGGCGCGCGGCGCGCCGGCAGGGGCGCGGGCCGTCGCCGCCGGCCCGGCGCCTTCCGTGCGGTGGATCGCCGGACGGGCGGGCTGTAGAACGCGCC
>NZ_JAHZUY010000119.1 GCF_019458025.1 Caldovatus aquaticus | reverse complement strand
GGTTGCCTTCCCGCGCGACGCCGAACGCTACAGGCCCCGCAGCGCCATCGCGCGAACCTTCTGCCGCATCGAGGATTCCCGCGGCATCGCCACCCGATACGACAGGACCGCCCGCAACTTCCTCGCCCCCGCCTGCCTCGCCGCCGCCATCACCTACCGGGCGCGATTGAGTCCAGAGCCTAGCGCTGCGCCGCGGTCTGGATCGGGCTCCGCCGCAGCATCGCCGCGACCTCCTCCGGCCCGGCGAAGCGCGGGAACCGCCCGGCGGCGAGCGCATCCAGGCTCGGCGCCGGCAGGCCGAGGCGCGAGGCGTAGATCCAGGAGTGCGCCAGCACCCGCCGCACATAGGTCCGCGTCTCCGGGATCGGCAGCGATTCGATGAACAGGAACGGATCGTCGCGGTGCCCGTTCGCCGGCAGCCAGCGCGCCAGGTTGCCGGGGCCCGCGTTGTAGGCGGCGAGCAGGCGGATCAGGTCGCCCTGCACCGCCTCGTGCCGCGTCAGGTGGAGCAGGTAGCGCTGGCCGAGCTCGAGGCTGAGCCCGGGGTCGTGCAGCCGCCGCGCCCCGTTCCCCTCGCGCAGGCTCGGATCGCCCGCGACATAGCTCGCCGTCGCCGGCATGATCTGCATCAGCCCGCGCGCGCCGGCCGGCGAGACCGCCTCGGGATCGAAGTTCGATTCCTGGCGGGCGATGGCGTAGAGCAGCGCCGGGTCCATGCGGAAGCCGCCCGGCGGGTCGAGCCGCGGCAGCGGGAAGCGGGCGAAGTCGCGCGGCCTGCCGTCCGCGCTCTGCGCCAGCGCGGCGAGCTGCGCCGCGAGATGCGTCATCCCCGCCTGGGTGGCGACCGCGAGCATCGCCCGCGCCAGGCCCGGATTGCCCTCGGCGAGCGGCCAGAGCCGGCGCAGCTCGGCCTCGGCGCGCGCCCGCTGGCCGATCTGCAGCAGGGCGAGGGCGCGCCAGCCGCCCGCGGTCTCGGCCAGCGCCTCGGCCTCCGCCGCGCCGGCGAGCTCGCGCTCCCAGGCGAGGCCCGGGGCGAGGCCGAGGGCGCGGCGCGCGACCAGGCCGTAGAAGGTGCGTGGCTCCTGCGCGGCGAGCGCCATCCAGGGCACGTAGAGCTGCGGCCGCCGCGCCCGCACCGCGGCGCGCGCCGTCCAGAAGGCGGCGCCGGAGCGCAGCGCGGCCGGCGCGCCCTCCGCCCGCCCCGCGGCCTCGAAGTAGGGGAGCGCGAGGTCGTAGCGCCCCATCCCCCAGGCGGCGAGGCCGGCGACGAAGCCGGCCTCCGCGGCGCCATGGTCGCCGCCGCCGCGGCGCGCGACCTCCGCGGCGAGGCGGAAGGCCGCCTCGTCCTCGCCCTGCTGGAACAGGGCGAGCGCCACCTCGGCCTTGAGCAGCGCCGCGTAGGGCGGCGTCATGCCGCGCGTGTGCGCGATGTGGCGCAGCGCCTGCTGCACCCGGCCCTGGCGCGCCAGCTCGCGCACGGTGCGGTCGAGCGCCGGGTTGCGCGCCACCCCGCCACGGGCGGGCGGGACGCGCTCCTCCGGCACCACCACCTCCGCATCCGGGTCGAGCGCGCCTTCGGCCGGCGGGGGCGCCGGGGGCAGCGCCGCGCCGCGCGGCAGGCGGCGGGCGAGGAGGGCGTGGATCGCCGGCGCGTCCGGGTGGTCGCCATGGGCGGCGAGCCAGGCGCGCAGCGCCTCGGGCGCCGCGGCCGCGGGGGCGCGCAGGAAGCGGTCGGCCAGCACGTGGCCGATCAGCCGCCGGTCCTCGAGCAGCGCCGTCTCGCGCGCCGCCTGCTCCATCTCGCCATGCGCCTGGAGGTCGAAGAGGCGGGCGAGCCGCGCCGCCTGGGACGGGGCGAGCGGGCGCGGCAGGCCGCTGCCGCGCGTCGCCTCGCCGCCGGCCCCGGGCGCGACGGTGCCGAGGCTGAGACCGAGTTCGGTCGGCGCCGGGGGGGCGGTCTGGGGGCTGGCCCGTGCCGGTTGCGCGCCGGCGGGCTTCGACCCCACCCCCGCGCACAGCAGCGCACCCGCGAGGAGCGCGCCACGGGCCATGGGGCAGATCGCTCGCATGGCGACTTCGCCCCTACCGGCCGTGCCGCCCGGCTGCAACCCCGAAACGAGAGACGATGTGTCGTTTTTGAGACGTCGGACCGGGAATCAAAGGCTTGGCGCGCTCTCGCGGATCACAATGCGGAGACGATCCTATCCCGCTTCCGCATCGAGCCGCCGGCGGAGCAGCAGGAGGTCGGCCCAGGCCTCGCGCTTGGCCGCCGGATTGCGCAGCAGATAGGCGGGATGCAGGGTGGCGAGGGCCGGCACCGGCCGGTCCAGGCCGGGGACCGTCACCTCGTGCCAGCGCCCGCGCAGCCGGGTGATGCCCTCGCGCGAGCGGAGCAGCGCCTTGGCGGCGACGCCGCCGAGCAGGACGAGGCAGCGCGGCCGGACCAGCGCGATGTGGCGCAGCACGAAGGGCAGGAACAGCGCGATCTCGGCGTCGGTCGGCGTGCGGTTCCCGGGCGGGCGCCAGGGCAGGATGTTGGTGATGTAGACGTTGCGCGCCCGGTCGAGGCCGATGCTCGCCAGCATTCGGTCGAGCAGCCGCCCGGACTGGCCGACGAACGGCTTGCCGAGACGGTCCTCTTCCGCGCCCGGGGCCTCGCCGATCAGCATCACCCCGCTCTCCGGGACGCCGTCGGCGAAGACCAGGTTGGTCGCGGTCTCGCGCAGGGGGCAATCGAAATCGGCGATCGCCCGGCGCAGCTCCTCCAGGCTGCGGGCGGCGGCGGCGGCCTCGGCGGCGCGGGTGGCGGCGGGCGGGACGGGCGCGGCGGCCGCCGGCGATGCCGGAGGGGCGCGCGGGTCGCGCGCCGCC
>NZ_JAHZUY010000118.1 GCF_019458025.1 Caldovatus aquaticus | reverse complement strand
ATCCCCGGCACCTCGTCGCGCAAGGTTGCCTTCCCGCGCGACGCCGAACGCTACAGGCCCCGCAACGCCATCGCGCGAACCTTCTGCCGCATCGAGGATTCCCGCGGCATCGCCACCCGATACGACAGGACCGCCCGCAACTTCCTCGCCGCCGCCTGCCTCGCCGCCGCCATCACCTACCGGGCGCGATTGAGTCCAGAGCCTAAGGCAGCGGCGGAATCATCCCCCGTTCCTCGATGAGGGCCGTCTTCACCCGGCCGAGGAAGGTCGCGCCATCGGCGAACCAGTGCCGCGCCTCCGGCGAGGCGACCATCCGGGCGCGCGCCTCGGGGCCGTCGAACCGGGACTCGGCGAAGCCATCCACCGGATCCGCCATCGGGAAGGGCGGGATGTCGGGCCGGAACCGCTCCTCGACGACGCCGGAGAGGACGAAGCCGCGCAGTTCCGGCACGCCGTGCGCCATGGCGGCGTGGACGCCGCGCCAATGCCGGCGGAAGGTCTCCGGCGTGGCGTCCGCGCGCCGCCGGATCACGCTCAGCGCCTTGAGCGGCGTCCGCGGACCGCCGCCGGGCAGCGGCACCGCCACCTGCTCCTCGGTGACGAAGCTGCGGATGCCGCCGATGATCGTCGCGCCGTCGGCGTGCCAGCGCCTGCCCGCCGCCGACGCCGCCGCGCGCGCCCGCGCCTCCTGGTCGTCGTACCAGAGCTGGGCGATGCCATCGAACGGCGCCATCTCCAGCGGCGTGACGTCGGAGCGCGCATGCTCTCCCGCAGGGAGGCAGAGGACGTAGCCACGCAGGCCCGGCACCTCGAGGCACATCGGCGCGCGGCCGGCCGCGCTGCGGGCGGCAGAGAAATTGCGGCGCGAATGCCGGGCACCGCGGCAGGCCGCTCCAGCCGGCCGCATCGCCGGGCGCAAGGCCGACGCGCGCGGGCGACGGGCGCGAAAGGGGCGCCTGCCCCCGCCGTTCGTGCCTCGCGCCGCTGGCGCGCTCATTCCGGCGGCGGCGGGATCGCCAGATAGGCGATC
The DNA here is from genome assembly GCF_019458025.1 of Caldovatus aquaticus. Taxonomy (GTDB): domain Bacteria; phylum Pseudomonadota; class Alphaproteobacteria; order Acetobacterales; family Acetobacteraceae; genus Caldovatus; species Caldovatus aquaticus. The sequence continues at coordinate 1,912 of NZ_JAHZUY010000118.1, read as the reverse complement.
CGCTTCGCCTCGCGCCGTCCGCGTGTGACCGTGTCCAGCACCAGCCCGCAGGTGAGGGAGAGCAGCGCGGCGAGGGTCAGCGTCGCCGAGAGCACCGCGGTCGGCAGGCGCGGCACCAGGCCGGTGCGGAGGAACTCCTCCAGCACCGGCAGGAACAGGACGATCGCCGCGAGGAACAGCAGCGCGGCGATCGCGGCGAAGAAGGGCAGCGGCCGCTCCCGCTTCACCAGCGCGATGATCGCGCCGAGGATGCGCAGCCCGTCGCGCAGCGTGCTGAGCTTGCTCGCCGAGCCTGGGGGGCGCTCCCGGTACGCCGTGCGGATCTCGGCGACCGGCAGGCCGAGCTCGAGGGCGTGCACGGTGAACTCCGTCTCGGTCTCGAAGCCGCCGGCGAGGGCCGGAAAGGACTTCACGAAGCGGCGCGAGAAGACGCGGTAGCCGGAGAGCATGTCGCTGATCCGGTTGCCGAAGACGAGCCGCACCATCCCGGTCAGCAGCCGGTTGCCGAGCCGGTGGCCGCGGCGGTAGGCAGCGGCGCCGTCGGCCGCGACGCGGACGCCCGTGACCATGTCGAGGCGCCGCTCGAGCAGCAGGCGCACCATCTCCGGGGCGGCGGCGGGGTCGTAGGTGTCGTCGCCGTCCACCAGGACATAGACGTCCGCCTCGACGTCGGCGAACATGCGGCGGATGACGTGCCCCTTGCCCTGCAGCGCCTCCTCGCGCACCACCGCGCCGGCGGCCGCGGCGACCTCGCGCGTGCGGTCGCGCGAGTTGTTGTCGTAGACGTAGATCCTGGCTCCGGGCAGGGCGGCGCGGAAGCCGGCGACGACGCGGCCGATCGCCGCTTCCTCATTGAAGCAGGGGATGAGGACGGCGATTCGCGGGCTCGCGCCGCCGGGCGCGGCAGGGGCGGGGTCCTGGGCGGGCAGGGCGGCGGCCTCCTCGTGCGCGGGCGCCCGGCGCGCCGGCGGTCAGCGTTGCGCATGCGGGCGACGGCGGGCGCGCAGCCGATGATGCCGGGATCGGGCCGGGCGGGCCAGTTCGCGGTGCGCGCTCCCCTTCCGCGCCGCCGATCCGCTCGCGACGGTCGCGGCTGGCCGGCAGCCCGCGCCCCGGCGAGGCGGGGCAGGCCCGGCGTGAAGCGGCCGCGGGCGGCGCCGATGGCGTCGCCCCGCCCGAACCGCCTGCCGCCCGCGCGGCCATCGAGGAGGTGCGCCGCCCTTGCCGAGGAGGGCGATCCGGTCGCGCAGCAGCCCGAAGATCCGCAGCCGCGCTGCACGCGAGGCGGGCCGCGGCAGCGCGCCGAGCCAGGGCGCAGGGATGGGACACGCGCGCAGCCCAGAGGCCGCTTCGACCGACCCGCGGCGGCGTCGTCGCGGCCACGGGGCGCGCGTCGGTGGGGCGCGCGGTCGCCACCGCGACGGTGCGAGTCCGGGGCCGCGGGGCCGGACGCCGGCGCGTGCACCCGCGCCTAAGAGCGTGTTTGAGAAGGGGCTCCCGGCGCGGGGAGAAGCGTGATTCATGGGGTGTCGGCCTTGAGGGCGACACCCGATGCGACGGCGCCGCCGACCCTACCCGACCGACCTGACCGATGCCCAGTGGGCGGCGATTGCCGAGCTTGTGCCACAGGCGCGGCCCGGCGGCAGGCCGCGCCGGGCATCGTCGCGCGAACTGGTCAACGCGATCCTCTACGTGCTGCGCGGTGGCATGGCCTGGCGCCTGCTGCCGCACGACTTCCCGCCCTGGCAGACGGTCTACTACTACCTCCGCCGCTGGCAGGCCGAGGGCGTGTGGGAGCGCATCCACCATGCCGTGCTGCTGGCCGACCGCGCGCGGGCAGGCCGCGAAGCCAGCCCGACGGCGGCGATCATCGACAGCCAGTCGGTGCGCACCGGCGATCAAAAGGGGGCTC
>NZ_JAHZUY010000117.1 GCF_019458025.1 Caldovatus aquaticus | reverse complement strand
CCCTGCGCCCCGGGCGCGGCCCCCGCCGGGCGCGCCGCCCCGCCGCGGCCGCCGGCCTCGAGCTGCTGGAGGCGGAAATCCACGTCCCCGCGCAGCTTCTCGACCTCGGCGGCGAGCTGGCGCCCGCGGAACTCCGCCTCCTCCAGCCGTCCGCGCAGCCGCCGCACCTCCTCCTCGAGCTGGCCGACGCGGTCGAGGAGCTGGTTCAGCAGCTCCACCTGGCCCTGCGGCAGCGCCGGCCCGGCGCCGCGCGCGGCCGGCGGCGGCAGGCTCGGCGCCGTGAGGGCGCTGCCGCTCCGGCGCAACTGCTCGAGCTCGGCCCGCAGCTGCAGGATCTGGTTCTGCAGCGCGATCCCCTCGCGGCTCTCGATCTGCGCCAGGGCCGGCCGGGCGAGGGGCGCGGCCGCGGCGGCCACCGCCGCGACGACCAGGGCCAGCAGGGGCGGGGTGGATCGCATCGAATTCCGGTCTCGCTCGCATGCCGGCGGCGACGCGCCGCGCGGGCCCGGGACGGCCTGCGCCGATACTGGCCCCAAGGCGAACCCGGGCCAAGCCCCCGCGCGCCGCGCCGCCGTCGCGGAGCCGGGCCTCTCCCGGTCCCGGCCAGGAGCGGAGCCCCGGGCGCGGTGCCACCCCCGGGGCCCCTGCCTCAGCGCACCACCGTCACCGCGCGGCGGTTCTGCGCCCAGGCCTCCTCGTTGGAGCCGAGCGCGGCCGGCCGGTCCTCGCCGTAGCTGATGGTCTCGATGCGCGAGGCGGCCACGCCGTTGGCGATCAGCACGTCGCGGGCCGCATTGGCGCGGCGCTGGCCGAGGGCGAGGTTGTATTCCCGGGTGCCGCGCTCGTCGGCGTGGCCCTCCACCGTCACCTGCACCTGCGGATACTGCTGCAGCCAGCGCGCCTGGCGCTCCAGCACCGGGCGCTGGTCGGGGCGGATGTTGGCGCGGTCGAAGTCGAAGAACACGCGGTCGCCGACATTGGCGACCAGGTCCTCCTGGCTGCCCGGCCGGATCTGGCCGGCCCCGGCCCCGCCGGCGCCGGTGCTCGCGGTCTGGCTCTGGTCGTCCGCGCAGGCCGTGCCGAGCAGCGCCGCGGCCGCCAGGGCCGTGATCAGCTTCGCGTTCATCGCCCGAATCGCTCCTTGTGCTTGCCGCCTGGTGAGGATTCTCGGCGCGACCTTGAGGGGGCGACGCCGGTTGAACAACGGCGCCCCCGTTACAACCGCGCCTCGGCGCCGGTCAAGCGCCGCGGAGGGTGCCCGCCCGCCGCCGGTCCCGCCCGTTACGAGAGCAGCGGCGACCAGGCCGGATCGGTCGCGTCGGTCGGCGTCGCGATCTGGCGCTCGTTGAACCCGGCGATGTCGATCGAGGCGAGCCGCGCCGAGTAGCCGCTGCCGCGCGCGTCGCGCGCCGGCGTCTCGCGGTAGAACATCAGCACCCGGCCGTTCGGCGCGAAGGTCGGCCCCTCCATCGCCCAGCCCTCGGTGAGGATGCGCTCGCCCGAGCCGTCCGGGCGCATCACCCCGATCGCGAAGCTGCCGCCGCCGAAGCGGGTGAAGGCGATCAGGTCGCCGCGCGGCGACCACACCGGGGTCGCGTAGCGCCCGCGCCCGAAGGAGATGCGCCGGATGTTCCCCCCGTTCGCGTCCATCACGTAGAGCTGCTGGTCGCCGCCGCGGTCGGAGTTGAACACGATCTGCGTCCCGTCCGGCGAGTAGCAGGGCGAGACGTCGAGCCCGCCGCCCGAGGTGAGCTGCCGCTCCCGCCGCGTCGCCAGGTCCACCACGTAGATGTTGGCGTCCCCGCCGCGCGTCGCCGACAGCACCACGCTCCGCCCGTCCGGCGAGAAGCGCGGCGAGAGGGTCATGCCGGGGAAGCTCCCCAGCACCTCGGTCCGCCCGGTGCCGAGGTCGAGCAGCACCACCCGCGGCTCGCCGCGCGCCTGGTAGGACATGAACGCCACGCGGTCGGCGCTCGGGTGGAAGCGCGGCGTCAGCGCGGCGTAGGCGCCGTCGGTCAGGAAGCGGTGGTTCTCGCCGTCCTGGTCCATGATCGCGAGCCGCCGCGTGCGCCGGTCGCGCGGCCCGGTCTCCGAGACATAGACGACGCGGGTGTCGAAGTAGCCCTTCTCGCCGAGCAGCCGCTCGTAGATCACGTCCGAGATCAGGTGCGCGATGCGCCGCCAGTTCTGCACCGGCGCGGTGAAGGCGGTGCCCTGGAGCTGCTGCTCCGGCAGCACGTCCCACAGCCGGAACTCGACCCGCAGCCTGTCGCCCTGCACGTCCACCCGGCCCGTGGTCAGCGCCTGGGCGCCGATCACGCGCCAGTCCTGGAAGCGCGGCGTCGCCGCCGCCGCCTCCGGGGTCTGGAGGAAGGCCTCCCGCTCGATCGGGCGGAACAGCCCGGAATTGCGCAGGTTGCTCTGGATGACGCGGGCGATGTCGCGGCCGATCCGCTGCGCGTCCGGCGTCGCGCCGGCGAGGTCGGGGACGGCGATCGGGATCGGATTGGTGCGCGCGGTCTCGATGCTGATCACCGCGCCGCCCCCGCCCGCGGCCTGCTGCGCGCGCGCGGGGCCGAGCGGCCAGGCGGCGATGCCGGGAGCGGCCAGGACGGCGGCGGCGCGCAGCGCGCCGCGCCGGGACAATGTCAGGTGACGCAAATCGGTCCTCATCGCAGAAGCCCCCTAGGGCTGAATCGGAATGTGGAGGCCATCACGGTCTCGAGCTTGCCCGGCGGCACGCGCAGCGGGTTGCAGTGCGGCGAGAGCAGGGCGCGCCGCGCCGACTCGTATACCGCCCGCGCGCGCGGATCGGAGGGGATCGCGCTCGCCGGCGCCACGTTGCGCACGTTGCCCTGCGCGTCGAGCTGCACCTTCAGCTCGACCACGATCTCGGCGAGCCCCAGCATCCCCGGGTCCACGTTCCAGCACTCGCTGATCTGCTCGGCGAGGCCGCGGATCTCGCCCGCGGTGAGCGGCGCCGCGCCGGTCGGCGCTCCGCCCCCCGCGGCGGCCGGCGCGGGTGCCGGGTTGGGCCGGGCGCGCGGCGGCTCGGTCTGGCGCTGCGCCGTGCGCAGCCGCTCCAGCGTGTTCAGCACCTCGCGCGAGCGCTCCTGCGGCCGCGGCGGGGGCGGCGTCTGCCCCCGCGCCTCGGCCTGGCGGCTCGGCTCCGGCGGCGTCGGCACCGGCGGGCGCGGCAGCGGCGGCTCCGGCCGCGGCGGCTCCGGCCGCGCCGCCTGGCGCGTCGGCGCGGGCGGTTCCGGCACCGGCGGCGGGGGCAGCGGCAGCGGCGGCGGGG
>NZ_JAHZUY010000116.1 GCF_019458025.1 Caldovatus aquaticus | reverse complement strand
CTGCCGCCAGCCCGCGAGCCGATCGCCGACCGCGGCTACGACGGCGCCCGCTTCCGCGCCGCCTTGCAAAACCGCGGCATCACGCCCTGCATCCCCTCGACGCGCTCGCGCAAGCGGCCCATCCCGCACGACCCCGCGCTCTACCGCCAGCGCCACCGTATCGAGATCATGTTCGGCCGGCCGAAAGACTGGCACCGCATCGCCAGGCGTCACGACCGCTGCGCGCACACCTTCTTCGCAGCCATCACGCCGGCCGCCACCGTCACCTTCTGGCTCGGGCATCGAGCCCCGAGCCTAGGGGATCGTTTTTTCAACGAACCGGCCGGTGAATTCCCCGTGCGGAACGACCTGTCTCCGGTCAGTCCTCCGCCGGCGCGGCCAAGGCCGCCAGTTCCGCCCGCAGCGCCTCGATGCCGAGGCCGGTCCGGCTGCTGGTCGCCACGACCAGCGGATGCCCCGCGGTGTGGGCCCGGGCGAGCCCCTCGGCCTCCCGGAGCCGCCGCGCCAGCGCGGGCGGCCGCACCGCATCGGCCTTGGTCAGCACGATCTGGAAGGCGACCGCCGCCTTGTCGAGCAGCTCCATTACCGCGCGGTCGGAGGGCTTGGTCTCGATCCGCGCGTCGAGAAGCAGCAGCACGCGCCGCAGGCTCGGCCGGCCGCGCAGGAAGTCGAACATCAGCCCCTGCCAGTCGGCCTTGAGGTCCTTCGGGGCCTGGGCGTAGCCGTATCCCGGCATGTCCACCAGGACGAGACGCTGCTCGCCGGGCGCCCCCCCGATCTCGAAGAAGTTGAGCTGGCGCGTCCGTCCCGGCGTGCCGGACACGCGCGCCAGGGTCTTCCGGCCGGTCAGGGCATTGACCAGGCTCGACTTGCCGACGTTCGAGCGGCCGCAGAACGCCACCTCCGGCGCACGCGGCGGCGGCAACTGGTCCAGGCGCTGGGCGGCGAAGAAGAACCGGCAGGGCCGGGCGAAGAGGCGCCGTCCGGCCTCGACCAGCGCCGCCCGCTCGGCCTCGTCCCTGGCCTCGGCGAGGCCGCCGGCAGGCAGAGGGCGTGCGGCGTCGCTCACACCCGCACGTCTTCCTTCTTCCGCTCCTTGCCCTCCGTCTTGCCGCCGCCGTCGGCCGCCGGCGGTGCCGGCAGGGCCTTCTTCGCCGCCGCGGCGGCGCGGTCGTGGCGCATGATGTACCACTGCTGCGCGATGGAGAGCAGGTTGTTCCAGGCCCAGTAGATGATCAGCCCGGCCGGGAAGCTCGCCAGCATGAAGGTGAAGATCACCGGCATCCACTGGAAGATCCTGGCCTGGATCGGATCGGGCGGCTGCGGGTTGAGCCGCTGCTGCAGCCACATCGTCGCGCCCATGATCAGCGCCCAGGCCGGCAGGTGGAAGAAGGCCGGCGGGTCCCAGGGGATCAGGCCGAACAGGTTGAACAGGTTGGTCGGGTCGGGCGCCGACAGGTCCCGGATCCAGCCGAAGAAGGGCTGGTGGCGCATCTCGATGGTGACGAACAGCACCTTGTAGAGCGCGAAGAAAACCGGGATCTGGATCAGGATCGGCAGGCAGCCGGAGGCCGGATTGACCTTCTCGCTCCGGTAGAGCGCCATCATCTCGGCCTGCGCCTTCGCCGGGTCGTCCTTGTAGCGGTCTCGGATCTCCTGCATCTTCGGCGCCAGGACCTTCATCTTCGCCATGCTGTGGTAGGCCTTGTTGGCCAGCGGGAAGAAGGCCGCCTTGATCAGCAGGGTGAAGACCAGGATCGCGAGGCCGAAGGGCGCGCCGGAGCCGAGCGCCTTGAACTGCAGCGCGATCCAGTGCAGCGCGTAGAAGAACGGCTTGGTCAGGAAGTAGAACCAGCCGAAGTCGATCGCCTTGTCGAAGTGGACGATGCCGAGGCGGTCGCGGTAGGCATCGAGCAGCGTCACCTCCTTCGCCCCGGCGAACAGCCGGGTGGCAAGCTGCGCCGTGGCGCCGGGCGCCACCGCCTGCGCGCCGGCGGGGACGAGGTCCACCTGCCAGCGGTCCTGCCCGCCCTCCGGCACGTAGCGGTAGGCGATGCGCGTGGCGAGCGCCTGGTCCGCCGGGGCGAGCGCGGCCAGCCAGTACTTGTCGGTGATGCCCGCCCAGCCGCCGCGCGACTCCTGCTCGAAGGCCGGGCCGCTGCCACGCTTCTGCGCCTCGCTCCGGGCGTCCGAATAGGTCCACTCGCGCAGCCGGCCGTCGAGGACGCCGGTGAAGCCCTCGTGCAGGATGAAGAAGCCCTGCGTCGGCGGCGTCGCCTCGCGGCGCACGCGCGCCCAGGGGATGACCTGGACCGGCTCGGGGCCGTCGTTCCGCACCCGCTGCTCGGCGGTGAACATGTAGTTCTCGTCCACCTGCAGGACGATCTCGAACACCTGCCCCTGGCCGTTGTCCCAGGAGAGCGTGACGGGGCGGCCGGGCGCGAGCGGGCCGCCGCTGGCCTGCCAGTCGGTTTCCGCGTCGGGCACGCGGGTGCGGCCGTCGGCCGCGGTCCAGCCCCACTGCGCGAAGTAGGGGTGCGGCCCGCCGCGCGGCGCGAACAGCCGCACCAGCGGGGAATCCGGCTGCACCGTCTCGCGGTAGTCCCTCAGCACCAGGCTGTCGAGCATGGCGCCGCGCAGGTTGAGGCCGCCCTGCAGGCGCGGCGCCTCGATCGCCAGGCTCTGCGCCGGCGGGCGGGCCGGCGCGGCGGCGGCGGGCGCGGCCTCGCGATAGCCGGGCAGGGCGGGAGCAAGCGGCGCCGCGCTCTCCGCGGCCCGCTGCGGGGCGGTCGCCTCGGCCGGCGGGCGGGGCGGCGGCGGCGCGATGAAGGTCTGGAAGATCAGCAGGATGCCGATCGAGATCGCGATCGCCGCGAAGAGGCGCTTCTGGTCCATGGTCGGGATCTGCTCAGCCTTTCGGCGAGGAGGGATCGGCGGCGGGCGCGGCGGTCCTGGGCGGCACCGGATCCCATCCGCCGGGATGCCAGGGATTGCAACGCAGGATGCGGCGGGCGGCCAGCAGGCTGCCGCGCAGCGCCCCGTGGACGGCCAGCGCCTCCAGCGCGTAGTCGCTGCAGTGGGGGTGGAACCGGCAATTCGCGCCGATCAGCGGGCGCAGGGCGTACTGGTAGGTCCGCACCGCGCCGCGCAGCAGCCGCGCCGGAAGGCCCGGGGCCGGGCGGGCGGCGCTCATGGCGCGCGCGCTCCCGGCGGGGCGGCGTGCGGCGGCGGGCCGGAAGCCGCGCCCGGCCGCGCGCAACGGGGCGCCGCGCCCCGCGCCTTCCCGCCCGGCCGGCGCGCCGCCGGACCGT
>NZ_JAHZUY010000115.1 GCF_019458025.1 Caldovatus aquaticus | reverse complement strand
CAGGGGCACACCCCCCAGACCAGACCCGCACAGACGCCTCCGCGCCCACACGACCCCAGCCCAGGCCGCACCCCCAGCACCCAGAAGACCGATACACCTGTCAGAGATCACCACCAGAAAGGGACGGGGAACGAGCGCTTCCCTTCCAGAAGCGCGGCACCCCCGTGCCTTCCCGGAAACCGCCGCCCCGCGGCGGGCCGGACAGACTAGTGGGCAACCCCACCATCGTCAAGGCCAACCGCGCCGGCGACGGAGCCGGTATCTATTCGCCGTCCCGCCGCCGGTCAACCCCCCTTCCCGCGATTCTCGCGCCACCCGAGGAACCATTCCGCGAAGCGCGGCACGCCCAGCTCGATCGGCGTACGGGGGGCGAAGCCCGTGAGCGCCGCGATCGCGCCGATGTCGGCGGAGGTCTCGGGCACGTCGGTCGGCGGGCGCGGGGCCTCGACCACCACCGCGGAACGGCCCAGCGCCCGCTCCAGCAGCGCGAGGAAGTGCCGCACCTCCTCGCTGCGGTTGTTGCCGATGTTGAGCAGCCGCGGCCTCCGGTCCTCCGGCGGCCGGTCGAGGCAGCCGAGCACGCCGGCGACGATGTCCTCGATGTAGGTGAAGTCGCGCCGCAGCCGCCCGCCCTCGTAGAGGGTGATCGGCCGCCCCTCGAGGATCGCCTCGGCGAACAGCCACGGCGCCATGTCGGGCCGCCCCCAGGGGCCGTAGACCGTGAAGAAGCGCAGCCCCGTCTGCGGCAGGGCGAAGAGGTGGGCGTAGCTCTCGCTGATCAGCTCCGCCGCCCGCTTGGTCGCGGCATAGAGCGAGACCGGGCGGTCCACCCGGTCGCTCTCGCGGAACGGCAGCGTTTCGTTGCCGCCATAGACCGAGGACGAGCTGGCATAGACCAGGTGCTCGAGGCGCCGCAGCCGCCGCGCCGCCTCGAGCACCACGAGGTGCCCCATGACGTTGGCGTCCACATAGGCGAAGGGGTCCACGAGCGAGTGCCGCACCCCCGGCTGGGCGGCGAGGTGGACGATGCGCGTGACCTCCGCCGCCCGCTCCTCGGCCAGCGCCAGCATCGCCGCGCGGTCGGCGACGTCGAGCGGCAGGAACTCGAAGCCCGCGCGCCCCTCGAGCCGCGCGAGCCGCGCCCGCTTCAGCCGGAGGTCGTAGTAGGGCGTCAGGGAATCGAGACCGAGCACGCGCTCGCCGCGCGCGAGCAGCGCCTCGGCGACATGCATGCCGATGAAGCCGGCCACACCGGTCAGCAGCACCGTCACGGGCCGGCGCGCCCCGCCGCCCCGCCGACCAGGCGGTCTTCCAGTAGCTCCAGCACCGCGTGGCCGAGGGCGATGTGCAGCTCCTGCACCCGCGCCGTCTCCGCGCTCGGCACCACCAGCGCGTGGTCGCAGAGCGCGCGCGCAGGACCGCCGTCGCCGCCCAGCAGGCCGACCGTGACGATGCCCATCGCCCGCGCCGTCTCGAGCGCGCGCAGCACGTTGGGCGAGCGGCCGCTCGTGGTGATGCCGAACAGCACGTCGCCGGCGCGGCCGAGGCCCGCAAGCGGGCGCGCGAACACCTGCTCGAAGCCGTAGTCGTTGCCGCCCGCGGTCAGCGCCGCGGGGTCGAGGGTCAGCGCGATCGCCGGCCAGGAGGGGCGCTCGACGCGCGCGCGCAGCCGCACCAGCCACTCCGTCGCCAGGTGCTGCGCGTCCGCCGCGCTGCCGCCGTTGCCGCAGAACAGAAGCTTGCCCCCGGCGCGCAGGCTGCGCTCGCAGGCCGCCACCACGGCGAGCACGGCGGGCGCGGCCTCGGCCGCCATGCGGCGCCGCAGCACGGCGCCGTCCTCCATCATCGCGGCGAAGCGCGCGGCCTCGTCCACGATCAGCTGTCCGCGCGGATGTCGTTCTCGCGGATCACCCGGCCCCACTTCTCGATCTCGCCCGCGACGAAGCGGCGGCACTCGGCCGGGTCGGACGCGATGACGTCGGCGCCCTGCTCCTCGATCCTGGCCTTCACCGCGGGCTCGCGCAGCACCTCCGTCAGCGCCACGTGCATCCGCTCGAGGATCGGCTGCGGCGTGCCGGCGCGGCCGAAGAAGGCCCACCAGGTCGGCGCCTCGAAGTCGCCCACCCCCTGCTGGGCGAAGCTTTTCACGCCGGGGACGTGGCGCGACTCCTCGCGCGTCGTCACGCCGAGCGGGCGGAGCGTGCCGGCGCGGATGTGCTGGCTGATGATGACGACGTTCGACATGAACAGCGGCACGTGCCCGGCGGTCGCATCCTGCAGGGCGGGGCCGCCGCCGCGGTAGGGCACGTGCACGAGCCGGATGCCGGCCTGCTGCGCGAGCAGCGTGGTCGAGACGTGGGCGAGGCCGCCGACGCCCGAGGTGGCGTAGTTGATCGTGTCCGGCGCGCGCTTCGCCGCCGCCACCACGTCCTGGAAGGTCCGGTAGGGCGTGTCCTTGTGCGCCACCAGGCAGAGCGGGCCGGTCGCGACCAGGCTCACCGGCGCCAGGTGCTCCAGCGTCCGGTAGGGCAGGCGCATCACGGTCTGGTTGGTGGCCTCGTTGTCGTAGGCGAGCAGCCAGGTGTAGCCGTCGGGCTGCGCCCGTGCCGCCTCGATCGCGCCGATCGAGCCGGAGGCCCCGCCGCGGTTCTCGATCACCACCTGCCGGCCGAGCAGCTCGGTCAGCCGCGGCTGGAAGATGCGGGCGATGGTGTCGGTCGAGCCGCCCGGCGGGAAGGGGACGATGATCCGCACCGGCCGCTCCGGCCAGGCGGCGGCGCCCTGGGCGCGCAGCACCGCAGGCGCGGCGAGGCCCGCGGCGGTCAGGGCGAGGAGCTGGCGACGCTGCATCAGCGTGAATCTCCCGGATTTCTCGGGGCGTGACTGCCGGTCGCGGGCTGATGCCACGCCGCCGCCCCCGGCTCAAGCCGCCGCCCCTTCGCGGGCCGCGCCCTCGCGCCCCGCCTCGCGGCGGAAGCCCTCCTCGATGTGCCGCGCCAGGGCCTCGGCGACCGGCGTGCGGTCCTGGCCGGGAAGCAGCTCGATGGTGAATTCGGGCAGCGGCGGCAGCCCCTCCTCGGCGCCGAGGCGCCGCAGCCCGGGGGGCAGCGGCCCGGCCATGCCGACCGTGACCGCGAGCCCCGCCAGGGTCGGGGCCAGCGTGCCGGTCTGCGAGGTGCTGACATAGGCGGTCCGCCACGCGATCCTCGCCGGAGCCCCCTGCGAAACGCCTTGCTGAGCGGCTGATGGCTGATTCGCTGAGCCTCGCGAAGGCTGAGGCGAGGCGGGGATGGGTCAGCGGCGGATCGGACAGGGGAGCCTGGC
>NZ_JAHZUY010000114.1 GCF_019458025.1 Caldovatus aquaticus | reverse complement strand
CGCCCGGTTCGAGGATTACAACGCCATCCACCCCCATAGCGGCTTGCGCATGCTCTCGCCGCGCGAGCTCATCGCCCAGCAGTCAGCAACCCAAGCCGTGTGCCCGGTCTGACGGGGTGCACTCCAGGCCCTCACGGGAATTTTCACGAACCCGTTAGCGGAGGGTGCTGCTTCTCTCTTGCCCCGCCCGCGTCGGGCGACCGACCATCCGCCGCGGCCGGGGTGGCCAGGGAGGACGCGCCGGCCGGAGGAGATCGTCCCGGAACGCCCATGCCGCTCTACCTGCTCGAACCCGTCCGCGCCCGGCTTGCGGACCCGGCCTGGTCCGCTTCGCTCCATCGTTCCTTCTGTCTCGTGGCGGCGCGCAGCGAGGGCCAGGCCCGCGAACTGGCCGCCCGCACGCTGACCCGAGCCGATGGAAGCCTGGCCGAGGCTGATGCGTCGCCTTCCTTCGCGCTCGAGATTCGCGCCGGCAAGGCAGCCTCACGCCGACCGACGGGGAGCGGCGCAACGCCGCGTATGCCATCCCCCTGGCTGCAGCTGCGCCTTGTCGAGGCGCGCGAGATGCCGCTCGCCGCGCTGGCCGATGCCGGCGGGGCGCTCGCCGACGCCGGCGAGCCGCGCATCGTGCTGCCCGCCGCTGCGGCCGTGCCGCTGCCGCCGACGCAGGCGGACCGGGCGGCATCGGCCGGGACGGCGTCGGCCATGCCGCCGGACCGCGAGGAGGGCAGCCGGCCGTGCCGGGCCGCGGCGCCTGGCCGCAAAGCGGCGGCCGCCGCCCCGGCCGGTGCCTCCGGCCGCCCCAGGAAGGCGAAGCCGACGGCTGACCGGCGGACGAAGACGGCCAAGCCCGCGATCCGGACGCCCAAGAGACGTGTCGGCATGCCGGGCCAAGCCAAGCCGCGAAAGCCGGCCGGCGCGACCCGCGCCCGGGCTGCGGCGCGAGCTGTGCCGCCGAAGCGTCAGACCGCGGCCGCGGCGCGCCGCCCGCAGCCCAAGCGCAACACGCGGCCGCGGCCGGGCGGCAAGCCGACGCGGGGCAGGCGCGGAAGGCGCGCCTGACGGCGGGTCCGGCCGCGGCGCGGCGGCGGGCCGCCCGCTCCGGCCCCGTGCTCCGCCTCAGTAGAGCGGCAGGTGCGGCACGTGGATCTCGGGGAAGTAGGCCAGCACGCCCGCACCCAGGCCGGCGGCGCCGACCAGTCCCGCGATCACCGCCAGCGCCGGGACCGCGGTGATGATGGAGGCCGAGGCGAGCACGATCGCCACCTGGAAGGCCGCCGCCGCGAGCTCGTACTTCTCGTAGGCGGTGAAGGCCCGGTCCCGTCGCGCCTCCGCGGCCCGCGCGCGGGCCATCAGCTCGCGCCGCCCCTCGCCGGTCTCGGGCTCCGACTCCCAGCGGGCGACACGTTCGCGCCAGCGCTCGATCTGCCGCCGCACCGCGGCCTGGTGCACCGGGGCCTCGATCGCGGCGCTGCCCAGCTCCATCATCTCGCCCGCCGTCTGCACCGTGGTCTGGCGGATGGTCCGGGCCTGGAAGAAGGCCCAGAGGTTGGCCGCCTCGATGTTGCGCGACAGCGCCTCGGTCTGCGCGCTCTTCGCCCCCGTCTCGGCGAGCGCGAGGAAGAGCGCGAGGACGGCGATCAGCAGCGCGATTCCCTTGTTGCCGCCGTGGTCGGCGGCGTGCCCGTGTACGGCCATGCCATCTCATCCCGGTTGAAGGAGGCGGGCGCCACTCATGCCAGGAGGCCCGCGCCGCGCAAGGGCCGGAGGCGGCCCGGCCACGCGAGGGGACGGCTTCCCGGACGCCCGGCGGGACGGATAGGCTGTGCCGGGCGCCGCAGGGGGCCTCTTCGGCGGCGCCGCGGCGCGCGCCGCGGAGACGGCCGGCCGCGGCAGGGGCCGCCGGCGGGGATGGCGCGCCGGATGCGCAGAGGAGCGTGATCGGATGACCCTCGCGAACGACGCCCGGCATGGCACCGGCGCGGCGCCGCCCCCCGGCCTCGACCACGAGGCGATCGTCATCGGGGCCGGCATGTCGGGCCTCTACCAGCTCCATCGGCTGCGCGAGCTCGGCATGCGGGTGCGGGTGTTCGAGGCCGGCACCGGCGTCGGCGGGACCTGGTACTGGAACCGCTATCCGGGGGCGCGCTTCGACTCGGAGAGCTATTCCTACGGCTACTCCTTCTCGCGCGAGCTGCTCGAGGAGTGGGACTGGTCGGAGCATTTCGCCGCCCAGCCGGAGACGCTGCGCTACCTCAACTTCGTCGCCGACAAGCTCGACCTGCGCCGCGACATCCGGTTCCGCAGCCGCGTGACGGCGGCGCACTACGAGGAGGCGACGCGGAGCTGGACGGTGACGCTCGAGGACGGCACGCGGCACCGCGCGCGCTTCCTGATCACCGCGGTCGGCCCGCTCTCGGCGCCGACGCTGCCGCGCATCGAAGGGGTGGAGACCTTCCGCGGCGAGGCCTACCACACCGCGCGCTGGCCGCACGGGCCGGTGAGCTTCGCGGGCAAGCGCGTCGCGGTGATCGGCACCGGCGCCACCGGCGTGCAGGTGATCCAGGAGGTCGCCAAGACCGCCGCGCACCTGACCGTGTTCCAGCGCACCCCGAACTGGTGCGCGCCGCTGCACAACCGCCCGATCACGCCGGAGGAGATGCGCCGGATCCGGGCCGGCTACCCGGAGATCTTCCGCCGCTGCCAGGAGACCTTCTCCTGCTTCCTGCACACGCCGGACCCGCGCGGCACCTTCGAGGTGACGCCGGAGGAGCGCGAGGCGTTCTACGAGAAGCTGTACTCGGAACCAGGCTTCGGCATCTGGGTCGGCAATTTCCGCGACATGCTGACCGACCCGGCGGCGAACGCGGAGATCTCCGCCTTCGTCGCGAAGAAGATCCGCCAGCGGGTGAAGGACCCGCAGGTGGCGGAGAAGCTGATCCCGAAAGACCATGGCTTCGGCACCCGCCGCGTGCCGCTCGAGACCGGTTACTACGAGGTGTACAACCAGCCCAACGTCCGGCTGGTGGACCTGCGCGAGACGCCGATCGAGCGGATCACGCCCGCCGGCATCCGGACCGGCGAGGCCGAGCACGCGTTCGACATGATCATCTACGCGACCGGCTTCGACGCCATCACCGGCAGCTTCGACCGGATCGACATCCGCGGCGCGGGCGGCAGGCGGCTGAAGGACCGCTGGGCGGGCGGGCCGCAGACCTTCCTCGGCATCCTGGTGGACGGCTTCCCCAACATGCTGATGCTGATGGGGCCGCACACCGCCCTCGGCAACATCCCGCGCAGCATCGAGTACAACGTGGACTGGGTGACGGACCTGATCCGGCACATGCGCGAACGCGGACTGACCCGCGTGGAGGCGCCGCCGGAAGCGGTGGCGGGCTGGTTCGAGCACGTGAAGGCGGCGGCGGCGGGCCTGCTCTCGAACGAGGTCAATTCCTGGTTCACCGGCGTGAACACCAACGTGGAGGGCAAGCAGACCCGCATCCTCGCCCGCTACAGCGGCAGCGCGCCCGCCTACCGCGAACGCTGCGACGCGGTGGCGGCGGCGGGCTACCGCGAACTCTCGCTGGCCTAGGTCCTGGACTCAGTCGCGCCCGGTAGGTGATGGCTGAGACGAGGCAGACGGCGGCGAGGAAGTTGCGGGCGGTCCTGTCGTATCGGGTGGCGATGCCGCGGGAATCCTCGATGCGGCAGAAGGTTCGCGCGATGGCGCTGCGGGGCCTGTAGCGTTCGGCGTCGCGCGGGAAGGCAACC
>NZ_JAHZUY010000113.1 GCF_019458025.1 Caldovatus aquaticus | reverse complement strand
GCGGCCAGGATCTGCGGCCGGTGCCAGAGGAAGTTCAGCCGGCAGTTCGCCGCGTACTTCGACAGCCCGAAGTCGAGCGCCGGATCGGCATCGCCGGCCTTGATGAGCAGCTCGCGCTGGCGGGCGGTCGCCGGGTGGTTCAGCCACAGCCGGCTCTTGGTGGCGGCGGCGCTGGTCTCGGCCTGGCGCAGGAAGTCGTCCGCCGCGGCCAGGACCTGCGCGCGCTCGCCGACCCCGAGATGACGCAGCCGCCCCTGGCGCAGCTTGCCGACGGCGTGCCAGTGCTCCCCGTCGAAGAACACCCCGGCCCAGGCGTCGAAGCCGCAGGCGATCATCGCGTGGCCGTCGCCATGCATGTCCCACCATCGGAAGGGCGAGCGGTCCAGGAGGTCGATCTCGGTCAGCCCGAAGCGCTGCAGCGGGCGCGTCTCGCGAAGCTTTCGCTCCCAGACATGGCCGCAGAAGGGGCAGGCGATGGTGCCGAGCGGCACCTCGGCCGCGCAGTCCGGGCAGGTCTTGTAGGGCGCCTGGCCCGGCTCGGGCTCCTCCGCCTCGGCGAGGCTCCCGTCCTGCTCGATCGAACCATGCCGCTGCGCCGCGCCGGCGAAGTCGAGGACGACGCAGTCGGTCTTCACCACGCCGGGGAAGCGTTCCGGGTCCACCTTGCGCAGGCCGCGTCCGATCGCCTGGATGAAGGTGCCGCGGTGGAGCATCGGGCGGAGCACGACGATGCAGCCGACCGGCTGGCTGTCGAAGCCCTCGGTCAGCACCATGCAGTTGGTGATCACCTGCACCTCGCCGCGGTCGAAGCGGGCGAGCAGCGCCGCGCGCTCCTTCGCCGGCATCTCGCCGGTGACCGTCGCGGCGGTGATGCCGGCGGCGCGGAAGGCGGCGGCGACCGCCTCGGCGTGGGCGACGGTGGCGCAGAAGGCGATGGTGCGGCGGTCGCCGGCGCGCTCGCGCCAGTGCTCGACCACCGCCTCGTTCACCACCGCCCGGTTCAGCACCTTGGCGGCGGCGTCCATGTCGTAGTCGCCGGCCGTCGCGCCGACCTGGTCGAGATCCTCGCTGACGCCGACATCGATGGTGAAGGTGCGCGGCGGCACCAGGATGCCCTCGGCGATCAGCGCCGAGATCGGCAGGTGGAAGGCGATGTTCGAGAAGGTCCTGCGGAGGCTCCGACCGTCGCCGCGCTCGGGCGTGGCCGAGAGGCCGAGCAGCTTCAGCTTCGGGTTGGCGGCGCGGGCGTCGGCGATGATCGCCTGGTAGCTGTCGGCGGCCGCGCGGTGGCACTCGTCGATGACGAGGTGCGACACCTGCCCCATGCGGGCGCGCCGCGCGGAGCGGGCCAGGGTCTGCACGCTGCCGAAGATCACCTGGCCGGACCAGTCGTCCCGCTCGGCCTTCACCACCGAGGCGGAGAGGCCGGCGACCCGGCCGATGGTCGCGCGGTTCTGCTCGATCAGCTCGTCCGTGTGCTGCAGCACCAGGATGCGGGCGCCGGGCTCGGCCGCCGCCTCCTCGCCGATGTAGAAGCCGGCGACGGCGGTCTTGCCGGCGCCCACGGGAAGCGCGACCAGCGTATTGCCCTCCGTCGCGGTCTTGGCGCGGGCGGCGGCGACCGCCGCCCGCTGGTAGTCGCGCGGGATCATCGGGGGCCTCCCGCTCAGCGCGCCCAGAAGGGCGCGTTGCCCGCCGCGGCGGGCGGCTGGGAGGGCTGAGCCGCTGCCCAGGGCGGCGCGGCGCCGCCAGTGGCCGGGGCCGCCGGGCCGGGCGGCATGGGCTGCGCCGGCGCCGCCCCCATCAGCCGGGCGTAGTCGGCATGCTCGGGCCCGATGGCGGCGGCGATGACGTTGCGGCCCGGGCCGCGCGGATCGTCGCGGTCCTTCTCAAGCCCGATGCGGGCGACGAACTCCATCCCGTTGAGGTCGCCGTAGCCGCGGATGGTGCGCGCGGCGCGGGCGCGGTCGGAGCTGTCCTTCGCGGCGATGCCGCGCGCGCTCTCCAGGATCCCGCGGATCAGGGCGCGACCGCGGTTGGCGTAGGTGTCGTCCCCGCCCTGCGCGCCCTTCCCGCGGAGGCCGATGCGCGTGTAGACGCGCCGCCGCGCATGCGGCCCCTCCACGATCACCGCCTCGGTGTTGAGGTACTGCGCCTCGCTGGTGCGGCTCTGCGTCACCCAGCCCTCCGGACCGACGCCGCCGGGCCGGATGGTGAGGCGGACCTTCGCCAGCGTGCCGGCGGGAATGGGCTCGAAGGCGTCCTGCTGCGCCTCGGCGCCGTTGAAGTCGTGCGTGAAGCTGCCGGACATGGCTCAGCCCTCCTGCGCCGTCGTGCTGGTGGTGGGGGTCGCGGGCGCCGCCGCGGGCAGTCCGACCTGCAACTGCGCCGCGGGCGGCGATGCGAGCGGACGGCGGATCTTCTCCATCAGCCGGGCGAGATGCGGCTCCTCGATCGTGGCGAGGCGGCCGCTGCGGTCCTTCGCCGGGTAGCCGAAGGGATTGAGCGTGGTGCAGACGAAGGCGCGATACGGCGCCTCCTTCTCGCGCGGGATCTCGGCCAGGGTGATCACCTCATCGACGATGCCGGGCAGCTCGAGGCC
This sequence comes from Caldovatus aquaticus, assembly GCF_019458025.1. Lineage (GTDB taxonomy): Bacteria > Pseudomonadota > Alphaproteobacteria > Acetobacterales > Acetobacteraceae > Caldovatus > Caldovatus aquaticus. The sequence goes on along the minus strand of NZ_JAHZUY010000113.1, from coordinate 1,429 downwards.
GGTCTTGCTGCCCTCGATCTGCAGCGAGAAGTAGGGGCGGTTGAAGTCGTCGAGCTGCTTGTTGAGCAGGCCGACCAGCCAGACGTTCTTGTCCGGCGTGTGCTGGAGATGCGTCAGCCAGCCGATCATCTCCTGGCCGAGCAGCCCGTAGGCGCCGCGCAGGTCGGGCTTGCCGCTGCGGTCGGAGACCGCCTGCGGCTGGCCCTTGCACCAATGCAGGCAGAGGCGCGAGGCGACGGTGATGCTGTCGACGAAGATGGTGTCGTACTTCGCCAGCTGCTCGGGGCTGCCGAAGGCGGCGCAGACGCGCTCGTGGTGCGTCGCGTCATAGGGCTGGTCCGGCCGCATCGCCGGGTTCGGCCCGCCGATCCAGCAGGCGAGGTCGCGCGCCATCTCCCAGCTGCGCACGCGGACCTCATCGCCGGGCCAGCCCTGCACGGCGAGCTCGCCGGCCTCGAGGTTGACGAACAGCGTGCGGGCCGCGTCCAGCGTCCACAGCTGCGAGGTCTTGCCGATGCCGGAGATGCCGGTCAGCACGCCCTTGATGCCGCGCCGCTCGGCCATGCGCTCGTCGGCGGTGATGATGCGGAAGCCGCCCGGCGGCCGGCTGTCGAAGGGCGCGCTCACTTGCGGCGCTCCTCGAAGCGGACGGCGGCCTCCACCGCGAGATCCGCGCCGCGGGCGCCGGCACGCCGCGCGCGGTCGTGCAGCTGCCTGAGCGCGGTGACGCGGCGGTAGATCGCGTCCGCCTCGTCGCCGAGCGCCTGGATGGCGAAGGCGACGTCGTCCACCGTCGCGTCGGTGACCGCCTTGCTGAGCGGCTGGCCGTATTCGCCGAGCTCGCCGGTGCGGACGCTGTCCGGCAGGTCGGCCAGGGCGTAGGAGGACTCGCGGAGCCGCTGCAGCGGCGTCGTGGTCTTGAACATGGGAGCTCGACTCCTTCGTCGTCGCGCTCCTGGTCCGTCGATGCAGGTGCTGCCGGGCCCCGACGCGGCGGAGCTGACCGTCCCGGTGTTCCCGCCTCGCGGCGGTGTTGCATTCCCGGGAAGACCCGGCAGGAAAGCCGGGCGCGGTCAGGCGGCGGAGGTCTCCTGGCGCTGGGCCTGCTCGAAGGCCTCGATGTCCTCGAGGCGATACGCGATCCTCCCGCCGAGCCGGAGGAAGGGCGGGCCCTGGCGCTGGGAGCGCCAGCGCTCGAGGGTCCGGACCGACATGCGCCAGCGGGCGGCGAGATCGTGTTGGTTCAGATGGCGCGCGGTCGCGCCATTCTGCCGTCCGCGCGAGGTGTGGTGCGTGCTCATGCCGGGCACCTACCGGCGCGATCGGCGAAGTGTCGGGGCGCTGCAACGTAGTCCCGCAAACCGGCTCGCTCCGCGAGGCGTCGCAGCCGGCGCGCATTCTCATAGATGGTGGAGCGGTGCAGGCCGGC
>NZ_JAHZUY010000011.1 GCF_019458025.1 Caldovatus aquaticus | reverse complement strand
GCTCCGCCGGCAGCCCCGCCGCGCGCAGGCCCGCCGCCGCGGCCCCGGCGCGCGCCGCCTCGGCCTCGACGAGCGCCGCCACGCCGGGGCGCAGCAGCGCCACCGCCTCGGCCAGCGGCGCCTCGGGGTCCGGCGCGGCGGCGAGCCATTCGCGCGCCGCCCCCTCCTGCAGCCGGCGCAGCGCGAGCAGCGCGGCGAGGCGGGTCGCGGCCGGCGCCGGCGCGGCGTCGATCGCCTCCGCCGCCGCCTCGAGGCCGAAGGCGGCGTCGGCGAGCCAGGCGGCGCGGGCAGCGCGGGCCGGCGCGGCCTCGGTGGTCAGCCGCCCGAGCGCGGCGCAGCCGAGGCGGTTGGCGACCGCGTTGGCGAGGAGGGTGGCGAGCAGCTCGCGCCGCAGCCGGTGGCGGCGGGCGAAGCGGGCGAAGCGCTCCTCGCGCAGCGGCGCCGGGAAGTAGGCGAGGAGCAGCGGCTCGAGCGCCGGGTCGTCGGGCAGGCCGCCCTGCGCGATGGCGTCGGTGAGCCAGAGCTTGGCGAAGGGGAGCAGCGCGGCGATCTCGGGGCGCGTCAGCGCCTGGCCGGCGGCGATCCGCGCGGCGAGCGCCGCCGCGTCCGGCAGGCCGGCGAGCGCGCGGTCCAGCAGGCCCTCGGCCTCGAGCCGCGCCATCAGCGCCGCCTGGGCCGGCAGCTCCTCCGCGCCCGGCAGGGCCTCGAGGCTGACGGCGAGCGACTGCCGGTGGTTGTCGCGCAGGACGAGCGCGGCGACCTCGTCGGTCATCGCGGCGAGCAGCTCGTCGCGCTGGCGGCGGGTGAGGACGCCCTCGGCCATCGCGTCGGCGAGCAGGATCTTGATGTTGACCTCGTGGTCGGAGGTCGAGACGCCGGCGCAGTTGTCGAGCGCGTCGGTGTTGATCCGCCCGCCCTGGCCGCCGGCGCCGAGCCGCGCATACTCGACCCGGCCGGCCTGGGTGCAGGCGAGGTTGGCGCCCTCGCCGACGACGCGCGCGCGGACCTCGCGCCCGTCCACCCGCACCGCGTCGTTGGCGCGGTCGCCGACCTCGGCGTGGCTCTCCGTGCTCGCCTTCACGTAGGTGCCGATGCCGCCGAAGTAGAGCAGGTCCACCGGCGCGCGCAGGATGGCGCGGATCACCGTGGCGGGCTCGGGCCTCTCCTCGGCGATGCCGAGCAGGGCGCGCGCCTCGGGCGAGAGCGGCACGGTCTTGGCGCTGCGCGGATGGACGCCGCCGCCGGGGGAGAGCTTCGCCGGGTCGTAGTCGGCCCAGGAGGAGCGCGGCAGGGCGAAGAGGCGCGCGCGCTCCTGGTAGGAGAGCTCCGGGTCGGGGTCGGGGTCCACGAAGATATGGCGGTGGTCGAAGGCGGCGAGCAGGCGCGTCCTGCGGCTGATCAGCATCCCGTTGCCGAACACGTCGCCGCTCATGTCGCCGACGCCGACGCAGGTGAAGGGCGCCTCGTGCACGCCGCGGCCGAGCGCCTCCTGGAAGTGGCGCTCGATCATCACCCAGGCGCCGCGCGCGGTGATGCCCATGCGCTTGTGGTCGTAGCCGGTCGAGCCCCCGGAGGCGAAGGCGTCGCCGAGCCAGAAGCCGTACTCGGCGGCGATCTGGTTGGCGATGTCGGAGAAGCTCGCGGTGCCCTTGTCGGCGGCGGCGACGATGTAGGGGTCGTCGCCGTCGCGCCGCACGATGCCGGCCGGCGTGACGATCCGCTCGCCGACGATGTTGTCGGTGAGGTCGAGCATGGCGCGGATCAGGGTGCGGTAGGCGGCGATCCCCTCGGCCTGCAGCGCCTCGCGGTCGGCGGCGGGCGGCGGGCGGCGGAGGACGAAGCCGCCCTTGGCGCCGGTCGGCACGATGACCACGTTCTTGAGCACCTGCGCCTTCATCAGGCCGAGGATCTCGGTGCGGAAGTCCTCGCGCCGGTCGGACCAGCGGATCCCGCCGCGCGCCACCGGACCCGCGCGCAGGTGGCAGCCCTCCATGCGCGGCGAGAGGACGAAGATCTCGCGCCACGGGCGGGGCGCGGGCATCTCCCCGGCCTCGCCGCTCGCGATCTTCAGCGCGAGATAGTCCTTGCCCTGGTAGAAGTTGGTGCGCAGCACGGCGCGCGCGAGCGTCATCAGGCGCGCGAGGATGCGGTCCTCGTCCGGGCTCTCGACGCCGGCGAGCAGCGCCTCCCACTCGGCCGCGAGCGCCGCCTCGCGCGCCGGATCGCGCGGCCGGGCGGGGTCGAAGCGGGCATGGAACAGCTCGACGAGGATGCGCGCGGCCCCGGGGTGGGCGGCGAGCGCCGCCTCGACGCTCGGCTGGGCGAAGGGGAAGCCGACCTGCTTGAGCCAGCGGAACATGGCGCGCAGCAGCCAGCATTCGCGCCAGGTGAGACCGGCGCGCAGGACCAGGCGGTTGAAGCCGTCCGCGTCCGCCCGGCCCTCCTGCAGCGCGGCGAGCGCCTCGAGCAGCGCGGCGTCGCGCTCCTCGCCGCAGGGGGCCGCGGCGCGCAGCGCGAAGACGTGCAGCACCACCTCCGCCGCGTCCGCCGGGGTCAGGCGGTAGGCCACCTCCTCGATCGCGCGCAGGTCGAGGCTCTCGAACAGCGGCAGCGCGTCGGCGAGCGCGATGGCGCCTCCCGGGTTGGCGACGCGCAGCGTCAGCGCCTCGGCCGGCGCGCCGGGGGCGCGCTCGATCCGCGCCGCGGGACGGCCCGCGGCGAGCGCGCGCTCGGCGAGATGGAGGTCGGCGACGCCCTGGGCGGCGGTGGCGACCTCGCGGTAGGTGGGGGGGAAGGCCTCGCGCCAGCGCGCGAGCAGCCGCGCCGCCGCGGCCTCGCCCGCCTCCGCGGCGAGCGCCTCGGCCAGGCGGTCGCGGAAGCCGCGCGCGGCCTCGGCGATCGCGGCCTCGAGCGCCGCCGCGTCCACCGCGGGGACGCGGCCCGGGGTGGTGGCGATGATGTAGTGCACGCGGGCGAGCGGGGCGTCGCCGACCGCGACGTAGCTGGCCGAGAGGCGGCCGGCATGGGCGCGCGCGAGCATGGCGCCGACGCGCTCGCGCAGGCGCGTGTCGAAGGTGTCGCGCGGCAGCCAGGCGATCGCCGAGACGAAGCGCCCGAACGGGTCGCGCCGCAGCACCAGCGCCGCGCGCGGATGGATCTGCAGGTCGAGGGCGCGGCGGGCGCCGGCCAGGATCTCCGCCTCCGGCGCCTGGAACAGCTCGTCGCGCGGCCAGGTGTCGAGGATGTTGCGCAGCGCCCGCCCGTCGTGGCTGTCCGGCTCGACCCCGGCCATGGCGAGGATGCGCTCGGTCTTCTCGCGCAGCAGCGGGATCGAGCGCGGGTTGCGGTTGTAGGCGGAGGCGGCGAACAGGCCGAGGAACAGCCGCGCGCCCCGGACCCGCCCGTCCTCGCCGAAGATGCGCGTCGCCACCACGTCGGCGTGCTGCGGGCGGTGCACGGTGGCGCGCATGTTGGCCTTGGCGACCGTGAGCGGCGCCGCCGGGTCGAGCAGCGCCGCGCGCACCGCGGGCGGGACGGCCGAGAGGTCGCGCAGGGCGTCGAACACCGCCACCGCGGGGTCGCGCAGCAGGCCGAGATTCTCCGCCGCGGCCACCGCGAGGCCGCCCTGCGGGGAGAGGTCGAAGCGGCGGTGGCCGAGCAGGACGAAGTTGTCGTCGGCCAGCCAGCGCAGGAACTCGCGCGCGACCGCCGGATCGAGGGCGCCGTCGCCGGCGGCCCGCGGGGCGGCGGCGAGCTCGGCCTCGGCCTGGCGCAGCCGCGCGAGCATGGCGGGGAAGTCCTCGACGGCGGCGCGCAGGTCGGCCATGGCGCGGCGCAGCGCCGCCTCGAGCCCGGCCCAGTCGTCCTCCCCCGCCGCCGCGGCGGCCGCGCCGGGGCCGTCGCCGCCGAGCGTGATGCGCATCATGCTCTCGCGCTCGGGCGAGGCGGGGTCTATCGCCAGCAGGCGGCCGGTCGCCGGGTCGCGGCGCACCGGGACGACGGGATGCAGCAGGCGCCGCACCGTCCGCCCGCGCAGCGAGAGCGCGGCGAGCGCGGTGTCCACCAGGAAGGGCATGTCGTCGGTGACGATCTCCGCCACCGCGCGCGGGCCGCGTCCGGGGCCGGGGGGGAGGATGCGGACCTTGGCGGTGCGCGGCGGCCGCTCGGCGGCGAAGGACCACAGGCTGGCGGCGGCGGCGGCGAGCGACTCCGGCGATTCCGCCGCGAGCTCGGCGGTGGTCAGCGCGGCGTGCATCCGCCGCAGCAGCGCCGCGGCGTCGGGCGGGAGGTCGGGGGCCAGGCGGAAGAGCGCCTCCTCGGCCGCGCGCAGCAGCTCCTCCCGCGCCGTGTCCTGCAGGTCGAGGCCGCCGCTTCGGTCGTCGTCGGGCATCGGGGGAACTCCCAGGGCGCCGCCAGGATCGTCCGGGCGGCCGGTGGGCGGCAAGCGCCGCGCGCCCGCCCCGGCCGCCCGGGGGCGGCCCTGCCGCCGCGGCGGGCGTTCTGCTAGGGTCGGACCATGACGCTGACGCTCGCCGATCTCCTCGCGCCGATGGCGCCGGAGACCTTCTTCGCCGAGTACCACGACCGCCAGCCGCTGCACCTGCGCGGGGAGGCGGCGAAGTTCGCCTCCGTCCTGTCCTGGCGCCAGATCAACCGGCTGCTCGACATGACCCACATCTGGACCAGCCACTCGCTGCGGCTGGTCCTGGACGGGGTGCCGGTGCCGCCCGAGCAGTACTGCGTCCGCGCCACCACGCGCGAGGGCGTGCCCGGCCTGCAGCCCGACGCCCGCCGCGTGCAGGAGTGGGTGCGGCGCGGCGCCTCCGTCGTGATGAACGACGTGGACAGCCTCACCCCGGGCCTCGCTGCGGTGTCGGAGGCGCTGGAGGCGGCCGGGCTCGGCAAGGCGCAGGCCAACGTGTACATCTCCTGGCAGAGCCACAAGGCCTTCCCGGCGCACTACGACACCCACGACGTCTGGGCGGTGCAGGTCGAGGGCGAGAAGACCTGGAACATCTGGGAGGGCCGCGCCGAGTGGCCGATCGCCCATCCGGCGTTCCGTGCCGAGGGCCAGGAGCACCACGAGCGCGCCAAGGGGGCGCTGCGCGCGCGGGTGGTGATGAGGCCGGGCGACCTGCTCTACCTGCCGCGCGGCTGGTACCACGACGCGCTGGCCGAGGCGCCGGCCTCGGTGCACGTGGCCTACGGCGTGCACGCGCCGCTCGGGATGGACTTCCTGCAGGTGCTGCTCGAGCGCGTGCTGCACGACGTGGAATTCCGCAAGCCGCTGCCGCGCCAGGACGGCAGCGCGGCGGCGAGGTTCGCGCTCACCGCCCGGGCGGCGCAGCTCGGCGGGCGCCTCGCCGAGCTGTGCCGGGACCCGGCGGTGACGGCGGCGCTCGAACGGATGGTGCGCGAGTTCCGCTTCCGTCGCGGCGGCTACGACCTGCTCGCGGCGCGCGGCCTGGCGCCGCCCGCCGCGGGCGACGCCGAGGCAGGGCGCGGGGAGGACGCGGTCTTCCGCGTGGTCGCGAACGGCGCGCGGCCGGTGCGGCGCGGCGCGGAGTTCGTGCTGAAAGGGCCGCAGGGGGGGGCGGCGCTGCCGCTTTCCGCCGCGGAGGCGGCGGCGGCCGGCTGGATCCTGGCGCGGCCCGACGTGACCGAGGCCGAGCTGCGCGCGGCGCACCCGGCGGTGGACGCGCCCGGACTGCTCGCCCGGCTCTGCGCGGCGGGCGTGCTCGCCGCGGTGGCCGCCTGAGCGGGAGCGCGCGGCGGCGGACATGGCGGCGGCATTCCTCCTCCCGCTGGCGCTGCTGCTCGCCGCCGCGCCGCCGGCGGCGGCGCAGCCGCGCTCGTTCAGCTGCGTCGGCGCGGAACGGCTCGAGGACGACGTCTTCGCCGTTCCCTTCGCGCGCGGCGGCGCGACGATCGAGGAGGCGGCGCGCAGCCCGCTCGCCGCCGCGGCGCAGCTCGCGCGCGAGCAGCCGGAACGCCTGGTCTGCGTGCTCGGCCATGCCGCCCCGGACGAGGGGGGCGCCACCACCGGCCAGCGCCTGGCGGCGAGCCGCGCCCGCGCGGTGGCGGAGCGGCTCGCGGCGATGGGGGTGGAGCGCGACCGCATCCGGGCGGAGGCCCGCCACGCCAATTTCAGCCCGCGCCTGCGGCGCGACCCCGCGGCCGCGCGCGGCGCGGTCGTCGTCGTCCTGCCGGCGCCGGTGACGCCGTAGCGCGGCCCCCGGGCGAGGATCGCCGCCGGCCGTCTTGCCGCAGGGAGAGCACCGACCGATGCCCGACGCCGCCCCCGCGCGCCCCGCGGACCGCGCCCTCGGCTCCGCCTGGGAGGACGCCTGGCTGCTCGACGGGGTGCGCACGCCCTTCGCCGATCTCTGCGGCCCCTTCGCCCAGGTCTCGCCGACCGACCTCGGCATCAAGGCGGCGCGCGAGGCGCTCGCGCGCGCCGCCGTGGCGCCGGAGGAGGTGGACACGGTGATCGCCGGCAGCCTCGCCCCGGGCGGCTTCGATGCGCTCTACCTGCCGCGCCACGTCGGCCTCTACGCCGGGGTGCCGATCGCGGTGCCCTCGGTGCTCGTCCAGCGGCTCTGCGGCACCGGCATCGAGGCGCTGATCCAGGCCGCCGACGCGGTGACGCACAAGGAGGGGATCGCGGTCGCGCTCTGCGTCGGCACCGAGAGCATGAGCCGCAACCCGATCGCCGCCTTCACCCACCGCACCGGCTTCCCGCTCGGCCGGGTGGAGTTCAAGGACTTCCTGTGGGAGGCGCTGCACGACCCCGCGCCCGGCGCGACCATGGGCGGCACGGCGGAGGAGCTCGCGCGCCGCTACCGGATCACCCGCGCCGAGGTGGACGCCTTCGCCGCGCGCAGCTTCGAGCGGGCGCTGGCGGCGCAGGCGAGCGGCTTCCTCGCGGGCGAGATCGTCCCGGTGCGGAACGAGGTCTTCGCCCGCGAGGGCTGCGCCGAGCGCGCCATCGCCCTGCCGCGCGGCGTCGAGGAGGTCTCCGCCGACACCCATGTCCGCCCCTCGCCGGTGGAGGCGCTGGCGAGGATCCGGCCGGCCTTCGGCGGGGTGCAGACCGGCGGCAATTCCTCCGGCATGGTGGACGGCGCGGCGGCGGCGGTGGTCGTCTCCGGCGCCTGGGCGCGGGCGCGCGGCCGCGCCCCGCTCGCGCGCCTGGTGGCGGGGGTCGCCGTCGGCTGCCCGCCGGAGATCATGGGCATCGGCCCGGTGCCGGCGATCCGCGCGCTGCTCGCCCGCACCGGCCTCGCCCTCGGCGAGATCGCCCGCTTCGAGATCAACGAGGCGTTCGGGGCGCAGGTGATGGCCTGCGCGCGGGAGCTCGGGATCGACGAGGACCGGCTCAACGTGAACGGCGGCGCCATCGCGATCGGCCATCCGCTCGCCGCGACCGGCCTGCGCCTCGCGGTGACGCTGGCGCGCGAGCTCCGGCGCAGCGGCGGGCGCTTCGGCATCGCCTCCGCCTGCATCGGCGGCGGCCAGGGCATCGCGCTGCTGATCGAGAACCCGGAGGCGGGCGGCACCGGCGTGCGCTGACGGCGGCGCCGGCGCAGGCGGCGGGCCGGGGGCGCCTCTAGCCGGCCGCCGCCGCGGCTGGCATGGTGGCGCCGTCTTCCAGCGCAGGGACCCGGGACGGATGCAGGACAGCAGGGCCGGCGGCGCGCCGGCGCGGCTCAGGATCGGCTATCTCGGCAGGCCGCCGCACCCCTCCTTCTTCGAGGCGGCGCGCGCCCACCCCGAACTCGAACTGGTCGAGATCGCGCCGAGCGAGTCGGGCGAGGCGATGCGCGCCCAGCTCCGCTCCTGCCACGCCTACTACGTGCGGGCCTCGCGCCAGGAGCTGCCGCGGCCGATGCACGTGACGGCGGAGTTCCTGGCGGCGGTGCCGAACCTGCTCGCCGCGGTGAGCTCGGGCGCCGGCTTCGACCCGATCGACGTCGCCGCCTGCACCGATGCCGGGGTGGCGGTGGTCAACCAGGCCGGCGCCAACGCCCAGGGGGTGGCCGAGCACGCGGTCGGCATGATGCTCGCGCTGCTCAAGCGCATGCCGGAGACGGCGGCGGCGATGCGCGCCGGGCGGGCCGAGGACCGCGCCGCCTTCATGGGGCGCGAGATCGCGGGGCGCACGGTCGGGCTGGTCGGGATCGGCCATGTGGGGACGCGCGTCGCCGCGATCCTGCGCGCGGCCTTCGGCTGCCGGGTGCTGGCGGCCGACCCCTATCTCGACGCCGCGACGGTGGCCGCGCGCGGGGCGGAGAAGGTGGAGCTGCCGACGCTGCTCGCCGAGAGCGACGTGGTCTCGCTGCACTGCCCCTACGACGCGACGACGCGCGGCATGTTCGGCGCCGCGGCCTTCGCCGCGATGCGCCGGGGCGCGGTGTTCGTCACCACCGCGCGCGGCGGCATCCACGACGAGGCGGCGCTGCTCGAGGCGCTCGAATCCGGCCACCTCGCCGGCGCCGGGCTCGACGTCTGGGTGGACGAGCCGCCGCCCACCGACCATCCGCTGCTCGCCCATCCGCGGGTGATCGCCACCCAGCACACGGCGGGGGTGACCGAGGAGAGCCGGCGGCGCATCGCCCGCTACGCGGTCGAGGCCTTCGCCGAGATCGCCGCCGGCCGCCTTCCGCCACGGCTGCAGAACCCGCAGGCGCTCGAGCGCTACCGCGCCCGCTGGGCGGAGGCGTTCGGCCGCGCGCCGGCATTCTGAGGCCGGGCGGAGCGGGGGCGGCCGCGCTCCCTCCCGGCGCGGCCGCCGGAGAGCACGCCGCCGCGGGCGTCCCGCCGTCGCGGCCGGGCCCCGCCGGCGCCCTGCGGCGCCGCGGGCCAAAGCTTTGAATTCCGGGCGGTCTGGCCTATCTGAGCGGAAACAGCCGCCGGCCGCCGCCCCCGCCCGCCGGCGCCCGCCGGATTCCCGATGACCGACATCCCGCCCGCCCGCATCCGCAACTTCGCGATCATCGCGCACATCGACCACGGCAAGTCCACGCTGGCCGACCGGCTGATCCAGCTCACCGGCGCGCTCTCCGAGCGCGAGATGAAGGAGCAGGTGCTGGACTCGATGGAGCTCGAGCGCGAGCGCGGCATCACCATCAAGGCGCAGACCGTGCGCCTGCGCTACCGGGCGAAGGACGGGCAGGAGTACGTGCTGAACCTGATGGACACGCCCGGCCACGTGGACTTCGCCTACGAGGTGAGCCGCAGCCTCGCCGCCTGCGAGGGCTCGCTGCTGGTGGTGGACGCCTCGCAGGGGGTGGAGGCGCAGACGCTCGCCAACGTCTACCACGCGATCGAGGCCGGGCACGAGATCGTGCCGGTGCTGAACAAGATCGACCTCCCCGCCGCCGAGCCGGAGCGGGTCAAGCAGCAGATCGAGGAGGTGATCGGCCTCGACGCCTCGGAGGCGATCCCGATCAGCGCCAAGACCGGGCTCAACGTCGAGGCGGTGCTGGAGGCGATCGTGACGCGCCTCCCCCCGCCCCGGGGCGACGCGGAGGCCCCGACCAAGGCGCTGCTGGTGGACAGCTGGTACGACCCCTATCTCGGCGTCGTCGTGCTGGTGCGCGTCAAGGACGGGCGGCTGCGCAAGGGCCAGCGCATCCGCATGATGTCCACCGGCGCGGTGCACACGGTGGAGCAGGTCGGCGTCTTCACCCCGAAGATGGTGGCGGTGGAGGAGCTGGGGCCGGGCGAGATCGGCTACCTCACCGCGGCGATCAAGACGGTGGCCGACACCAAGGTGGGCGACACCATCACCGACGACCGCAACCCCGCGGCCGAGCCGCTGCCCGGATTCAAGCCGAGCGTGCCGGTGGTGTGGTGCGGCCTCTACCCGGTGGACGCCGACGACTTCGAGAAGCTGCGCGACAGCCTGGCCAAGCTCCGCCTCAACGACGCCGCCTTCCACTACGAGCCGGAGACCTCGGCCGCGCTCGGGCTCGGCTTCCGCTGCGGCTTCCTCGGCCTTCTGCACCTCGAGATCGTGCAGGAGCGCCTCGCGCGCGAGTTCGGCCTCGAGCTGATCGCGACCGCGCCCTCCGTCGTCTACCGGCTGCGCTGGACCGACGGGCGCGTGACCGAGCTGCACAACCCGGCCGACATGCCGGACCCGACGCGGATCGCGGCGATCGAGGAGCCGTGGATCAAGGCGACCATCCTCGTCCCCGACGACTACCTCGGCGCCGTGCTCACGCTCTGCAACGAGCGGCGCGGGCAGCAGGTGGAGCTCACCTACGTCGGCAGCCGCGCCATGGCGGTCTACCGCCTGCCGCTGAACGAGGTGGTGTTCGACTTCTACGACCGGCTGAAGTCGGTCTCGCGCGGCTACGCGAGCTTCGACTACGTGATGGACGGCTACGCCGAGAGCGACCTCGTCAAGGTGACGATCCTCGTCAACGGCGAGCCGGTGGACGCGCTCTCCTTCATGGCGCACCGCTCGGCGGCGGAGAGGCGCGGACGGGCGATCTGCGAGAAGCTGAAGGACCTGATCCCGCGCCAGCTCTTCAAGATCCCGATCCAGGCGGCGATCGGCGGGCGCATCATCGCGCGCGAGACGATCCCGGCGCTGGCCAAGGACGTCACCGCCAAGTGCTACGGCGGCGACATCACGCGCAAGCGCAAGCTGCTCGAGAAGCAGAAGGAGGGCAAGAAGCGCATGCGCCAGTTCGGCAAGGTCGAGATCCCGCAGAGCGCCTTCATCGCGGCGCTGAAGATGGACGCCTGAGCGGGCGGGCGCCGCGCCGGCCCGCTCGGGCGGCGCCCGGCCTACTCCTCCGCGCGGCCGGCCGCCGCCAGCCGTTCCATCCCGGCACGGAAGGCGGCGCGCAGCGCCTCGCGCTCCGCCTCGGGCAGCCGGTTCGCCGTGGTGTGGAACAGCAGGGCCGCCGCCGCCCGCGCCGCCGCGAGCAGGGCGAGCAGCCGGGGGCGCGCGGGGCCATGCGCTCCGGCGTGCGCGGCGCGGGGTCGTGGGCGGCGAAGAGGGCGGGCCGCGGCGGCGTCCTGCCGGCGGCGTTGCTCATGGCGCCGGGTCCGCCCCGGCCGGCGCGCGGCCGGGCGCCTCGCGCACGAGCGGGCTGGCGCGGGGATCCCGGCGCACCGCCGCCGCGCAGGCGAGCAGCGGGCCGAGCGGGTCTGGATTCGGTATGGGAACAGGCTAGACTGTTGCAACAGGACCGTGAATCCCGGCGCCGCAGAGCCGGAGGCGGTGGGGCGGAAAGGCCATCGCGCGCGACGCGACGGCCTTGACAGCCGTCCCGGCCGCCCGACAGGCCCGGGAACGGCCGCACGGCACCGGCGCTGCACGAAGGAGGAGAACCCGCCATGGCAACACTCTCCCGGCGCGCGCTCGTCGCGCCCGCCGTGCTGGGCCTTGCGGCCGCCCCGCTGGCCGCCCGCGCCCAGGCCTCCTACCCCACCCGCACCGTCACCATCGTGGTGCCCTTCGCCGCCGGCGGCCCGACCGACACCGTGGCGCGCCTGATCGCCGAGGCGATGAGCCGCGACCTCGGCCAGACCGTGGTGGTGGAGAACGTCGGCGGGGCCGGCGGCACGCTCGGCGCCGCGCGCGTCGCGCAGGCGCGGCCGGACGGCTACACCCTGCTGCTGCACCACATCGGCATGGCGACCATCCCCACCCTCTACCGGCGCCTGCCCTACGACCCGATCAACGGCTTCGAGACCATCGGCCTGATCACCGCGGTGCCGATGACGCTGGTGGCGCGCAAGGACTTCCCCGCCAACACCCTGCAGGAGGCGATCGCGGTGATCCGCCGCGAGCGCGACAAGCTGAACTACGCCAACGCCGGCATCGGCGCCGCCTCGCACCTCTGCGGCCTGCTGCTGATGAGCAAGGTGGACGCGCCGATGACGACCGTGCCCTTCCGCGGCACGGGGCCCGCGATGCAGGAGCTGCTCTCCGGCCGCGTGGACCTGATGTGCGACCAGACCACCAACACCACCGAGCAGATCCGCGCCGGCGAGATCAAGGTCTTCGCCGTCACCACGCGCGAGCGCGTGCCCAGCCTGCCGAACGTCCCGACCGCGGCCGAGGCCGGGCTGCCGGACCTCGAGGTGACGATCTGGCACGGGCTCTACGCGCCGCGCGGCACGCCGCGGCCGGTGATCGAGCGGCTCTCGCGCGCGCTGCAGGCGGCGCTCAAGGACCCCAAGGTGGTGCAGCGCTTCGCCGACCTCGGCACCACGCCGGTGCCGGAGGAGCAGGCGACGCCGGAGTTCCACCGCCAGTTCTGGATGGCGGAGATCGCGCGCTGGCGGCCGCTGATCCAGGCGGCGGGCCAGTACGCGGACTGACGGCGGCGCGGCCGCCCGGCGGCGAGGGCCGCTGCCGCCTCGCCGCCCGCGGCCGGGCGCGCGGCGACGGCGCCCCGTCCGTGACCGGCTCTACGGCTCCTTGCCCGGCCCGGCCTCCGCCGGGCCGGCCCGCATCCTGCGGATTTCCGCCTCCAGCGCCGCGGGCGGCACGGCGGGCAGCCAGCGCGCCGGCACCTCCATCGCCCGGGCGAGGCGGCGCCTGTACTCCGCGCGCGGGATCTCCAGCGCGCCGAACTGCGCGAGGTGCGCGGTCAGGAACTGGGTGTCGAGCAGCGTGAAGCCGCCGAGGCGGAGCCGCGCCACGAGATGCACCAGGGCCACCTTGGAGGCGTCGCGCTCGCGGCTGAACATGCTCTCGCCGAAGAACGCCCCGCCCAGCGCCACGCCGTAGAGGCCGCCGGCGAGCCGCCCCTCGGCGTTCCAGACCTCGACCGAGTGGGCGTGGCCCTGCTGGTGCAGGGCGCCGAACAGGCGCTCGATCTCCGGGTTGATCCAGGTGTCCTCGCGCCCCGGCGCGCGCGCCGCGCAGCCCGCGATCACGGCGGCGAAGTCCGCGTCCGCGCTCACCCGGAAGCGGCCGGAGAGCACGGTGCGCGCGAGCCGCCGCGGCAGGTGGAAGCCCTCATCGAGCGGCAGCACGCCGCGCAGCTCGGGATCGAGCCAGTAGAGCCGCTCCCCCGACCGGCTCTCCGCCATCGGGAACAGGCCCGCGCGGTAGGCGCGGAGCATCAGCTCGGGGGTGATCTCGAAGGCGCGGCGGCTCATGACGCGGCGGTGACGGCGGACCTCGGCAGCGAGTATGCCGCAGGAGGCCGCGCCGCGGGAACGGCGGCGGGACGGCGGCGGGTCACTCCTCCTCCGGCGGGGCGGGGGCGACGGGGAGGATCGCGGTCTCCTTCGCCGTGGCGAGGGCGACCAGCACCTCCGTCCGGTCCACCGCGGACTGCCCTCGCAGGCCGGCGAGGAAGGCCTCGAGCGCGGCGAGGTCGGCGAGGCGCAGCTTCAGCAGATGGGTCCAGGCGCCGCTGACCTGATGGCATTCCAGCACCGTCTCCTCGCGCCGCATCGCCTTGCGGAAGGCCGCCTCCTCCTTCGTCCCGCCGCGCAGGGCGACGAAGACGAAGGCGAGCAGCGGGCAGCCGACCGCGACCGGGTCGAGGTCGGCGCGCCAGCCGCGGATCACCTGGCGCTCCTCGAGCCGCTTCACCCGCTCCGCGGTGGCGGAGACGGAAAGCCCCGCGACCTTGGAGAGTTCCGCCAGCCCCGCGCTGCCGTCCTGCTGCAGGGCGACGACGATCTTCCGGTCTATCGCGTCCATGGCCGGAGGATATGCGCCTTTCGGGGCGGGCGGAACGGAAGAGGGCGAGATTCGCGCGGGAAGGGTGACGCGAAGGGCGCGAGGGCTTCCGCCGCGCCGCGGCGGGGTTGCCGCTTCCCGGCGCGGGCCGGGGGCTGCTAGCCTCGCCGCATCCGCCACGCGAAGCCCCGGAGGTTCCGCCCATGGGCATCCCGCTCGAACAGTTCGCGGCGCGGTGCCGCGAGGCCCTGATGGCCCATCCCGGCCCCGAGGGCCGGCAGAGGGTCTGCGCCCTGGTGAAGGAGGCGCTGCGGGATCCGGCCTTCGTCGCCGCCTACATCCCGGAGGGCACGCCGGAGCGGAAGGTGCTCTACGAGGACCCGGAGCTCGGCTTCGCCATCCTCGCCCACGGCTATGCGGGGCCGAAGGGCAGCCCGCCGCACGACCACGGCCCCTCCTGGGCGATCTACGGCCAGGTGGCGGGCGAGACGGTGATGACCGACTGGGAGTGCGTCGCCCGTCCGGCGGAAGGCCGGCCGGGCAAGGCGCGGCGCCTGCGCGACTACGTGCTGCGTCCGGGCGACGCGCACCTCTACGAGCCGGGCGTGCTGCACTCGCCCCGGCGCGACGGGCCGACCCGCCTGCTGCGCATCGAGGGCGTCAACATGGAGCGCGTGAGGCGCGATCCCTACGAGGCGGTCGAGGCCGCGCCGGCGGCGTAGGCCGCGCGGCCGCCCCTCCCCCGCCTTCGCGCCCGGGCGGAACCGGCCGTCCGCGCGCGGCCTACGCCGGCTCGCCCTCCACCGGATGCCCGCCGCAGGCGCGCAGGAACGCCGCCACGTCGTGCGCGGCCGCCCGCACCTGCTCGGGGTCGGTGCCCTTCGCCACCACCGCGACGCCGCCGCCCGCCGGGCGGTAGTAGGGATAGCTGCCGATCTCCACCGCCGGCCAGCGCTGCTGGATGTCGGCCAGGCCCTCGGCGATGCGGCCCTCCATCAGCCCGTCCGCGTGCACCGTGCGCGAGACGATGGGCGGCCCGCCGCGCAGCCGCGGCGCGAGCGACTCGAACATCGCCTGCATCACGCGCGGCACGCCGGCGAGCACGTGGACGTTGCCGATGGTGAAGCCGGGGGCGAGGGAGACCGGGTTCTCGATCAGCGTCGCGCCGCGCGGCATGGTGGCCATGCGCTGGCGCGCCGGGTTGAAGTCGCCCGGCGGGTTGCGATGGCGGTAGTAGTTCTCGAGCAGCGCCCAGGCCGCCGGATGCGGCTCCCACGGCACGCCGAAGGCCTCGGCGATGCATTCGCTGGTTATGTCGTCGTGCGTCGGGCCGATGCCGCCGGTGGTGAAGACGTGGTCGTACCTCGCCCGCACCTCGCTGACGGCGGCGACGATCGCGGCGCGGTCGTCGGGCAGGACGCGCGCCTCGCGCAGCGCGATGCCGATCTCGCCGAGGCGGCGGGCGAGATACTGCAGGTTCGCGTCCTGGGTGCGGCCGGAGAGCACCTCGTTGCCGATGATGAGGACGCAGGCGGTGGGGTTGGCGGTCGTCGTCATGGGGGCTCCGACTCCGGAAGGCAGGCGGCGGCCGCGGACCGGACGGCGCGGCGGCGGGGGCCGGGGTGCGGCGCGCCCTCGCCCCGCGCCGCCGGGGCGCGGCCTCCCTCCCCCGGGGCGCGGGCGCGGATCGGGCGCATGCGGCCGGCCTCCGATGCCGTCGCCGGGGATGAAAGCACCGGGGAGGCGGTGCCCGCTACAGGAAGTCCCGCAGCAGCGCCACCAGCGGCCTGTCGGCCGGCGGCATGGCGTAGTCGCCGAGGCGCTGCGGCCGCACCCAGGCGAGCGCCTGGCCCTCCCGCGCGACCACCGCGCCGCTCCAGCGCCGGCAGAGATAGAGCGGCATGAGCAGGTGGAAGCGCTCGTAGCCGTGGCTGGCGAAGGCGAAGGGGGCGAGGCAGCTCTCGGCGACGTCGATGCCGAGCTCCTCCTTCAGCTCGCGGATCAGCGCCGCCTCCGGGGTCTCGCCGGGGTGGACCTTGCCGCCCGGGAACTCCCAGAGGCCGGCGAGCGGCTTGCCCTCCGGCCGGCGGGCGAGGAGCACGCGGCCGTCGGCGTCGATCAGCGCGACCGCGGCGACCAGGACGATGGGCTTGCCCTGGGCCGGGGCCGCCGCGGCCGGCGCCGCCTCCTGGCCGCCCTCCGCCCCGGGCAGGTCCTCGCGCCCTGCCACGAACCGCCGCACCGGCAGCGGGCCGCCGCGGGAGAGGAACTCCGTCACGCCCTCCCCGGCCTCGCGGAAGCCGATCCGGCGCAACACGGCGGCCGAGCGCACATTGTCCGGCAGCGCCTCGGCCTCGACCCGGTCTATGTCGAGATGGGCGAGGCCCCAGCGCAGCAGCCGCCCCGCCGCCTCGGTGGCGACGCCGTGGCCCCAGAAGCGCCGCCCGACCCAGTAGCCGAGCTCGGCCGTGCGCGGCGCCCGGGTGTCGAGCCGGAGGCCAACGCAGCCGAGCAGCACCTCGCGGTCCTGCTCGTCGCGGCCGACGATGGCGAGGTCGTAGCCCTCGCCGGTGACGAGGCGCGCGCGGGTGGAGGCGATCCACTCGTCCGCCAGTTCGCGCGGATAGGGGAACGGCACGCGGGCGAGATTTTTGGCCACCTCCCAGTCGTTGACCAGGCGGTGCAGGGCGGGCGCGTCCTCGGGGCGCAGCGGGCGCAGGGTCAGGCGTTCGGTGGTGAGCGGGGCGAAGTCCGGCTCCGGCGCCGGGGGCGGCGGCGCGGCCTCGGGGGGAGCGGGCCTGGGGCGGGAACCTGACATGCGGCGGCGGCAATCCTGGCTCGGCGGGCGGTCCGGGGCGGTTCAGCCGGCGGCGCGCACGGGGGCGGCGGCCGCCGCGCCGCCGGGCGGGCGCGGCGGCTCCGCCTCGGCCGCCGGCGAGCCGCTCGGCAGGTGGCGCTCGACGATGTAGAGCGGGCGCTGCTTGGCCTCGTTGAACACGCGGCCGAGATACTCGCCGATGATGCCAAGCGTCATGAGCTGCACCCCGCCGAGGAAGAGGACGACGGTCAT
The DNA here is from genome assembly GCF_019458025.1 of Caldovatus aquaticus. Lineage (GTDB taxonomy): Bacteria > Pseudomonadota > Alphaproteobacteria > Acetobacterales > Acetobacteraceae > Caldovatus > Caldovatus aquaticus. Next base: position 80,935 of record NZ_JAHZUY010000011.1, on the reverse strand, counting down.
CAGGCTCGGATAGCCCGCCACGGGGTTGCCGAACAGCACTGTCTTGACCACCACCTGCAGGCCGTAGAGGAGCGCGATGACCGAGGTCGCGAGGCCGAGATAGGTGGCGATCTTGAGCGGGGCGACGGTGAAGCTGGTGATGCCCTCGAGCGAGAGGTTCCACAGCCGCCAGTAGTTCCACTTGCTCGTGCCGGCGGCGCGCGGGTGGCGCTCGTAGCGCACGGCGCGCGAGGGGAAGCCGATCCAGGCGAACAGGCCCTTCATGAAGCGGTGCTGCTCGCGCAGGCGCAGCAGCGCGTCCACCGCGCGGCGGCTCATCAGGCGGAAGTCGCCGGTGTCCTTGGGCAGCTCGACGCGGCCGCCGACATGCTGCATCAGGCGGTAGAAGGCGGCGGCCGTCAGGCGCTTGAACCAGCCCTCCCCGTGCCGGGCGGTGCGCTGGGCGTAGACGACGTCGTAGCCCTCGCGCCAGGCGGCGACGAGTTCGGGGATGACCTCGGGCGGGTCCTGGAGGTCTGCGTCTATGACCACGACGGCGTCGGTCGCGGCGGCGTGGTCGAGGCCGGCGGTCAGCGCGATCTCCTTGCCGAAGTTGCGGCTGAGATTGACCAGCGCGACGCGCGGATCGGCGGCGCGGAGCGCGAGCAGCCGCGCGAGCGTGCCGTCGCGCGAGCCGTCGTTCACGTACACCACCTCCCAGGGCAGGCCGATCCGGTCCATCGCCGCGGCGAGGCGGGCGTGGAAGGCGTCGAGCACCGCCTCCTCGTTGTAGGCCGGGACGACGACCGAGAGGGCGGGGCGGGGCGCCTCCGCCGCGGGCGCGGCGGGGACCGGGGCGAGGCTGGCGGTGTCGGGCATGGGCGGCAGCGGGCGGGGGCTCCGTGCGCCGGGCCGGGACCTCCCGCGCGGGGTGCGGCGGGCCGGGGCGCGGCGGCGCCACACTAGGATGGGGCGGAACCGCGTCAACATCGAGGCACGCCGCCGTGTGGCCGCGCGGTGCGGATCGCGCCTCTTCCGCCCGCCGTGCCCGGGTGACAGGCTCGGGGCCTGGCCGTCATCCGGAAGGGGCCCGATGCCTGCTCCCTCCTCCCCCGCCGCCGCCCTCACCCGACGGGTCGCCGAGGCGATGGCGCCACCCCCGCCCGGGCTGCCGCCGGACACGCCGCTCGGCGTGGCGCTCGCCACGATGCGCGCGGCGGGCGCCTCGGCGCTGTTCGCGCTCGATGCCGCGGGCCGGCCGGTCGGCATCCTGACCGAGCAGGACGTGCTGCGCCGCGTCGCCGGGCTGCTGCCCCTGGAGGCGCCGCTCTCCGCCGCGATGAGCGCGCCGGTCATCGCCTGCCGGGCGCACGAGCATCTCTGGCGCGCCCTCGCGCTGCTGCGGGCGCGCGGGCTGCGCCACCTGCCGGTGCTCGACGCCGCGGGCCGCTGCGTCGGGGTGCTCGGGCGCGAGGCGCTGCTGGTCGCGACCGCGGGCTGGCGCATCGCGCACCTCGACGCGCTCGCGGGCGACGACGCGGCGGTCAAGCGCGCCCAGGCCGGGCTCGCCGGCTCGCTGCTGGCGGAAGGGGTGCCGGCGGCGGAGATCGTCGGCCTGGTGAGCGGCATCAACGCGGACCTGCACCGGCGCGTGCTGGAGCGGGTGCTCGCCGCGCAGCCGACGCCGCCGCCGGTGCCCTTCACCCTGCTGCTGATGGGCAGCATAGGGCGGGGCGAGAGCCTGCTGCGGCCGGACCAGGACAACGGCCTGATCCTGGCCGACTATCCGGACGCCGAGCACGACCGCGTGGACGCCTGGTTCCGGCCCTTCGCCGAGGCGCTGAACGCGGCCCTGGACGCGGCGGGATTCCCGCTCTGCAAGGGCGGGGTGATGGCGCGCAACCCCCTGTGGCGGAAGACGCTGCCGCAATGGCGCGAGCAGTTCGCGCTGTGGACGCGCCGCCGCGCCGGGGCGGCGCTGCTGTTCGCCGACATCGCCTTCGACTTCGCCGCCGCCGCCGAGGCCTGGCCCGAGGGCGGCGGGGCGCTGACCGACGAGGCCGGCGAGGTGCGCACCGCCTGGGGCGAGGCGGCGCCGGCGCCGCTGCTGCGGGCCCATCTGCACGCGCTGCTGCGCGCCGCCCCCGCGCTCCTGCACGCGCTGGCGGCGCAGGACGCGCGGCTCGGCGTCGGGCTGACCCTGTGGGGCGGGTTCGCCGACGACGAGCCGGGGCCGGGGCGGCGCACCGACCTCAAGCTGCACGGGCTGATGCCCCTGGTCGCGGCGGCGCGGCTGCTCGCGCTGCGGCACGGCGTGACGCACAGCGGGACGGCGGCGCGGCTGGCCGGCCTCGCGGCGCTCGGTGTGCTCGGCGGGGCGGAGGCGGCGGAGCTCGAGGAGGCGCGCGGCGTGCTGCTCGACGCCCTGCTCCGCCAGCAGCTCGCCGACCACGCGGAGGGGCGGCTGCCCGGCAACCTGGTGGACACCGCCGCGCTCGACCGGGCGGCGCGGACGCGGCTGCGCGAGGCCCTGCGCACGGTGCGCAGCTTCTCCCGGACCGCGCTGGCGACCTTCTCCGGCAGCCCATGGTAGCCGCGGCGCTAGAAATGGCGCGCGGCGGCGGCGATCTCGCGCTCCATCCGGGTGCGCCGGACCAGCTCGGGCAGGTGCTCGATGCCGCGCGCCGCGGCGCGGGCGAGCAGGCGGGGCCAGAGCTCGGCCGTCGCGGCGGCGTCGGCGAGCGCATCGTGGCGGCCGGCGATGACGATGCCGAGGCGGCCGCACACGGCGTCAAGCGAGTGGTCCGGCTCCTGCGGATCGAGCCAGCGCGAGAGCACCATCGAGCAGAGGACGGGGTTGGCGAGGGGCGGCGCGCCGCGGAGTTCGGCCATGTAGAGCAGGGTGCGGTCGAAGGCGGCGTTGTGCGCGACCAGCACCGCGTCGCCGGCGAAGGCGGCGAAGGCGGCGACGGCCTCGGCCTCGGGCGGCGCGTGGGCGACCATCGCATCGTCAATCCCGTGGTAGCGGCGCGCGCGCTCCGGGATCGGGCGGCCGGGGTTGACCAGGGTGAAGAAGCGGTCGGCCGGCTCGATCCCGCGCAGGCGCACGGCGCCGATGGCGACGATGGCGTCGCCGCGCGTGGGGTGCAGGCCGGTCGCCTCCAGGTCGAAGGCGACGTAGTGCTGCGCGGCGAGGGGACCGGACGGGAGCGGGGCGTGGAAATGCGCCTGCGTGGCCAGGAGCTCGGTCACGCCCGGCGCGTGGAGGTGCCGGGCGAGGCCGCCCAGCAGGCGGCGCAGCCGGGGGACGAGCGGGGGGCGGCGGCCGGCCATGGTCGGGCGCAGCATCGCACGCTTGCGCGCCGGCGCGGGAGGGGGCAGGGGAAGGCGACAGCGAGGGAGGGACGGAGATGGCGGGCGAAGGCAGCACCGGCAGCCGTTACGACGAGGTCTATGCGGCCTGGCGGCGCGACCCCGAGGGCTACTGGGCCGAGGCGGCGCGCGGCGTGGCCTGGGACCGCCCGCCCGAGCGGATCTTCGACCCCGCGCTCGGCGTCTATGGCCGCTGGTTCCCGGGCGGGCGGCTGAACACCTGCTTCAACGCGGTGGACCGCCACGTCGCCGCGGGGCGCGGCGGGCAGGCGGCGATCGTCTGGGACAGCGCGATGACCGGCCGCTGCGAGACCCTGACCTACGCCGGGCTGCAGTCCCGGGTGGCGAAGCTCGCCGGCGCGCTGGCGGCGCGCGGCGTCGGCAAGGGCGACCGCGTGGTGATCTACATGCCGATGGTGCCGGAGGCGCCGATCGCGATGCTCGCCTGCGCCCGGCTCGGCGCGATCCATTCGGTGGTGTTCGGCGGCTTCGCCGCCGCCGAGCTCGCCGCCCGCATCGCCGACGCCAGGCCGAAGGCGATCGTCTCGGCGAGCTGCGGGCTCGAGCCCGGGCGGGTGGTGAAGTACAAGCCGCTGCTCGACGCCGCGATCGACCTCTCGCCGCACAAGCCGGGGACGGTGCTGATCCTGCAGCGCGAGCAGGCGCCCTGCGAACTGCGCCCCGGGCGCGACGAGGACCTGCTCGAGGCGGAGGCGGCCGCGGCGCCGCATCCGTGCGTGCCGGTGGAGAGCACCGATCCGCTCTACATCCTCTACACCTCCGGCACGACGGGGGCGCCCAAGGGGATCGTGCGCGACAACGGCGGGCACGCGGTGGCGCTGCACCACTCGATGGGGCTCGTCTATGGCGTCGGCGCAGGCGACGTCTATTGGGCGGCGAGCGACGTCGGCTGGGTGGTGGGGCACTCCTACATCGTCTATGGGCCGCTGCTCGCCGGCTGCACGACGATCCTCTACGAGGGCAAGCCGGTCGGCACGCCGGATGCCGGCGCGTTCTGGCGCGTCTGCGCGCAGCACGGGGTGAAGGTGCTGTTCACCGCCCCGACCGCGATCCGCGCCATCAAGAAGGAGGACCCCCGCGGCGCGCTGATGGCGCGCCACGACCTGTCGCGGCTGGAGGCGCTCTATCTCGCCGGGGAGCGCTGCGACCCGGACACCGTGGTCTGGGCCGAGGCGCTGTTGCGCAGGCCGGTGGTGGACCACTGGTGGCAGACCGAGACCGGCTGGGCGATCACCGGCGATTTCCGCGGGCTCGGGCTGTTTCCCGTGAAACCGGGCTCCGGCGGCAAGCCGGCGCCGGGCTATGCGGTGGTGGCGCTCGACGAGTCGGGGCGCGAGGTGCCGCGCGGGCAGATCGGCGCGCTAGCGATCAGGCTGCCGCTTCCGCCCGCCTCCCTGCCGACGCTGTGGAACGCGGACGAGCGCTTCCGCGCGGCCTATCTCTCCGCCTTCCCCGGCCACTACAGCACCGCGGACGCGGGGATGGTGGACGAGGACGGCTACGTCTGGGTGATGAGCCGCACCGACGACATCATCAACGTCGCCGGCCACCGGCTGAGCACGGGGGCGATGGAGGAGGTGCTCGCCTCGCACCCGGACGTCGCCGAATGCGCGGTGGTCGGCGTGAAGGACAGCCTGAAGGGCCAGGTGCCGCTCGGCCTGGTGGTGCTGAAGGCGGGGGCGACGAGGAGCGAGGCGGAGATCGCCGCCGAGCTGGCGGCGCTGGTGCGCGAGCGGATCGGGCCGGTGGCGGCGTTCCGGGAGGCGCGGGTGGTGCAGCGCCTTCCGAAGACGCGCAGCGGCAAGATCCTGCGCGCCACCTTGCGCAAGATCGCCGACGGCGAGAGCTACACGGTGCCGCCGACGATCGACGACCCGGCGATCCTCGACGAGGTGGCGGCGGTGCTGCGCGCGGCGATGCGCTGAGCGCGTCGCGCCCTCAGGAGCGGTAGCTGCCGTTGATGTCGATGTAGCCGTGGGTGAGGTCGCAGGTCCACACCGTGGCCTCGCCGCGGCCGAGGCCGATGTCCACCGTGATCTCGACCTCGCGCCCCCGCATGTGCTCGACGACCGGCGTCTCGTCGTAGTCCGGCACCACGCCGCCGTCGCGCGCCATCCACACGCCGCCGACCGCGACCGAGAGCCGGTCGCGGTCCGCCGGCTCGCCGGCCTTGCCGACCGCCATGACGATCCGGCCCCAGTTGGCGTCGCCCCCGGCGATCGCGGTCTTGACCAGCGGCGAATTGGCGATCGCCAGGGCGATGCGCTGTGCCGAGCGGGCGCTGACGGCGCCGGTGACGGCGATGCGCACCAGCTTCTGCGCTCCCTCGCCGTCGCGCACCACCTGCAGCGCGAGATCGTGCAGCAGCTCGTCGAGCGCGCGGGCGAAGTCGCGCAGCATGGCGCCGCCCGTGGCCGGCACGCGCGGGTGCCTCGCCGTGCCGGCGGCGAACAGCAGCACGGTGTCGCTGGTCGAGGTGTCGGAATCGACGGTGATGCGGTTGAAGGAGCGCTCCACCGCCCGCTTCAGCAGCCGCTGCAACACGGCGGCGGGCAGCTTCGCGTCGGTGGCGGCGAAGCAGAGCATGGTCGCCATGTCGGGCGCGATCATGCCGCTGCCCTTGGCGATGCCGTTGATCGTAACCGTGGCGTCGCCGATCCGCGCGGTGCGCGTCGCGCCCTTGGGGAAGGTGTCGGTGGTCATGATGGCGCGCGCCGCCGCCGGCCAGGCCGCCTCGGAGAGGCGCGGCATCAGGCCGGGCAGGGCGCCGGTCAGCTTCCCGGTCGGCAGGCGCTCGCCGATCACGCCGGTGGAGGCGAGGAAGACCTCGCGCGGGCGGCAGCCGAGCAGCTCCGCCATCGCCTGCGCCGTGGCCTCGCAGGTCTCGCGTCCGGCGCGCCCGGTGAAGACGTTGGCGTTGCCGGCGTTGACCACGAGGGCGCGCGCCTTGCCGCCGCCCCTCGCCAGCGCGGCGCGGCACCAGTCCACGGGCGCCCCCGGGCAGCGGTTGCGGGTGAAGAGGCCGGCGACCGTCGTGCCCTGCGGGAAGGCCATCACCATCACGTCCTCGCGTCCGCGGTAGCGGATCTCCGCCGCGCCGGTGGCGAGGCGCACGCCCGGCACGGGCGGCATCTCCGGAAAGGGGACGGCGAGCGGGGAGACGGGCAGGGGGCCTGCGGCCATGGCGGTCCTCGTTCCTGGTCGCTGCTGGGGTCGTCATCGCGCGCGCGGGCCACCCCCGGCGGCCGGCGCGCCGCTGGCAATGCTCCTTGCCCCCTCAGCGCCGCTGCGGGGCGGCGGGGGGCGGCGTCGCGTTGTCGAGCAGGCTCCCGCCGCCCGAGCTCGGCGGCGCGGCGCGCTGCGGCGTGCCGTCGAGGTTGAAGCGCTCGATCCGCGCCGCGGAGCGGATGCGCTCCACCACGGCGCTCACCTCCTCCTCGGCCATCTGCTGGCGCAGCGTCTCGCGCGCCTCCTCGAAGCTGGGCGGCGCGGCGGGGCGGCGCTCCTCGACCTTGATGACGTGCCAGCCGAACGGGCTCTGCACCGGCGTCTCGCTGACCTGGCCGGCGCGGAGGGCGAAGGCGGCCTCGGCGAATTCCGGGATCATGTCGCCGCGCTTGAAGAAGCCGAGGTCGCCGCCCTCCTGCGCCCCGGGACCGGTCGAGCGGCGGCGGGCGATCTCGGCGAAGTCGGCGCCGGGGCGGCGCGCCTCGGCGAGCGCGGCGCGCGCCTCCTCCTCGCTCGGCACCAGGATGTGGCGGGCGCGGATCTCCTCCTCCGGCGGCCGGCTGGCGATCTCGCGCTGGTAGCGCTCGCGCAGCGCCGCCTCGGAGAGGCGGCCGGCGATCTCGCGGCCGACCAGCGCCTGCTGCAGTTCCCGCTCCTCGGCGCGGCGGATGCGCGCGGCGACCGCGGGGTCGCGGTCGAGGCCGGCGCGCCGCGCGGCGGCGACCAGGGCGTGCTGCGTGATGAGCTGGTCGAGCAGCAGGGGATAGAGCACCTGGGGCGGCGCGGCGCGCAGCTGCTCCGGCAGGAGGAGCGTGGCCTCGCCGAGGTCGCCGAGCGTGATCGGCTCGCCGTCCACGCGGGCGACGACGGTGTCGGGCGAGGGCGCGGCGGGCGGGGATGGCTGCGGCGGCGGCGAGGGCTGCTGCGCCCGCGGGGTCGGGGCGCCGGTGGCGATCAGCGAGGCGGCGAGGGCCGCGACGAAACGACGCATCGGAGGGATGACCCTTCCAGGGTGGCCCGGGACCATGGCGGATGCGCCGCACGGCCACAAGTCTGCCCGGCGGCCCAGGCCGGCCGGGGCCCGAACAGGATGATCGCCGCTCCGCCGAGGATGACGGCGGCCCCGAGGAGGTCCCACCGGTCGGGCCGCACCGCCTCGACCGCCCAGAGCCAGAGCAGCGCGGCGGCCACGCAGATCCCGCCACAGGCGGCGTAGGCGCGGCCCGCGGCCGCGCTCTCGGCGCGCGTCAGCAACACGGCGAACAGCGCCAGGCGGGCCAGCCCCGGCAGCGGCCACCAGGCGGAGCGGCCGAGGCGGAGCCAGGCCCGGAAGGCGAAGCGGCCGGCGATCTCGGCCAGCGCCGCCGCGCCGAAGGCGAGGAACGAGGGCATGATCCCGGCGCGGGGAGGAAGGCGCCGGTGCGCACGGGCCGCGCAGCAGAGCCGCCGCGCCGCGCGGCGGCGATCCGGCGCCGGCCCGCCCGGCGGGGCGCGGCGCGCGCGAGCGGCGGAGCGGCGTTGACGCCGCCGCCGCGCCTTCCTATCTCTCGGATGCCGCGCCGCCGCCCGGACGGACCCGCTGGTGGTCCGGCCGGGCGCGGCGTTTGTCATGTCTCCCCCGCCCTTCGCGGATGACGCCCAGGCGGGCGCCGTCCGCCCCGGAGACCCCGCCTCGCATGTTCGCCCGACTCGCCCGCGCCATCTTCGGCACCTCGAACGACCGCGCCCTCAAGCGCTACCGCGCCCGCGTGCCGGCGATCAACGCGCTCGAGCCGGCGATCGCGGCGCTCTCCGACGAGGCGCTGCGCGGCAAGACGGCGGAGTTCCGCGCCCGGCTCGCCCAGGGCGAGACCCTCGACGACCTGCTGCCGGAGGCCTTCGCGGTGGTGCGCGAGGCCTCGAGGCGCACCCTCGGCCTGCGCCACTTCGACGTGCAGCTCATCGGCGGCATGGTGCTGCACGAGGGCAAGATCGCTGAGATGAAGACCGGCGAGGGCAAGACCCTGGTCGCGACGCTGCCGGTCTATCTCAACGCGCTCGCCGGCAAGGGCGTGCACGTCGTCACCGTCAACGACTACCTGGCGAAGCGCGACGCCGAGTGGATGGGGCGGATCTACCGCTTCCTCGGCCTCTCCGTCGGCGTCATCGTGCACGGCCTGACCGACGAGCAGCGGCGCGAGGCCTACGCCTGCGACGTCACCTACGGCACCAACAACGAGTTCGGCTTCGACTACCTGCGCGACAACATGAAGTACCGGCTGGAGGAGATGGTCCAGCGGGACTTCCACTACGCGATCGTGGACGAGGTGGACTCGATCCTGATCGACGAGGCGCGCACGCCGCTGATCATCTCGGGGCCGACCGACGACACCTCCGAGCTCTACCGCAAGGTGGACGCGGTGGTGCGCGAACTGGTGAAGGACAAGGACACCTACGAGAAGGACGAGAAATTCCGCACCGTCTCGCTGACCGAGCTGGGCAGCGAGCGGGTGGAGGAGATGCTGCGCGAGGCGGGCCTGCTGACCGAGGGCGGGCTCTACGACATCCACAACGTCACGCTGGTGCACCACGTGCAGCAGTCGCTGCGCGCGCACACGCTGTTCCACCGCGACGTCGAATACATCGTCCGGCAGGACAAGATCGTCATCATCGACGAGTTCACCGGCCGCATGATGGAGGGCCGCCGCTACTCCGACGGGCTGCACCAGGCGCTCGAGGCGAAGGAGGGCGTGACGGTCCAGCCGGAGAACCAGACGCTCGCCTCGATCACCTTCCAGAACTACTTCCGCCTCTACCCGAAGCTCGCCGGCATGACCGGCACGGCGGCGACCGAGGCGGACGAATTCGCCGAGATCTACAAGCTGGAGGTGGTGGAGATCCCCACCAACCTGCCGGTCGCGCGCGTGGACCAGGACGACGAGGTGTACCGCACCGCGCGCGAGAAGTACGACGCGGTGCTGGCGCTGATCGAGGAGTGCCGCGCGCGCGGCCAGCCGGTGCTGGTCGGCACGACGAGCATCGAGAAGTCCGAGCTGCTGAGCGGGCTGCTGCGGAAGAAGGGCATCCCGCACAACGTGCTCAACGCCCGCTACCACGAGCAGGAGGCGGAGATCATCGCCCAGGCCGGCCGGCCCGGCGCGGTGACGATCGCGACCAACATGGCGGGCCGCGGCACCGACATCCAGCTCGGCGGCAACGCCGAGATGCTGGCGCGGCACGACGCCGGCGGCGCCACCGAGGGGCCGGAGTTCGAGGCCGCGCTCGCCCGCCGCAAGGCGGAGGTCGAGGAGGCGCGGAAGAAGGTCATCGCCGCCGGCGGCTTGTTCGTGATCGGCACCGAGCGGCACGAGAGCCGGCGCATCGACAACCAGCTCCGCGGCCGCTCCGGCCGCCAGGGCGACCCGGGCGCGTCGCGCTTCTTCCTCTCGCTCGAGGACGACCTGATGCGGATCTTCGGGTCCGACCGCATGGGCGGGATGCTGCAGAAGCTCGGCCTCAAGGAAGGCGAGGCCATCATCCACCCCTGGATCAACAAGGCGCTCGAGAAGGCGCAGAAGAAGGTCGAGGCGCGCAACTTCGACACCCGCAAGAACCTGCTCAAGTACGACGACGTGATGAACGACCAGCGCCGCGAGGTGTACGCGCAGCGCAGGGCGTTCATGCAGGCCGAGGACGTCTCCGAGACCGTCGCCGAGATGCGCCGCGAGACCATCGAGGACATGGTCGCGCGCGCCATCCCGGAGAACGCCTACCCCGAGCAGTGGGACGTCGAGGGGCTGCAGCGCAAGGTCGCCGAGGTGCTCGGCCTCGACCTGCCGGTCGCCGAGTGGGCGCGCGAGGAGGGGATCGACGAGACGCAGGTGCGCGAGCGGCTGCTGGAGGCCGCGGAGCGCGCCTACGCCGCCAAGGTCGCCAACATCGGCCCCGAGCTCATGCGCATGGTGGAGAAGAGCCTGCTGCTGCAGGTCTTCGACCAGGTGTGGAAGGAGCACCTGCTCGCGCTCGACCACCTGCGCCAGGGCATCGGCCTGCGCGCCTACGGCCAGCGCGACCCGCTGAACGAGTACAAGCGCGAGGCCTTCGCCCTGTTCAACGCCATGCTCGGCGAGCTGCGCGAGCGGGTGACGGGCCTGATGATGCGGATCGAGCTGCGCCCGGAGGCGCCGCCGCCGCTGCCCGAGCCGGTGCGGGTGCTGGACATGCGCCATCCGGACCCGGCGATGGCGGGCGCGGAGCTCGAGCCGGCCTGGGCGAACGGCGAAGGCGGCGCCGGCTGGGCGCCCGCGCCGCCGGCGCCGCGGGTGGCGGAGGCGGTGGACCCGAACCTCCCCGCGACCTGGCACCGCACGCCGCGCAACGCCCCCTGCCCCTGCGGCAGCGGGCGCAAGTACAAGCACTGCCACGGGCGGGTGGCCTGAGCGGCGGGCGGGGGAACCGCCGCGCCGCCGCTCAGCCGCCGTCCGGCGTCGCCTTCCTGCCGGCGCAGAGCCGCGCGAGCGTCGCGGTCAGCTCGGCCGGGTCGTAGGGCTTGGCCAGCACCGGCGCGTCCTTATGCTCCGGCGGCAGGCCGGCGGCGCCGTAGCCCGTCGCGACCACGAACGGCACGCCGCGCGCGGCGAGCACGTCCGCCAGCGGGACCGAGGTCTCGCCCGCCAGGTTGAGGTCGAGCACCGCCGCGTCCGGCGCGGCCTCGCTCTCCAGCAGGGCGACGGCGTCGGAGACGGTGGCCACGGGACCAAGCACCTCGCAGCCGGCGTCCACCAGGGCGTCCTCGACCAGCATCGCGACCAGCGCCTCGTCCTCGACGACCAGGATCCGCCGTCCGCCCAGATGTCCCACGCTCATGCAACGCCCTCGCTGGCTGCCGCGGCGCCGGGGGGGGCGGCGCGGAAGCGGATGAACGCCTCGAACCCGGCGGGGTCATAGCGCAGGGTCACCGAGGCGTCGCGCCCCAGTTCGCCGGCGAGGCCCCGCTCGAGGAGGCGCGTGCCGAAGCCGCTGCGCGTCGGCCGGCGGACCTCCGGGCCGCCCCGTTCGCGCCAGATCAGGCAGGCCAGGCCGGGGGAGCCGGCGCCCCGCTCCCCGGCCGCGCCCGCCGCCGGCGCCGCTTCCCAGCGCAGCGTGACGGTGCCGCCGGGACGCGAGAGGGCGCCGTGCTTCGCCGCGTTGGTGGCGAGCTCGTGCAGCCCGAGGGCGAGGCCGAGCGCCTGCCGCGGCGCGAGCCACAGCACCGGCCCCTCCTCGACGATCCGCGTCGCGAGCGCGCCGCCCTCGGCGCTCCGCCAGGGGGCGAGCGCCGCCGTGACCACCTCGCCGAGCGTCGCGCCGCGCCAGGTGCGCGCGGTGAGCAGGTCGTGCGCGCGCGAGAGGGCGAGCAGCCGCGCCTGGAAGTCGGCGAGGAAGCGTTCCAGGGCCTGGGCGCCGCCGGGCCGCGGCGGGGCCGCGGCCGCCTCGTCCGGCGCCGTGCCGCCGTCGCCGAGCCGGCCGCGCGCCGTCTGGCGGGCGAGCGACTGCACCGTCGCCAGCGTGTTCTTCACCCGGTGGTTGAGCTCGCCCATCAGCATCGCCTGGCGCTCCTCCGACCGCTTGCGCGCCGTGACGTCGCGCACCAGGCGGCCGATGCGCACCACGCGCCCGGCGGCGTCCCGGATCGGGAACAGGATGTCGCGCACCCAGCGGAGAGGAGGGGCGCCTTCCGCGGCGACGTCGTCCGCCGCCGCGGAAGGCGGCAGGGCGTCGTCGTCCGGGGCTGCCGCCCCGCCCTCGGGGCGGAGCAGCCGGTATTCGCTGTCGATCGCCGGCGCCTCGCCCGCCGCGGCGCGCCGCAGCGCGGCGGCGGCCCGGTCGCGGTCCTCGGGATGGACGCGCTCGAGCCACCGCCACGGCTCCACCACCAGCGTCGCGCGGCCGAGACCCCAGATGCGCTCGAAGGCCGGGCTGAGATATTCGATGCGCCGGCCTTCGGGATCGCTGATCCAGAGACCGTCGGGGCTCGCCTCGGCGAAGCGGCGGAACCGCTCCTCGCTCGCGGCCAGCGCCTCGGCCGCGGCGATCGCGGCCTGGCGCGCCGCGGTCTCGGCGGCGACCTGGCGCTGCAGGGCCTCGGCCGCGGCGTGCTCGGCGCCGATGTCGGCGAAGGCGACGACGGCCCCGGTCAGCCGCCCGGCGGTGTCGCGGATCGGCGCGCTCCAGGCGCGGATCCAGACCGCGCTGCCGTCGGGGCGCTGCAGCCGCATCTCGCCCTGGGCGTGGGCGCCGCTGGCGAGGGTGCGGGCGAGCGGCAGGTCCGCGGGGGCGAGGCGGCGGCCCTCGGCGTCATAGGCCTCCCAGCCGGCCGGCTCTCCGCCGTCCTCCGCGGCAGCGACGGTGCGCTCGCCGAGGATCTCCGCCGCCTGGCGGTTGGCCAGCAGCACCCGGCCGGAGGGCGCCTCGGCCAGCAGCACGCCCACCGGGACATGCTCCAGCACCGCCTTGAGCCGCGCCTCGCTGTCGCGCAGCGCCGCCTCGGCGATCCGGGCGGCGCTCACGTCGCGGAAGAACAGCGTGAGGCCGCCATCCGCGCCGGGGAAGGCGTCGGCGCTGATCCACAGGCCGAGGCGCGCATGGTAGCCGCTGATCCCCCGCGGCCGGCGGTCGCGCATGGCGCGGCGGAAGGCCGTCTCGAACGGGCTGTCCGGGTCGCGCGGGAAGGCGTCCCAGAGGCTGGCGCCGAGCGGCGCTCCCGCCCCTCCCGCGCCGGGCGTGCCGGAGGCGTCCGCGCGGCCGCCGAGCATCTGCCGCGCCCGGCCGTTGGCGTAGGTGAGGCGCCACTCCGCATCCACCACCAGGACGCCGTCGGTGGTGCTCTCCAGCACCGACTCGAGGCGGGCGGCGAGCGCCGCGCTCTCGGCCTCGCGCGCGCGCCGCTCGGCCGCGGCGGCGGCCAGCGCGCTCGCCACCGCGTCCAGCTCGCGCAGCCCGGTGGCGGCGCCCGGGCTCGGCACCTCGCCGCGGCCGACCGCGGCGGCGGCGTGCTCGAGCCGCGCCAGCGGCTGCACGATGCGCCGCGTTCCCCAGAGGGCGAGGCCGAGCGACATGCCGAACACGACCACCGCGCCGCCGGCGCCGACCGAGATCAGCGAGCGCCGCACCGACCCGTCCACCACCGCCTCGGGAATTCCGACCAGCGCGGTCCAGGGCGCGGCCGCGAGGTGCTGCCAGGCGACATAGACGGGGCCGTCGGCCGCCGCGCCGCCCGGCGCCGTCGCGCGGCCCCAGCCGGACCGGGCGCCTTCCGGGGCGGCGCCCACCACCGCCAGCGCCTCGGCGTGCACCGGCAGGCCGACAAAGCGCTCGGGGTCCGGCTGGCGGGCGAGGATCGTGCCGCGCCGGTCGTGCACCACGGCGGTCCAGCCCGGCGGCATCACCACCTGCCGCAGCGCGCGGGACCAGAACTGCACCGCGTCGGCGCCGATCGAGAGCATGTGCGGGGACCCGCCCGGCTCGCCGCCCGGTTCGCTGCCCGGCAGCCGCACCGGCAGGCTGACCGCGACCGTGGCGCGTCCGCCGCCCGGCGAGCGATACACCTCGGAGACCGGCGTCTCCGCGGCCGGCGTGACGAGGCCCGCCTCCTGGACCCCGTCGGACCAGGCCGCGCGCGGCAGCGGCCGGCCGAAGGGGAGCGCGGTGTTGACGAGCTGCCGCCCATCGGAGGCGGTCAGCATCACCTGGGCGCCGATCGCGACGGCGAGGGTGCTGGCCTGGCGATGGAACAGCGCCAGGTCGCCCGCCGCCAGGGCCGGCGAGGTGGAGAGCGCGACCAGGCTGGCGTGCAGGGCGCCGATCTCGCGTTCCGTCGCCGCGGCGACGGCGCGCGCCGTCTCGAGCCCGCCGGCGACGGCCGCCTCGCGCTTGGCCTCGGCGAGACGGACCGCGGTGAGGGTCGCGAAGGCCCAGGCCGGCAGCAGCAGGGCGAGGACCAGCGCGACGAGATAGACGCGCACGCTGCGCCCGCTCCGGGCCGCGTGGCGCGGCGATGCCCGCGCGCGCGAACGGGTCGCGGCGAGTCCCGCCAGGGCGACAAAGCCCGCCCGCGCCTGGCGCCGGTTGCTTTCGCTGCCGACGCGGCCGTGATCCACGGCACCGGTCCGCATCCATTCCCCCGACAAGGGGGTGGCTAGCGCGGATCGGCGCCGGCGTTTGCCTCACTTCACCGTGATCGCCCCGCGACACGGCGGCCGGGCGCACCGCGGCGGGCGAGGGAAGCGCCCGGGTTGCATGGGCGCCCGGGGCCCGCGGGCGCGAGGTCTCGCATGCGTTCGGCGAGCACGCGGACAGGCCGCGCGCGCAACGCCGCGGCCTGCGCCGCCGCGGCTCACGCTCCCCTGAACACCGGCTGGCGCTTCTCCCGCAGCGCCGCCATCGCCTCCTTGTGGTCGGCGGTGGTGTGCGCGACCGCCTGCATGTTGGCGGAGAGCTCGAGCACCGTCTCCAGCGAGCCGTTCCAGGCCAGGCGCAGCAGGCGCCGCGTCATGCGCACCGCCTGCGGCGGGTTGGCGGCGATGCGCGCGGCGAGGGCGCGCGCCGCGTCCATCAGCTCGGCATCGGGCACCACGCGCGAGACCAGGCCGCAGGCGAGCGCCTCCTCGGCCGAGAGCGCGTCGCCGGTGAGCGCCATTTCGGCGGCCCGGGCGAAGCCGACCACGCGCGGCAGCAGGAAGGCGCCGCCGTCGCCCGGGATGATGCCGAGCTTGACGAAGCTCTCGGCGAAGCGGGCGGACCGGGCGGCGATGCGGATGTCGCACATGCAGGCGAGATCGAGCCCGGCGCCGACCGCCGGGCCGTTCACCGCGGCGATGATCGGCACCTCGCAGCGCTCGAGGGCGAGCGGGATGCGCTGGATGCCGTGGCGGTAGTAGCGGCGCGCCTCGGCCGGCGTGCGCTCGGCCGGGCCGCTGGCCGCGGCGCTCATGCGCCGGACGTTGCCGCCGGAGGAAAAGGCGCTGCCGGCGCCGGTGAGGATGGCGACGCGGATGCCGGGCTCGGCCTCCAGCCGCGCGACGGCCGCGATCAGCGCGTCCTGCGTGTCGAGGTCGAGCGGGTTGCGCGATTCGGGGCGGTTCAGCGTGATGACCGCGAGGTGTTCGCCCTCGCGCGAGAACAGGACAGGCGGCGGCTCGGCTTCGCTCGTCATGCGCGGTTCCTCGTGCCTCGCGCCGCGCGGGGCGGCGTCGCGTCTTCCCAGGGGGGCGCCGCATGCCATCATGGCGCGACGCGCCGCGCAACGCGAGGGGAGGGACGCATGCCGCTGCTCGAGCGCCCGGGCAAGCCCGCCATCCACTACGTGGTGGACGACTACACCGACCCCTGGCGCGAGGCGCCCTGGCTGATGCTGCAGCACGGCTACGGCCGCTCGGCCGAGTTCTGGCGCGCCTGGGTGCCCTACCTCGCGCGCTTCTACCGGGTGGTGCGCGCCGACCTGCGCGGCTTCGGCCGCTCGCCGCTCGACTTCGACCCGCATGCCTGCTTCGCGCCGGAGGAGTTCGTCGGCGACCTGTGCGCGGTGATGGATGCGGTCGCCGGCGGCGCGCCGGTGCACTACTGCGGCGAATCCTTCGCCGGCGTGTTCGGCCTCCTGCTCGCCGCGACGGCGCCGGAGCGGCTGCGCAGCCTGACGCTGCTCGCGACGCCGCTCGCCATGCGCGAGGCGGTGCGCGAGCGCTTCGCCTTCGGCCATCCGAGCTGGCAGGCGGCGCTGCGCGCGATGGGCACGCGCGGCTGGACCGAGGCGGCGAACGGCTCCTCCCGCTTCCCGCCCGGCACCGATCCCGGCCTGCTCGGCTGGTGTGCCGCGGAGATGGGGCGCACCGACGTCGAGGCGATGATCGCCTTCGCCGACATGTCCATCCGCACCGATGCCGAGCCCTGGCTGCCGCGGGTGCGCGTGCCGGTGCTCGGCCTCTATCCCGAGGCCGGGATCGTGACCGGCGCGGAGGAGGCGCGGCTGCGCGCGGGGATCCCGCACATCCGCATCCTCCACCTGCCGACGCGCTTCCACGCCATCCAGGTGCTGATGCCGGCGGCCTGCGCGAGGGCGCTGCGGCACTTCTGCGGCGAGGTGGACGGGGTCGTGCATCACGAGTGAGGGGCGGGCCGGCGGGGCGCTGCCCCGCGCGGGGCGCGGGGCAGGTGTCCGGTTTGTTAGTTGGCTAGCTATCGGCCAGGGCGCTACAAATCCAGCGATGGTCGAAATGAGCGCCCAGGCGCAGCTGCGCTACCGCGTCGGCCGCACCATCGGCCGCGTCGCCCGCCGCTGGCGGGCGCGGCTCGACGCGCGCATCGCCGCCTTCGGCCTGACCGAGGCGCGCTGGCTGGCGCTGCTCGACCTGGCCCGCAACGGCGACGGGGTGACGCAGAAGGAGCTCGCGGCGCGGCTCGCCATCGAGGCGCCGAGCCTGGTGCGCACCCTCGACTGGCTGGAGCGCGAGGGCCTCGTCGAGCGCCGCGGCGTGGCGCACGACCGGCGCTCCAAGACCGTGCACCTGACGGCCAAGGCCGCGCCGCTCCTGCGCCGCATCGAGGAGGTGGCGGCCAGGGTGCGGGCGGAGATCCTCGCCGGCATCCCGGAGGCCGACCTCGCCACCTGCCTGCGCGTGCTGGAGCGCGCCGCGCTCAACCTCGCCGCGACGCCGGACGCGGAGGAGCCGGCGGGCGGAGAGGAGGACGCCCGTGGACATCGGGCAGCCTAGCGGCGCCCCGGCGGTGCTGGAGCGCGCCGCGCCGGGCGCGCCGCGCGCGGCGGGACGCCTCTCGCTCCGCACCCATGCGGGGCGGCGGCTGCTGCGGATGCTCGCGCTCGGCGCGCTGCTGCTCGCCGCGCTGGGCGCCGGCGGGCACTGGCTCTACCGGCAGTACACCCACGTCCTCCTCGACGACGCGCGCATCGCGGCGGACATGGTGACGCTCGCCAGCCGCGTGCCCGGCTGGGCGACGGAGGTGCGCGCGATCGCGGGCGACCAGGTGCGCCGCGGCGCGGTCCTGGTGCGCATAGACGGCCGCGAGACCGAGCTCGCGCTGCGCGAGATCGCGGCGCGCCTCGCCGGCCTCGCCGCGCGCCGGCGCGAGATCGAGGCGCGGATCGAGATGGTGGACCGCCAGACGCGGAGCGAGCAGGAGGCGCAGGGCGCGCGGCTGGCGGCGGCGCGCGCCGACCTCTCGGCGGCCGAGGCGGAACGGGCCTTCGCCGAGGCCGAGTTCGCGCGCGCGCGCGACCTGATCGGCAGCGGCTCCGGCACCCGCCAGCGGCTCGACCAGACGCGCGCGCAGCTCGAATCCGCCCGCCAGCGCGTGCTCTCGGCCGCGGGGGGGGGGGCGGCGCGCGGCGGGGGGCGGGCGGCCGCGCGGCCGGCCCCCGGCGGCCCCCCCGCCCGGCGCCCCCCCCCCCCCGCCCCCCCCCCCCCCCGCCGCCGCGGCCGCCGCGCGGGAGGAGCTGAACGTGCTGGCGCGCCAGCTCGAGGCGCTCGGGCCGCAGGAGCGCGAGCTGCGCGCGCAGCGCGAGCGCGCGGAGATGGACCTCGCCGACCGCACGATCCCGATGCCCTTCGACGGCGTGGTGGCCCGCGTGTTCGTGGACGCCGGCGAATACGTCGCGCCGGGCCAGCGGCTGCTGCTGCTCTACGACCCCTCGGCGGTGCGCGTCGAGGCCAACGTCAAGGAGACCGAGGTCCGCTTCTTCAGCCCCGGCAAGCCGGTGCTCGTCACGGTGGACGCCTATCCGGGCCGGCGCTTCGAGGGCGTCGTGGAGCGCGTCGGCGCCGCGGCGACGAGCGAGTTCGCCCTGCTGCCGGCGCCGAACCCGAGCGGCAACTTCACCCGCATCACCCAGCGCCTGCCGCTGCGCATCGCCCTGCAGCCGCCGCCCGAGCCGGGGCTGCTCCGCCCCGGGATGCTGGTGCGGGTCGAGGCCGATGCGCGGGAGTGAGGCGCCCGAGGCCGGCGGCGGACGCAGCGTCGAGGCGCTGTTCGCGCGCTACGGTCCGGCCTATCGCTGGCTCGTCGCCGGCACGGCGCTGATGGGGACGCTGGCGACGGTGCTCTCCTCTACCATCGCCAACGTCGCGCTGCCGGAGGTGATGGGCGCCTTCGGCATCGGCCAGGACCAGGCGCAGCTGATCTCGGCCGGCTTCCTCGCCGCCACCACCGGGACCATGCTGCTCAACGCCTGGCTGGTGGAATCCTTCGGCTTCCGCGCCGTCTTCGTCGTCGTCATCGGGCTGTTCGCGCTCTCCTCCGTGACCGCCGGCCTCGCCCCCAACGCGGGCACGCTGATCGCGAGCCGGATCCTGCAGGGGGCCTGCGCCGGCGTGCTGCAGCCGATGGCGATGCAGATCATCTTCGCCGTCTTCCCGCCCGACCGCCGCGGCGCGGCGATGGGGCTCTACGCCATGGGCGTGGTGCTGGCGCCGGCCTTCGGGCCGAGCATCGGCGGGCTGCTGGTGGACGACTGGGGGTGGCGCTTCGTGTTCCTCCTCGGCGTGCCCTTCACCCTGGCGGGCCTCGGCCTGGGCATGATGTTCATGCCCGGGCGGCAGGAGGAGGCGCCGATGCGGCGCTTCGACTGGCTCGGCTTCGGGCTGCTCGCCCTGGCGCTGGGCACGCTGCTCGGCGCGCTGTCCAGCGGCCAGCGCGAGGGCTGGGGGTCGGATTTCGTCGTCACCGCGCTCTGCGTCGCCGGCGCGGCCTGGGCCGTCTTCTTCGCCTGGGAGGCGAAGGCGCCGGCGCCGCTCCTGAATCCGCGCGTCTTCGCCGAGCGCGGCTTCGGCGCCTCCGCCGTGACCTCGCTGATCTACGGCGCCGGCATGTTCGGCTCGACCTACCTGATCCCGCTCTTCGTGCAGCTCGTGCAGGGCTACACGGCGACGCGGGCGGGCCTGCTGCTGATGCCGGCGGGGCTGGTCGCGGGCGTGGTGTTCCCGGTCGCGGGACGGCTGTCGGACAAGGTGCCGGGCTGGAAGCTGATCGTCTTCGGGCTGGTCGTGTTCGCCGTCTCCTGCTGGCTGATGGCGGGCGGGGACACCGACACGCCGTTCTGGACCTTCGCCCTCTGGACGATGATCGGGCGCGCCGGCATGGGCTTCGCGATGCCGAGCATCAACGCCGGGGCGCTGCGCGCCCTGCCGCCGCGGCTCCTCGCCCAGGGCGCCGGGGCGATCAGCTTCACCCGCATGCTGGGCGGCGCGCTCGGCGTGACGCTGCTCTCGGTGCTGCTGGAGCAGCGGACGCAGTTCCACGCCGAGGCGCTGGCGGCGACGCAGCATCCGGGCAACCCGGCGACGATGGAGGCGCTGCGCCTGATCGAGGGCCTGCTCGCCCAGGACGGCCTGCCGGAGACGCTGCGCCGCGCCGGGGCGGAGGACTACCTCGGCCGCGTCGTCGCCGCGCAGGCGGGGATGCTCGGCTTCCGCGACGCCTTCCTGGCGCTCGCCCTCGCCTTCGCGGCGGCGCTGGCGCCGGGGCTGATGACGCGGCGGCGCCCGCCCCTTCCCGCTGCCGCGCCGCCGCGCGGCTAGAGCCCTCCTTCGCCCGGCCGCGCCCGCCGCAACGGGTCCCGCCCGGCGGCGGGGCCGCCGCGCGCCCGCCGTCCGCGGTCGGCGCCGCCCCGGGCTCAGTAGGAGCGCGGCAGGCCGAGCACGTGCTCGGCGACGTAGGCGAGGATCAGGTTGGTGCTGATCGGGGCGATCTGCATCAGCCGGATCTCGCGCCACTTGCGCTCGATGTCGTATTCGCGCGCGTAGCTGAAGCCGCCGTGGGTCTGCATGCAGGCCTCCGCGGCGTGCCAGGCGGCCTCGGAGACCAGCATCTTCGCCATGTTGGCCTCCGGCCCGCAGGGCAGGCCGGCGTCGAACAGCGTCGCCGCCTTGCGGATCATCATCTCCGCCGCCTCGAGTTCGGCGTGGGCGCGCGCGATCGGGAACTGGATGCCCTGGTTCTGCCCGATCGGGCGGCCGAACACGACGCGGCTGTTGGCGTAATCCACCGCCTTGCGGATGAAGTAGCGCCCGTCGCCGAGGCCCTCGGAGGCGACCAGGATGCGCTCGGCGTTCATGCCGTCGAGGATGTAGCGGAAGCCCCTGCCCTCCTCGCCGATCAGGTTGGCGGCCGGCACGCGCATGCCGTCCATGAACACCTCGGTGGTGTTGTGGTTGATCATCGCCTTGATCGGCCGGATCTCGAGGCCCTTGCCGCGCGCCTCGCGCAGGTCCACGAGGAACACCGAGAGCCCGTCCGACTTGCGCTTCACCTCCTCGAGCGGCGTGGTGCGCGCGAGCAGCAGCATCATGTCGGAGTGGAGCGCGCGCGAGGTCCAGACCTTCTGCCCGGTGATGACGTAGTGGTCGCCGTCGCGCACGGCACGGGTCTTGAGGCTGGTGGTGTCGGTGCCGCTGGTCGGCTCGGTCACGCCGAAGGCCTGCAGGCGCAGCCTGCCGGAGGCGATGTCGGGCAGGTAGCGGCGCTTCTGCTCCTCCGAGCCGTGGCGCAGCAGCGTGCCCATGATGTACATCTGCGCGTGGCAGGCGCCGGCCGAGCAGCCGGCCTTGTGGATCTCCTCGAGGATCACGCAGCCGGCGCGCAGCGGCAGGCCGGCGCCGCCGTACTCCTCCGGGATCAGCGCCGCGAGGTAGCCGCTCTCGGTCAGCGCCTGGACGAACTCGGCGGGATAGGCCTCCTTCTCCTCCTTCTCGCGCCAGTAGGCGCCGGGGAAGCCCTCGCAGATCCTGCGGATCGCGGCGCGGATCTCGGGGTAGTCCTCGCCGAGCGGCACGCTCGGCACGGCGGTGGCGTCAGCGCTCATCGTCTCGGTCCCGGTCCTGCTCGGCCGCCGCGGCGGCGCGGTGGGGGAAGAACTCGGCGGTCGCCTCGCCGTGCGCCGGCGCCGGGGCGTCGCGCGCCGGGCGGGCGCCGTCGAAGGTGAGCGGCAGGCCGACGGTGCGGAGCTGCCGCGGATCGCCCTCGCCGCGCAGGATGCCGAGGGCGCGGGTCTGCGGGTGGTCGGCGAGCTCGCCCACCTGCTGCACCGGCGCGCAGGGCACGCCGGCCGCGCGCAGCGCCGCGGTCCATTCGGCGCGCGTGCGGGTGCGGAACACCGCGGCGAGGGTCTCGATCAGCGCGGCGCGGTTCGCGACGCGCGCGGCGTTGGTGGCGTAGCGCGGGTCCTCGGCGAGCTCCGGCAGGCCGACGGCGGGGGCGAGGCGGCGGAACAGGTTGTCGTTGCCGGCGCCGACGACGAGGTAGCCGTCCGCCGTCTCGAACGCCTGGTAGGGGACGATGGTCGCGGCGCCCGAGCCGTGCCGCCCCGGCTCCTTGCCGTCCGCGGCGTGCGAGGCGACGTGGTAGAGCATCCAGGCGAGCGCGGTCTCGTAGAGCGAGGTCGCGACCTCGCCGCCCCGCCCGGTCGCGGCGCGGCGCAGCAGCGCGGCGAGCACGCCGATCGCCACCCAGCTGCCGGCGCCCATGTCGACGATCGAGGTGCCGACGCGCACCGGCGGGCGGTCGCCCGGCTCCCCGGTGACGGCCATGATGCCGCCCATCGCCTGCATCAGCGGATCGTAGCCGGGCTGGCCGCGGAGCGGCCCGGCGGCGCCGAAGGCGCCGATGCTCGCGTAGATCAGGCGCGGGTTGGCGGCGATCATCGCGCGCGGGCCGAGGCCGAGCGCCTCGGCCTGGCCCGGGCGCAGGTTCTGGATCAGCACGTCGGCGCTGGCGATCAGCGCCTTCAGCGCGGCGAGGTCGCGCGGATCGCGCAGGTCCGCCACCACCGAGCGCTTGTTGCGGTTGAGCGCGTGGAACACCGCCGCCGCGCCGGCGAGGAAGGGCGGCCCCCAGCCGCGCGCGTCGTCGCCCGTGCCGGGCTTCTCGATCTTGATCACCTCGGCGCCGAGCTCGGCGAGGATGAGGCCGGCATAGGGCGCGGCGACGCTGTGGCCGAGCTCGACGACGCGCAGGCCGGCGAGCGGCAGCGCCCCGCCCCCGCTGCCCTCCGCCGCCGGTTGTTCCGCCATGCCTGCCTCCGTGCCTGCCGGCGCGATCATGTCGGCGCGGGCGGGCGCCGGCAAGCCGCCGCGCGGCGCGCCTTGCGCATGATTGCCGCGCGGCGGGCGCCGGCATAGGCTGCGCCCACGCGCGATCGCGCCGCGCGGGAGGGATGTCCGATGAAGGGTGTCGTCTTTCCGGGTGACCGCCGGGTGGAGCTGCTGGACTTCCCCGACCCCACGCCGGGACCCGACGAGGTGGTGCTGGAGATCAAGGCCTCCGGCATGTGCGGCAGCGACCTCAAGTACTACCGCGCGCCGGCGGGCGGCGGCACCGCCGCGCTCGGCTTCCGCGGGGGCATCGAGGGGCCGATCATCCGCGGCCACGAGCCCTGCGGCGTGGTGGTCGCGGTGGGCCGCAACGTCTCGCCGCGGCAGGCGCGCATCGGCCAGCGCGTGATGCAGCACCACTACCGGGGCTGCGGCGTCTGCCCGCAGTGCGCGACCGGCTGGATGCAGCTCTGCGACGAGGGCGTGGCGGAGGTGTACGGCGCCACCGGCCACGGCGCCCACGCCCACTACATGAAGTGCCCGGCGCGCACTCTGGTGCCGCTGCCGGACGAGCTCTCCTTCGAGGCCGGCGCGGCGATCTCCTGCGGCACCGGCACCGCCTGGGGGGCGCTGCACCGGCTCGGCCTGCAGGGCGACCACACCATCGCGATCTTCGGCCAGGGACCGGTCGGGCTGTCGGCGACGCAGCTCGCCAAGGCGATGGGGGCGCGTGTGATCGCCCTCGACGTCAGCCCGGAGCGGCTGGCGCGCGCCAGGGAATTCGGCGCCGACGTGCTGATCAACCCCAAGGAGACGAACGACGTGGTCGGCGCGATCCGCGACGTCACGCACGGGCTCGGCGCGCATCTCTCGCTCGACGCCTCCTCCTCGCCGCTGGCGCGGCGGCAGGCGGTGCAGTGCGTGCGCACCTGGGGCAAGGCCTGCTACGTCGGCGAGGGCGACACGGTGACGCTCGAGGTCAGCCCCGACCTGCTGCGCCGGCAGGTGACGATCATCGGCTCCTGGACCTTCTCCACCGTCGGCCAGGCGGAGTGCGCGCGCTTCATCGCCGACCGCGGCATCGAGGTGGACCGCCTGTTCACGCACCGCTGGAAGCTCGACCAGGCGGAGGAGGCGTACCGGGTGTTCGACACCCAGACCACCGGCAAGGGCGTGATCCTGCCGAACTGAAGCGGGCGAGGAGGGGGAGAGGATGGAAGCCGCGACCACGGCGCCGGGCTGGCAGGAGGAGCTCTACGCCCTCCTTCGCCGGAACGGCGTGACGCAATTCGCCTACGTGCCGGACGCCGGGCACCGGGTGCTGATCGACAAGTCGCTCGCCGACCCCGAGGCGCACTCGATCCCGCTCACCACCGAGGAGGAGGGGGTGGCGCTGCTCGCCGGCGCCGACCTCGGCGGGGCGCGCGGCGTGCTGCTGATGCAGAGCAGCGGCGTGGGCAACTGCGTCAACCTGCTCTCGCTGGTGAAGGGCGGGCGCTTCCCGTTCCTCACCCTGGTCTCGATGCGCGGCGACTTCGGCGAGGGCAATCCCTGGCAGTTCCCGATGGGCCAGGCGGTGCAGCCGGTGCTCGAGGCGATGGGCGTGATCTGCCTGCGCGTCGAGCGGCCGGAGGAGGTGATCCCCACCGTCTCGGCGGCGCTCACCATGGTGTTCAAGAGCGGCCAGGCGGTCGCGGTGCTGCTGACGCAGAAGCTGATCGGCGCCAAGGCGTTCTGAGGCGGGGGAGGAAGCGATGGACAAGACGGAATCCGCCGCGCGCCGCGCGGCCGCGGTCGCCGCTCCCGGCTACGTGCTGGACCGGCGCGAGGCGGTGCCGCGGCTGATCGGCCGGCACGAGGACTTCCTGTTCGTCGGCGGGCTGGCGGGCAGCGCGAAGGACCTCGCGCAGCTCACCAACGACGGGGCGCACGCCTACCTGCTCGGCGGGGCGATGGGGGCGGCCTGCATGATGGGCCTCGGCCTCGCGCTGGCGCGGCCGGACCGGCGCGTGCTGGTGCTGACCGGCGACGGCGAGCTGCTGATGAACCTCGGCGCGCTGGCGACCATCGCGGTGATGAATCCGCCCAACCTCGCGATCGTCTGCGTGGACAACGGCCACTACGGCGAGACCGGCTGGCAGCGGAGCCACACCGCGCGCGGCGTGGACCTCGCGCGCATCGCCGCCGGCGCCGGCATCCGGGCCACCCGCACCATCGCGAGCGAGGCGGAACTCGAGGAGGGCGCGCGCTTCCTCCGCCAGGGCAACGGCACCTGCTTCGTGCTGCTGCGCGTGGCGCCGACCGAGCCGCCGGCCTACAGGCGGAACCTCGACCCGGCCTCCTGCCGCGAGCGGTTCCGCGCCGCGCTGCTCGGCGCCCGCTGAGGGCGCGCCGCGGCCGCGCTCAGGCCGCGGGCTCGAGGTCGAGCCGCACGGCGATGCCCTCGAGCCCCGGCACGGCGGGGTAGCGGCGCATCACCTCCGGGTCGTGGCCCGGAACGATGTGCCGCGCGGAGGGCGCGAGGGCGCGCAGGCGGTCGAAGGACTCCAGCATCCCCCCGACGTGGAAGGCGGTGGTGAAGGGCCGCCCGCTCTCCAGGTTCTCGTAGAAGTGCGTCACGTCGGAGGCGACCACGACCGGGCCGCGCCGCGTGTTCACGCGCACGCACTGCAGCCCGGCGGAATGGCCGCTGCAGACGTGCAGCGTGACGCCGGGCGCGAGGTCGGCGTCGCCGTCGTGGAACACCACGCGGTCGGCGAACAGCATGCGCACCATGCCTGCCACGTCCTCGACCTCGAAGGAGTGGCGCAGGCGGTGGTGGCGCATGTAGCGGCCCGTCGCGTAGTGCATCTCCGGCTCCTGCAGGTGGAACCGGGCGCGGGCGAACTTGTGGAAGCTGCCGACGTGATCGTAGTGCAGGTGGGTGAGGATCACGTCCTCGACCGTGTCGGGATCGAGGCCGATCAGCCGCAGGCTCTCCGCCGGGCAGCGCAGCCATTCGCGCTTGCGCCGCGCCGCGACCTCGGCCGTGAAGCCGGTGTCTATGACGAAGCTGCGCCCGGGCGAGACCGCGGCCCAGACGAAGTAGTCCATCGGCATCGGCCCGTCGTGCGGGTCGCCGCCGATGAAGTGCTCCGCCCGGCGCGCCGCGCGCGTCGCGTAGCGCAGCGCGTAGATCTCGTAGGTCGGCGCCGCCGCGCTCATCGGCCGTCGGCCTTCAGCACCGCCTGCACGCGCTCCGGGTCGGCCGCGATCTCGACCCCCGCGCGCTCGTTCTGCAACCGCATGAAGACGCGCGAGTCGAGCGCGCCCCAGCCGCGGTTCAGCGCCTCCGTCATCTCGGCGTGGGTCAGGTTGCACAGCCGCATCGGCACGCCGAGCTCGCGTCCGAGCTGCACGGCGAGCGAGACGTCCTTGTGCGCGAGCCTCAGCGCGAAGGCCGGCGGCTCGTAGCGGCCGACCAGGTACTGGTCGGCGATGCGGTCGAAGGTGCGGCGGCGGCCGAGCGCGCCCTGGCGGATCGCCTCCCACAGCGCGAGCGGGTCCATCCCGGCCTTCACGCCCATCGAGAACACCTCCGCCATCACCTGGTTGATGGCGTAGCCGGCCATGTTGTGCACGAGCTTCGCCACGGTGGCGCTGCCGATCGGCCCGATGTAGCGCGCCTGGTCGCCGATCGCGTCCAGCACCGGCTTGTGGCGGCGATAGACCGCCTCCTCGCCGCCGACCCAGATGGCGAGCCGGCCGGCGCGCGCGCCTTCCGGCCCGCCGCTCACCGGCGCGTCGCAGGCGTCGGCGCCCTTGGCCTTGAACGCCTCGTGCACGCGGCGCATCAGCGCCTGGCTGTTGGTCGAGAGGTCGAAATAGGCGAGGCCCTCGCGCACGCCCTCGAGCAGCCCGTCCCTGCCGAACACCACCGCCTCGACCTCGGGCGGGCCGGGGAGCGAGGTGAACACCACGTCCGCGCGCTCCGCCACGGCGCGCGGCGTGTCGGCCCATTCGGCGCCGGCGGCGAGGTGCCGCTCGGCGGCCGCGCGGTTCACGTCGTGCACCACCAGCGTATGGCCGGCCTTCTGCAGGTTGGCGGCCATGTGGCCGCCCATGGTGCCGAGGCCGATGAAGCCGATCCTCATGACGGACGTCCCCTACTTCCTGTCGCGCGCCTCGAACACGTCGCAGGCGACGTGCGCCGCGGTCATCGCCGAGGGCCAGCCCGAGTAGAGCGCGAGATGGGTGATGATCTCGGCGACCTCCTCGCGCGTCACGCCGTTGTCGAGCGCGCGGCCGATGTGGGTGGCGAGCTGCTCCTGCCAGCCGAGCGCGACCAGCGCCGCGACGGTGACCATGCTGCGGTCGCGCTTCGACAGCTCCTTGCGCTCCCACACGTCGCCGTAGACGTAGTCGTGGGTCATCTGCACGAGCTTGGGGAAGACGGGCCGCAGGCGGTCGCGCCGTGCCGAGGGTGGGGCTGCCATGGGTTTCCTCCCGGAGTGGATCGGGCGTCGCGGCGCGCCGCGCCCGCGCCGGCTTCGGGACGATCCTTGACCAGCCACGGCGTGGCGGCAAGGCGCCTCATGCCCGGCCCGCCGCGAAGGGGCGGTCGTGCGGGGCGCCGGCGCCGCCCTGTCTCCGCGCGCGGGCGCTTGCGGCCGGGGCGCGGATCGCGATGGCGATCGCCATCGGCTGGCGCGCGGTCGCGGCGGGCCTCGCGCGCGGGCCGGGAGGGCGCTAAGCCGCGGCGCGCCGGCGCCGCTGCCCGCGCCCGGACAGGCCGGAGGAGGTTCCGCCGTGGCTCAGCCGCCCCCGCAGCGCTCCCCGCGCCGGCGCGAGGATGCGCGCTTCCTCGCCGGGCGCGCGCGCTTCCTCGCCGATGCGGAGGTCCCGCCGGGCTGCCTGCATGCGCATCTGGTGCGCTCGCCCCATGCCCATGCGCGCATCCGCGACATCGCCGCCGGGGCGGCGCGCGCCGCGCCCGGCGTGGCCGCCGTGCTCACCGGCGCCGACCTCGCGGCGGACGGCCTCGCGCCGCTGCCCTGCGCGGTCGCGCTGCCGGAGGCGGCGCGGCTGGTCGTGCCGCCGCGCCACGCCCTGGCGCGCGACCGCGTGCGCCATGTCGGCGAGCCGGTCGCGGTCGTGCTGGCCGACAGCCCCGCCGCCGCGCGCGACGCCGCCGAGCGGGTCGCGGTCGCCTACGAGCCGCTGCCCGCCGTGGTGGACGCCCGCGCCGCGCTCGCCCCCGGCGCGCCGCCGCTGCACGAGGAGGCGCCGGGCAACCTCGCCTTCGCCTTCGAGAAGGGCGACCGCGCCGCGACCGAGGCGGCGATCGCCGCCGCCGCCCACGTCGTCGCACTGGAGGTGGCGAACCAGCGCGTGCACGCCGCCCCGCTCGAGCCGCGCGGCGCGCTGGCCTGCTTCGATGCGGCGAGCGGCCGCTTCCGCCTGCTGCTGTCCGGCCAGGGCCTGCACGCCATCCGCGCCCAGCTCGCCGCGGTGTTCGGCCTGCCGGAGGAGCGGTTCCACCTCGTCGCGCCGGATGTCGGCGGCGGGTTCGGGCTGAAGAACCCGCTGTTCCCGGAATACGTGCTGGCGCTCTGGGCGGCGCGCCGCCTCGGCCGGCCGGTGCGCTGGCTCGCCGAGCCGAGCGAGGAGTTCGCGGCCGCGGTGCACGCCCGCGACGCCCATGCGGCGGTGCGCCTCGCGCTGGACGCGGAGGGGCGCTTCCTCGCGCTCGAGGTCGCCTTCACCGCCGGCATGGGCGCCTATCTCTCCGCCGGCGGGCCGGGCAGCACGACCAACGCGGCCGCGGCAGCGTTCGGCGGCGTCTATGCCATCCCGACCGGCGTCCTGCGCGCGCGCGGCGCCTTCACCAACACCGCGCCGATCGAGGCCTATCGCGGCGCCGGCAAGCCGGAGATCAACTACGCGATCGAGCGCGCGGTCGAGGAGGCGGCGCGCCGCCTCGGCATGGACCCGCTCGCGCTGCGCCGGCGCAACATGATCGGCGCCGCGGCGGGCGCCGGCGGCTTCCCGCACCGCACCGCGCTCGGCACGACGGTGGACGGCGGGCGGTTCGCGGCGAACCTGGAGGCGGCGGAGCGGCGCGCCGACCGCGCCGGCTTCGCCGCGCGCCGCGCGGATTCGGCCCGGCGCGGCCGGCTGCGCGGCCTCGGCCTCGCCTGCTTCCTCGAGACCGCGCGCGGCGCGCCGAACGAGTGGGCGGCGGTGCGCTTCGCCCCCGATGGCGGCGTCGAGCTCGCCGTCGGCACCCAGTCGAACGGCCAGGGGCACGAGACGAGCTTCGCGCAGGTGGCGGCCGACCGGCTCGGCCTGCCGGTCGAGGCCTTCCGGCTGGTGCAGGCGGACACCGACGCGGTGCGCTACGGCAACGGGCATGGCGGCGCGCGCTCCCTGCACCTCGGCGGCGCCGCGCTCGTCGAGGCGATCGGGGCGGTGCTCGCCAAGGCGCGCGTGCTGGCCGCGCACCTGCTGCAGGCCGATCCGGCGGAGCTCGCCTTCGCCGCCGGCCGCTTCGTCGTGCCCGGCAGCGGGCGCGAGGTGGCGCTGCGCGCGCTGGCGCGCGCCGCGGCCGACCCGGCCGGCCTGCCCGACGGCCTCGCGCCGGGGCTCGCGGCCGAGGCGATGCATCGCTCCGACCGCGTCACCTTCCCCAACGGCTGCCATGCGGCGGAGGTGGAGGTGGACCCGGAAACCGGGGTGGTGACGCTGCTGCGCTACCTCGCCGTGGACGACTACGGGCGGCTGGTCAACCCGCTGCTGGTGCGCGGCCAGGTGCAAGGCGGGCTCGCCCAGGGGATCGGCCAGGCGCTCTGCGAGGCGATCGCCTACGAGGCGGAGAGCGGGCAGCTCCTGACCGGCTCGCCGCTGGACTATGCCCTGCCGCGGGCGGCCGACCTGCCGCCCTTCGAGGTCGTGCTCGACGAGGGCGCGCCGACGGCGGCGAACCCGCTCGGCGTGAAGGGCTGCGGCCAGGCGGGGGCGATCGCGGCGCCGCCGACGGTGATGGCCGCGGTCCTCGACGCCCTGGCGCCGCTCGGCGTGACCCGGCTCGACATGCCGGCGACGCCGGAGCGGGTCTGGCGCGCGATCCGCGCGGCGCGGGGCGGCTGAGGCGGGCGCGGGCGGCCGGCCGGACGCCCGGCGCTTGGCGGGAGGCGCCCCCGCCCATATGGTCCGCGCCGTTTCTGCCAAGGGATGGACGCGATGCGGGGACCCGGGGAGCGCAAGGTCGCGACCGTGTTCGGGGGGGCGGGGTTCATCGGGCGGTATGTCGTCCAGCGGCTCGCCCGGCGGGACTACGTGGTGCGGGTGGGGACGCGCGATCCGGCGGGGGCGCGCTTCCTCTGCACCCAGGGGCGGGTCGGGCAGATCGTGCCGCTGGCCGCGGACATCCGCGACGAGGGGGCGGTGGCGCGCGCCGTGGCCGAGGCCGACCTGGTGGTGAACCTGGTCGGCATCCTGTTCGAGCGGCGCCCCGGCGACTTCGCCCGCCTCCATGTCGAGGCCGCGGGCCGCGTGGCGCGGCTCGCCGCCGCCGCCGGGGTGGCGCGGCTGGTGCATATCTCCGCCATCGGCGCGGACCCGCGGAGCGAGAGCCTCTACGCCCGGACCAAGGGCGAGGGGGAGGCGGCGGTGCGCGCCGCGTTCCCCGGGGCGACGCTGCTGCGCCCCTCGCTGGTGTTCGGGCCGGAGGACCGGCTGTTCAACCGCTTCGCCGCGCTGGCGCAATGGCTGCCGGTGATGCCCGTGATCCGGGGCGGGACGCGCTTCCAGCCGGTGTATGTCGGCGACGTCGCGGACGCGGTGGCGGCGGCGGCGGAACGCGAGGACGCGGCCGGCCGGACCTTCGAGCTGGGCGGGCCACGGGTGATGACCATGCGCGAGATGCTGCGCTTCGTGCTGGAGGCGACGCGCCGCCGCCGCCCGCTCGTCGAGGTGCCGGACGCCCTGGCGCGGCTGATGGCGCGGTTCGGGGAGTGGCTGCCGAACCCGCCGCTGACCCGGGACCAGCTTCTGCTGCTCGGGCGGGACAATGTGGTGAGCGAGGGCATGCCGGGGCTGCGGGAACTCGGAACCGCGGCGCCGAAGGCGGTGGAGGCGGTGGTGCCGGACTATCTGGCGCGGTTCCGGCCTGGCGGCAGCCGGCGCGCCGACCTGGCCGCCGTGTTGTAGGTCCGATCCGGACCTTTCTCCGGGGGTGGTGCCCCCTGGGCCTGGGCGGCGGCGGCCGTTCCTCGCCCAGTCAGGACAGAAAATCTGTCCCAATTGAGGAAAAGGGACTCGCCTTTCCGGCGGCGGCTCCGTTATGTTGCGCGGCAACACGGGTGGGCGCCTGGGGGGCTGCGGCCCTCTGCGACCCGCCGGATGCGCGAGGGACCGCCTGTCATGGCCGAGAGGATGCTGCAGTTCGTGCGCCTGCCCCAGCGCCCGCCGGAGAAGCGGGACGCGGCGGCGCGCCGCCACGACTGGGCCGAGGTCTATCGCCCCTTCGACCCCGAGGCCGCGGCCGAGCAGGCGAGCCGCTGCAGCCAGTGCGGCGTGCCCTTCTGCCAGGTGCACTGCCCGCTGCACAACAACATCCCGGACTGGCTCAAGCTCACCGCCGAGGGGCGGCTCGAGGAGGCCTACGAGGTCGCCGCCTCGACCAACAGCTTCCCCGAGATCTGCGGCCGCGTCTGCCCGCAGGACCGGCTGTGCGAGGGCAATTGCGTGATCGAGAAGGGCTTCGCCTCGGTCACCATCGGCGCGGTCGAGAAGTACATCACCGACACCGCCTGGGAGCGCGGCTGGGTCAGGCCGCCGCGGCCGCGGCGGGAGCTCCCGCACTCCGTCGGCATCGTCGGCGCCGGGCCGGCGGGGATGGCGGCGGCCGAGCGGCTGCGCGTGAAGGGGTATCAGGTCCACCTCTACGACCGCTACGACCGCGCCGGCGGCCTGATGATCTACGGCATCCCCAACTTCAAGCTGGAGAAGGACGTCGTGCTGCGCCGCCACGCCCAGTACGCGGCGGGCGGCATCGTCTTCCACCTCGACTGCGCGGTCGGGCGCGACGTGTCGCTGGCCGAGCTGCGCGCGCGCCACGACGCGGTGCTGATCGCCACCGGCGTCTACAAGGCGCGCGACATCGCCTGCCCGGGCGCCGGGCTGCCCGGCGTCGTGGCGGCGCTCGACTACCTCATCGCCTCGAACCGCAAGGGGCTCGGCGATGCGGTGCCGGAGTTCGACTCCGGCGCGCTCGATGCGCGGGACAAGGACGTGGTGGTGGTGGGCGGCGGCGACACGGCGATGGACTGCGTGCGCACCGCGGTGCGCCAGGGGGCGCGGTCGGTCACCTGCCTCTACCGCCGCGACCGCGCCAACATGCCGGGCTCGATGCGCGAGGTGGCGAACGCCGAGGAGGAGGGCGTGCGCTTCGTCTGGCTCGCCGCGCCGGAGGCGTTCCTCGGCGAGGGGCGGGTGAGCGGCGTGCGCGCCCTGCGCATGCATCTCGGCCTGCCGGACGCGACCGGGCGCCAGCAGGTGGAGCCGATCCCGGGCAGCCACTTCGTCCAGCCGGCCGATCTCGTCATCAAGGCGCTCGGCTTCGACCCCGAGGACCTGCCGGCGCTGTTCGGCGAGCCGGGGCTCGAGGTGACGCGCTGGGGCACGCTGAAGATCAACCACCGCACCATGATGACCTCGCTGCCCGGCGTGTTCGCCGCGGGCGACATCGTGCGCGGCGCCTCGCTCGTGGTGTGGGCGATCCGCGACGGGCGCGACGCGGCGGAGCAGATCGACCGCTGGGTGAGGGCGAAGGCCGCCGCCGAGGCGGCGCCGATGGCGATCGCGGCGGAGTGAGGGAGGAATACATGCAGGAGAGCGGACCGGCCTTCGTCCGGAGCTTCGTCCGGAACGCCCGCCGCCTCGCCGAGCAGGCGCATCTCGACCTCGCCGGGCACGACGCCTGCGGCGTCGGCCTGGTTGCCGCGCTCGACGGCAGGCCGCGGCGCGAGGTGGTGCAGGCCGGCATCGATGCGCTGAAGGCCGTGTGGCACCGCGGCGCGGTGGACGCCGACGGCAAGACCGGCGACGGCGCGGGCATCCACGTCGAGATCCCGCAGGACTTCTTCGCCGAGGCGGTGGAGCGCGGCGGCGACCGGCTGCGGCCGGGGCGCATCGCGGTCGGCATGGTGTTCCTGCCCAAGACCGACCTCGGCGCGCAGGAGCGCTGCCGCCAGATCGTCGAGACCGAGATCCTCTCCGCGGGCTACGCGATCTACGGCTGGCGCCAGGTGCCGATCAACGTCGCCTGCATCGGCGAGAAGGCCAACGCCACCCGCCCCGAGATCGAGCAGATCCTGATCTGGGACCCGGAGCGGCGCGAGGAGGCGATCGTCGAGCGCGACCTCTACGTGATCCGCCGGCGCATCGAAAAGCAGGCGATCGCGGCGCAGATCCCGGAGCTCTACCTCTGCTCCCTCTCCTGCCGCTCGGTGATCTACAAGGGGATGTTCCTCGCCGAGCACCTGACGGAGTTCTACCCGGACCTGCTCGATCCGTGCTTCGTCAGCCGCTTCGCGATCTACCACCAGCGCTACTCGACCAACACCTTCCCGACCTGGCGGCTGGCCCAGCCCTTCCGCATGGTCGCGCACAACGGCGAGATCAACACGCTGGCGGGCAACATCAACTGGATGAAGAGCCACGAGACCCGGCTCTCCCATCCCCTGCTCGACCCCTACATGGACGACATCAAGCCGGTCATCCAGGCCGGCGGGTCGGACACGGCGACGCTCGACAACGTCTTCGAGCTGCTGGTGCGCGGCGGGCGCGACGCGCCGATGGCGAAGGCGATGCTGATCCCCGAGAGCATCGGCAACAGCGCCACCATGCCGGAGGCGCACCGCGACCTCTTCCTCTACTGCAACGCGGTGATGGAGCCGTGGGACGGCCCGGCGGCGATCTGCGCCACCGACGGGCGCTGGGTGATCGCCGGCATGGACCGCAACGGCCTGCGGCCGATGCGCTACACCGTCACGCGCGACGGGCTGCTGATCGTCGGCTCCGAGACCGGCATGGTGAAGCTGCCGGAGGACGCGATCGTGGCCAAGGGCCGGGTCGGCCCCGGCCAGTGCATCGGCGTCGACCTCGACGCCGCGCGCTTCTACCGCGACGGCGAGCTCAAGGACATGCTCGCCGCGCGCAAGCCCTTCGGCGAGTGGGTCAAGCGCACCACGCGGATCGACGAGATCGTGCGCCAGGACGCGCGCGAGCCGGTGCTGTTCCAGGGCGAGGAGCTGCGCCGCCGCCAGCTCGCCGTCGGCTACACGCTGGAGGAGCTGGAGACGATCCTGCACCCGATGGTGGAGGACGCCAACGAGCCGGTCGGCAGCATGGGCGACGACACGCCGATCGCCGTGCTCTCCAACCAGTACCGCGGCCTGCACCACTTCTTCCGCCAGAGCTTCAGCCAGGTCACCAACCCGCCGATCGATTCCCTGCGCGAGACGCGGGTGATGACGCTGCGCACGCGCCTCGGCAACCTCGGCAACATCCTCGACGAGGACCCGACGCAGTGCGACATGCTGATGCTCGACAGCCCCGTCCTGTCGAGCGCCGAGTTCGCGGCGATGCGCGCCTACATGGGCGAGACCGCCTGCGTCGTGGACTGCACCTTCCCCGTCGCCGAGGGCGAGCAGGGCCTGCGCCGCGCCATCGACCGCATCCGCCGCGAGGCGGAGGAGGGCGTGCGCTCCGGCTGCGCCCACGTGATCCTGACCGACGAGAACCAGGGGCCGGAGCGCGCCGCGATCCCGATGATCCTCGCGGTCGGCGGGGTGCACACACACCTGGTGCGCAACAGCCTGCGCACCTTCACCAGCCTCAACGTCCGCGTCGCCGAGGCGCTGGACGTGCACTACTTCGCGGTGCTGATCGGCGCCGGCGCCACCACCGTCAACGCCTACCTCGCGCAGGAGAGCATCGCCGACCGCCACCGGCGCGGCCTGTTCGGCAGGCTCACCCTCGAGGAGTGCGTCGCCCGCTACAAGAAGGCGGTGGACAAGGGGCTGCTCAAGGTCATGTCCAAGATGGGCATCGGCGTGCTGAGCAGCTACCGCGGCGGGATGAACTTCGAGGCGATCGGCCTCTCGCGCTCGCTGGTCGCGGAGTTCTTCCCCGGCACGCCGAGCCGCATCTCCGGCATCGGCCTCTCCGGCATCGCGCGCCGCGTGCTCGCGCTGCACCGCAAGGCCTGGGACTCGGACGCGGTGACCCTGCCGGTGGGCGGGCTCTACAAGATGCGCCGCAGCGGCGAGACCCACGCCTTCGACGGCGCGCTGATCCACACCCTGCAGCGGGCGGTGGAGACCGACAGCTACCAGACCTTCAAGAAGTACTCCGAGGCGGTGCGCCGCCTGCCGCCCGTGGCGCTGCGCGACCTGCTCGACTTCCGCACCGAGGGCCGCGCGCCGGTGCCGATCGAGGAGGTCGAGAGCATCACCGAGATCCGCAAGCGCCTGGTCGCGCCCGGCATCTCCCTCGGCGCGCTGAGCCCGGAGGCGCACGAGACGCTCTCCATCGCCATGAACCGCATCGGCGCGCGCAGCGACTCGGGCGAGGGCGGCGAGGACCCGGCGCGCGCGAAGCCGCGGCCGAACGGCGACAACGCCAACTCCGCGATCAAGCAGATCGCGAGCGGGCGCTTCGGCGTCACCGCCGAGTACCTCAACAACTGCCGCGAGATCGAGATCAAGATCGCGCAGGGGGCGAAGCCCGGCGAGGGCGGCCAGCTCCCGGGCTTCAAGGTGACCGAGCTGATCGCGAAGCTGCGGCACTCCACCCCCGGCGTGACGCTGATCTCGCCGCCGCCGCACCACGACATCTACTCGATCGAGGACCTCGCCCAGCTCATCTACGACCTCAAGCAGATCAACCCGGAGGCGACGGTCTGCGTAAAGCTGGTGGCGCGCTCCGGCATCGGCACCATCGCCGCGGGGGTGGCGAAGGCGAAGGCGGACGCGATCCTGATCTCCGGCCACTCGGGCGGCACCGGCGCCTCGCCGCAGTCCTCGATCAAGTACGCCGGCCTGCCGTGGGAGATGGGGCTGTCCGAGGCGCACCAGGTGCTGCTGCTCAACCGCCTGCGCCATCGCGTCCGGCTGCGCACCGACGGCGGCATCAAGACCGGGCGCGACGTGGTGATCGCGGCGATGCTCGGGGCGGAGGAGTTCGGCATCGGCACGGCGAGCCTGGTCGCCATGGGCTGCATCATGGTCCGCCAGTGCCACTCCAACACCTGCCCGGTCGGGGTGTGCACGCAGGACGAGAAGCTGCGCGCCAAGTTCGCCGGCACCCCGGAGAAGGTCATCAACCTGTTCTCCTTCATCGCAGAGGAGGTGCGGGAGATCCTGAGCCAGCTCGGCTTCCGCCGGCTCGAGGAGGTGATCGGGCGGACCGACCTGCTCAAGCAGGTCAGCCGCGGCTCGGAGGACCTCGACGACCTCGACCTCAACCCGCTGCTGGTGAAGGCCGACCCTGGCCCCTACAAGCCCTACTGCACGCTCGAGGGCCGCAACGAGGTGCCGGAGACGCTGGACGCGGAGATGATCCGCGACGCCGAGGCGCTGTTCCGCCGCGGCGAGAAGATGCAGCTCCAGTACAACATCCGCAACACCCAGCGCGCGATCGGCACCAAGGTCTCCTCCAAGATCGTGCGGCAGTTCGGCATGGACGGGCTGCAGCCCGGCCACCTCACGGTGCGGCTGCGCGGCTCGGCCGGCCAGTCGCTCGGCGCCTTCGGCGTGCGCGGGCTGAAGCTCGAGGTGTTCGGCGACGCCAACGACTACGTGGGCAAGGGCCTCTCCGGCGCCACCATCGTGGTGCGGCCGGCCCCCTCCTCGACCCTGGTGTGGAACGAGAACACCATCGTCGGCAACACCGTGCTCTACGGCGCCACCTCCGGCGAGCTGTTCGCCGCGGGCCAGGCCGGGGAGCGCTTCGCGGTGCGCAACTCCGGCGCCATCGCGGTGGTGGAGGGGTGCGGCGCCAACGGCTGCGAGTACATGACCGGCGGGACGGTCGTGATCCTCGGGCCGGTGGGCGACAATTTCGGCGCCGGCTTCACCGGCGGCATGGCCTTCGTCTACGACGCCGACGGCACCTTCGAGCGCCGGGTCAACCCCGATTCGCTGCTCTGGCGCCGCCTCGGGCACCCGCACTGGGAGGGGGTGCTTCGCGACCTGATCGCCCGCCACGTGCGGGAGACGGGCAGCCGGTTCGCGGCGCGCCTGCTGAACGAGTGGGAGACCGAGCGTGCCCGCTTCTGGCACATCGTGCCGAAGGAGTACGCGAGGTACCTGCCGGTGCCGATGGAGGAGGCGGTCGCCGCCGCCGTCGCGGCCGAATAGCGGCGGCGCGGAAGAAGCGCGCCGGCCCGGCTTCCCTGCCCGCCCGGCGGGTGGCATAAGCCGGGCCGACGATGCGAATCCTCTACCACCTGCCGCTCTCGCCCTTCTCCCGCAAGGTCCGCCTGGCCCTCGCCGAGAAGCGGATCCCGTTCGACCTGCGCGTCGAGCGCGTCTGGGAACGGCGCGAGGAGTTCCTCGAGATGAACCCCGCCGGCACCGTGCCGGTGCTGCGCGAGGACAACGGCCTCGTCGTCGCCGATTCCTACGCGATCTGCGAGTACCTCGACGAGGCCTATCCCGACCTGCCGCTGCTCGGCCGCACGCTCGCGGAGCGCGCCGAGGTCCGCCGCCTGGTCGCCTGGTTCGACGGCAAGTTCAACGCCGAGGTCACGCGCAACCTGCTCTACGAGAAGCAGATGAAGCGCCTGATGGGCCGCGGCACGCCGGACGCGGCGGCGATCCGCGCCGGGCACGCGAACCTCCGGCCGCACCTCGACTACCTCGGCTGGCTCGCCGAGTCGCGGGTGTGGCTCGCCGGCGCCTCGCTGACGCTCGCCGACCTCTGCGCCGCGGCCCATCTCTCGGCGCTCGACTTCATCGGCGACGTGGACTGGTCGCTGAA
This sequence comes from Caldovatus aquaticus, assembly GCF_019458025.1. Classification (GTDB taxonomy): domain Bacteria; phylum Pseudomonadota; class Alphaproteobacteria; order Acetobacterales; family Acetobacteraceae; genus Caldovatus; species Caldovatus aquaticus. Next base: position 43,250 of record NZ_JAHZUY010000011.1, on the reverse strand, counting down.
CGAGGCGGCGAAGGACTGGTACGCGCGCGTCAAGTCCCGCCCCTGCTTCCGCCCGCTGCTCGCCGACCGCGTCAGCGGCGTGACGCCGCCGCCGCACTACGCCGATCTCGACTTCTGAGCCGCGCCGGGAAGGGCCTGGCCCGGCGCCGGCCCGCGCGCCAGACTGGGCGCGCAGCAGGAGAGGGCAGGGCATGGGCCTCGACTTCACCGGACAGCGCGTCCTCGTCGCCGGCGGCAGCCGCGGCATCGGCCGCGCCATCGCGTTGGGCTTCGCGCGCGCGGGCGCCGGCGTCTCGATCTGCGCCCGCGGGGCGGAGGCGCTGGAGGCGGCGCGCGCGGAGATCGCCGCCGCCGGGCGGCCGGCGCACGCCGCGGTGTGCGACCTCGCCGATGCGGCGGCGATCGCCCGCTGGGTGGAGCAGGCGGCGGCCGCGCTCGGCGGCATCGACGTGCTGGTCAACAACGCCAGCGGCTTCGGCATGGGCGACGACGAGGCGGGCTGGGCCGCCGGCCTCGCCGTGGACGTGATGGCGACGGTGCGGGCGAGCCGCGCCGCCCTGCCGCATCTCAGGGCGTCGAGGGGATGCATCGTCAACATCGCCTCGATCTCCGGCCTGCGGCCCTCGGTGCGCACGCCGGCCTATGCGGCGGTCAAGGCGCTGGTGATCAACTACACCACGAGCCAGGCGGCGGCGCTCGCGCGCGAAGGCATCCGCGTCAACGCCGTCGCGCCGGGCTCGATCGAGTTCCCGGGCGGGGTGTGGGAACGGCGGAAGGCCGCCGACCCGCAGCTCTACGACCGCATCCTGCGCTCCATCCCCTTCGGCCGGCTCGGCACGCCGGAGGAGGTGGCGGAGGTGGTGATGTTCCTCGCCTCGCCGCTCGCGCGCTGGGTCACGGGGCAGACCATCGTCGTGGACGGCGGGCAGCTGCTCTCCGCCTGAGGCGCGGCCGCGCGGCGCGTCCCTCCTTGCCAGGACCCGCGTCCCGCCCGATGCTGCGCGCGAGACGCGAGGAGAGGCATGGACCGACATCCCCCCGAATCCCGGCCGGAGGCGGCCGCCGACTGGCCCGACCGGCTCTACGACCTGCTGAGGACGCACGGCATCCGCCAGGTGGCGGTGGTGCCGGATGCGGGCCACGCGCGCCTGATCCGCCGCTGCCTCGCCGACGCCGAGATGAAGGTCGTCCCACTCACCACCGAGGAGGAGGGGATCGCCCTGCTCCAGGGCGCCTGGCTCGGCGGCGAGAAGGGCGTGCTGCTGATGCAGAGCTCCGGCGTGGGCAACTGCATCAACATGCTCTCGCTCGGCATCACGCATCGCACGCCGATGCCGATGCTCGTCACCATGCGCGGCGACTTCGGCGAGTTCAACCCGGCCCAGGTGCCGATGGGCAGCGCCACCCAGGCGGTGCTCGAGGCGATCGGCGCGCTGGTGCGCCGCGCCGACCGGCCGGAGGACGTGGTGCCGACCGCGGACGCGACGATCCGCCTCGCCTTCAACACCTTCCGTCCGGCCGCGACGCTGATCGGCCAGCGCGTGATCGGCGCCAAGACCTTCGGAAAGGACTGAGACGCGATGCTCGCGGCTTCGGGCAAGCTCGACCGGCGCGAACTCTGCCGCGCGCTCCTCGCCGACCGCGGCGGCCTTCTGGTGGTCGCGGGGCTCGGCGCGCCGGCGTGGGACATCACCGCGGTCGGCGATTGCGCGGAGAACTTCCCGCTCTGGGGCGGCATGGGCGGCGCGGCGATGATCGGCCTCGGCCTCGCCCTCGCCCAGCCGGCGCGCAAGGTGCTGGTCATCACCGGCGACGGCGAGATGCTGATGGGCCTCGGCGCCCTCGCCACCATCGCGGTGCGCCGGCCGCCCAACCTCTCGATCGTGGTGCAGGACAACGAGCACTACGGCGAGACCGGGATGCAGGAGACGCACACCAAGTACGGCGTCGACCTCGTCGGCATGGCGCGGGCGGCGGGCTTCCCGCGCACCATGCTGGTGACGCGGCCGGAGGAGGTGCCGGCGCTGCGCGCGGCGGTCCATGCGGGCGAGGGCCCGCTCTTCGCCGTGGCGAAGGTGGACGCGGCGAGCCTGCCGCTCGTTCTGCCGCCGCGCGAGGGGGCCTATCTGCAGGCGCGCTTCCGCGAGGCGGTGCTGGGCCCGGCGGCGCACCACCAGCTCTAGCGCGCGGGCGGCGTGCAGCGCCCCCTGCGCAGGAAGGAGGGAGGAGACGCATGGACCGCCGCCTGCTCGCCGCTGTCGCGCGCGCCGCGATGCCGCGCGGCAGCCGGCCGGGGGCGGGCGGCGCCATCGCCGCCGCCGGAGGAGTTCGCCCGCTTCATCGAGACCGAGATCCCGAAATGGGGCGAGCTGGTGCGCGTCGCCGGCGCCGCCCCGGACTGAGCCTGGCGAAGGACCCGTCATGCCCCACGTTGTCTGCCTGCGACCGCTGCACCCCGAGGCGATGGCCCGCCTGCAGGGCGAGCCCGGCTACCGCGTCACCATGCTCGCCGAGGTGAACGATGCCACGCTCGCCGAGGCGATGCCGACGGCGGAGGCGATCATCGTGCGCGCCACGCGCATAGACCGCGCCTTCCTTGCCCGGGCCCCGATGCTGCGCCTCTGCGCCCGCCACGGCGTGGGCTACGACGCGGTGGACGTCGCGGCGCTGACCGAGCGGGGCATCCCGCTCACCGTCACGCCGGACGCCAACGCGGTCTCGGTGGCCGAGCACGCGCTGATGCTGATGCTCACCCTCGCCCGGCGCACCCTGGCCTACGACGCCAAGACCCGGGCGCTGGACTGGGGCACCACCGACGCGCTGCCCTGCTTCGACCTTGCCGGCCGGACGGCGCTGGTGGTCGGCTTCGGCCGCATCGGCGCGCGCGTGGCGCGGCTCTGCGCCGCCTTCGGCATGACGGTGCTGGTGCGCGACCCCTACGTGCCCGCCAACACCATCAAGGGCGCGGGGTTCACGCCGGTGCGCGACCTCGTCGAGGCGCTCGGCCAGGCCGACATCGTCACCATCCACTGCCCGAGCAACGCCGAGACGCGCGGCATGGTGGACAAGGCCTTCCTCGCCGCCATGAAGCCGGGCGCGGTGTTCGTCAACACCGCGCGCGGCACGCTGGTGGACGAGACGGCGCTGGCCGCGGCGCTGCGCTCGGGCCACGTCGCCGGCGCCGGCCTCGACGTGTTCCGGGAGGAGCCGCTGGTCGCCTCGAGCCCGCTGCTCGAGGCGCCCAACGTGGTCATGACGCCGCACTCCGCCGCGGCGACGGAGGAGGGGCTGCGCCGCATGGGCCTCTCCTGCGCCGAGAGCATCATCAGCTTCTTCCAGGGGCGGCTCGATCCCGATGTGGTCGTCAACAAAGAGGTGCTGCGCGGCAACGCGTAGCAGGTCCGCGATGGAGAACCCGCTCCTCGTCCTCGCCGGCCATGCCGCCGGGTGGCGCACGCGGCCGCTGCCCCCCGATCTCGAGCGCCACGCGCGCCGGGCGCTGGTGGACTGGTTCGCCGCCCTGCTCGCCGGCGCCTCGCGCCCGCCGGCGACGCTGCTCGCCGCGGCGCTCGCCGACGAGACGCGCGGCGGCGGCGGCGCGGTCTGCTACGTCACCGGCCGGCGCGTGCCGCTGCGCCACGCGGCGCTGATGAACGGCCTCGCGAGCCACATCGTCGAGTTCGACGACATCTACCGCTACGCCGTCTATCATCCGGGCTGCCCGACCATCGGCGCGGCGCTCGCCGCGGCGCAGGCGCGGGGCGCGGACATGGCGGCGCTGCTGCGCGCGATGGTCGCCGGCTACGAGGTCTCCTGCCGCATCGGCCGGGCCGTGCAGCCGAGCCACTACCGCTTCTGGCACACCACCGGCACGGTCGGGACCTTCGGCGCCGCGGCCGCGGTCGCGGTGCTGCTCGGTTGCGACGCGGAGCGCACGGCGCACGCCCTCGCCACCGCCGCGACCATGGCGAGCGGGCTGCAGCAGGCCTTCCGCGGCGAGGGCATGAGCAAGCCCTTCCACCCCGGCCACGCCGCGGAGGCCGGCGCGCTCGCCGCGCTGGCGGCGGCGCAGGGCGTCACCGGCGCGCTCGACGTGCTGCACGGCCCGGCCGGCTTCGCCGCCGCGACCAGCGAGGACACCGGCAAGTGGGAGCAGGCGCTCGCCGGCATCGGCCAGCCCTTCGCCATCGCCGACATGACCTTCAAGAACCACGGCTGCTGCGGCCACATCTTCGCCGCGCTCGACGCGATCCGCGCGCTGCAGCGCGCGCACGGCTTCGCGGCGGAGGAGGTGGACGGCGTGCTGGTCGGCGGCTACCGCGCCACCAAGGAGATCTGCGACCGGCCGGAGGCGGCGACGGAGCAGGAATGCCGCTTCTCGGTGCAGTTCACCGCGGCGACGATGCTGGTGCACGGCGGCGTGCGCCTCGCCGCCTACGAGCCGGCGCGGATCCGGGACCCGGCGGTGCGGGCGCTGATGCCGCGCATCCGCGTCGAGGTGGACCCGGAGTGCGAGGCCGCCTTCCCGGCGCGGCGCTCGGCCAGGGTGGAGATCCGGCTCAAGGACGGGCGCGTGCTGCGCCACCACCAGCCGACGCGCAAGGGCGATCCGGACGCGCCGCTCTCGGACGAGGATCTGAGCGAGAAGTTCCTCGAGCTCTCGGTGCCGGCGGTCGGCGAGCAGCCGGCGCGGGCGCTGCTCGCGCAGCTCTGGCACGGGGCCGCGCTGCCCGGCCCGGTGCCGCTGCGCGGCGCGGCGCCGGCGGCGGCCGGGTAGGGCCGGGCGCGGGCGGCGGCGCGGCGGGCGCAGGTCCCGCGCCATCGTCGCGCGGCCGGCCGGGCGCCGGCGGCGCGGGGGAGGGACGGCGGCGCGGCTCTCCGTGTCGCCGGCTGCAGGGGGGCCGCCCGGGCGTGCCGCCTCACCCGCCGGCTGGCCGCAGCCACAGCGCCGCCGCGCCGGCGGCGAGGCCGGCCAGGGTGCCGAGGGCGAAGCGCCCGCCGAAGCCCGCCCCGCCGAGCGCCAGCGCATAGGCGATCTTCGCCACGGTGTTGGTCGCCACCGCCACCGCCACCGCCAGCGCGGCGAGCGAGGCGGGCAGCGCCTCGGCCGCCGTCAGCGCCGCCATGGAAAGCGTCACCGCGTCCACGTCGGCGAGGCCGGAGAGCGCGGCCACCGCCGCCGCGCCGACGCCGCCGAACCGCGCCGCGGCGTATTCGCTGAGCAGGCCGACGCCGGCGAGCAGGGCGGCGAGGCGCAGCACCGCCCCGAACTCGAACGGGTTGCCGAGCCCTCCGCGCCCCGTTTCCGCCGCCGCGCGCTCCTCCCGCCGCCACCCGGCGAGCAGCGCCGCCGCCGCCTGCACCAGCGCCCCCGCGGCGAGGGCCGGGAGCAGCGGCCGCGCCATCGCCGGCGAGGCGAGGAGGGCGAGCGCGGCGGTGCGCGCATAGGCCACCGCGCCGGCCGCCAGCGCGCCCGCGACCAGCGGCCCCGCCGGCTCCCCGCCGCGCGCGAGGCGGGCGTTCGTCACCGTCGCCGCGGTCGAGGAGACGAGTCCGGCGGCGGCGCCGGCGAGCAGGCGCCCGGCGGCGGCGCCGAGCAGCCGCACCGCCACGTAGCCGAGGAAGGAGACGGCGGCGAGGATCACCGCGAGCAGCCACACCCGCGCCGGGTTGAGGCCCCAGAGGGCGGCGATGCGCCGGTCGGGCAGCAGCGGCAGCGCGACCAGCGTCATCGTCAGCAGCAGCAGGGCGGAGCGCAGCTCGGGCCAGCTCAGGCGCCGGACGAAGGCGTGCAGCACCTCGCGGCTGGCGAGCAGCGCGGTCGTCGCCACCGCCGCCGCGGCGGCGGTGCCGGCATCGCCGAGCACGGCGAGGGCGCCGAGGGCGAACACCGCCTGGGCGGCGACGACGCCGGTGACGCTGAAGCTCTGCTCGGCGATCGCCTCGCGCAGCTTGAACACGATCAGCGCCGCGGAAAGGCCGAGGAAAGGGAGGCCGAGCAGCAGCGCCGCCGGCACTCCCTCGGCGCCGCCGCGGGCCGCCTGCGCCAGCGCCGCGGCGAGGCCGCCGAGCAGGCCGATCAGGCCGAAGGTGCGCAGGCCGGCGGTGCGCCGGCCCGCCTCCGCCTCGCGCTCGCGCCAATGGCGCTCGACCCCGACCAGCAGGCCGATGCCGAGCGCGAGGGCGAGCCGGTAGAGCAGCTCGTGGTCGGCCGGCACCGGCTCAGCCCGGGCGCGCCCCCGTGGCGCGCAGGATCGGCGTCGACTTCCCCGTCTCCGCGCGCAGGTGGGCGGGATCGCCCGGCAGCGGGTCCACGCCGGCCTCCGCGAAGCGGCGCTGCGCCTCCGGCTCCTCGAGCGCCTGCAGGACGGCGCGCGAGAGGGTGCCGACGATCTCCGCCGGCAGCCCGGCCGGGCCGTAGAGCGCCTGCCAGGAGGAGGCGCGGTAGCCGGCGACCCCCGCCTCCTCCAGCGTCGGCAGCTCCGGCAGCAGGCGCGAGCGGCGCGCGGTGGTGACGGCGAGCGCGCGCACCCGGCCCTCGCGCGCGAGCGGCGCGAGCAGGGTCTGGCTGTCGATCATGAGGTCCACGCGGCCGGCGAGGAGGTCGGTCACCGCCGCCGGGGTGCCGCGATAGGGCACGACGGTGAACTCCACCCCGGCGAGCCGCTTCAGCAGCTCGCCCGCGAGGTGCGAGGCGGGGCCGACACCGGCGGTGGCGAAGGTCGCCTCGCCGCGCCGCGTGCGCAGCCAGGCGAGCAGGGAGGCGACGTCCCGCGCCGGCACGCCCGGATGCACGCAGACGAGGAAGCTCTGGTCGCCGCGCAGGGCGATCGGCGTGACGTCGCCCAGCGCGTCGAAGCCGGCCTCCGGATAGAGCGCGGGGATCACCGCGTGCGCCGCGCCGTTCAGCAGCAGGGTGTGGCCGTCCGCCGCGGCGCGGGCGACGGCCCGCGCGCCGATGGTGCTGCCCGCGCCGGGCAGGTTCTCCACCGCCACCGGCTGGCCGGGCCGGGGCGCGAGCGGATCGGCGAGGATGCACGCGACCACGTCGACGATGCCGCCGGCGGCGAAGGGCACGACGAGGCGCAGCGGGCGGGACGGAAAGCGCGCCGGTTGCGCCCGCGCGGGCGCGCGGCGCGCCGCCCGGGCCGCGAGACCCGTCGCAACGATCAGGTGCCGCCGTCGCATCCGTCCTCCTCCGGTCGCCGCGCCGCGCCGGCCGGTCGCGCGCCCCGGCTGGCCGCGGCGCGTCCGGCGCGCCGGGGGAGGCTAATCCAGGCGGATGCCGGCGTCACGGATGGCCGCGGCGTAGCGCTCGGCGTCGCGGCGCAGCAGCGCGGCGGCGTCGGCGGCGGTGCCGCCGCCGGGGATGAACCCCGCCTCCCGCACGCGGGCGCGGATCTCCGGCACGGCCAGGGCCTTGTTCACCGCCTCGACCCAGCGCGCGACGATCGGCTCCGGCAGGCCCGGCGGGCCCATCACCATGTACCAGACGGAGGCGCTGAAGCCGGGGAAGCCGAGTTCGGCCACGGTCGGCACCTCGGGCAGCCACTCCACCCGCGCGGGCAGCGTCACCGCCAGCGCGCGCACCCGCCCGGCGCGGATGTGCGGCAGGTAGGTCGGCAGCGTGTCGATCGCGATGTCGATCCGCCCGGCGAGCACCTCGTTCACCGCCTGGCCGGTGCCGCGGAAGGGGATGTGGGTCATGCGCACGCCCGCCGCCGCCGAGAGCAGCTCGGCGGCGAGGTGCTGCTGGGTCGCGACCCCGGAGGAGGAGTAGTTGAGCTTGCCGGGATGGGCGCGCGCGATCTCCAGCAGCCCGGGCAGGTCGCGCGCCGGCGAACTCGGGGGCACCACCGCGACCAGCGGCACGGTGCCGGCGAGCACGACCGGCGTCTGGTCGCGGTAGATGTCGAAGGGCGGCGGGCGCATCTGCGGCGGCACCACGGCGGAGGCGCTCACCGTCGTCATCAGCATGGTGTAGCCGTCCGGCCGCGCGCGGGTGATCGCCGTCGCGGCGATGGTGCCGCTCGCGCCGGGCCGGTTCTCCACCGTGACCGGCTGGCCGAACTCCTCCTGCAGGACCGGGGCGAGGAAGCGCGAGATGATGTCGGTGCCGCCGCCGGGGGCGAAGCCGACCAGCAGGGTGATCGGGCGGCTCGGATAGCGCTCCGGCTGCGCCTGCGCGGCGAGGGGCAGCAGCGCGGCGCCGAGGGCGGCGCGGCGGGAGAGGCGGGGCAGGGACATGGCGGCTCCGTGCGGTCTCAGCGGCCCTGCCAGACGGCCGGGCGGCGGGCGAGGAAGGATTCGACGCCTTCCCGGAAGTCGGCGCTGGTGAAGCACATCGTCACCAGGTCGTCGCCGGGGACGTTGCGCGCCGCCTCGCGCAGCCGGCGCATCGCCTCCTTGGTCGCGCGCAGCGTCAGCGGTGCGTGGGAGGCGACGGTGCGGGCGAGCGCGCGCGCGCGCTCGGCCAGCGCCTCGGGCGTGGGCAGGACCTCGGAGACGAGGCCGATCGCCTTCGCCTCCTCGGCCTCGACGAGGCGGGCGGTGTAGATCAGGTCGAGCACGCGCGCGGGGCCGATCAGGGCGGCGAGGCGCGCGTAGTTCGCCATCGAGAGGCAGTTGCCGAGCGTCTTCGCGATCGGGAAGCCGAAGCGCAGGTTGGCGGCGGCGAGGCGCAGGTCGCACACGGCGGCGATCGCCGCCCCGCCGCCGGTGCAGGCGCCGGCGAGCGCGGCGATGGTCGGCTTCGGGCAGCGCTCCAGCGCCGTCAGCACCCGGTCCACCCGCGCCTCGTAGGCGAGGGCGTCCTCGGCGGTGCGGAAGGCGCGGAACTCGCCGATGTCGGTGCCGGCGGCGAAGGCCTTGCCGCCGGCGCCGGTGACGATCAGCACCCGCACCGCCGGGTCGTCGGCGATCCGCTGCGCGATCTCCGCGAGGCGCTCGTACATCGGGAAGGTGAGGGCGTTGCGCGCCTGCGGCCGGTTGAGCGTCGCCGTGGCGATGCCGTCGCTGACCTCGTAGAGCAGTTCGTCCATGCGCTTCCTCCCCGCCTGGCCCGGGAGTGGTGGCCGTGCGGCCCCGCCCCGTCAAGGCTTGCCGGCCGCCCCGGCCGGTGCCAACAGGAGACGGGAGGAGGACCGATGCCCATGCTGCCGCTCGCCCGCTTCACCGTGCTCGACCTCACCCGGGTCCGCGCCGGGCCGACCGCGGTGCGCCAGCTCGCCGACTGGGGCGCCAACGTCATCAAGATCGAGGCGCCGGAGGAGGTGGACACCGGCAAGGGCCTGGGCGGCGAGCGCCACGGCCCGGACTTCCAGCACGTCCACCGCAACAAGCGCGGCATCACGCTGAACCTCAAGCACCCGGACGGGCTCGCCGCCTTCAAGCGCATGGTGGCGCAGGCCGACGTGGTGGTGGAGAACTACCGGCCGGACGTGAAGCACCGCCTCGGCATCGCCTACGAGGACCTCGCCGCGGTCAACCCCCGCATCATCCTAGCCTCGATCTCCGGCTTCGGCCAGGACGGGCCCTACGCCCGGCGGCCCGGCTTCGACCAGATCGCCCAGGGCATGGGGGGGCTGATGAGCGTCACCGGCCTGCCCGGCCAGGGCCCGGTGCGCGCCGGGATCCCGGTCGCCGACCTCTCGGCCGGGCTCTACACCGCGATCGCCATCCTGATCGCCCTGCTCGAGCGCGAGCAGACCGGCAAGGGCCGCTGGGTGCACTGCTCGCTGCTCGAGGCGATGGTCGGCATGATGGACTTCCAGGCCACCCGCTGGACCATGGCGGGCGAGGTGCCGAAGCAGGCCGGCAACGACCACCCGACCACGATCCCGACCGGGCTCTTCAACACCGCCGACGGGCTGATCAACCTCGCCGGCGGCGGGCAGGAGATGTGGCGGCGCATCGTCGCCACCCTCGGCATCGAGGAGCAGGCGAAGGACCCGGACATCGCCACCGACGCGCTGCGCAGCAGGAACCGCGCCAAGGTCAACGCCATCATCCAGGAGGCGTTGATGAAGGACACCGCCGAGAACTGGATCCGGCGCTTCAACGAGGCCGGCGTCCCCTGCGGCCCGGTCTACACCATGGACCAGGTCTTCGCCGATCCGCAGGTCAGGCACCTGAAGCTCGCCATGCCGGTGCAGCACCCGCTGCTCGGCGAGATCACCCTGGTGCGCCCGCCGATGCAGATCGCGGGCGTCGAGCCGCCGCGCCGCCCCACCCCCGAGCGCGGCGAGCACACCGAGGAGGTGTTCCGCGAGTTCGGCTTCTCCGCCGAGGAGCTGGCGGCGCTGCGGGCGAAGGGCGCGGTCTGACGGCTGGCGCGGCGCCGCCGCCGGGGCTAGGGAGGACGCCGAGCAGCCCGCCGGAGCCCGCCCCTGATGCGCATCGTCTCGGTCCGCGACGCGGTGGTGCCGATCGCCTCGGCCATCGCCAACGCCTTCATCGACTTCTCGCAGATGACCGCAAGCGTGGTCGCGGTGGAGGTCGAGGCCGCGGGCGGCCGCCGCGTCACCGGCTACGGCTTCAACAGCAACGGCCGCTACGCCCAGCCCGGCCTGCTGCGCGAACGCTTCATCCCGCGCCTGCTGCAGACGCCGGAGGCCGCCCTGGTCCATCCCGACGGCGGGCTGGAGCCGGCCGGCGCCTGGGCGGCGATGATGCGGAACGAGAAGCCGGGCGGGCACGGCGAGCGCAGCGTCGCGGTCGGCGTGCTCGACATGGCGCTGTGGGACGCGGCGGCGAAGCTCGCCGGCGTGCCGCTGTGGAAGCTGCTGGCCGACCGCTACAACGGCGGCCGCGCCGACCCCTCGGCCTGGGTCTATGCGGCGGGCGGCTACTACTACCCCGGCAAGGGCGTGGCGCAGCTCGTCGAGGAGATGAGGCGCTACCTCGACCTCGGCTACACCACCGTGAAGATGAAGATCGGCGGCGCCCCCGGCACGCCGCCGAAGGAGGCGCTGGCCGAGGACCTCCGGCGCATCGAGGCGGTGCTGACGCTGCTCGGCGGCGACGGGACGCGCCTCGCCGTGGACGCCAACGGGCGGTTCGACCTTCTGACCGCGCTCGCCTACGCCTCCGCCCTGCAACCCTTCGGCCTGCGCTGGTACGAGGAGCCGCTCGATCCGCTCGACTACGCCGCGCACGCGGCGCTCGCCGAGCACTACGCGCCGCCGCTCGCCACCGGCGAGAACCTGTTCTCGATGCAGGACGCGCGCAACCTGATCCGCCACGGCGGGCTCCGGCCGGACCGCGACGTGCTGCAGTTCGACCCCGCCCTCTCCTACGGCCTGGTCGAGTACCTGCGCACGCTGGAGATGCTGCGCGCCCACGGCTGGAGCCCGCGCCGCTGCGTCCCCCACGGCGGCCACCAGTTCGCGCTCAACATCGCGGTGGGCCTCGGCCTCGGCGGCAACGAGAGCTACCCGGAGGTGTTCGCGCCCTTCGGCGGCTTCGCCGACGACACGCCGGTGGCGGAGGGGCGCATCCGCATGCCCGACCTGCCGGGCATCGGCTTCGAGGCGAAGCGCGCGCTCCATGCCGTGCTGAAGCGGGAATTCGGCTGATGCCGAAGGACGCCCCCGCCGCGCCGGAGACGCCGGAGGGGCTGCTCGCCCGCCTCGCCGCCCTCGGCATCGCGGCGCGGACGGTCCGCCACGCCCCCGTCTTCACCGTCGCCGAGAGCCGGGCGCTGCGCGGCGCGCTGCCCGGCGCGCACACCAAGAACCTGTTCCTCGCCCCGGCCAGGGGGGAGGGCCCCTTCCTCCTCGTCACGCTGGAGGAGGAGCGGCGGGTGTCCATCAACGCCCTCGCCCGGGCTCTCGGGGCCCCGCGCCTGGTCATGGGCAGCGCCGCGCAGCTCCTGGCGGCCCTCGGCGTCCCGCCGGGCTCGGTCACGCCGCTCGCCCTGGTCAATGCGCGGCCCGGTTCGGTGCGCTTCGCGATCGAGCGCGCCCTGGTGGAGGGACCGGAACTGGTCTGGGTGCATCCGCTGACCAACGCGGCCTCCACCGGCCTCCGCCCGGCCGACCTGCTCGGCTTCCTGCGCCACCTCGGCCACGCGCCGGAGGTGTTCGACCCCCCGCCCGCGGCCGGGGCCGCGTAGAGGGCGCTTGTCTCTGGCCCGGAAGGGCGCATCTATCGCCGAGGAACCGCATGCAGGCCAGCCCGCCATGGACGTGATCTTCGACCCCAACCGCCCGCCCGCCCCCGGCGGCGCCTCGCCCGGCGCCGACGCGATCAAGGAGGGCGACCAGCGGACCTTCATGCAGGACGTGATCCAGGCCAGCCGCCAGGTGCCGGTCCTGGTGGACTTCTGGGCGACCTGGTGCGGCCCCTGCAAGCAGCTCACGCCGGTACTGGAGAAGGTGGTGCGCTCCGCCGGCGGCCGGGTGCGGCTGGTCAAGATCGACATCGACAAGAACCGCCAGCTCGTGGCGCAGCTCGCCCAGCTCGGCCTGCCGCTGCAGTCGGTGCCGACGGTCGCGGCCTTCTGGCAGGGCCAGATCGCCGACCTGTTCCAGGGGGCGCTGCCCGAGAGCGAGGTGCGGCGCTTCGTCGAGGGCCTGCTCAAGCTCGCCGGCGGGCAGATGCCGGGCGCGGATCTCCTCGCCGAGGCCAAGGCCGCGGCCGAGCGGGGCGACTACCGCACCGCGCTCGAGCTGTTCGCCGCCCTCGCCCAGCAGGAGCCGGAGAACGCCGAGGCCCTGGCCGGCCTCGCCCGCGTCCTGATGCACCTCGGCGAGGAGGACCGCGCGCGGCAGGTGCTCGAGGGCGTGCCCGCCAAGCTGCGCGACCATGCCGAGATCGTCGGCGCCCGCAGCGCGCTCGAGCTCGCCGCCGAGGGCCGCAAGGCGCGGGCGAAGCTCGCCGAGCTCGAGCAGCGCCTGGCCGCCGACCCGAACGACCACGCCGCGCGCATCGAGCTCGCCGTGGCGCTGAACGCGATGGGCGAGCGCGCCCGCGCGGCCGAGGCGCTGCTCGAGTCGATCCGGCGCGACCGGAGCTGGAACGAGGAGGCGGCGCGCAAGCAGCTGCTGAAGTTCTTCGAGGCCTGGGGCTTCGACGACCCGGCGACCGTTGCGGCGCGGCGCAAGCTCTCCTCCCTCCTCTTCCGCTAGGGGAGGCGCGAGGGGGTGGCGGCGATGCCGGCCTTCCACCCGAGCTTCGAAGCCCTGCCTCCGGAGATCCCGGTCTTCCCGCTGCCCGGCGCGCTGCTGCTGCCGCAGGGCCGCCTGCCGCTCCACATCTTCGAGCCGCGCTACCTGGCGATGGTGACGGATGCGCTCGGCGCCGGGCGGATGTTCGGCATGATCCAGCCGCGGGCGGACGCGCCCGCCGGGCCGGCCGGCCCGGCGCTCTACGCGGTCGGCTGCCTGGGCCGGATCTCCTCCTTCGCCGAGACCGAGGACGGCCGCTTCCTCGTCACCCTGACCGGGGTGATCCGCTTCAGCGTCGCCGCGGAGCTGCCGCCGCACCGCGGCTATCGCCGGGTGCGGGCCGACTACGCGCCCTGGCGCGCCGACCTCGATGCGGAGGCGCCGCCGCCACCGCTGGACCGCGCGGCGCTGCTCTGCGCGCTGCGGCCCTATTTCCGCGCCCGCGGCATCGAGGCGAACTGGGAGGCGATCGAGCGGGCGGCGGATGCGATGCTGGTGACCACGCTCTGCATGGTCTGCCCCTTCGACCCGCGCGAGAAGCAGGCGCTGCTGGAGGCGCCCGACGCCTGCGCGCGCGCGCGGATGCTGATCGCGCTGCTGCGCATCGGCACGCACGATCCCGCCGCCGCGCCGCGGGGGCGGCCGAGTTGAGGACCACAGGATGACGACGGAGCCGAGCCGATGAGCGACGAAGCGAGAAAGCCCAAGGACGCCCCGCAAGGCGGCGCGGTGGATCCCAGGCTGCTGGAGATCCTGGTCTGCCCCGTCACCAAGGGCCCGCTGCGCTATGACCGCGAGCGCGGCGAGCTGATCAGCGAGCGCGCCGGCCTCGCCTACCCGATCCGCGACGGCATCCCGATCATGCTGCCCGAGGAGGCGCGCAAGCTCGACTGATGCCGACGCCGATCGAGATCCGCCTCCGCCGCGCGGAGAAGGTGCTGGAGGTCGCCTTCGACGACGGCGCGCGCTTCGCCCTGCCGGCCGAGTATCTGCGCGTCGAGAGCCCCTCGGCGGAGGTGCAGGGCCACGGGCCGGGGCAGAAGGCGATCGTCGCCGGGCGCCGGCACGTCGGCATCCTCGGCGTCGAGCCGGTCGGCAACTACGCGATCCGCATCCGCTTCGACGACCTGCACGACACCGGCATCTACTCCTGGGACTACCTCTACCGGCTCGGCGTCGAGCACGCGGAGCGCTGGGCGCGCTACCAGGCCGAGCTCGCCGCGCGCGGCCTCTCGCGCGATCCGCCGGCGCGCGGCAAGGCGTAGCGCCGCGCCGCCCGGCCGGCGGCCCCTCTGTCGGTTGCCGCTCGCCCATGCCCGCCGCGACGGATCCGGCGCGTGGTCGTTCGCGCGATCCGCGCGCCCGGCCGTTTCCGGCCGCCCGCGACCGGCCCTAGCGGCCGCGGAACACCGGTTCGCGCTTCTCGGCGAAGGCGCGCACCGCCTCCTTGTGGTCCTCGGTCTGCGCGCAGCGCACCTGATGCACGGCCTCGATCTCCAGCACCGCGGTGAGCGGCTCGGTCTCGGCGGCGAGCAGGTTGCGCTTGATGTAGCCGTAGGCGACGCGCGGCCCCCTGGCGAAGCGCTCGGCGAAGGCGCGCGCCTCGGCCTGCAGCGACCCGTCCGGCACCACGCGGGTCAGCATCCCCCAGGCCAGCGCCTCCTCGGCGGTGAAGCTGTCGCCGGTGAGGTAGAGCTCGCGCGCCTTCGCCGGGCCGACCAGCCGGGTCAGGCTGTAGGAGCCGCCGTAGTCGCCGGAGTAGCCGATCTTCACGAAGGCGGTGCCGAACTTCGCCGAAGCCGCGGCGATGCGGATGTCGCAGGCGAGCGCGAGGCAGAGCCCGGCGCCGTAGGCCGGCCCGTTGATCGCGGCGACGACCGGCTTCGGGCACTGCTTGAGGAGGAGCGGCAGGCGCATGCGCGCGCGCAGCCGCTCCAGCCGCTGCTCGAACGACAGCTCGCCGCGCGCCGCCATGCCGCGCACGTCGCCGCCGGCGCAGAAGCCGCGGCCGGCGCCGGTGAGGACGATCGCGCCGACCTCGGCATCGCCGCCGAGACGCTCGATCGCCTCCATCAGCAGCCGCGTCATCTCCTCCGAGAGGGCGTTGAGCCGCTCCGGCCGGTTCAGCGTCAGGGTCACGATCGCGCCGTCGCGCGTCTCCTCGAGGTCGGCCATGGCGGGACGGGTCTCCGGTCGGGTGCGAAGGAACGGGGGCGGCAGGATGCGTCCGCCGCGCGCCGGCCGCAATGCGCGCGGCCCCGGCTTGGCGCGGGCGCGGGCTTTCGCCAGACTGGCGCCGCCCCATGCCAACCGCGAGGGAAGGTCAGCCCATGCGCAACCCCATGGCCCTCACCGGCCGCACCGTCATCGTCACCGGCGCGGGCCGCGGCATCGGCCGCGCGATCGCGGAACTGGTGCGCGACCTCGACGGCAACGTGGTGCTGGTCGAGCGCAACCCCGAGACGCTGGCCGAGACCGCCGCGGCGCTCGGGGAGGAGCGCGCCCTTCCCCTCCTCGGCAACGTCGCCGAGGAGTCCTTCGCCGCCGACTGCGTGGCCCGCGCCGTCGCGCGCTTCGGCGCCGTGCACGGCCTGGTCAACAACGCCGGCATCATCCGCCCGGCGATGTTCGAGAAGATGACCCTGCAGCAGTGGCAGGAGGTGATCGACGTCAACCTCACCGGCTGCTACCTGATGCAGCAGGCGGTCGGCCGGCACATGATCCAGCGCTTCAAGGCGGGCGAGAAGAACCCCGGCGCGATCGTCAACATCTCCTCCACCGCCGGCAAGCGCGGCTCGATCGGGCAGGTCAACTACTCGGCGGCGAAGGCCGGGCTGTTCGGCGTGACCATGACCGGCGCGCGCGAATGGGCGCGCTACAACATCCGCGTCAACAGCGTCGGCTTCGGCACGGTGGAGACGCCGATGACCGAGACCATCCGCAGCGACCGCTTCCGCGAGCAGACGCTGGCGCGCATCCCGCTCGGCCGCTGGAGCACGCCGCAGGAGGTGGCGCCGCTGGTCTGCTTCCTGCTCTCCGACGCCGCCTCCTTCATCACCGGCCAGAACATGCTGGTGGACGGCGGCTCGCACATGGCCGCGTAGGGCGCCGCGGGCGCGGCGCCCGCCGGCTTAGTAGGTGGCGAAGATCCGCTCGATCCCGGCCGGGCCGGTCGTGCGGGTCAGCGCGAGCGCGAGCAGGATGCGCGCCTTCTGCGGATTGAGGTTGTCGGCGGAGAGGAAGCCCGCCTCGCGCAGCCGCGTGGTCGGGAAGACGCGGCCGGAGCCGGCCCGGCTCGCCAGCACCACGGTCACGCCCTGCGCCACCGCTTCGCGCAGCGCCTCCTCCTCCCCGGCGGCGACGAAGCCCGGGGCGAAGCCGGCCGCGACCAGGCCGCGCGCCCCGGCGGCGACGAAGGCGCGCGCCGCCGTGCCGTCGGCGTCGGCGTGGCTGTAGGCGATGTCCACCCGCGGCAGCGCGGCGAGGGCGCGCGCGTGAACTCCGTGTCCGGCGCCGTGCGGCGCAGGGGGCGGCGGTAGAAGGTGATGCGGTCCCCGTCGGCGTGGCCGAGCGCGCCGAAGTCCGGCGAGCGGAAGGTCTGCAGCCGGCCGGTGGAGGTCTTGGTCACCTCGCGCGCGGCGTGGATCTCGTCGTTCAGCACCACCAGCACGCCGAGCCCCCGCGCCTGTTCGCAGGCGGCGACGCGCAGCGCGTTGACCAGGTTGAGCCCGGCGTCGCTCGAGAGCGCCGAGGCCGGCCGCTGCGCCCCCACCAGCACCACCGGCAGCGCGGCCTTCAGCGTGAGCGAGAGGAAGTAGGCGGTCTCCTCGAGCGAGGCGGTGCCGTGGCCGATGACGATGCCGGCGAGGGCGGGGTCCTCCGCCGCCAGCCGCTCGCACAGCAGCAGGAGCGCCTTCCAGTCGGCGAAGCCGAGGCGCGTCGAGGGCACGGCGCGGTAGGGCACCGGCACCACCTCCGCCACCTCCCGCACCTCCGGGAAGCGCGCGAGCAGGCCGGCGGCGTCCAGCAGCACCCCGTTCGCCGTGTAGTCCACGAGATCGAGCGGCCCGCAGCCGAGCGAGGCGATCGTGCCGCCGGTGCCGATGAAGGCGAGGCGGGGCTTGGTCATGGCCGCGGGTCCTCTGCGAGCGCGACCTCCTCGTCCAGCGCCTCGAGCAGCAGCTCGACCCAGCGCCTCGGGATGCCGCGGGTGATGAAGACGAGGCGCGAGCGGCGGTCCTCCGACGGCCAGCGCGCGAGCCAGGCGGGCGGGTGGAAGACGTGCTGCACGCCGTGGATCACCGCCGGCCGCTCCGGGCTCTCGGCGATGTTGAGCAGGCCCTTGACGCGCAGCAGGTCGGCGCCGCGATGCTCGGCCAGCGCCTCCAGGAACAGCGCCAGCGCCACGGCGCGGATCGGCTTCTCGCGCGTCAGGCAGAAGGTCGTGATCCCGGCGTCGTGGCGGTCGCCGCGCCCGCGCGGGCCGGCGGCGTGCGCCTCCGCCGCCAGCCAGCGCGCCACGTCCGGCATCCGGCCCGCGGGATCGGGGAGGCCGGCGTCGAACAGCCGCTCCGGCGCGATCCGCCCGTGATCGGCTTGCAGCACCGGCGCGGCGGGGTTCAGCGCGGCGAGGCGGGCGCGCAGCGCCTCCGGCGCCGCCCCGGGCAGGTCGGTCTTGGTCAGCACCAGGCGGTCGGCGACCGCCAACTGCTTCGCCGATTCCGGGTGGCGCTCCAGCGTGCCGGCGCCGTTCACCGCGTCCACCGTCGTCACCACGCCTGCCAGCGCCATGCGTCCGGCGACGGCGGCATCGGTCATCAGCGCCTGCAGCACCGGCGCCGGATCGGCGAGGCCGGTGGTCTCGACCACCACCCGCTCGAAGGGCGGCACCGCGCCGGCGTCGCGCCGGCGCAGCAGGCCGTCGAGGGTGCGCACCAGGTCGCCGCGGACGGCGCAGCAGAGGCAGCCGGTCTGCAGCGTGACGAAGCTCTCGTCGCTGGTCTCCACCAGCTCGTGGTCGAGGCCGACCTCGCCGAACTCGTTGATCACCACCGCGGTGCGCGCGAAGCCGGGCTGGCGCAGCAGATGCGCGAGCAGCGTCGTCTTGCCGCTGCCGAGGAAGCCGGTGAGGACGCAGACCGGGATCACGGCGCGCCCTCCGCGTCCGCGGGCGGCAGCGGCGCGGCGATGCGCAGCCGGCTGCCCGCGTGGTCCGGGTCGAGCATCGCGCGCACGACGCGCAGCAGGGAGGAGACGGAGGTCGCGCCGCGGCGGCGCGTGCCGCTCGCCACCATCCAGCGGAAGGGCAGGCCGGGCGGCGCCGGCTGGATGCGCAGCCGCTGGCCGCCGGCGCGCACCAGCACCGCGCCGTCCGCCGCGGCGCGCACCTCGCCCGCGATGCGCCAGGCGCGCAGGCTCTCGGCGAGCAGCGGAAGCGGCGGCGCGGCGCTCACGGCGCATCTCCTCCGGCGGCGCGGCGGATCGGGCCGGGCGAGGCTAGGCCGGCGGGGCGCCGCCGCCAACCCGTCCGTGGCCGGCCTATTCCACGTAGATCATCCGGCGCGTCATGCCGCCGTCCACGATGAATTCCGCGCCGGTGACGAAGCCGCTCTCCGGCCCGACCAGCCAGGAGACGAGCGCGGCCACGTCCTCCACCTGTCCGACGCGGCCCACGGGGTGCTGCGCGTGGTCCTCCGGGCGCAGCGGCTCGCCCGTGGTGTGGATCCAGCCCGGGCTGATGCAGTTCACCCGCACCTCGGGCCCGAGGCTGATCGCCAGCGCATGGGTCAGCGCGACGAGCCCGCCCTTGGAGGCGGCGTAGGCCTCGGTGTGCGGCTCCGACTGGTGCGCGCGGGTGGAGGCGATGGTGACCACGGCGCCGCGCGCGGCGCGCAGCAGGTCCTCGGCCGCGCGCACCAGCAGGAAGGCGGCGCCGAGATTGGTCGCCAGCACCCGCGACCATTCCGCGAAGCCGAGGTCGCGGATCGGCTTGCGGATCATGATGCCGGCGTTGGAGACCAGGGCGTCGAGCCGTCCCTCCTCCGCGCGCACCCCGGCGAGCAGCGCCTCCACCGCGGCCGGATCGGCGACGTCGGCGCGCGCCGCGCGCGTGCTGCCGGGCGGGCGGGCCTGCGGCGCGTCGAGGTCGGCCATCACCACGTGCCAGCCCTCGCGCGCGAGGCGCCGGGCGATGCCGAGACCGATGCCGCGCGCCGCGCCCGTCACCAGGGCGACCTTCCGCTCCATGCCGTGCCTCCCCATCGCGCGCCCCGCGCGCCGGCGGCGTCCGCGGGCGGGGCTCACATCGCCGGCGGGTCGAGCGCCGGGAACAGCTCCCCCCCGTAGCCGGCGGCGACGGGGATGCGCAGCATCGGCCCCGCCGGCGTCTCCACGCTTTCCGGCTGCACCGTCACCACCGGCTCCGCCGCCGCGGCGGCCAGGGCCTCGCCCACCGTCGCATACCGCGCGAGCTTCATCAGGTTCAGGCGCGTGGCGAAGACCAGCTTGCGCCGCCCCCGCTCCGTCTCCGCCAGGGCCTTGGCCGGGCGGATCCAGACCGACTCGACCGATTCGCCGCCGTCATGCGCCGCGATCTGGCCGGGCGGCGCGGCGGCGAGGAAGAAATGCGTGTCGAAGCGCTTCGGGCGCGAGGCCGGCGTGATCCAGTGCGCGAAGGGAACCAGCCGGTCGGCGGCCGGCTCCAGCGCCTCGGCGACCAGGATCTCGGCGAAGGGGCGCTCGCCGCCGAGCAGCGCCGCGCGGTGCGCGGCCGCGATCCGGGCGAGGCGCGCGGCGTCGAGCAGCGCCGCGGCGCCGCGCGGCCGGGCCAGCAGCACCCCGCACTCCTCGAAGGTCTCGCGGATGGCGGCGATGCGCAGCGCGGCCGCCTCGGGCGGCCCGAGGCCGGGCAGCGCCGCGGCGATCGCGCGGTCGCCGGGCTCCACGCCGCCGCCGGGGAAGACGAGCGCGCCGGAGGCGAACGCGATCGCGCGGTGGCGCACCACCATGAAGACCTCGAGCCCCTCCGCGCCGTCGCGCAGCAGCAGCACGGTGGCGGCGGGTCGTGGCGGGACGGGGGCGGTGTCGGTGCGGGACATGATGGGCCGCATAGGAGACCGCCCGCGCGCGGCCGGCAAGAGCGGCGGGCCGGGGCGCCCGTCGGCGCCCGCTTGCCTGGGCCGCGCCGCGCGGCCAGCATCGCCTCCGCCCCAGCCGGAGGAGGACCGCACGCATGGCCGCCGAGGACGCCGCGACGCAGATCAGGACGATCGGCGAGGCCGCCGCCGCGCTCGCCGCCGGCCGCGTCACCGCCGCGGCGCTGGTCGAGGCGGCGCTCGCGCGCATCGCCGACCCCGCGGGCGAAGGGGCGCGCGCCTACATCGCCGTCGCCGGCGAGGCGGCGCGCGCCCAGGCGCGGGCGCTGGACGCGCTGCGCGCCGCCGGCCGCGCGCCGAGCTCCTGGGCCGGCGTCCCGATCGGCGTGAAGGACCTGTTCGACATCGCCGGGGAGACGACGCGCGCGGGCAGCGTGGCGCTCGCCGACGCGCCGCCGGCCGCGGCCACGGCGCCCGCGCTGATGCGGCTGCTGCGCATGGGCTTCGTCCCGCTCGGCCGCACCAATATGACGGAGTTCGCCTTCTCCGGCCTCGGCGTGAACCCCCACTACGGCACGCCGCGGAGCCCCTGGGACCGCGCCACCGGCCGCCTGCCGGGCGGCTCCTCCTCCGGCACCGCGGTCGCGGTGGCGGACGGGATGGGCCTTGCCGGCCTCGGCACCGACACCGGCGGCTCCTGCCGCATCCCGGCGGCGCTGTGCGGCGTGGTCGGCTTCAAGCCGACGGCGGCGCGGGTGCCGATCGCCGGCGTGCTGCCGCTCGCGCCGTCGCTCGATTCGGTCGGGCCGCTCGCCAACAGCGTCGCCGACTGCGCGCTGCTCGATGCGCTGATGGCCGGGGAGGAGGAGCCCGCGCCGCTCCGCCCGGCGCCGCTCGCCGGCCTGCGCCTCGCCATCCCGCGCGGAACCTTCATGACCGAGGGGCTGGATGCCGCGGTGGCACGGGCGTTCGAGCGGGCGCTGGCGCGCCTCTCCGTCGCCGGCGTGCGACTCGAGCTGCTCGACCTGCCGGAACTGGCCGAGATCCCCGCCGTCAACGCCACCGGCGGCTTCGCCGCGAGCGAGGCCTGGGCCTGGCACCGGCGCCTGATCGCCGAGCGCGGCGACCGCTACGACCCGCGCATCCTCGCCCGCATCCGCCGCGGCGAGCGCTTCACCGCCGCCGACTACCTGGCGCTGCGCGAGGCGCGCGCGCGCCTCATCGCCGCCGTCGCGCCGCGCACCGCGCCGTTCGATGCCGTGGTCACGCCGACCTGCCCGCTGATCCCGCCCGCGCTCTCCGAGGTGGAGGACGAGGCGGAGTACAACCGCATCAACCTGCTGCTGTTGCGCAACACCGCGGTCGCAAACTTCCTCGACCGCTGCGCCATCAGCCTGCCCTGCCACGAGCCGGGCGAGCCGCCCGTCGGGCTGATGCTGATGGGCGAGCGGACGGGCGATGCGCGGCTGCTCGCCGTCGCCGCGGCGGTGGAGGCGGCGCTGGCGGCGCGCTGAGCGGCCCCTGGCCGCGCCGCCCGGACCGGTCCCGGTGCGCGGGGCGGTCCGCCTCGCCCCGCGCCCGCCGTCGCAGGGCGGCGGTGCGGAGCCCCGGTCGCGGTGACGCGATCGCGCGCCGCCGCCGTGCCGCCGGGCGGCGGGCCGCGCTAGCGTCGTCCTCCGGCGCGCCGCCGGCCGGCGAGGGCGCGCGATGGGAGGGCGAACGCGCCATGGCGACGACGATATCCCGCCGCTCCTTCACCCTGTCCGCGGCCTGCGCCTGCGCCGCCGGCGGCCTCCTCGCCGACGATCCCGCCGCGGCGCAGCAGGCGCCGCCCTTCGCCACGCGCGAGATCGCGCCGGGCCTGTACGTCTTCCGCTGCCAGGGCCATCAGGCGATGTTCGTCGCCACGCCCGAAGGCGTCATCGCCACCGACCCGATCGGGCTGCGCCGGCCGCAGGCGGTCACGACCTACATCGAAGAGATCCGCAAGGTCTCCCCGGCGCCGATCCGCTACCTGGCCTACAGCCACCACCGCTTCGACCACATCGCCGGCGGCAAGCCGTTCAAGGACGCCGGCGCCACCGTCGTGGCGCACCACCGCGCGCGCGACCGCCTCGCCCGGCTCGGCAACCCCGGCGTCGTGCCGGTGGACGAGGCGGTGCCCGACGGCGGCCGCGCCATCGAGCTCGGCGGCACGCGGCTGGAGCTGCACTACGTGGGGCGCAACCATTCCGACAACTCGCTGGTGATGCGGCTGCCGCAGCACCGGCTGATCTTCGCCGTGGACCGGATCCCGATCGAGTCCGTGGGCTTCCGCAACATGCCCGACAGCTGCCTGCCGGACTGGCTCGAGGGCCTGGACCGCGTGCTGGCGATGGAGTGGGACCACCTGCTGCCCGGCCATCCGAACGCCGGCGGCCGCCTCGGTACCAGGGAGGACGTGCGGAACTTCAAGCAGTGCCTGCTCGACGTCTCCGAGGCGGCGCGGCGCATGGCGCAGGAGGGCAAGTGCTTCGACCAGGCGATGCACGAGGTGCGCCTGCCGCGCTACGAGCGCTGGACGATGTACGAGGCGCGGCTGCCCGGCAATGTCGAGCGGTTCTGCGGCTTCTGGAACAACGGGATCTAGCGCCGCGCCTCAGGGCGGCGGCCGCTCCTCGCCCGGCAGCTTGATCCCGGTCAGCGCCTGCCAGACCCGGATCACGAACCCGTCGTCCTTGCCGCCCTGGCCGAGCGCCCGCGCCGCGGTGAAGATCTGCTGCGCCTGCGCCGCCAGGGGGACGGGGAAATCGAGCGCGCGCGCCATCTCCGCCACGAGGCCGAGGTCCTTGACGAAGATGTCCACCGCGCTGCGCGGCGCATCGTCGCCCGCCAGCACCCGCGCCATGCGGTCCTGGAACATCCAGGAATTGCCGGCGGCGCTCGTCACCACCTCGTAGAGCAGGCGCGGATCGGCCCCGGCGCGGATCGCGAGCGCCATCGCCTCCGCCGCCACCGCGATGTGCACCCCGGCGAGGAGCTGGTGCACCACCTTCACCGTCGCGCCGATCCCCGCCGCCTCGCCGAGCCGCCACACCTTGGCCGCGATCGCGTCGAGCACCGGGCGCGCCGCGGCGAAGGCCGCCTCGGGACCGGAGGCCATCACCGTCAGCGCCCCCTCGCGCGCCTTCGCCGCGCCGCCGGAGACCGGCGCGTCGAGGTAGAGCAGCCCCCGCGCCGCCGCCAGGCCGGCGAGCCGCCGCGCATCCTCGGGCGCCATGGTGGCCGAGCAGACCACCACCGCGCCGGGGGCGAGCCGCGGCGCGCAGCCCTCGGCGCCGAACAGCGCCGCCTCGGCCTGCGCGGCATTGACCACCAGCACCACCACCGCCTGCGTGCCCGCCGGCAGCTCCGCCGCGCTCGCCACCGCCGCCCCGCCCGCCGCGGCGAACTCGGCCCGCGCCGCCGCGCGCGGATCGCAGCCGGTCACCGCGAGCCCGGCCCGGAGGCAGCTCAGCGCCGCGCCCATCCCCATGCTGCCCAGGCCGATGACGCCGACCCTCATGCGTCGCGCTCCCGCATCCCGCTCGTCCGCGCGCAGGCTCCGCCGCCGCGGCGCCGGGCGCAAGGGGGCGGGGGCGGCGCTCAGCCCCCGAACGCCGCGACGGCGAGGCGCACCAGCGCCGCCAGAACGGCGAGGACCAGTGCGACGCGGGCGAGGCGGTGCGGCGGCGGCAGCGTCACGCCCGCACCCGCTCAGCGTCGCGGCCGGTCCTGCCGCGCGATCAGCTCGCGCAGCAGCGCCTTGATCGCCTCGACCTCCGCCGGCGGGTGCCGCGCCAGCACCTCCGCCTCGTGCGCCCGCGCCGCGACCAGCAGCTCGGCGACCGTCGCCTCGCCGCGCGGCGTCAGGGTCAGGCGCACCACGCGGCGGTCCTGCAGGTCGGGGTGGCGGCGCACCAGCCCGTCCCGCTCCATCCGGTCCAGCACCTTGGTCATGGTCGGCTGCTGCAGCAGGCAGGCCCGGGCGAGCCCCGTCACCGTCTCGCCCTGCCCCTTCGGCAGGCCGGAGAGGGTGGCGAGCACGCGCCAGACCGGCACGCCGACGCCGCGGGCGCGGAGCCGCGCGTGGAATTCCTCCGAGACGGCGTGCGAGGCGCGGGCCAGCAGCGCCAGCAGGTAGTCGTCCACGAACCGCCGCGCCGGCTTCGCCGCGGCGGCGGGCTGGGGCGGGCTGAGGGCAGCCGAGCGCAGCGGCTGCGGGCGCGGCGGGGCGGGCACCGCGCGACGATAGCGGCAGCCGCGCCCCGCCGGGAGTCGGGAAAATATGCCGTTTCATGTTGGCCCGTCCCGTGGCAGGCTGTCCCCGTCCGGAGGACCTTGCCGTGCTGACCGAGGACCGCATCGAGGCGCCGTGGATCGAGGCGTTCGAGGCCGTGCTGCGCCTCTGCAAGGCGGGCCGCGACGAGCCGGTCTGCCTGCTCGCCGAGAGCCAGAGCCGCGCGCTGAACGTCGCCCTTGCCGAGCTCGCCGCGCTCCGGCTCGGCTGCCGCCCCTTCCGCTGCGTGCTGCCCTCCCCGCCGCAGACCGCGCCGGCCCCGCTGCGCTCGACCGGCGCCTCGCGCGCGCTGCGCGGCCATCCCGCCGCGCTCGCCGCGCTCCGCGCCTCGGGCCTGGTCGTGGACCTCACCGTCGAGGGGCTGCTGCACGCGCCCGAACTGCGGGAGATCCTCGCCGCCGGCGCGCGCGTGCTGATGGTGAGCGACGAGCACCCGGAGGCGCTCGAGCGCCTGGTGCCCGAGGCGGGGCTCGAGCCGCGGGTGAAGGAGGCGGTGAAGCTCCTGCGCGCGGCCAGGGTCATGACCGTCACCTCCGCCGCCGGCACCGATCTCCGCGTCGCGCTCGAAGGGGCGGTCACCGCCGGCGTCTGGGGCTGGTGCGACCGGCCGGGCACGGTCGCGCACTGGCCGGGCGGCGTCGTCGTCAGCTTCCCGCGCGCGCACAGCGTCGCGGGCACCCTCGTGCTCGCGCCCGGCGACGTCAACCTCACCTTCAAGCGCTACCTCGAGGGGCCGGTGCGCCTCACGCTCGAGGACGACCACATCGTCGCGATCGCGGGCGAGGGAACGGACGCCGCGCTGATGCGCCGCCACCTCGCCGTCTGGGGCGACCGCGCCGCCTACGCCGTCTCGCATGTCGGCTGGGGCCTCAACGAGCGGGCGCGCTACGAGGCGCTGGCGATGTACGACAGGCGCGACACCAACGGCACCGAGCTGCGCTGCGTGGCCGGCAACTTCCTGTTCTCGACCGGCGCCAACGAGTTCGCGGGCCGCTTCACCGAGGGCCATTTCGACATCCCGGTGTTCGGCGCCACCATCGCCCTCGACGGCGTGCCGGTGGTGGCGGAGGGGAGGCTGGTGGCGTGAGCGAGGTTCCCGTCGTCCTGCTGCACGGCATCGGCGGCGCCGCCTGGGGGCCGACCCTGCGCGCGCTCGCGCCGCGGCCGGTGCTGGACTGGCCGCTGCCGGGCTACGGCGGCACGCCGCTGCTGCCCGAGACCAGCTTCCCCGCCTGGGCGGCGGCGCTCGCCGCGCGGCTGGAGGCGGAGGGCATCGCCCGCGCCGACATCCTCGGCCACTCGATCGGCGGCATGCTGGCGCAGGAATTCGCGCTCGCCTTCCCGGAGCGCGTCCGCCGCCTCGTGCTCTACGCCACCACGCCGGCCTTCGGCGGGCGCGATCCGTCCTTCGCCGAGCAGTTCCTGGCGGAGCGCCTGGCGCCGCTCGACGCCGGCAAGGACATGGCGGCGCTCGCCGCCGAGACCCTGCCGCCGATGCTCGGCCCCGCGGCGCCGCCCGGGGCGGCCGAGGCCGCCATCGCCGCGATGGCGGCGGTGCCGGAGGCCGCCTACCGCGCCGCCGTGCGCTGCCTCGCCACCTTCGACCGCCGCGCCGCGCTCGGCCGCATCGCCGCGCCGACGCTGCTGCTCGCCGGCGAGCGCGACCCGCTCGCCCCGCCGCGCACCATGGAGCGGATGGCGCAGGCGATCGCCGATGCGCGCCTGGTCGTGCTGCCCGGCGCGGGGCATCTCGCGCATCTCGAATGCCCGGAGGCCTTCAACGCCGCCGTGCGGGCGTTCCTGGACGCGCCGGTCGCGGCGGCGCCCGGCCGCCGGGCGGCGGCGGAGGGCTGAGCCGATGCACGCGCCGCTCGCCGCGACCGCCGCCGACGCGCCGATGTTCGACCCCGCCGCCTGGCGCCTGACCGCGTTCGAGGCCGAGTGGACGGCGAGGGCGCGCGACCTCGGCCGCCGCGCGCTCGCCCCGCGCGCCGCGCGGCACGACCGCGAGGCCTCCTTCCCGACCGAGAACTACCGCGACATGCACCGCGAGGGCTTCCTCGCCCTCTGCATCCCGCGCGAGGAGGGCGGCGCCGGCGCCGATTTCCGCGCCTACTGCCTGGTGGCGGCGGAGATGGGCCGCTACTGCGGCGCCACCGCGCTCACCTGGAACATGCACGTCTGCTCCACCCTCTGGACCGGGGCGCTGACCGAGGACCTGGAGATGGGGGCGGCGACGCGCGCCGCGCACCGCCGCCGCCGCGCGATCCACTACCGCCGCATCCTCGAGGACGGCGCGATCTACGCCCAGCCCTTCTCGGAGGGCGGCGCCGCGGCGGCCGGCGCGGGGGCCTTCGGCACCACGGCGCGGCGCGTCCCCGGCGGCTTCGTGGTCAACGGCCGGAAGATCTTCGCCAGCCTCGCCGGCCATGCCGACTACTACGGCGTGCTGTGCACCGAGACGCGCGAGGGCGAGGCGCCGTCGCGGCGCGACACGCTCTACCTCGCCGTCCCGGCCACGGCGCCGGGGGTGTCGGTGGCCGGCGAGTGGGACCCGCTCGGGATGCGCGGCACGGTCTCGCGCGACCTCCTGTTCCGCGACGTCTTCGTCGAGGAGGACGCGGCGCTGATGCCGCCCGGCTGCTACTTCCAGGCGGCGACGCGCTGGCCGCACATGTTCCTCACCCTCTCGCCCACCTATCTCGGTCTCGCCCAGGCCGCGTTCGACTTCACCGTGGCCTATCTGCGCGGCGAGTGGCCGGGCATGCCGCCGGTGAAGCGCCGCATGTACCCGACCAAGCAGATCGCGGTCGCGCAGATGAAGGTGATGCTGGAGCAGACCAAGGCGCTCTGGTTCCAGGCCGTCGCCGAGGCCGGCCCCGACCCTTCCAAGGACCAGGTGCTGCGCGCCTGGGCGGCGCAGTACACGGTGATGGAGAACGCGCAGGCGCTGGCCGCGCTCGCCATACGCACCTGCGGCGGCCAGTCCATGCTGAAGTCGCTGCCGCTCGAGCGCCTCTACCGCGACGCGCGCTGCGGCTCGCTGATGCTGCCCTGGACGGCGGAGCTGTGCCTCGACCGGCTCGGGCGCGAGTGCCTCTACGAGAAGGGCGAGACCGACGGATGATCTGGCGCTGGATCGAACGCCACGCCGACCACGCGCCCGACGCCCCCGCCCTGCGCTTCGCGGGGCGCGTCCTCTCCTACGCCGCCCTCGCCCGCGACGTCGCCCGCGCCGCCGCCGCCCTCGCCGCGCGCGGCGTGCGGCGCGGCGACCGCGTGGCCTTCCTCGGCCTCAACCACCCGGCCCAGATCGTGCTGCTGTTCGCCTGCGCCCGGCTCGGCGCGATCCAGGTGCCGCTCAACTGGCGCCTCGCCCCGCCCGAGCTGCGCTTCATCCTCGAGGATTGCGGCGCCCGCCTGCTCGCCGCCACGGCCGACCACGCCGCGGCCGCGCGCGCGGTGGCGCCGGCCGGCTGCG
The DNA here is from genome assembly GCF_019458025.1 of Caldovatus aquaticus. Classification (GTDB taxonomy): domain Bacteria; phylum Pseudomonadota; class Alphaproteobacteria; order Acetobacterales; family Acetobacteraceae; genus Caldovatus; species Caldovatus aquaticus. The sequence goes on along the minus strand of NZ_JAHZUY010000011.1, from coordinate 15,188 downwards.
CCCTGTTCGCCGCCGAGGCCGAGCGCGGCGACGGTCCGGCGCCGCCCCCCGCCGGCGGCGAGGACGATCCGGTCCTGCTCGTCTACACCTCCGGCACCACCGGCCGCCCCAAGGGCGCGGTGCTCGACCAGCGCGCGCTGCTGTTCAACGCGCTCAACGGCCTGCACCTGCACGCGCTCACGCCCGCCGACCGGGTGCTGACCGTGCTGCCGCTGTTCCATGTCGGCGGCCTCAACATCCAGACCCTGCCCGCCCTCTACTGCGGCGCCGAGGTGGTGCTGCACCCGCGCTTCGACCCCGCCGCCTTCTTCGCGGCGTGCGCGCGCGACCGGCCCACCCTCTCGCTGCTGGTGCCGGCGGTGATGCAGGCGCTGGTCGCGCATCCCGGCTGGGCCGCGGCCGACCTCTCCTCGCTGCGCGCCGTCGGCGCCGGCTCCTCCGAGGTGCCGCTGCCGCTGATCGAGGCCTTCCATGCCCGCGGCATCCCGGTCCAGCAGATCTACGGCGCGACCGAGACCGGCCCGATCGCGATCTGCCAGACGCGGGCGGAGGCGCTCGCCGCGCCCGGCTCGATCGGCCGGCCCGCGCTGCACGCCGAATGCCGGATCGTGGACGAGGCGGGCCGTCCGCTGCCGCCCGGGGCGCGGGGCGAGATCCAGGTGCGCGGCCCCGCGGTGCTGCGCGCCTACTGGCCCGGGCAGCGCGCGACGACGGCGGAGGGCTGGTTCGCCACCGGCGATGTCGGCCATGTGGACGCCGCCGGCCGCTGGTGGTTCACCGATCGCCTCAAGCACGTGATCATCTCCGGCGGCGAGAACATCTACCCGGCCGAGGTCGAGCGCGTGCTGCGCACCGCCCCCGGCGTGCGCGAGGGCGCGGTCTGCGGCCGCCCCGACCCGCGCTGGGGCGAGGTGCCGGTCGCCGTCGTCGTCCCCGGCGAGGGCTTCTCGCGCGCGGCCGTGCTGGCGCACTTCGAGGGGCGGATCGCGCGCTTCAAGCATCCGCGCGACGTGGTGGTGGCGGAGGCGCTGCCGCGCACCGCGCTCGGCAAGGTGGAGCTCGGCGCGCTGCGGGCGCTGGCCGCGCGCGGCGCGGGCGGGGCGTGAGGGCGGCGGGCGCCGGGGCAGGCCAGCCGCGGCCGGCGGCCGAGCCGAGGGTGCGGAGCGGGCGGGCGCCGGCGGCGCGAACGGGATCGCCGGCGCTGGCGGCGCCTCAGGCCAGCCGCAGCAGCGCCGCGCCCGCCGCGATCGCCCCCGCCCCGGCCCAGCCGGCGGCGCCCGGCCGTTCGCCGAGCAGGAGCCGCGCCAGCACCAGCCCGAACAGGGTGGCGGTCTCGCGCAGCGCCGCCACCGCCGCCACCGGCGCCTGCGCCATCGCCCACAGGGCCAGCGCATAGGCGGCGACGCTCGCCGCCCCGCCGCCGAGCGCGCGCGCCGCCTCGGCGCGGCCCGGGACGGCAAGCCGGAAGCGCAGCAGCACCGGGACGGTGGGGAACGCCATCAGCACGAACAGCCACAGCGTGTAGGCCACGGGATCGCCCGCGGCGCGCGCCCCCGCCGCGTCCACCAGCGTGTAGGCGGCGATCACCGCGGCGTTGGCGAGCGCGCAGGCGACCGCCGCGGCCGCCGGATCCGCGGCCCGCCGGCCGAGCGCGAGCAGCAGCACCCCGCCGCACACCGCGCCGACGCCGAGCCAGCCCGGCGGCGGCAGCGCCTCGCCGAACAGCGGCCAGGCGAGCAGCGCGGCGAGCGCCGGCGCCGTGCCGCGCATCAGGGGATAGGCGAGGGCGACCGCGCCGCGCGCATAGGCCTCGGCGAGGAGGGCGAAATACGCCACGTGCAGCGCCACCGAGCCCGCGAGCCAGGGCCAGGCCGCGCTCCGCGGCAGCGGCAGGAAGGGCAGGGCCGGCGCCGCGAGCAGCGCGCCGCCGGCCACCACCAGCGCCGCCTCGCGCCGCCGGTCGCGCGCGCCGCGCACCGCGACGTTCCAGGCCGCGTGCAGCGCCGCGCCGGCGAGCACGAGCAGGAAGACCGGGCCGGTGAGCATGGGCGCGAGCCTCGCCGCGCCGCGCGCGCCCGGCAAGCCCGGCCGCGGCGCGCGCGGTTCCGCCCTCCCTCGCCCGGCCCGCGCGCGCGGCACTCCGGCCGGGCCTGGCGGCCCACCCCTGGCGCGGGCGCGGCGCGCGCGGCAGGATCGCCCCCTCAGCCGGAGGGAGCGCGCCCGCCATGTCCAAGGTCATCATCACCTGCGCCGTCACCGGGGCGATCCACACGCCCTCGATGAGCGACTACCTGCCGATCACGCCGCAGCAGATCGCCGAACAGTCCATCGCCGCCGCCGAGGCGGGCGCGGCCATCATCCACCTGCACGCGCGCGACCCCCGGGACGGCCGCCCGACTCCGGACCCCGCGGTGTTCATGCAGTTCCTGCCGGTCATCAAGCAGTCCACCGACGCGGTGATCAACATCACCACCGGCGGCGGCCTCGGCATGAGCCTCGACGAGCGCCTCGCCGCCCCGCTGCTGGCGAAGCCGGAGATGTGCTCGCTCAACATGGGCTCGATGAACTTCAACATCGCCCCCAGCGCGGCGCGGGTGAAGACGTGGAAGCACGCCTGGGAGAAGCCCTACCTCGAAGGCACCACCAACTTCATCTTCCGCAACACCTTCCAGGACATCGAGCAGATCGTCGAGCGGCTCGGCAAGGCGCACGGCACGCGCTTCGAGTTCGAGTGCTACGACGTCGGCCACCTCTACAACCTCGCCCACATGCTCGACCGCAAGGTGGTGGAGCCGCCGCTGTTCGTGCAGACGATCTTCGGCATCCTCGGCGGCATCGGCGCCGAGCCGCGCAACCTGCTGTTCATGAAGGAGACCGCCGACAGGCTGTTCGGCAAGGACTACGTCTGGTCGGTGCTGGCGGCGGGGCGGCACCAGATGCCCTTCTGCACCATGGCCGGCATGATGGGCGGCAATGTCCGCGTCGGGCTCGAGGACAGCCTGTGGATCGGCAAGGGCCGGCAGGCGACCTCGAACGCCGAGCAGGTGGCGAAGATCCGCCGCATCCTCGAGGAGCTGAGCCTCGAGATCGCAACGCCGGCGGAAGCGCGCGCGATCCTCAAGCTCAAGGGCGGCGACCAGGTCGGCTTCTGAGCGCGGCCGCCGCGCCGGGCGGCCGCAGGCGCCGCCACCCGCTCGGCCCCATGGCCGCCGCGGCGCGGGCGCGCCCGGCCGGGAACGGCCGTCCGCGGTCCGCCCTACGGGCCGAACAGGCGGCGCAGCCGCTCGAGCAGCTCGCGCACCTCGGCGCCCGGCGGCAGGGGCAGCGGCGGCGGCTCGGGCGCGATCTGCCGGAAGCGCGCCAGCGCCTCGCGCGTGCCGGAGAGCGGCAGCTCGGTCGGTTCGCTCAGCGGGCCGCCGCCGGTGCCGAGCCCCACCATGCGCACCAGCGCCCGTGTCGCCTCCGGCAGTTCCTCCGCCGCGCGCAGGAGGTCCGGGCCCGGGCGGGGGGCGCAGACCAGGGACCGCCCCTCCAGCCCGCAGGGCATCTCCAGCAGGCGGTGCGGCGGGAAGCGGAGCTGGGCGGTGCCGGTCAGGGCGAGCAGGCCACGCGCCGCCCCCTCGAGGGGGATGTCGCGCGCCGTCACCACCGGCACCAGCCGCCCGCCGCGGTTCTGCACCTCGAGCGCCAGGCCCGCCTGGCCGGGGGCGGGCGGCTCGATCCAGTCGCGGTGGCGCAGCACGCACTCGGCGCGGTCGGTCATGCGGTCCACCGCGCAGCGCAGGCGCCAGGTGCCGATCTCCTCCTCCACCTGCGGCGGCGCCGGCTGCGCCGCCGCCGGCAGCGGCGGCAGCAGCAGCAGCAACAGCAGGGCCGCGCGGGCGCAGGCGGCGGTTGCGGTCCGGCGCATGGGGGCGAAAATACGCAGAACCGAGGAGCCGCGCCATGAAGACCGTGCGACTGCCCGACGGGACCGAGGTCCCCGCGCTCGGCCAGGGCACCTGGCACATGGGCGAGCGCCGCGCCGACCGCCGTGCCGAGGCGGACGCGCTGCGCCTCGGCCTCGATCTCGGCCTGACCCTGATAGACACCGCCGAGATGTACGGCGAGGGCGGCGCCGAGGAGGTGGTGGGCGAGGCGATCGCCGGCCGGCCGCGCGAGAGCGTCTTCCTCGTCTCCAAGGTCTATCCGCACAACGCCACGCGCCGGGCCATGCCCGCCGCCTGCGAGCGCAGCCTGCGCCGCCTGCGCGTCGAGACCCTCGACCTCTACCTGCTGCACTGGCGCGGCGCCGCCCCCCTCGCCGAGACCGTCGCGGCCTTCGAGGCGCTGAAGCGCCAGGGCAAGATCCGCCGCTGGGGGGTGAGCAACCTCGACGTCGCCGATCTCGAGGAGCTCGGCGCGGCGCTGGCGCGCTGCGCGACCGACCAGGTGCTCTACAACCTCTCGGCGCGCGGCATCGAGTTCGACCTGCTGCCCTTCTGCCGCGCGCGCGGCATGCCGGTGATGGCCTATTCGCCGCTCGGCCAGGGCGGGCGGATGCTGCGCGACCGCGCCCTCGCCGCGGTCGCCGCGCGGCACGGCGCGACGCCGGCGCAGATCGCGCTCGCCTGGGCGCTGCGCGCGCCGGGCGGGGTGATCGCCATCCCGAAGGCCGCCGATCCCGCGCATGTGCGCGAGAACGCGGCGGCCGCCGCGATCGTGCTCACGCCGCAGGACCTGGCGGAGCTCGACGCCGCCTTCCCCCCGCCGAAGCGCAAGCGGCCGCTGGCGATGCTCTGAGGCGGCGCGGCGGCTCCGGCGCCGCGCTCGCCCGGCCGGGCCCGCCGCGGTCGGCTCCCTCTACCGGAAGGTCGGCATCGGCGGCTCGTCGGCTGCGTCCGGCAGCGGCACCTCGATCCGCACCGTGCTCGGGTCCACGCCGGTGCCCTTGTCGATCCAGTAGGTCACGCTCTCCGGCCAGAAGATGACGATGGCGACGAGCAGGAGCTGCAGGACCACCCACGGGATCGCGCCCCAGTAGATGTCGGCGCTCCTCACCTCGCGGGGCGCGATGCCGCGCAGGTAGAACAGCGCGAAGCCGAAGGGGGGGTGCATGAAGCTGGTCTGCATGTTCACGCAGATCAGCACCCCGAACCACACCAGGTCTATCCCGAGCTTCGCCGCGACCGGCGCGAGCAGCGGCAGCACGATGAAGGCGATCTCGAAGAAGTCGAGGAAGAACGCCAGCAGGAAGATGAAGACCTGGGTGAAGATCAGGAACCCGGTCGCCCCGCCGGGCAGGTGGGAGAGCAGGTGCTCGATCCAGAGCCCGCCGTCCACGCCCTGGAAGACCAGGCTGAACACCGTCGCGCCGACCAGGATGAACAGCACCATGGCGGTGATGCGCATGGTGTTGCCCATCGCCTGGCGCATCAGGATCCAGGTGAAGCGGCGGTTCATGATCGCGAGCGCCACCGCCCCCACCACGCCCATCGCCCCGGCCTCGGTCGGCGTGGCGAGGCCGAGGAAGATCGTGCCGAGCACCATGAAGATCAGCACGATCGAGGGCACCATGCCGCGCAGCACCCGCCACCACAGCGACCAGCCGCGCGGCACCAGCGCCTCCGGCGGCAGCGGCGGCACCCGGTGCGGGGCGACGATGCTGACCAGCGCGATGTAGGCGAGGAACAGGAAGGTCTGCAGGAAGGAGGGGCCGATCGCCCCGGCGTACATGTCGCCCACGCTCTTGCCGAGCACGTCGCCGAGCACGATCAGCACCAGCGAGGGCGGGATCACCTGCGTGATCGTGCCGCTCGCCGCGATCACGCCGGTGGCGATGCGCATGTCGTAGCCGTAGCGCATCATCACCGGCAGCGAGATCATGCCCATCGCGATCACGCTCGCCGCGACCGTCCCGGTGATCGCGCCGAGGATCGCGCCGACGATGATCACCGCGTAGGCGAGCCCGCCCGGGACCTTGCCGAAGAGCTGCCCCGTGCCCTCCAGCAGGTCCTCGGCGAGGCCGCAGCGCTCCAGGATCGCCCCCATCAGGGTGAAGAACGGGATCGCCAGCAGCAGGTCGTTGGAGAGGATGCCGAAGATGCGCAGCGGCAGGTTGTGCAGGTAGGCCTCGGTGAAGTAGCCGGCCTCGATCGAGAGGAAGCCGAAGAACAGGCCGACCGCGGCGAGCGAGAACGCCACCGGGTAGCCGACGAGCAGGAACAGGACGAGCCCGCCGAACATCAGCGGCGGCATCATCTCGAGTGGAGGGAGCGGCATGGCGGTGTGCGGGCGTCCGGGGCGGCGTCGGGGCTATTGCTCGGGGCGGTGGTACTCGGCGTGCAGCTCGGCGCCGCCGAGCGGGACGCCGCGCAGCAGGGCGACGCGCTTGATGAGCTCGGAAAGCCCCTGCAGCGTCATCAGCGCGAAGCCGACCGGCATCAGCACCTTCACCGGCCAGCGCAGGAGCCCGCCGGGATTCGGGCTGCCCTCGTCGCGCAGGAAGCTGTCGAGGAAGACGGGCCAGGTCATCCAGGCGAGCAGCGCCATCCCCGGCAGCAGGAAGACGAGGGTGCCGATCACGTCCACCCAGAGCTTCGCCCGCTCGCCCAGCGCGCCGTAGACGAGGTCCACCCGCACGTGCTCGTTGCGCAGCAGCGTGTAGGAGGCGCCGAGCATCACCATGCCGGCGAACAGGTACCACTGCGCCTCGAGCCACGCGTTGGAGGAGTAGCTGATCCCGTAGCGCAGGAAGGCGTTGGCGGCGCTGATCGCGCAGGAGAGCAGCACCATCCAGTCGGCGACCGAGCCGAAGGCGGTGCTGAGCCGGTCCATCGCCCGGCTGAATCGGAGCAGCAGACGCATCGCGGCCGCGGCGCGCTCAAGCGTCGCTGGCCGGCATTGGGGTGCGGCCGGACATGGCGAAGCCTCGCTGTTGGCGGGGCACGGCCCGTGCCCCGCATGCCTTGCGCGGATACCGCCCCTGGCCTGGGAAGGGAAGCCATGATTTGCCGGCCGCGCCCGGCGGCACCGCCCCTCGCGCGCCGCCCCTCCCGGCGCCGTCCGGCGAGCTGCTATCGTCGCCTCGTGCCCGCCTTCGCGCCCCTCCGCTCCTCCGCCCCCGGCCAGCCGCGCTCGCCGACGTGCTGACGGCCCTCGCCCTGGTGCTCCTCGCCCTGCTCCTGCTCGGCGCCGCGGCGCCGCTCCTGGCGCGCCGCGCCGGGGGGGAGGCCGCGCTGCAGGCCGCCTGCGGCGCCGCCGCCGGGGTCCTGGCGTCGCTGGGGGCGGGCGCTCTCGCGCTGGGCGTCGCGGCGCCGCCGCTCGCCCTGCCGCTCGCCTCGCCCTGGGGGCCTCTGCGCCTCGCGCTCGACGGGCTGTCGGCCTGGTTTCTGCTCCCGCTCGGCCTCTGCGCGGCCGCCGCCGCGCTCGCGGGCCCTCGCGCGGTGCCCGGGCCGGTGCCGCCGCGGCGGCTCGCCGCGCCGCCGCTGCTGCTCGCGGGCCTCGGGCTCGCCGTGCTCGCCGCCGACGGCTTCGGCCTCCTGCTCGGCTTCGGCCTCGTGGCGGTGGTGGCGGCGGGGCTGGCGGCGCGCGAGGCCGGCCCGGCGGCGTCCCGGCGGGCGGTGCGGGGCCTGTTGCTGGCCTCCGGCGGTGGCGCGCTGTGCCTCGCCGCCGCGTTCGGGCTGGCCGCCGCCGGAGGGAGCGGCGAGTCCGCGCCGGATTTCGCGGCGCTCCGCGCCCATCCGCCGGAGGGCTGGCGGGCCGCCGCGTTCCACCTGCTCGCGCTCGCCGGGATCGCGTGGCTGGCCGGCCTGCTGCCGGGGCGCCGCCCGCCGCCGCTCGCGGCGGCCGCGACGGCGGCGGGAGGAGCGGGGCCGGCGGCCGCGCTGCTGCTCGGCGCGCTGCCCGTGCTCGCGCCCTACGCGGCGGCGCGGCTGCTGCTCGATCTCGGCGGCCCGGCCCAGCCGCCCTGGTGGGGCGTGCCGCCGCTGCTCGCCGGGGCCGCGCTGGCCTGCGCCGGCGCGGCGCGCGCGGCGACGGCCGAGCGCGACGCCGATTCGGTCGTCGCCGCCCTCGCCGTCGGCCAGAGCGGACTCGCTCTGGCCGCGCTGGGGCTCGCGGCCGGATTCCGCGCCGCCGATCTCGGCCCGCTCGCAGCGCTCGCCGCCGGGGCGGGGCTGCTGCAGGCGCTGCACCAGGCCGCGGCGGTGACGCTGCTGATGCTGGTCGCGGAGGGGGTGCGGCGCGGCGCGGGCAGCCGCCGGCTCGACCGGCTGGGCGGGCTCGTCCGGACGATGCCGTGGACCGCCGGCGGCGCGCTGCTGGCTGCCGCGTCGCTGGCGGCGCTGCCGCCGCTCTCCGGCTTCGCCGCGCACTGGCTGCTGTTGCAGGGGCTGTTCGCCGCCTGGCGGGTGGGCGACGCCGGATTCCAGTTCGCCGCCCTCGGCGCCGCCCTGCTCGCCGCGCTCGCCGCGGCCCTGGCCGCGGCGGCCCTGGTGCGCTTCTACGGCCTCGCCTTCCTCGGGCCGCCGCGCACGCCGCGCGCGGCCGGCGCCGCGGAGACGCTCCCCCGCACCCGGATCGCCGCCCTCGCCCTGCCGGCGGGCTTCTGCGTGCTGGTCGGCCTGGTGCCGGGGGCGCTGCTCGCCTTCGCCGATCCGGCCCTGCAGCGGCTGGCGGGCGCGAGCGTCGCGCCGCGGGCCGGCCTGCTCGGCATCGCGGCGCCCGGCGTGGACGCGCCGGAGGCGGTGGCGCGTCTCGTCCCGCCGGCGGTGGCGCTGCTCCTGGCCCTTGTCGCGCTGGCCCTGGCCCTGGCGCTGCGCCGGTGGGCCACGCCGGGGCTGGCGGAGGCTCCCGCCTGGACCGGGGGCGCGATGGCGCCGCCGCCGCACCTGCCCTTCGGCGATCCGGCGATCCAGCCGAGCGCCGCCGGGATGGCGCAACCGCTGCGCCGGGCGGCGCTTGGCCTGCAGGGGTGCGCCGCGGCGCGGCCGCTCCGGCGGGCGCCGGACGATCCTCGCCCGGCCGTGCCGCAGGCGGCCGCCGCCTCGTGGGTCCGGCCGCTGCGCTGGGCGCGCCGCGCCCTGCGGGCGGCGAACGGCCTTGCCATGCCGGGGCGGCTGCGTGTCGAGACCCGGCGCCTGCCGGTGCGGCGCGTGGTCGGCCGCCTGTTCGCGATCCTGCTCGGCCTGCTGGCGGCGCTGCTCGCCCTGGCGGCGACCGGCTGACGAGGGAGGGACCGTGGCCTGCCGGGTCCGATCGTTCCCGAGGCCGGCCCCTCGCGGCGGGGGGCGGGTTCCGCCCGCCGATCGCGCCGCCTGCCGCCTCCCCGCGCCGCGGGGGCGGCGGCACGGCGGCGCGAGGCGCGGGTGGGCCGGGCTGCGGGGCGGAGCCTCGGCGCGGCGGTGCGCAGCGGGGCGCGGCGGCGGAGCGGCGCCGCACACGGGGACCGCCTCCCTCCGTGCCCGCCCGGCCGCGGCGCGGGGATGAGCGGCGTGTCCGGCTGGCTCGGGGCGCTCCTGGTCCAGGTCCTGCACCTGGCGGTGATGCTCGCCGCGGCGCCGCTGCTTGCGGGGCTCCTGCGCACCGCGGCGGCGCGCCTCGCCGGGCGGCGCGGGCCCCACCCGCTGCAGCCCTGGCGCGACCTGCGGAAGCTGCTGCGCAAGCAGACCGTGGCGGCCGAGGGCGCCTCGCCCGTCGCCCGCGTCGCGCCCTGCGCCGCGGTGGTCGCCACCGTGCTGGCGGCCGCGCTGGTCCCCTCCTTCTCGCTCGGCATGCTCCTCGGCCCGCTCGCCGATCTGCTGCTGGTGGCGGGGCTGCTCCTCCTGGCGCGGCTGGCGCGGGAACTGGCGGCGATGGAGGCCGGCGCGCTGGGCGGGCTCGACGCCGCACGCGGCCTGGTCCGGCTCGTGCTCGCCGAGCCGGCGCTGGTGATCGCCGCGATGGGGCTGGCGATGCTGGCCGGGACCACGGGGCTCGAAGGCATCATCGCCGCGGTCCGGGAAGGGGGCGCCGGCGGCGGCGTGGCCCGCCTGGCGCTTCCCGCTTCCGCGGTGCTGGCCCTGGCCGGGCTGGCGCTCGCGGAGAACGCGCGGCTTCCGCTCGGGGGCGCCGGCGCGCCGGCGCTGCCGCCGGAGGCGGAGCGGGAGCTGGCGGGCGACCGGGCGGCCGCGCCGCGCGACGCATCGGGCCGGCATCTGGCGCTGTGGGAGTTCCAGGCGGCGCTGCGGCTGCTCGTCTGGCTGAGCCTGATCGCCGCGCTGGCGCTGCCCGTCGGGCTGGCGCCGGCGGGCGCCGGGCCGCTCGCCTGGGCAGCGGGGCTGCTGGCCTGGGCCGCCAAGCTCCTCGCGCTCGGCCTCGCGATGGCTGCCGCGGCGGCCGCGTGCGCCCGGCTGCCGCCGGCCCGCCTGCCCGAGTTCCTCGCCGCGGCGCTGCTCGTCGCGCTGCTCGGCGTGGTGCTCGCGTTCGGCTCGGCGGTGCGGCTGTGAACCGCGGGCCGGTCCGGGCCTGCCGGCGCGCGTCCGCCGGAGGGAGGCGGCGATGACCCTCGCCTGGCTGCCGGTGCTGGTTCCCCTGGCTGCGGCGCCGCTCGCGATGCTGCCCGGGCGGCGCGTGGGCCGCCTCGCGCGGCTCGGCGCCGCGGCGCTGTGGCTCGCGCTCGCGCTCGCACTCTGCCTGCTGCCGCCGCGGGAGGGCGGCGGCGCGCTGCGGCCGGACGCGCTGAACCTGACGCTGCTGGCGCTCGCCGGCGCGATCGGCGCCACCGCCGCCGCGCTCCCCGCGCCCGGGCATGGGCGGCGCGCGCCGGGGCAGCGGGTGGCGGAGGGGGCCTGGCAGGTCTTCTTCGCCGGGGTCGCGCTGGCGCTGCTGGCCGACCACCTCGCCCTCGCCTGGCTCGGCCTGACGGTCGCCACCCTGGCGGCCGTGGCGATGGTCGGGCTGGGCGCCGCGGCGCCGCCCGCCGCCCTGGCGGCATGGCGGCTGCTGCTCGCGGGCGGCCTCGGCCTGGCGCTGGCGCTGTTCGGCCTTGTCCTGCTGCACCGCGCCACCGCGGGCGATGCCGGCCTCTCCTGGGCCGCGCTGCGCCTCGTGGCGGCGCAGGGCGATCCGCGCCTGCTCGATCTCGCCTTCCTCTGCCTGGCGCTCGGCCAGGGCGTGCTGGCCGGCCTCGTTCTCCCGGCCGTGCCGGGCGAGGCGGAGGAGGCCGCGCCGCCGCCGGTCGCGGCGCTGCTCGCCGGGGTGCTGCCCCTGGCCGCGCTGCATGGCGTGCTGCGCGCCAAGGCGGTGGTCGCCGCCCATCCGGAGAGCGTGATGCCGGCGGTCGTCCTCGGCGCGCTCGGCATCGCGGCGGCGCTGCTGGCGGCGCGGGCGCTGTGGCGCCTGGGCCGCCCGGCGCGGCGGCCGGCGCCCGCCCGGGTCGTCGCCTGGGCGGGCGTGGCGCAGAGCGGGGCGGCCGCCCTTGCCTTCGGCCTGGGCGGCGTCGCGGCGAACCTCGCCGGATTGCTGCTGCTGGTCGGGCAGGGCCTGGTGCGCAGCGGGCTCCGCCTGGGCGCGGGGGCGGCCGGGGCGGGGGAGCGCGACGACCGCACCCGCGCGGCCGGCGAGGCGCTGGGCCTCGCCCTTCTCGCCGGCCTGCCCCCGGGCGTGCTGTTCGCCGGCCAGCTCGCGCTGGTGGCGGAGATCGCCGCGCGCGCTCCCTGGCTTGCGCCCATGCTCGGCGGGGCGATGATGGTCGCGCTGGCGGCGCTGCTCGCCGCCGCGCTGCGCCGCTTCCCGGCGGGTCTTCCGGCGCCGGGCGGCGGCGCCCCGGCCGCCGGCCCGGTCGCGCGCCGCGCCGCCGGCGCGATGCTCGCCCTGCATCTTCTCGCCGCGCTGCTCCTCGGCATGGCGATGCCGGTCGGCGTGGCGCGGTTCCTGGAAGAGGCCGCGAGGCTGATCGGATGACGGCGCATCCCCCGCCCCGGACCGCACCCAAGCCCCTGCTTCGCGCGGCGCGCCGCGACGGCGCCCGCTGCCCGCCGCCATGACCGGCGCCGACGACCGGCCGGCCAGCCGGCTGATCCGCGGCGGCGCGCCGCAGGGCCTGCGCGGCGGCACGCCCGTCCTGCCGGCCGAGCGGTACCTCCTCCCCGCCGAGGCCTGGGCGCGCCTGCCCGCGGCGCTGGCGGCCGAGCCGGAGCTCGAGCTCCTCGCCCTCTGGGCCGAGCCGGGCCAGGTGCATGCGGCGTTTCTCGACCGGCGCGGCGCCGCCGGCGCGGAGGGGGCCGTCCCGGGCGGCGCGCTGATGCTCGCTTCGGCCGCGGCGCGCGGTGCGCCGCCGGGCGCGGCCGACGGTGCCGCCCGCTACCCCGCCCTCTCCCCCGTCCGTCCCGGCGCCGCGCGGTTCGAGCGCCTGGTGCGCGACCTCTGGGGCCTGGAGGCCGAGGGCGGCACCGATCCGCGTCCCTGGCTGGACCACGGGCGATGGCCGGTCCTCGCCCCGCTCGCCGCGCCGCGCGCGGTCCCGCGTCCGCCCGGTCCGCCGCCGCAGCCGCAATTCCTTCCCGCGTCCGGCGCGGGCGTGCGGCAGATCCCGCTCGGCCCGATCCGCGGCCGCATCGCCCAGGCGGCCGAGCTGCGCCTGCACGTGCAGGGGGAGGCCGTCCTGCGCGCCGAGCACCGCCTCGGCTACACCCACAAGGGCACGCTGTCGCTGATCCTGGGCAAGAGCCCGCGCGCCGCCGCCCGCTTCGCCGCGCGTCTCGCGGGCGATTCCACCGTCGCCCACGCCTCGGCCTTCGCCGCCGCCGCCGAGGCCGCGGCCGGCATCGAGCCGCCGCCGCGCGCGCGGCACCTGCGCGCGCTCATGCTGGAGCTCGAGCGCCTCCACAATCACCTGCGCGATGCCGCGGCGCTGTTCGCCGCGGCCGGGCTCGACCGTCCCCGCACCCGCTGCCTCGCCCTGCGCGAAGGCGTGCTGCGCGCCGCCGAGCGGGCTTTCGGGCACCGGCTGATGATGGACCACGTGGTGCCCGGGGGCGTGGCGATCGACATCGCCCCCTCGGGGCCCGCCGCCCTCCAGGCCGCGCTCGCGGCGGTGGAGGCGGAGCAGCCGGGGCTGATGCGGCTCGCCCGCGATCACGGCGGGCTGGGCGCGCGGCTCGGCGGCCTCGGCCGCGTGGACCCGGCCCTCGCCGCCCGCTTCGCCGCCTGCGGCGTGGTCGGGCGCGCCAGCGGCCGCGGCTTCGACGCGCGCCATGCGGCCCGGGCGGCGCCCTACGACGCGCTGGACCTGCCGCCGCTTGCGCTCCGCGCGGCGGGCGATGCGGCGGCGCGGCTCGCGGTGCGGATCGAGGAGCTGGCCGGCGCCGCCCGGCTCGCGCGCGCCCTGCTCGCGGACCTGCCCGCCGCCGGCCGCGGCGAGACGCTGCTGCGCCCCTTGCCGCAGGGCAGCGACGGCCGCGCGGGCGAGGGCATCGGTCTCGTCGAGGGCTGCCGCGGCGCGTGCCTGCACTGGCTGCGCCTCGACGACGGCGGCCTGATCACGGCCGCCTTCCTGCGCGATCCCTCCTGGCTGCACTGGCCGCTGCTGGAGGCCGCGATCGCCCGGGGCGACGTCGCCGACATCGCGCTCTGCGAGCGCTCCTTCTCCTGCTCCGCCAGCGGGGTGGACCTGTGAGGGACCGGATCGGCCGGATGCTGCGCGCCCTCCTCCCGCCGGCCCCGTCCGAGGCGGCGCCGCCGGTGCCGGCGGAGGCCGTCGCGGCGCTCGCGCAGCGGCTGGAGGCGGCGGGGCGCGCGCGGCTCGGCCGCAGCCTCGCGCTGCGCGTCGTGGACACGGGCTCCTGCGGCGGATGCGAGCTGGAGATCGCCGCGCTGGAAGGGACGGTGCACGACCTCGAGCGCTTCGGCCTCTGCTTCGTCGAGAGCCCGCGGCAGGCCGACGTGCTGCTCGTCACCGGCCCCGTCTGCCGCAACCTGCGCGAGGCGGCGGAGTTCGCCTTCGGCGCGATGGCCGCGCCGCGCTGGGTGGTCGCCGTCGGCGACTGCGCGCTCGACGGCGGCGTGTTCAAGGGCAGCTACGCGGTGGAGCCCGGGGGGGCGCAGGCCGTCCTGCCGGTGGACCTGGTGATCCGCGGCTGCCCGCCGTCCCCGGCGCAGCTGCTGGAGGGCCTGCTGGCCCTGATCGAGGCCCAGGACGTGCCGCCCCGGGGACGGAGGGCCTCACCGGGGGTGTGAGCCGTGACGGCGCCGTCGCCGGGCCGCGCCGCCAGGTTGTCGAGGAACCCGTCGTCCGGGAGGCGATAACCAGGATAGCGGCCGCGCGGCGGCGGCAGCCAGCTCGGCCGCCCCTCCTCCTCCGGAGTCCGCTCCGGCCCGCCGTTCGCCCCGGCGCAGGCCGCAAGCGCGGCAAGGGCTGCGGCGGCGAGCAGCCCCCTGCCCGCGGCATGCCGCCGGCCGGGCCGGATCCCGCCGGCCTTTCCGCCGGGGGGTGGCTCTCGCCGTCCGGTGCTCGCGCCGGTGCGGCCGGGTGGGGGGCGGTGCTGCGCCATCGTCGCCCGTGATCCTGCCGGATCCGGAGGGCGGCAGGAAGCGCAGGAAGGCGGCGGGGCCGGCCGCGCCGCGTGCCCTCTCGGCCTCAGCTGCCGGATGCGCCCGGCGGCCGCCCGCCGGGGGCCGGCTCCGTGAGGTCCTCGTAGAGCGCGCGCGCTTCCGTTGCCGGTCCGCGCCGTTCCGCCAGGGCGAGGACGCGCCAGATCCGCACCGGCGCCCGTGGCCCGGGCGCGAAGGTCAGCACGTCGCCGGGGCGCAGCCGGGCGTGCGGCTTGTCCGTCGGCTGGCGGTTGATGCGCACGCCGCCCTGCGCGACGAGCCGGGCGCAGAGCGCGCGGGTCTTCGCCACCCGCGCGCACCAGAGCCACGTGTCCAGCCGCTGCCAGTCGCGGTCTTCCCGCTCGCCCGCGTCGCGGCCGCCGCTCACTGCGCCTTGCGCAGCTTCAGGGTGGCGAGGATGGCGAAGGGCGACTCGGGCTTCGGCGCCGCGACCAGCGGCACCGGCACCGGCTCGCCCCGGCGCTCGGGCCGCGGCGCGCGCTGCGGTCCGCCCTTGCCGCCACGGTGTTCGCGCGGGTCGCGCTGCGGCGGCCGCGGGCCCTGCCGGTCCTGCGGGCGCGGCGGACGCGCCGCCTCGCCGCCCGGGGCCGGCCGCGTTTCGGCCGGGGCCTGCGCCG
>NZ_JAHZUY010000112.1 GCF_019458025.1 Caldovatus aquaticus | reverse complement strand
GGGCGGCCTTGCTCGTCGCAGAGCGCGTGGCCCCTGGCGGGGCGCCCACCGCGCGAGCGGCCGATCGCCTGGTGGCAGGCATCGCCTTCCCCCCTTTCGCGCCGGCCGCCGAGCGGTGCGCCTTCACCGCGGCACTGCCGATCGGCGCGCCCCGCGGCGGGTCGGCGCAGGCGACGAGGGCGGCGAGGATGCGCTGCCAGAGCCCGCGTTGGCTCCAGCGGTTCCAACGGTTGAAGACGGTGGCGTATGGCCCCTATTCCGGCGGCAGGGCACGCCAGCGGCAGCCTTCGCGGAAACGGTGCACGATGCCGCCGATCCCCCGCCGGTCGTCCACGCGCCGCGGCCCGGTGTGGACCATCGGCAGATGCGGCTCGCTCGCCGCCCACGGCACGTCGCTCAGCCAGAACAGGCGCGACACGGTCCATCCCCCCGCCGTTGGGCAGGGCGAATCATCGCACCGTTCCCACGGCAATTGGGCGCAGACCCTGGGGCGGCGGGGCCACCCGGTTTTTAACGCCCTTTTCACTGCCCGTCGGCGGAGAGTTTATGGTTTTCTTGCTTCCCGGTCCGCATTTTTTTACCGGTCCCTGCCCCAGGCGTCGGCGTCATGTTGGGTCGAGCGCCTTCCTCCGCCGGGCAGGGGTTGGCCTTTGCGGCCGGCGCATGTCGGAGCCGAGCGTCGGGCAAGCACCTTGTCGTCTCCGGCCGCCGGCATGGCCGGCGAGGATAGCGCACGCATGTGGGCGTCAAGGGCGGCCGTGGCCACCCACGCCGGTACTTAGAGTGCAGATCCGAGGCGGTGAGGCGGTACGTATCTTCTCCGGTACGATGGCCTGCAAGACAGCTCGACAGCACACCGGGGCAAGCCGTGCCCGCGCGGGAGGAGGCGAACGGGGCGGCTCGCGCCCCCGCGCGGGCGGCCTTGCCGGGACCGCCCGCCCGCGACGAGCCGGGGCGCCGCTCCTCCGGAAGCCGGCCGGGCCCGGCGGTGCGGTTCGCATCCGCGCGGCTCGCACCATCGCCGTGCCGGTGCGGATGACCGCCGGGCGTTGCCGCCGGCCGGCCTAGGGGCGGCGCACACGGAAGAATGTTAAGAGGAATGCAGAATCCCCGGCGCCTGCGGCTCGCCGTCCTCGCCGCCTGCCTCGCGATCCTGCTCGGCCAGGGCGTTGCGACCGCCCTCCTCATCGGCCGGGCGCGCGAGGCGGCGCTCGCCGCGTCCGCCGAGACCCTCGGCGACGTCGCCCGCGCCGTGGCGGCCACGATCAACCACACCCTCGTGCATGTGGACGCGATCCTGGCCGGGCTGCCGACCATGCTCTCCCCCCTGGTGTCGGCGGACGACGGCCTGCTCGACCTCGGCAGCGCCGACCGGCTGCTCCGCGAGCTGAACCGGCAGAACTTCACGTCCGGCGACGTGTTCCTCGTCGGCCCCGACGGCACGCCCCTGGCCGGCGCGCGGCCGGGCACGCTGCGGCGCGACCTGCCGCCGCTGCTCTCCGGCCTCGCCAGGAGGGCGGCGCGCAGGGGCGGCGTGGCGATCGGCGGGCCGACGCGCGACCCCCTGACCGGCGAATGGTCGCTCTACGTCGCCCACAGCCTCGACATCCCCGGCCTCGCGGTGCCGGTGACCGGGGTGGCCGAGGTGCCGGCGCTCCTGATCGAGGCATTGCTCGCCGTCGCCGGCGGGAGCCCCGGCCAGCAGGCCACGCTGGAGCATGCCGACGGCACGCTGCTGGCGAGCCTGCCGCAGGTCGCGATGGGACTCGGCCAGCGCCTGTCCCCGTCCGCGGCGGAGCTCGCCCGCCGGGACCACGGCGCCGCCGCGCCGGCGATCCCGGCGCGGCTCGGCGACGGGGTCGTGCAGATCGCCGCGCGGCCTACCCTGTATCCCGAGCTGTTCGTCACGGTGGCCAGGGATGTCGAGGTCACCCTGGCCGGCTGGCGCCGGGACCGGAACCGGGCGCTCCTCGCCTCCGGCGCGCTGGCGCTGCTGGTGGCGGCGCTCGCCCTCGCCCTCTCCCTCGCCCTCCGCCAGCGCGAGCAGGCCGAGGCGGAGCGGGCGCGCTTCCGCCGCACCCTCGAGAACGCGCTCGAGGCCATGTCCGACGGCTTCGCGATGTTCGACGCCGCGGACCGGCTCGTCGTCTGCAACGGCCGCTACCGCGACTTCTACCGGATCAGCGGCCCCTTCCTCGTCCCCGGGGCGCGGGCCGAGGAGATCCTGCGCGAGGGCGCGCGGCGCGGCCAGCATCCGGAGGCCGGCGCCGACATCGAGGCGTGGGTGAAGAACGAGCTCGCCTGGCGCCGCGGCAACCACCCGCCGGTCGAGCGCCGGCTGCCCGACGGCCGGTGGATGCTGGTCACCGAGCGCCGCACGCCCGACGGGGGCACCGTCGGCATCCGCACCGACATCACCGCCCTCAAGCGCGCCATGGAGGAGCTGGCGGCGGCGCGCGACGCCGCCGACGCCGCCGGCGAGGCCAAGAGCCGGTTCCTCGCGCGCATGAGCCACGAGCTGCGCACCCCGCTCAACGGCGTGCTCGGCTTCGCGCAGATCCTGCTGGACGACCCGCGCCTCGCGCCCGACCAGCGCGCGCGGGTGCGCACGCTCTACGAGGCGGGGCGGCATGTCCTCGAGCTGGTCAACGGCCTGCTCGACCTCTCGAAGATCGAGGCGGGCCGGCTCGACCTGCAGCAGCAGGAGGTCGCGCTGCGCCCGCTGCTCGAGGGCTGCGCCACGCTGCTCCGGCCCGAGGTGGACCGCAAGCGGCTCGACTTCCGGCTCGACGCGCCGGAGGACCTGCCGGAGCTGGTCGAGGGCGATCCCACCCGGCTGCGCCAGCTGCTGCTCAACCTCCTCTCCAACGCCGTGAAGTTCACCCCCGCGGGCGGACGGGTGACGCTGCGGGTGCGGCGCCTGGCCCCGCCGCCCGCGGCGGAGGAGGGGCTGCGGATCGAGGTGCAGGACAGCGGCCCCGGCATCCCGGCCGACAAGCGCCATCTGCTGTTCATGGAATTCGCGCAGCTCGGCGGCGGGACGGAAGCGGCCGGGACCGGGCTGGGCCTCGCCATCTCCGCCCAGCTCGTGGCGCTGATGGGGGGGCGGATCGGCTGCGACAGCGCCCCGGGAACGGGCGCGCTGTTCTGGGTGGAGCTTCCGCTGCGCAGCGTGCGGCCGGGGCGACCGGCGACGGCCGCGGCGACGCCGGCGGACGCGGAGTCCCGCCCGGCCGGCCCGGGGCGCCCCGACGCGGGCGCGGCCACGGAGGCCACGGACGGCGCCGCCGCGCCGCACCGGCCGCAGCGGCCAGGGGAGAGCCTGCGGGTGCTGGTGGTGGACGACATCCCGGTCAACCGCCAGGTCACCTGCGCCATGCTGGAGGCCGCGGGGCACGAGGCGGTGGCGGTTTCCGGCGGGGCCGAAGCGGTGGCCGCCATCGCGCGCGAGGATTTCGACGCCGTGCTGATGGACGTGCAGATGCCGGACATGGACGGGCTGGAGGCGACGCGGCGCATCCGCGCGCTGCCCGGCCCGCGCGCGCGGGTGCCGATCATCGCGCTGACCGCCTCGGCGCTGCCCGATCAGATCGAGGCCTGCCGCCGGGCGGGGATGGACGGCCACCTCGCCAAGCCGATCGAGCGCCATGCGCTGGTCGGCGCGCTCGGCCTGCTGGCACGGCCGGCCCGTCCCGTCGCGGCGCGGGGAGAGGCCGCCGGCGCGCAGGCGGGCGCACCTTCCCCGCCGGCCGCGGCCGGGAGGGAGCCGCCGGCGGACCCCGGCGAGCCGCCTCCGCCGCTGCTGGATGAGCGGGCGCTGGTGTCGCTCGCGGCCGATCTCGGCCCGGCAGGGCGCGGCATCCTCGCCGAATTCGTCGGCGAGATCCGCCGCGCCGCGGTGGTGGTCGCCGATGCGCTGGCGGCGGGGCGGGCGGACCTCGCCGCCTTGCGCCAGGGGGCCCACCGCCTGGTCGGGGCCGGGCGGACGCTCGGCGCCCGCCGTCTGGTGGCGGAGGCGGAACGGCTCCAGCGTGCCGCCGCGCGCGGCGAGACCGAGGAGGCGAAGGCCCTGCAGCCGCTGGTGCTGGCGCTGGCCGACGCGACCCTGGCGGCGCTCGACGCGCGCCCGGAGCTCGCGGCGGCCGAGGAGACGGGGGGGAGCCTTGCCGATGCGGGCGATCCCGGGCCGCGCCGGGCGTGACCTCGCGCCGCCTGTCGGGCCGACCCGCGCACCCGGCCTCTCCCCTCGCCCGCCGCTAGGGTCTGTTAGAGCTTGAATGCTATGCCCATGTTGTGGGGATGGCGGAGAAGAGCGGCGGCGTTCAGGTGTTCACGGATGCGGCCTGGGCGGAATGGGAGCCGCTGATCGAGGCGACACGGCCG
>NZ_JAHZUY010000111.1 GCF_019458025.1 Caldovatus aquaticus | reverse complement strand
AGCGGGCCTCGCCCGGGGGCGAGGCGACGGCCCCGGCGCGTTGCTCGCCGGGCCGCGTGCCGCTTCGGTCCGGTTCCCCCTGCCCGCGATCGGCGCGGGGGCGGGCCGCCGGCGGGCCCCCCCCTCCGCCAGGGCGGCCCTGGGGGGCGGCCGGCCGCACCCGCGAACGTCCGCCCGGCGGGGCGGCGTGTCAGGGGGGCGCCAGCGCCGCGCGGAGGGCCGCGTGCAGGCCGGCCGGGTCGAGATCGCGGCGCGCGCCGGGCCCGGGGCGGTCGCTGCGCCAGAGGAGGTAGTCGGTGGCGAGGCCGTCGCGCGGGCGCTGCGGCACGGCAGGCAGGTGATCGCCGTAGGCGGCGAGCAGCAGCGGGCGGTCGAGGCCGCGCGCGGCGTCGGCGATGGCGCCGAGCATCGCGTCGGTGTCGCGAAGGTGGGCGAGCCAGGCGTCGAGCGGGTCGGGGCCGGGCCAGGGGCCGTGCGCCTGCATGGTGATGACGAAGAGGAACAGGGGCGTGGCGGCGGCGCGCAGCTCGGCGATGACGCGGGCCCCGAGCGCCGCGTCGGCGACATGGGCGCCGACGCGCGGCGCCCCGGCGAAGGCGCGCGCATCGAGGAAGCGCTGGAAGCCGAGCGCCGGCAGGGCACGGTGGCGGCCGAAGAAGCGCCGGTCGAAGGGGTGCAGGCAGGCGGTGGCATAGCCCGCCGCGCCGAGCGCCGAGGCGAGCGAGGGCAGCGGGACGCGGGCGAAGCGGAAATAGGGGTGGAAGCGGTCGAGGCCGAGCGCCGCCTCGGGAAGCCCGGTCAGCACGCCGAACTCCGCGCGCATGGTGTTGGCGCCGAAGGCCGGGGCGGCGAAGCGGCCGTGCTGCAGGGCGGCGGCGCGGAGCGCCTCCCAGCGCGGCAGCGCGCCGGCGGCGCCGCACAGCCGCCGCGGGTCGCAGAAGCTTTCCGCCTGGACCAGGACGAGGTGCGGCGCCGGCGCGCGCAGCGGCAGCGGCGGCGCGGCGAGCCGGGCGCGGCGGGCCGGGCGTTCGGCGCGCGCCACCGCGCGCTGGCGCGCGAGCGCCGCGCACGGCCCGAGCGCGGCGGCGTCGGCCGCCGGATCGCCGGTGAGGGGCAGGGAAGGAGGGCGGAGAAGGCTGGGCCAGGCGAGGCCGAGGGCAGCGGCGGCGAGCAGCGCGCGCCCCCCCGGCGCGAGCGCGGCGAGCGGCGGCTCGGCCAGCCAGGCGAGCGGCGGGGCGAGGAGCAGCAGCGCCGCGGCGCCCGCGAGCCGCGCCGGCCCGGCGAAGGGCAGATAGAGGCCGGGATGGCGCACCACTCCGGACAGCAGCGCCACGTCGGAGAACACCACCGGCTCGCCGAGCACGCGGCGCTTGGCCGTGTCGGCGAGGGCGAGGGCCAGGGCGAGGGAGAACACGACGCAGCCGGCGAGCACAGGCCGCGCGGTCGCCGCGAGCAGCAGCGCCCAGAGCAGGGCCGCCGGCGCCAGATCGGTGGCGAGCCGCGCCGGCGGCTGGCGCAGCCCGGCACCGGCGGCGCGGCGCAGCAGCCACCAGCCGGCGAGCGGCGGGGCAGCGCCAAGCGCGAGATGGGCGAAGGCGGCGGCGTTCATGCGGCGCCGCACCCCGGCGGCGGCGCGGCGGGGGATGTGGATCTCACGGCAGGGGCGGGATGATACCGCGGCGGCTGCGCCGATCGAGGCGCTCCGCCCGCACGGGCCGCGCGCGCGGCTGGGCCGCCGCGCCGCAGGGGGGCCGCCGGCGCCTCAGTCGGCGGTCGCGGCGGCGCGGCCGGACGCGCCCGCGACGCGCCGCGCCGGCAGCGCCTCGAGCCGGCGCACCGCGCCCTCGACGCCGGCGCGGATGCCGGCCTCGCTAAAGAACCCGCCGCGGACCAGCGAGCGCGCCACCAGCACGCGGCGGAACGCGTCCACCAGCGCGGCATCGGGCGGCCCGGCCCGGGTCCAGAAGGCGTCGAGCCGGCCCTGCCAGGTCAGCCCCGGCATGTCGTAGAGCGCGTGGCCGAGCGTCACGACCGGCTTGCCCGCCGAGAGTGCCTGCAGCCCGGCGGTGCTGTTCACGGTGACGACGCCGCGCGCCGGCCCGAGCAGCGGGCCGAGCAGGGTCTCACCCAGATAGACCACGCGATCGGCGGGCAGGCCGGCGGCGCGCGCGGCCTCGCGCACCACTGCGCCCCAGCGCACCAGGCCGTTGTCGAGCGGATGCCCCTTGATCACCAGCCGTGTCCCGGGCGGCGCGGCGCGGGCGAAGGAGGCGACCACCTCGAGGATCACTTGGCGCATCGAGGCATAGGGGGAGTGCCGGCGGATCTGGTAGTCGCCGTCGAGCTGCAGGGGCAGCAGCCAGAAGGGGGCTGGGTCCTCGGCCAGGCGGCGCAGGCGCCGGGCCGAGGCCGCGCGCGCCAGGGGGCGGCACAGGCCGCGGCGCAGCCAGCCGAGATACTCGTGCAGCGGGTGCCAGGGACGGTGGGTGCGCCAGTGCGGGAAGCGGCGCCGGCCGGCCAGGGCGGCGAGGTTGTAGGCGACGTCCTCCGCCGCGCGGCGCAGGAACCGGCCGGACAGGTTGACCTCCGGCGGCTCGGGCGGCAGGTGGCGCGCCTGTTCGCGGAACCAGGCCGGATCGCGCGGCAGGGGCGAGCGGGCGTTGACCCCGCCCTCCTCGAGCGTGATCCAGCCCGGGCGGAGGTAGCCCTCCTCGAAGACGTGCACCGCGCAGCCGGCGGCCCGCGCGACCGGGATCGCCGCCTCGTGCAGCGGGCGGCAGTCGCTGAACAGCACGAGGTCGGTCACGGCGTGGCGGCGCAGGATGCGCCCCAGCGCCGGGGGCCAGTCCTGCGGCCGGCCGGTGAAGTCGAGCGCGCCGGGATGCGGCCAGAAGAGCCGGTCGCCAGCGTTGAAGTTGACGCGCAGCACGCCGTGGCCGCGCCCGGCCAGCGCCGCGCCGAGCCGCGCGAAGAAGGCGGAGGCGGGCCCCTGAAGGAAGAGGAAGCAGCGTCGGACGGGGCGAGGCGGCGCGAGGGCGTTCATGCGCCCTCCGCCGCGCTCCAGCGGCGGAACGCGGCGCGGGCGCGGCCCTGCCAGCGCCGCAGCCGGGCGATCGCGCCGGGCCGCCACGCCGCGGGGTCGGCCAGGCGGTCGAGCACCACTTCCACGGGACAGGGGAGTTCCAGCAGCGGGTCCACGTAGCGTGGATAGAGGATGAGAGAAATGGCGACTAGCTCATCAACCGTTAATATTCGGTTTCTCCGCGCCCGGGGCAGAGGGGCCCGGTCCTCGGTGAGCCCCCACCCCGCGTAGAACGGCGCGCCCCAGCAGACCACGCGCAGGCCGCGCAACAGGGCTTCGAAGCCGGCGAGCGAGGTGATGGTATGCACCTCGTCCACGGCGGCGAGCAGCGCCGCCATGGGCGCCTCGGGCAGCACGCGGTCGGCGAAGCGCAGGGCGTCGCGCAGCGGCACGTGGCCGCGGCGGTAGCCGGCGACCACGTCGGGGTGCGGCTTGAACACGAGGAAGGCGTCGGGTCCGGCCGCCGCGCGCGCGGCGCGCAGCAGGTCGAGATTGCCCCGCACCGCGGCGGCGCCGAGGCGGACGGAGAGGTCGTCCTCGACCTGGCCGGGCACCAGCACGCGCCGCGCGCCGGGCGGCGCGCCGAGGTCGAGGGCGGCGGGGCCGCCGAGGCCGTATTTCGTCACGCCGCGCGCGAGCAGCGCCGCGCGCAGGGCGGCGGCGCGGGCGAGGAGGGCGGGGTCGGGCCTCGCCTCGGCCAGCAGGCGCTCGAGCCGGCTCGGCGCGGCGGGGTCGAGATGCAGGCCGGGCGCGGTGTCGAGCACCAGCGAGGCGCCCGGCAGGAAGCCGGCGCCGAGGCCGGCGGAGCGGACGAAGCCGTCCTCGACGTAGAGCAGGGACAGTCCGGCCGCGGCGGCGCGGTGCGGCAGGCCGGGCGGGACGCGGGTGGCCCAGACGGCGATCGCGGGGGGATCGGCGGCTCCCCTGCGTGCGCCGGCGGCGGCGGCGACCGCGGCGCGCGCGCCGCGCCGGAAGGCGGGGCGGCCGGCCTCCGAGGCGAGGGCCGCAGCGATGCGCCGCCGTTTCCAGAAGGCCATGCCGCAGCAGACGACGATGCGACGGTTCTCCGCCTCGGCGATCCGCCAGTCGGCGAGCTGACGCAGCGCCTCGAGCAGCGTCCAGGGGCGGCCGCGGAAGGGGTCGGCGCAGCGGGTGCCGGCGATCAGGGCGGCGAAGAGATCGGTCGCATCGCGGGCCGGGCCGGGGCGCCGCGGCACCGACGGCATGTCCCGCGTCGCGCCCCAGCCGGCGAAGGCGGCGCCCGGAGCGTGGCAGGTCACCGGCACGCCCGCGGCGAGGGCGAGCAGGCCGAGAGGATCGTCGAGCACGTGCAGCGCGGCGGCGGCGTCGAGCAGGGTCCAGGGCGCGAGCGGGGCGGCGGCGCAGCCCGGCAGGGTCGGCCGCGCCGCCGGCGGCGCCGCCGGCGCGCGCACCACGCGCAGCGGCCGG
>NZ_JAHZUY010000110.1 GCF_019458025.1 Caldovatus aquaticus | reverse complement strand
CGGCCGGTCCCGCCGCGACGCCCGCGCCTTCGCGCGAGGCCGCGGCGGCGGATCCCGCGGCGGTGGCGGCGCGCGCGGCGGAGGAGCCGCTCTCCCACGTCGAGGCGTTCTTCGCCGCCCGCTTCGATCCCGCGCCCGACCCGCCGCTGCGCCAGTTCGGCTACGACACCTTCCGCCTGGCGGCGGGCGCGGCCTCCCCGCCTCCGCTCGGCCTGCTGCCCGACGACTACCTGCTCGGCCGCGACGACGAGCTGGTGCTCGCCTTCCGCGGCCGCGCGCGGCAGACGCTGACGGCGCGGATCGGCCGCGACGGCCTGCTGCTGCTGCCCGACCTGCCGCCGATCCCCGCCGCCGGGCGCACGCTGCGCGCGCTGCGCGCCGATCTCGAGGCCCGCGCCGAGCGCGAGCTCGGCGGCTCGGAGGTGTTCGTCAGCGTCGCCCAGGTGCGCCAGATCGGCGTCCTCGTCGCCGGCGAGGTGGTGCGGCCGGGCGTCCATGCGCTGACCGCGCTCTCCACCGTGCTCGACGCCCTCTCCGCGGCGGGCGGCGTGCGCAAGACCGGCAGCCTGCGCGCGATCCGCGTCGAGGGGCCGGGCGGGACGAGCCGCATCGTGGACCTCTACGCCGTCATCGCCGGCATGCCGGGGCGGCCCGACCTCGCGCTGCGCGAGGGGGAGCGGGTCGTCGTCCCGCCGCTCGGCGCCACCGTGGCGCTCGCCGGCGAGGTGACGCGGCCCGGGATCTACGAGTTGCCGGCCGGCGCCGCGGGGGCGACGCTCGCCTCGCTGCTCGAGGTCGCCGGCGGCACGCTGCGGCCCGCGGGCAACCGCTTCCTGACGCAGCGCACCGACGCGCAGGGGCGGCGCAGCGTCGGCGAGATCGGCCCGCGCGACCTCCTGCGCCGCGGCGACGCGGTGCGGGTCGAGCCCGGCGCGGACGTCACGGTGAACCAGCTCCGCCTCGCCGGCCACGTCGTCGCGCCGCTGACGCGCGCGAGCGGCGGGCGGTCGCTGCGCGCGCTGCTCGCCGATCCGCGCCTGGTGCGGCCCGACCCCTATCCGCGCCTCGGCGTGGTCTGGCGCGTGGACCCGGCGACGCGGGTGCGCCGCTTCCTGCCCTTCGACCTCGGCCGCGTGCTGCGTGGCCAGGCCGACATGCCGCTCGCGGAATCCGACGAGGTGCTGGTGCTCGGCCAGGCCGACATCCAGTGGCTGGCGAGCCCGCCGGTGCAGCGCGCGCTGCGCGGCGAGGCCCTGGGCGAGGGGCCGGCCGCCTGCCCGGCGCTCGGCCAGGTCGCGGTCGCCGCGCGTGCCTCGCCGCACCGCTTCGCGCATGCGCGCGGCGCCGGCTTCCCCGACATCGGCGTGCCGCCCTGCCCGCAGCTGTTCCTCGACTATCCGGCCCTGCTGCCCTTCCTGCTCGACCAGACCGTGCTGCTGACCGGCGAGGTGCGGCTGCCGGGACTCTATCCGATCGTCAACGACACCGGCCTCGACGCGGTGCTGGCGGCGGCCGGCGGGACGACCGACACCGCCGACCTCTCGGCGGTGGAATTCGCGCGCGAGCCGGTGGAGCAGGGCGCCGCGATCCCGCTCGCGCGCACGCGGCTCGACCTCACCAGCCGGAACTTCGCGGCGGTGCGCCTCTCGCCGCGCGACGCGGTGCGGGTGCCGCGCGGCTTCGCCGACCGCGACATCGGGCCGGTGACGCTGGTCGGCGAGTTCCAGCGCCCGGGCGTGTACGACATCCGCCGCGGCGAGCGGCTCTCCGAGGTGATCGCGCGCGCCGGCGGGTTGACGCCGCAGGCCTATCCCTACGGCGCGGTGTTCCTGCGCGAGAGCGTCCGCCAGCGCCAGCAGGAGGGATTCCAGCGCACCGCGCGCGAGCTCGAGGCCTCGCTGCTGCAGGTGGCGGCGGGGCAGGCGGTGGCGGGCGCGCGCGGCTCGCCGGCGGATCTCGGCAGCGCCATCACCGCCGGGCGCGAGCTCGCCAACGCCATCCGCGAGGCGCGCGCCGCCGGCCGCATGGTGGTGGAGGCGAACCCGGTCGTGCTCGCGGCGCGCCCGGAGCGCGACGTGCTGCTCGAGCCCGGGGACCTGATCGTGATGCCGAAGCGGCCGAACGAGGTGACGGTGGTCGGCGCGGTGCTCAATCCGGGCAGCCTGCAGTTCGTCTCGGGCTGGCGCGCCGCCGACTACCTGCGCGCCGCGGGGGGCGCGCAGCGCTTCGCCGACACCGCCCGCGCCTTCGTCGTGCTGCCGAACGGCCAGTCGGTGCCGGCCGGCCTCTCCGCCTGGCAGCAGGGCGGGCCGCCGATCCCGCCGGGGAGCCTCGTGGTGGTGCCGCAGGACCCCTCGCCCTACGAGACCTGGGGCCTGGTGCGCGACCTGACGCAGGTGCTGACGCAGGTCTCGATCAGCAGCGCCGCGCTGGCGGTGATCGGACGCCAGATGCGGAACTGAGGCGTGCGGCGGGCCGCTCGCGCGGGGCGTGCGCCCGCTGCCGGCCGCGGCGGGCGGGGGCCGCGGCCGGGCCCGGCCGGCGTCGCGCTCGGCGTCGCGCTGGCGCTGCTCGCCGCGGCGGGGCCGGGCGCGCTCGCCCGCGCCGAGGAGGTGCCGGCGAGCGGGGCGAATTCCGGCGGCGCCGGGCTGATCGAGATGCCGAACGCCCGCTTCCGGCCCGACGGCACGCTGGAGGCGGGCGCGGCGCTGCGCCGCCAGCGGCGCTTCTGGTTCGCCTCCTTCCAGGCGCTGCCCTGGCTGGCGACCACCTTCCGTATCGCCGAGCGGCTGGACGCGACGCGCGGCGCCGGCACCGCCTCCGACCGCGCGCTCGACCTGCGCCTGCGGCTCTGGAGCGAGAGCGACTGGCGGCCGGCGCTCGCGGTCGGCCTGCAGGACGCGATCGGCACCGGGCTCTATGCCGGCGAATACCTGGTGGCGTCGAAACGCTGGTGGGACCTCGACCTCACGCTCGGGATCGGCTGGGGGCGGCTCGGCACCGGGGCGGACCTCGCCAATCCGCTGACCGGCCTCGCGCGCGGCTTCGCCGAGCGCCCGCGCAGCGTCGGCGAGGGCGGCACGGTGCGCATCCCGGGCTTCTTCCGCGGCGAGCGCGCGGCGCTGTTCGCCGGGCTCGAGTGGAGCGTGCCGCCCCTGCCCGCGCCCTGGGGCGGCGAGCTCGCCGGCCTGCGCGCCAAGGTCGAATGGTCGGGCGATGCGCTGCGCGACGAGCGCGGCGGCTACCCGGCGCGGCGCGACCCGCGCGCAGCGGGGCGGGCGCGGACGCGGCTGAACGCCGGGCTGCAATGGTCGAACGACTGGATGGACGCCGGGCTGCACTTCGTGCACGGCACCGACCTCCTGTTCCGCCTCTCCTTCCGCCTCGATCCGTGGCGGCCGCCGGAGGCGGAGCGGCCGCCGCCGCCGCGCCTCGCGCCGCGCCCGGCGGGGGAGGGCGAGCCCGCGGCCGAGCGCGTCTTCGCCGCGCTGCGGGCGGCCGGGTTCCGCCCGCTCGCCTTCGCCCTCGCCGGGCCGGACCTTGCGCGCATCGCCGTCGAGGGCGGCCGGCACCGCACCCTGGCCCAGACCGCGGGGCGGGTCCTGCGCGCCGTGCAGCCGCACCTGCCGGCGCGGGTGGAGCGTCTCGAGCTCGCCTGGTCGCTGCTCGGCGTCGAGGTGGCGCGGATCGAGCTGCCGCGCCGCGCCTTCGAGGACGCCGCCGCCGGGCGCGGCAGCGCCGAGGAGGTCTTCGCCGCCGCGCTGCTGCTGCCGGCGGGCGGCGATCCCTGGCCCGGCGCGGCGCGTGCGCCCGCGGTCGCGCTCGAGGGCGGGATCGAGCCGCAATTGCGGCTGCTGCTCGGCGATCCCCAGCGCACCCTGCGCTGGGAGGCGGCGGGCGCGGCGGGGGCGCGGCTCTCCCTGCCCGCGGGCTTCGCGCTGGCGGGCGGGGTGCGGCAGACGCTGGCGGGCAATCTCGACCGCGGGCTGCCCTCCGACAGCCGGCTGCCGCACGTGCGCAGCGACTTCGCGCGCTACGCCCGCGAGGGGCGCACCGCGATCCCGGCGCTCTACCTCGAGCGGCTGTGGAATCCCGCGCCCGACTGGTTCGCGCGCGCCACCCTCGGCTACCTGGAGCCGATGTTCGCCGGCCTCTCCGCCGAGGTGCTGTGGCGGCCGCACGAGGCCCCGTTCGCGCTCGGCCTCGATCTCGCCTACGTGGCGCAGCGCGACTTCGACCAGCGCCTCGGGCTGCGGCGCTACCGGGTGGCGACCGGGCACCTCTCGCTCTACGCCGACCTGCCGTGGTGGAACACCTACGCGGTGGTGCGCGCGGGGCGCTACCTGGCGGGCGACTGGGGGGCGACGGTCGAGCTCGGCCGGCGCTTCGATTCCGGGATCGAGGTCGGGGCCTTCGCCACCTTCACCGACGTCCCCTTCGCCCGCTTCGGCGAGGGCAGCTTCGACAAGGGGATCTATGTCCGCATCCCGCTCGACCTGTTCGGGGCGGAGACGCGCGGGCGGGCGGAGGCGCTGATCCGCCCGGTGCAGCGCGACGGCGGGCAGCGGCTTGCTGTGGACACGCCGCTGTGGGAGCTCGCGCGCGAGGGGCGGGCGGACGCGCTGCGGCGCGGCACGGGGTGGTTCCTGCGCTGAGCGCCGCGCCGGACCCGCCGCCCGGCGGTCCCGGGGGGACCGCCG
>NZ_JAHZUY010000109.1 GCF_019458025.1 Caldovatus aquaticus | reverse complement strand
CCCCCGTTCGCCGCCGGGCCCGGGGCCGGGCCGGGCGCGCCGGAGGCCGCCGGGGCGACGCCGGCGGGCGGCGGCCGGCCGCCGGCCGGGCTTTCGCGGAAGTAGCGGAAGAACTCGGATTCGGGCGTCAGGACCAGCCGGGTCGAGCCGTCGCCGAAGGCTTCGCGATAGGCCTGCATGGTGCGCCAGAACTGGAAGAAGGCCGGGTCGCGCTGGAACGCCTCGGCGAAGATGCGGATCGCCTCCTGCTCGCCCTGGCCGCGCAGGATGTCGGCCTGGGCCTGCGCCTCGGCGAGCAGCACCGTGCGCTCGCGGTCGGCGTTGGCGCGGATGCGCAGCGACTCGCCCTGGCCCTCGGCGCGCTGCTCGCTGGCCACGCGCTGGCGCTCGGTCTGCATGCGCGAGAGGATCGCCTGGGTGTTCTCCTCCGGCAGGTCGGCGCGGCGGATGCGCACGTCCAGCACCTCGATGCCGAAGCGGCGCGCCTCCTCGTTCACCTGGTCGCGGATCTCGCCCATGATCCGCGCGCGGTCCTGCGACAGCACGGCGTCGAGCGGCTCGGTCCCGAGCACGCGGCGCAGCGCCGAGGAGACGATGGAGTTGAGCCGCGCCCGGATGCCGCCCTCGGTGCCGCGCACGGTCTGGAAGAACTGCAGCGGGTCGGTGATGCGGTAGCGCGTGAAGCTGTCCACGATCAGCCGGCGCTGGTCGCCGAGGATCACCTCCTCGCCCGGCGCGTCGTAGTCGAGCAGCCGGCGGTCGAAGGCGATCACGGACTGGATGAAGGGCAGCTTCGCGTGCAGGCCGGGCTCCCGGATCACGCGGATCGGCTCGCCGAACTGCGTGATCAGCACCTGCTGCGTCTGGTGCACCGTGAACAGGGTCGAGAAGGTGGTGATGACGGCGAGCACCGCCAGCGCGAGCAGGGCGATGGCGCGGTTCATCGCGGCAGCCCTCCTCCGGCCGGCCGCCCGCTGCCGCCGCCCGGCGGATAGGGCGGCGCAGGCCCGGCCGCGGCGCCGGCCTGCGGCGCTGCGCCCTGCGGGGAGAGCGGCGGGGGCCGGGAGAGCGGCAGGGAGGACAGGCCCGTGCCGGGCGACGGTGCCGCGCGGCCGGTCGGGCGCGCGGGCTCGCCGAGCGGCAGGAAGGGCACGACGCCCTGCAGCCGGTCGTCCACCAGCATCGTCGGATTGCGCCGCAGGATCTCCTCCATCGTCTCGAGGTACATGCGCCGCACCGTGATGTCCTGCGCCACCTGGTAGGCGGCGAGGACGGAGAGGAAGCGCTGCGCCTCGCCGCGGGCGCGCGCGACCTGGGCCTCGCGGAAGGCCTCGGCCTCCTGGATCAGGCGCTGGGCGTTGCCGCGCGCCTCGGGGAGGATGCTGTTGCGGTAGGCCTCGGCCTCGTTGCGGGCGCGCTCGCGGTCGGCGACCGCGCGCTGCACGTCGCGGAAGGCGTCGATCACTTCCGCCGGCGGGTCGGACTTGAGGAGCTGGACCTGGGTGATCTCCACCCCCGCGCCGTACTGGTCGAGGATCGCCTGGGTGCCCTGGCGCACCTGGACCTCGATCTGCCCGCGCGCCTGGCTGAGCGCGGGCTGGATCGGGGTGCGGCCGATCACCTCGCGCATCACGCTCTCGGCGGCCGACTTCACCGTGGCCTCGGGGTGGCGGGTGTTGAACAGGAACTCGGCGGCGTCGCGGATGCGCCAGAACACCGCAAAGTCGATGTCGATGATGTTCTCGTCGCCGGTGAGCATCAGGCTCTCCTCGCGGATGTCGGCCTGGCGCTGCACGCGCTGCACCGGCCCCTCGAGCGGGGCGCGGAAGCCGACGTCCACGCGGTTGATGCGCGTGACGCTCGGGGTGAGGACGGTCTCGATCGGCCAGGGGATGTGGTAGTTCAGGCCGGGCCCGGCCCAGCGGTGGTAGGCACCGAAGCGCAGGACGATGCCCTGCTCGTCCGGCTGCACCCGGTAGAAGCCCGAGACGCCCCAGAGCGCGATCAGGGCGAGGAGCAGCAGGGCGATCCCCTTGGCGCCGCTGCCGCCGCGGCGCGGCAGCACGCGGCGCACCGCCTCCTGCGCCTGGCGCAGCAGGTCGTCGAGGTCGGGGCCGCGGCCGCCCGGTCCGCCGCCCGGCGGCTGCGGCGGGCCGCCCCAGGGGCCGCCCGGGCGCGGGTTGCCCCAGGGGCTCGGTCCGCCGGGGGTGTTCCAGGCCATGCTGCGTGTCGCCTCCGAAATCCTGCCGGTCGGACCGGTCCGCCCGCCGGTTCCTGCTGCTGCCCCCGGTCCGCCCGGGCCACCGGCGCCACGCCGGCGCCGGGCCCGCGAGGCCGTGCCCGCACCGAGACCTGGCCAGAGGTCGCCCGGGCGGGCACAAGGCCACACCGCCGCGCGGCCGGACGGCGGTCGCGCCCCTTCGCGACGCGGGGGCCGCGGCGATATTGTCCGGAACCGAGGGGTTTTCAAGCGATGAGCGAAACGCTTGCCGAGTCGATCCGCAGCGCGCTGCGCGCGGTGGTGGATCCAGCGACCGGCCGGGACATCGTCTCCGCCGGCATGGTGGAGGGGCTGACGGTGCGCGACGGGATGGTGCAGTTCGCCCTGCAGGTCCCGCGCGAGCGGGCGCGCGCGCTCGAGCCGCTGCGCGCGGCCGCGGAGCGCGCGGCGCGCGGCGTGCCCGGCGTGCTGAGCGCGACCTGCGTGCTGACGGCGCACCGCGAGGCGCCGGCGGCGCCGCCGTCCGGCGCGCAGGGACCGGCCGGGGCGCGGCCGCACCAGGCCGGGCGCGGCGGACCGGCCGCGGCGGGGCAGGGGCCGATGCTGCTCCCCGAGGTGGGCGCGATCGTCGCCGTCGCCTCCGGCAAGGGGGGCGTGGGCAAGTCCACGACGGCGGTGAACCTCGCCGTCGCGCTCGCCGCCGAGGGCCTGCGCGTCGGGCTGCTCGACGCCGACATCTACGGCCCGTCGCTGCCGCGCATGCTGGGGCTGCGCGAGAAGCCGCGCGTCGCGGGGAGCCGCATCCTCCCGCTCTCCCGCTGGGGGCTGAAGGCGATGTCCATCGGCTTCCTCGTGGACGAGGAGACGGCGATGATCTGGCGCGGCCCGATGGTGATGGGCGCGCTCGAGCAGCTCATGGGCCAGGTCGAGTGGGGCGCGCTCGACATCATGGTGGTGGACATGCCGCCGGGGACGGGCGACGCGCAGCTCACCATGAGCCAGCGCGTCCCCCTCGCCGGCGCGGTGATCGTCTCGACCCCGCAGGACGTGGCGCTGGCGGACGCGCGGCGCGGGGTGCGGATGTTCGAGCGGGTGCAGGTGCCGGTGCTCGGCATCGTCGAGAACATGAGCTTCTTCTGCTGCCCGAACTGCGGCCACCGCAGCGAGCTGTTCGGCCACGGCGGGGCGCGGGCGGAGGCCGGGCGGCTCGGCGTCGAGTTCCTCGGCGAGCTGCCGCTGCGCCTCGAGATCCGCGAGCTCTCCGATGCCGGCACGCCGATCGTGGCGGCGCGGCCCGACACGCCGGAAGCGGAGGCCTACCGGGCCATCGCGCGGCGGCTGTGGGAGAAGGTGTCGGGCGGCGCCCGGGGGGCGCGGCCCGGGCCGCGCATCCTGGTTGAGTAGCGCCTTCCGGCCGGAATATCGTGGCACGGGGACCGGCAGGGACGCCGCATCGGGACCGGATCCGGCCATGGCCAGGCAGCCTCTGTTCCGCGAGACCACGGGCTGGGCGGTGAGGAGCCTGCGCAGGGCGATGGGCGTCTGGGCCGGCGCGTGCCTCGGCGACGGCGACCTCTTCGACGCCGCGCTCGGCGCTTGCGTGCGGCAGTTCCGCCGCGCCTACGGCCTGCCGGCGGGGGACCACTGGGAGTTCCCGCCGTGCTGCGGCTCGCCCCTCCTCTGGTGGGGCACGCTCTGCCCCGCCGGCATCGCGACGCCGTTCTGGTTCGACATCGCGATGTGCGAGATCGGCGAGCAGGAGGGCTCGGGCAAGGCCGTCAACAACCCGCGCATCGTCGAGTACCTGCAGCAGTTCGCGCACCTCAACCGGTCCGGGCTGTCGGCGGTGGACGAGACCGCCTGGTGCGGCGCCTTCGTCGCCTGGTGCCTGCAGCAGGCGGGGGTCGCCTCGAACGACTTCCTCAACGGGAAGTACCTCGCCGGCGCCAAGATGTGGCTGCACGTCGGCAAGAAGCTCGGCGATCCGGTGCCGGGCTGCGTGGCGGTGGTGCACAACGCCCATGCCGCGGCCTCGACCACGGCGACGGGCTGGCATGTCGGCCTGTACGTGGACGGCGACCGCTCCGGGGTGTGGCTGCTTGGCGGCAACCAGGGCAACAAGGTCTGCGTCGCGCCCTTCCTGCGCGCCAAGGGGTGGAGCGTCGAGGGATACCGCTGGCCGAGCGGGATGACCCTGCCGGCCCCCGGGAGGAAAGGCGGCCGCTAGGGCGGATCGCGGACGGCCGGAAACGGCCGGGAGCGCGAATCCGCCCGGCAGACGACGCGCCGGAGGCGTTGCCGCGCGCGCCGCCGGGCGGCGGCTCCGGCGCCGGCCGCGGGCGGCCGGGCGCAGGAATCGGCTCCGCCGGCGGTGCGGACGCAGCGGGCGGACGCGGCCCCGGCGGCGCGCAGGGTCACGCCCGCCTCCTGCCGGTCCGGCGCCCCAGCAGGAAGCCGAGCGCGAAGCTGCCGGACAGCAGCACGCCGACATCGCCGGCCAGCGCGTGGACGACGGGCAGCAGCACCAGGACGGCGAGGGCAAGGAGCAGCGCCGCCGCCCAGCGGCCGAGCGCGCCAGATGGCC
>NZ_JAHZUY010000108.1 GCF_019458025.1 Caldovatus aquaticus | reverse complement strand
TCGCCGGGGTCGGGCGGCCGCCGCAGCGTCACGACCTCGCCGGCGCCGTGCCGCCGCCGCGCGCGCTGGCGGGCGCCACCGTCGTCCTGCTCGCCGCCCCCGCCCCGCGCGCGCTCCCCGCCGCCCTGGCCGCGACGGTGCGCTGGGCGGAGGCGGCGCAGGGCAGCGCCGCCGCCTTCCGCCTCGTCACCCGGGGCGGGGCGCAGCCCGAGGACGCCGCCGCGCATTCCCCGGCCGGCGCGGCGCTGTTCGCGCTCGGGCGGGTGCTGGCGAACGAGATGCCGGACCTCGCGCCGCGCCGCCTCGACCTCTGCCCGGACCTGGCGCCGGAGGAGGCGGCGCGCCGGCTGCTGCCCGAGCTGCTCGGCCCGACCGGCGGCGAGGCGGAGGTCACCTTCACCGCCACCGCGCGCCTGGTGCCGCGGCTCCTGCCCGGCGGCGCGGAGGACCGCGCCGCGCCGGCCGCGCCCGCCCGCCTCGCGGTGCGCGAGCCCGGCCGGCTCGCCAGCCTCGCCTGGGAGCCCGCGCCCGCGCCGCGCGCGCCCGGCCCGGGCGAGGTGCTGCTGCGGGTCGAGGCGGCGGGGCTCAATTTCCGCGACCTGATGTGGGCGCAGGGCCTGCTGCCGGAGGAGGCGCTGCTCGACGGCTTCGCCGGCCCCACCCTCGGCATGGAGTGCGCCGGGGTAGTGGAGGCGGCGGGGCCGGGCGTGGAGCTCCGCCCCGGCGAGGCGGTGTTCGGCTTCGCCCCCGCCGCCCTCGCCTCGCGCGTCCTGACGCGCGCGGAGGCGCTGGCGCGCCGGCCGGAGGGCCTCTCGCCGGCGGCGGCGGCGACGGTGCCGGTCGCCTTCCTCACCGCGGTCTATGCGCTGGAGCACTGCGCCCGGCTGCGCGCCGGCGAGCGCGTGCTGATCCACGGCGGGGCGGGCGGCGTCGGCCTCGCCGCCCTGCAGGTGGCGCTGGCCGCCGGGGCGCGCGTCGCCGTCACCGCCGGCACCGAGGCGAAGCGCGCCTTCCTGCGCGCCGCCGGGGCGGAGCTTGCGCTCGATTCGCGCGATCCCGGCTTCGCCGACGCGCTGCGCGCGCGCTGGCCCGAGGGCGTGGACGTGGTGCTCAACTCGCTCGCCGGCGAGGCGATGGAGCGCTCGCTCGGCCTGCTCCGCCCCTTCGGCCGCTTCGTCGAGCTCGGCAAGCGCGACTACGTGGAGGACCGCCGCGCGCCGCTGCGCCCGCTGCGCCGCAACGCGACCTACTTCGCCGTGGACGTGGACGCGCTGCCGCGCGCGAGGCCCGATTTCGCCGCGAGCCTGCTCGGCGACATCCGCGCCCGCCTCGCCGAGGGGGCGCTGCTGCCGCTGCCGCATGCGGTGCATGCGGCGGAGGAGGCGGAGGCGGCGTTCCGCACCCTCCAGGCCTCGGCGCACATCGGCAAGATCGTGATCGTGCCGCCGCCGGCGGAGGCGGCGGCGCGGCCCGCGGCGGCGCCGGCGACGGCGTGGCAGCCGGCGGCGGAGGGCGTCTGGCTCGTCGTCGGCGGCATCCAGGGCTTCGGGCTGGAGGCGGCGAAGTGGCTCGCGGCGCGCGGCGTCGCGCGGCTCGCGCTGATCGGCCGGCGCGGGCCGGCGACGCCCGGCGCCGAGGCGGCGCTGCGGACCCTCGCCGCCCTCGGCGCGCGCGCCTCGCTCCATGCCTGCGACGCGGCGGACGGCGCGGCGCTGGCGCGCACGCTGGAGGCGATCCGCGCCGGCGGCGCGCCGATCCGCGGCGTGGTGCACGCCGCCGCCGTCCTCGACGACGGCGCGGCGATCGCCATGGACGCGGCGCGCTTCGCCCGCGCCCTGGCGGCGAAGCTCGCGGCGGCGGAGAACCTCGACCGCCTGACCGCGGGCGATCCGCTGGAGGCGTTCGTGCTGTTCTCCTCCGCCACCGCGGCCTTCGGCAATCCGGGCCAGGCCAACTACGTCGCCGCCAATGCGGCGCTCGAGGCCCTGGCGCGCCGCCGCCGCGCGCAGGGCCGCCCGGCGGTCGCCATCGCCTGGGGGCCGATCGCCGACGCCGGGATGCTCGCCGCCGATCCGGCCGCCGTCGAGACGCTGCGCCGCCGCCTCGGCGCCGCGCCGATGCCGGCGGCGGAGGCGCTGCAGGCCGGGCTCGGCGCGGCGCTGCGGCCGGACGCGCCGGCGGTGGTCGGGCTGGCGCGCATCGCCTGGGCGCAGGCGCGCATGGCGCTCCCGGTGCTGGCCGAGCCGGCCTTCGCCGCCGCGCGGCGCGCCGCGGGCGGCGATGCGGCGGAGGGCGAGTCGGCGGAGGAGCTGCGCGCGCGGCTGCGCCGCCTGCCCGCCACCGAGGCGCGCGCCCTGCTGCGGACCCTGGTCGCCGAGGAGGCGGCGCGCATCCTGCGCCTCCCCCCCGAGGCGGTGCCGCTGGACGCGCCGGCCGCGGGCTTCGGCCTCGACAGCCTGGGCGGGCTCGAGCTGCGCATGGCGCTGGAGCGGCGCCTCGGCGCCCAGGTCCCGCTCGCCGCAGTGACCGAGGACCTGACGCTGGCGGCGCTGGCCGAGCGCGTCGCCGGCGTGGTGCTCGAGGACCGCGCCGAGGCGGCGCTGGAGACGCTGATGGCGGCCTACGAGCCCCCCGCCGCGCCCGCGGAGGCGGCGGAATGAAGGGCGGCTTCGGCCTCTCCCGGAGCGCGCGGCTCGCGCTGCTCCGGCGGCTGGCGCAGCGCCGCGACGGCGCGGAGGGAGCGGCGGAGGAGGACGCCGCCGACCCGCGCGGCTTCGCGGGCCTGCCCGGCCAGCGCGACCTCGCCCTGATCCGCGCCGCGGGCGAGGCGCTCGGCCTCGAGAACCCGTTCTTCCGCCCGCACGAGGGCGTGGCCGGGGCGCGCACGCGCATCGGCGGGCGCGACTACCTCAACTTCGCCTCCTACAACTATCTCGGGCTGAACGGCGATCCGCGCGTCGCGGCGGCGGCGAAGGCGGCGATCGACCGCCACGGCGTCTCCGCCTCCGCCTCGCGCCTGGTCTCGGGCGAGCGCCCGGTGCATGCCGCGCTCGAAGCGGCGCTGGCCGCGAACTACGGCACCGAGGCGTGCCTCGCCTTCGTCTCCGGCCACGCGACGAACGTGACGGTGATCGGCCACCTGCTCGGCCCGCGCGACCTGATCGTGCACGACGCGGCGATCCACAATTCCTGCCTCGAGGGGGCGCGGCTCTCCGGCGCGCGGCGCGTCGCCTTCCCGCACAACGACTGGGCCGCCGCCGAGCGCGCGCTGGCCGCGGAGCGGCGCGGCGCGCGGCGCGCCCTGCTGCTGATCGAGGGCCACTACAGCATGGACGGCGACGTGCCGGACCTCGCGCGCTTCGCCGCCGTCGCGCGCCGGCACGAGGCCTGGCTGATGGTGGACGAGGCGCATGCGCTCGGCGTGCTCGGCGCCACGGGGCGCGGCGTGTTCGAGCAGTGCGGCGTGGACCCGTCCGAGGTGGACATCTGGATGGGGACGCTCTCCAAGACGCTCTCCGCCTGCGGCGGCTACATCGCCGGGCGGCGGGCGCTGGTGGACTACCTCCGGCACTCGGCGCCGGGCTTCGTCTATTCGGTCGGCCTCGCCCCGCCGCTCGCCGCGGCGGCGCTGGAATCGCTCGCGATCCTGCGCGCGGAGCCGGAGCGGGTGCGGCGGCTGCAGGCGAACGCGACGCTGTTTCGCGACCTCGCGCGGGCGCGCGGGCTCGATGTCGGCCGCTCGGCCGGGATGGGGATCGTGCCGGTGATCGTCGGCTCCTCGGTCGGCGCGGCGCGGCTCTCGGCGGCGCTGTTCGCGCGCGGGATCAACGTCCAGCCGATCCTCTTCCCCGCGGTGCCGGAGGCGAGCGCGCGGCTGCGCTTCTTCCTCAGCGCCGAGCACACCGAGGCCGAGATCCGCGAGGCGGTGCAGGCGACCGCCGCCGCCCTCGCCGAGTCCGGCCCGGCCGAGCTGCCGGAGTGAGCCCCGGGGCGGAGACGACGAACCCGGGCGGCGGGCCCCGCCGCTCCCGGCTGCGCATCGCGCTGCTGACGCTGGAGAGCACGGCGAGCGCCGCCGCCGTCGCCGCCTTCGCCCGGGCGCAGCGCGAGCGCCTGGCGCTGGTCGGGCGCTCCGATCCCTTCCGGCGCGCAGCGGGCGGGATGGCCGGGCAGCTCCGGCGCCATCTCCGGCGCTCCGGGCCGCGCCTGCTGCCCTGGCTCGCGCTCGAATTCGCGGTGCCGCGGCTGCTCTCCGCGCTCCGCCTGGACGATTCCGGCTCGCTCGCCGCCTGCTGCCGCAAGGCGGGGGTGCCGATGGTGACGGTCGAGGACGTGAACGGGCCGCGCTTCCACGCCGCGCTGCGCGAGGCGCGGCCCGACCTGATCGTCACCTTCCACTTCGACCAGATCCTCTCCGCCGAGACGATCGCGCTGGCGCCGCGCGGCGGGATCAACGTGCATCCTTCGCTGCTGCCGCGCCATCGCGGGCCGATGCCGGTGTTCTGGGCGCTGCAGGAGGAGCCGCCGGCGCTCGGCGTCACGGTGCACCGGCTGGTGCCGCGCATCGACGCCGGGCCGGTGCTGGCGCAGCGGCCGATGCCGCTGCCCGCGGGCCTCAGCGTCGCCGGCGCCGCGCGCGCGCTGCACGCGCTGGGGGCCGGGCTCGCCAGCGAGGTGCTGGCGCGGATCGAGGCCGGCACGGCGGAGGAGACCGCGACGGCGCCGCTCGCCTACTGCCCGTTCCCCTCGGCGGCCGCGCTGCGGGCGGCGCGGCGGCGCGGCCTGCGCCTCGTCGACGCCGCGGACTGGCGCGCGGCGCGCGCGGTGCGGCTGTAGGCCGCAGGGCGCGCAGGGGCGGCCTCCGCGCCCGAGCCGGCGCGCCGGGGGTCCGCCGGTCGCCGACGCAGCGTCCCTCGCCTGCCTGCGCCGGCCGGCGGGCCGCGCGCCGCTCCGCCACCGCTGCGCGCGCTGGCGGGTCGCACCATCCGCCGCGGGAGAGGCCGCGGTCGCTCCCCGCGCCGGGAGCGGCGGCGGCCGGCGCCTCCGCCTCCCCCCTTGCCCGCGGCGAAGTGGCCGCAGCCCATCACCGCCCGCGCCCGCGCGGGCGGGAGGAGCGGCGTCTGGCCGCCAGCCGCGAGCGTCGAGCCGCGCCCGCGCCCGCGCGGGCGGGGACACCCAATGGCCGACACGGCGACCGCCGAGCGGGCCGCGCCCGCGCCCGCGCGGGCGGGGGAGCGGGCCTCGCCCGGGGGCGAGGCGACGGCCCCGGCGCGTTGCTCGCCGGGCCGCGTGCCGCTTCGGTCCGGGTCCCCCTGCCCGCGA
>NZ_JAHZUY010000107.1 GCF_019458025.1 Caldovatus aquaticus | reverse complement strand
TGCCGGGGCCGGCCGCGCGAGACGTTCCGTCAAGGCGCGGCCGGAAAAGGCCCCGGCGCGGCTGCGGCGCCCGGCGCGGACCGCGGCCGGCGAGCGGGTGCCTGCCACCCCGGCGCTCCCGCCGCGCCCCGCCCGCCCGCCGAAGGCGCGGACCCCGAAGGTCGCCCCGGCGCTGCTCGACCGGCTGGTGGCGGCGGCACGGCAGAGCCTCGAGGACGACAAGGCCGAGAACGTCGTCGTGCTCGACGTGACCGGCCGTGCCGACTACGCGGACCGGCTGATCATCGCCACCGGCCTGTCCGACCGGCAATTGCGGGCCATGGCGCAACACCTCGAGGAGGCGCTGGAGAAGGCCGGGCTGCGACTGACGCGCGACCGCATCCAGTCCTCGCCCGACTGGGTGCTGATCGACGCCGGCGACCTCGTGATCCACCTCTTCCGGCCGGAGACGCGGGCGCACTACGCGCTGGAGAAGATGTGGGGCCCGGGCAGCCCGGAAGCCGAGGCGACCCCGCCCCCGGCGGGCGCGGCGCGGCACGGCGACGACGGCTCCGCCGGTCTGTAGGCTGTAGTCCGGGCCGCCCGGCGCTCCCGCCCGCCGCGGCGCGGGTGCGGCGTCGCGGAGCCGGCGGCCGAACGCCGCCCGCGCGGGCGGCAGAAGGCTCGCCCGCCTGCGGGGGTCACAGCGAAGCGCCGCCGTCGAGCGCGATCGCCTGGCCGGTGACGTTGCCGGCCTCCGGCGAGACGAGCCAGGCGAGCGCCGCCGCGACCTCCTCCGCCGTGGTGATGCGCCCGGTCGGCGTCGCGGCCGCCGCCGCGGCGGCGTCCATGCCGAGCTCGCGCCAGCGCGCCGCCGCCATCCCGGTCGCCACCCAGCCGGGACAGAGCGCGTTCACCGTGATCCGCCGCGGCGCGAGCCGCAGCGCGAGCGCGCGGGTGAAGCCGAGGACGCCGTGCTTGGCCGCGGTATAGGCGACCTGGTCCGCGACCGCGCGCAGGCCCAGCACCGAGGCGATGGTGACGATGCGCCCTTCCCCGTCCGGCATCCGCCGCGCCGCCGCCAGGGCGCAGCGCCAGGCGCCGTCCAGGTTGGTGCCGAGCACCGCGCGCCAGTGCGCCTCCGCCCGCTCCTCCTCCGCCGGATCGGCGCCGGCGACGCCGGCGGCGGCGACCAGGACGTGCACCGCGCCGAAGCGGGCGGCGAGATCCTCGAACAGCCGGCGCACCGCCGCCGGGTCGGTCACGTCGAGCGCGGCGAAGGCGACACCGGGCGGCAGCGCGTCGCGCGGCTCGTGCCGCGCCGCGGCGATCACCGCGTAGCCGGCGCGGGCGAGGCGCGCGGCGCAGGCGCGGCCGATGCCGCGCGTGCCGCCGGTGACGACGGCGAGCCGCCCCGCCATGCCGCCCGCGCCGGCGCTCACGCCGCGGTGGTCCCGCCGTCCACCGGCATGACGACGCCGGTGACGAAGCTCGCATGGTCCGAGGCGAGGAAGGCGACCACCGCCGCGATCTCCGCCGGCCGCGCGAAGCGGCCGAGGGGAACGGCGGCGGCGTAGGCCGCCTCGCTGCCGGCGGCGTAGCGGTCCGGATAGCGCGCGGCGAGCTCGGCGATCACCCGCCGCAGCATCGGCGTGTCGGTGCTGCCGGGGGCGACGCAGTTGAAGCGGATGCCGTGCCGCGCGAAGTCGAGGGCGGCCGACTTCGTGAGCTGCGCCAGCGCCGCCTTGCTCGCGCCGTAGGCGGCGGAGACCGGCTTGCCGATCAGCGCCTGGTCGGAGGCGATGTTGACCACCGCGCCGCCGCGCCCGCCCGCGAGCATCGCCGGCAGCGCCGCCTGCAGCACGGCGAAGGGGGCGAGCACGTTGATGCGGAAGACGCGTTCCGCCTCGGCAAGCGGCGTGTCGAGCAGCGAGCCGAGGACCGTGGCGCCGGCGTTGTTCACCACGATCTCGAGCCCGCCGCCGAGCGCGGCCACGGCGCGCGCCACCGCCGCCGGGATGGCGGCGAGGTCGGCGAGGTCCACCTCCGGCAGGTCGAGCCCGGCGACGCGCGCGCCCGAGGCCTCCAGCACCGCCGCGACGGCACGTCCGATGCCGCCGCGATGACCGGTGAGGAGGGCACGCTTGCCCGCCAGGCCCGCGATCCGCGGCACCGCCTCG
This sequence comes from Caldovatus aquaticus, assembly GCF_019458025.1. Taxonomy (GTDB): domain Bacteria; phylum Pseudomonadota; class Alphaproteobacteria; order Acetobacterales; family Acetobacteraceae; genus Caldovatus; species Caldovatus aquaticus. Next base: position 3,341 of record NZ_JAHZUY010000107.1, on the reverse strand, counting down.
CGGTCCTGCTCTTCCGCCATGCGCGCCGTCGCCTTGCTCCCGTCAGCCGTTCCACGGCCGCCAGCTTTGCGCCGCCGGCGGCGGGGGGCAACACGGCGGCGCGCGACACGGTCGCGTGAGGAGGCGCGCTCGCGGAAGGGCGCCGAACGCGACCCGGCGGGGGCGTTCGAAGGCTCCCGGGGCCCCGGAGGGTCGGCCCATCCGGCGAGGGTGGAGCTGCGCGGGGCGATGGACGAACAACACCGAGGCGCGACGTCCGAGCGCCCAGCGAGGACTGCCGCGCCCCTGCCCCGGAGCGGCGCGATCGAGATCGCGCACGAGGCCGAAGAGGTGTTCGCCTTCCTCGCCGACATCGGGGACCTGCCCGCTTTCCTGCTGGGCATGCGCACGGCCGCGCCCTGGGCGCCGGCCGGGTGGCGGTGGAGGGCGCGCTGGCCGGGCGGCGCTACCGCGCCGAGGGCTGGATGCGGGCGGACCGCGAGGCGCTGACGCCGGCATGGGGCACGGAGCTAGGCAGAGCGCCGCGGTGCGCCGGGACACCGCGGCTCGCGCCGCTCGACGGCGGGCCCTGCGCGCCATGCACCCGGTTGGAGCTCCGCCGCGGCGCCGCTCGCCGGGATGCGCGCTCAAAAGCGCGGCCAGGCGGGGCACACAGGGGAGGAAACGATCGCCCAGGCGCTGGCGGCGATCGACGGCCTTTGCGGAGACACCGCGGCGGAGCGCGATGCGAACCCGCGCGACCTCGCCCGGATCGCCGACACCAGACGGCCGCCGGCCCGACCCGCCGACGATGCCCACTCGGGAGGAGACGGAGGGCCGCGATCGCGAGGACGGCCGGCTGGCCGGCGCCTGGGACGGGATGCATGACGCCGGGCCGCAGGCGCCGGACTCGGGCCGGCCGGAAACCGCAGGAGCGAAGCGATTGCGGACGGCGCAACCCGGCCGAGCGTGCCGGCGCGTCTCCCACGGCCGAGGACCACCGTCGCGCTCGGCGTGGCGAAGACGGCGCGGGGATGGCGCGGCGCTACGGCAACGCCGCGACCGCCGCCGCCCCACCCGCGCCGGGGGCGCAGCAGCCGGCCTCGATGCGGTGCGGACGCCGACGGACCGCAGCAACGGCGCGGTTCGACGGTCCGCCGGTGCGAGAGAAGCCGGGCGGGCGGTGGGTCGCGACCCGTGCCGGCACGATTCGCCGACGGTACGCGAGCGGCACGGAAGGCGCGTGCGGTCGCGCGTGACGGCCAGCGTGCGTCGGCGGTGGCCCAACGCCGCCGCATCAGTCCGTCGATGCGCCGCGGAGGCCGGCCGAGGACGAGGCCCGTCGGCAGGTCGGTGCCGTAGTGCCACGGATCGCCGGCGTTGCGCTTCGCCGTCGCGACTGGAAAGGCGACCGCGGGCCGGCTCCCGCCGCCCTCGTCAGGGTCGGCGAACAACCCATCCGCCGGCGCGACAGGGGCGGCGCGCGGGCCTGTCGCGGCCGCCGCGGGGGGCCTACTCCAGCAGGCTGGCATGGACCCAGCCCTCGAACCCGCCATCCCCGCTGACCCGCACCCATCCCCCCGCGGCGCGGCCGAGCGCGACAAAGGCCGTGCCGCGTGGGGCGGTCGCGATCACGGGGTAGTCGCCGCCGGGGCCGGAGCGGAGGTTCGCCGGCATCCGCAGCACCACCGTCTCCGCGGTGTCCCCGGGAAGGCGGCCCGCCTCGTTCCCGGCGGGGCCGGGGCTACCGCCGCCGTCCCAGGCCCCCGGCCCCTGCCCGGCCACGTCCTCGCCCCGCCGCCCGGGAAAGAGCGGGGCAACTTTCCCGGCCGGACCGGTCCGGTCGGCCACCTCCGCTGCGGCAGAAGCGGCCACGCCCGATCCACCGATCGGTGGCGCGGGCGCGGCGGGGAGGCGGGTCTGCGGCGTGGGCACCTCGCGGCAGTAGCGATGCCGGGCCAAGCCGCCACGCGACAGGCCGGGCCCCTCCTCGAGGACCACCAGGGGCATGCGGGTGCGCAGCCGTCCCCCGCCGGACCCCATGTCGTTCCCGGCGTCGCCGGCAGCCACGAACGGAGAAAGCGCGGCCGTCGCGGCGGCGACGGGGAGGAGAACCCGCGCCACGAAGGGTTCGGCCGTGGCGCCATCCCGTCCGAGGACGAAGCCGCAGACGGCGACCTCGTCTCGGGCACCGAACCGACGGACACGGAGCTCGAACAGGCGCGGCCTGTCGCCGGTCGTCGGCGCGAGGCGGGCCCGGACAGCCGCGAGCGCGAAGGCGGCAACGGCCTCCTCCGCTTCTGGTGCGGCCGCCGCCGCGGATACGGCGCGGTCGGGCTGGCGTTGCGCCGCCTCTTTCGGGCCGGGCCGGCCCGGCGCGCCGGGCAGGAGGAAGGCAACGACGGCCCCCGCGGCCCCGAACGCCAGCAGCAACCCCGCCCCGAGAAGCCAGGCGCGTTCCCTGCCCATGCGTGTCCACTTGCCGCTGCGATGCTGTCCGTTGCGACGTGCCGTTCCTGCGCCGCGTAGAGGAAAGGCAATGCGGCCCATCCGTGGGCCGCCTCACTGCGCGATATGGGGGCGGGGCGGCGACAAGGGGAGGGCGCGGCCCGTGCCCTGCCGGTGCGCCGCGGGCGGCCTGCGTGCGAAAAGAGAAGGCCGCTAACCCGATGGGTTAGCGGCCGAGTCAACAGGGAGGCTTCACGTCTGGGAGACGAAGGGGTTCAAGGCCTCGCCGTATTCGGGCACTGCCCTGAACGACCCTGTCCGACGAAGTCAGCCGGACCGTGTTTATAATAGTAGCCACTCCGGCATGCGTGATTCCGCAAATCGGACAGTCGGCCATGCGGTTTGAGCATGCCACCACCCGCGCCCCGATTTGGCCGGCCCACCGGCCCCATTTCCTCCCCCGCGCCAAGGCCGGCCCGGAGCGCCGATGTCCCGCCCCGCGTCCGGCGGCCTTCCGAGGCCCGAGCCAGGAGCGAGCGGCAACACCGCGGCCCGATCGGTGCCGCCCCCCTTCCTCGGGCGCGCGGCAGCCGCTGCGGCCTGCCGCCGATCGGGCCGATTCGCGCGCCCCCAGAAGAACAGTCGCCCGCGCTCCGCCCCAGGGTCTGCGCCCAATTGCCGTGGGAACGGTGCGGTGATTCGCCCTGCCCAACGGCGGGGGGATGGACCGTGTCGCGCCTGTTCTGGCTGAGCGACGTGCCGTGGGCGGCGAGCGAGCCGCATCTGCCGATGGTCCACACCGGGCCGCGGCGCGTGGACGACCGGCGGGGGATCGGCGGCATCGTGCACCGTTTCCGCGAAGGCTGCCGCTGGCGTGCCCTGCCGCCGGAATAGGGGCCATACGCCACCGTCTT
>NZ_JAHZUY010000106.1 GCF_019458025.1 Caldovatus aquaticus | reverse complement strand
GACGTCCGGCGCCCGGGGCGACGGCGCGCTTCTTCAGCACCTCGACCTGCACCACCTTGCTGCGACCGTGGCTGAAGCTCTGGCGCACGCTTCCCGCGTCCACCGTCTTGCTCAGCTCCAGGCGGCCGCCGCCGGGCCGCAGGCTCAGCCGGCTCCTGCCCGAATCCTGTTCGTTATGGTCGCTCATCCGTCCGCCGATCCGAACCCGTTCCCGTTCCGTCCGTCCCGCCGGCGAGACGGCCTTCCGCCTCGCCTTCGTCGTCACGCGCCGCGCCAGGGGGCGACGCCGCCTGCCGCATTCCGTCCGCCGCGATCCCGGCCAAGCGTTCGGCCTCCGCCTTGATCGCCTGCGCCAGCCGGCCCGGCGCCACTGCGACGTGCACCGCTTGGTCGCGCCCGAACACGGCGCCGAGTTCCGCCGCGCTCAACGGCGCGACCGCCGCGACTCCGCGCCCCCCGGCGAGTCGCCGGCGCTCCGCCGGGCTGCCGTCCGCCGCCTGGACCACCAGCGCGGCCCGCCCCCCCTTCAGCCATTCCTGCGCCTTCTGGAACCCGCACACCGCCTGCCCGGCGCGCCGCGCGAGGCCAAGCAGATCGCGGATCCGGCGCCTCAGGCCGTCCTCGATCCGGGCGCGAAGGTCAGGGGGCACCTGCACGGGCCCGCGCGCGGCCCTGGCGAAGGCCCCACGGAGGCTCGCGCGTTCTAGCACATCGCGTCGCGCGCTCAACCACATTCCCCGCCCCGGCAGCCGGCCTTCGAGGTCCGGGACCAAGGTCCGGTCCGGCGCCAGGACGAAGCGGATCATGGCCTCCTTCGGCAGCCGCTCGCGCGTGACGAGGCAGCGGCGCAGCGGGCCGCGCTCCTCCTCGTCCGCATCCTCCCCGGGCGGCGGGCCGGGCGGGGCGGGGATCCCGGCCGGGGCGGTGTCAGCTTCCCTGCGCGTGGCCCGCCTCCCCGCCGGCCGCCTGGCCCGCGGCGGCACCCTGCGCCGCGGCCGCGGCCTGCGCGTCCTCCTCGAACCAGTGCCGGCGCGCGGCCATGATGATCGCGCTCGCGGTCTCCTCGTCCATCGCCTCGGCCCCGAGGATCTCGATCAGCTCGTCCGAGGCGAGGTCGGCGAGGTCGTCGAGGGTCTTCACCCCCTTCTCGCCGAGCGAGACCAGCATCGCCGGGGTCAGCCCCTCGATCGCGGCGACCGCGTCCTCGACCCCGAGCTCGCGCCGCCGCGCGTCGTACTCGGCATCGCGCTTCTCGAGATAGGCGAGGGCGCGGCGCTTGAGCTCGGCCGCCACGTTCTCGTCGAAGCCCTCGATCCCCGCGAGCTCCTCGTCGTCCACGGCGACGATCTCCTCGATCGAGCCGAAGCCCTCGGTCACGAGGAGGCCGGCGATCACGTCGTCCACGTCGAGCGCCTCGACGAACAGGGCGCTGCGGCGGCGGAACTCCTCCTGCCGGCGCTCGCTCTCCTCGGCCTCGGTGAGGATGTCGATGTCCCAGCGGGTGAGCTGCGAGGCGAGGCGCACGTTCTGCCCGCGCCGGCCGATGGCGAGCGAGAGCTGGTCGTCGGGCACCACCACCTCGCAGCGGCGGTTCTCGTCGTCCAGCACCACCTTGGTCACCTCGGCGGGAGCCAGGGCGTTGACGATGAAGGTCGCGGGGTCGGGCGACCAGGGGATGATGTCGATCTTCTCGCCCTGCAGCTCCTGCACCACCGCCTGCACGCGGCTGCCGCGCATGCCGACGCAGGCGCCGACCGGATCGATCGAGGAGTCGCGGCTCACCACCGCCATCTTGGCGCGGCTGCCGGGATCGCGCGCCACCGCCTTGATCTCGATGATGCCGTCGTAGATCTCCGGCACCTCCTGCGCGAACAGCTTGGCGAGGAAGCCGGGATGCGTGCGGGAGAGGAAGATCTGCGGCCCGCGCGGCTCCTCGCGCACGTCGTAGATGTAGGCGCGCACCCGGTCGCCGTTGCGGAACGACTCGCGCGGGATGCACTCGTCGCGGCGGAGCAGCGCCTCGGCGCGGCCGAGGTCCACCATCAGGTTGCCGTACTCGGTGCGCTTGACGATGCCGTTGACGATCTCGCCGACACGGTCCTTGTACTCCTCGTACTGCTTCCGGCGCTCGACCTCGCGCACCCGCTGCACGATCACCTGCTTGGCGGTCTGCGCGGCGATGCGGCCGAAGTCGATCGGCGGCAGCGGATCCACGATGAACTCGCCCGGCTTGATGCCCGGCTTGATCTTCTGCGCGATGCGCAGCGGGATCTGCGTCGCCTCGTTCTCGACCGGCTCCTGCTCGACCACCTCGGTCCAGCGGGAGAGCCTCACCTCGCCGGTCTTGCGGTCGATGGTGGCGCGGATGTCCTTCTCGTGCCCGTACTTGGCGCGGCCGGCCTTCTGGATGGCCTGCTCCATCGCCTCGAGCACCTCCTCGCGTTCGATCATCTTCTCGCGCGCGACGGCCTCGGCCACCTGCAGCAGCTCGGGGCGCGCGATCGTGGCGTCCAGGGCCATGGTTCTCAGTTCCTCTTCGCATTCGCCGCCGTGGCGGCGATCAGTTCGTCGGTCAGTACCAGCTTCGCCTTGCGGATGTTGCCGCGCGGCAGCGCCACCTCCGTCCCGTCCGGCAGCCGCAGGCGCGCCACCTCCGCGTCGGCGCCGAGCGCGACGCCCTTGAAGCGGCGGCGCCCCTCGACCGGCACGGCGAGCTCCACCGTGGCGAGGTGGCCCGCGAAGCGCTCCCAGTCCTTGGCCCGGGTCAGCGGGCGGTCTATGCCCGCCGAGGAGACCTCGAGCGTCCATTCCCCGCTGAAGGGGTCGGCCACATCCAGCACGGCGCCAAGGGCGTGGCTGATCGCCTCGCAGTCCTCGACCCGGAAGGGCGCGGCGTCGGCCCGGTCGGCCATGATCTGCACGGTCGGCCGCTCCTTGCCGCTGATCTGCACGCGGACGAGTTCGTATCCCATGTGCTCGAGCGTGGGCGCAACGATCTCGGCGATGCGCGCCTCGAGCCCTTCATGGCGTGGACGTTCGACTGCCAAGCAACAAAAAAGGCGGCCCCTTTCAAGGCCACCCCCCGTTCGGTCCGGAAAGCGTTTGCAACCGCTATATAGCGATCGGGGTCCGGCGCGACAAGGTGCGCAGGGCCGCCTCAGCGGCGCCGGAACGCCCAGTAGCGCGGCCGGCGCCCCTCGCGCAGCGCCTTCGCCTCGTAGCGCGTCGGCGGCCAGCCCTCCGGGCGCGCATCGGCGACCAGGGCCGCCTCGAACAGGTCGCTGCCGGCGAACACCTCCGCGACCCAGGCCTGGTAGGTGGGGTCGTCGGTCGCGATCCGCCACTCCGCGCCGGGCCGCAGCGCCCGCGCCACCGCCGGCAGCAGCGCCGGGTGGACGAAGCGCCGCTTGGCGTGGCGCGCCTTCGGCCAGGGGTCGGGGAAGAGCAGGAACAGCCGCTCCAGCGAGGCCGCGGGCAGCAGCGCGAGCAGGCGCCGGGCGTCCTCCGGCCAGAGGCGCAGGTTCGGCGGCAGCGGCGCCGTCGCCTCGCCCCCCTCCGGCACCAGGCGCGACAGCAGCGAGCAGATGCCGTTCTCGAACACCTCGCTGGCGATCAGGCCGACGCGGGGGTGCGCCGCGATCTGCGCCAGCGCGTGCTCGCCCGCACCGAAGCCGACCTCGAGCCAGACCGCCTCCACCGGCGCGGCGAAGGCCGCCCGCGGGTCGGCGGCCGCCTCGGGCGGAAGGCGCAGCCGCGGCAGCGTCCGCTCGAGCAGGCGCTGCTGGCGCGGGCGCAGCGGATGGCCGCGGCGGCGGCCGTAGAGCCGGTCGGGGACCCCCGCGGCAAGCTGGTGCGGGCGGGTCGTGGCGCGGTCTGCGGCGGTCATGGCTCGGCGGGAAGGGAGATGGGGACGGCGGCGCACGGGCGCGCCGCACCCCTCCGCCCGCCGGCCGCGGCGCCCGGGGGCGGCGAGGCGCGCTCAGCGCCCGAAGGCGCGCCGAAGCTCCGGCACCAGGTCGGTGCGCTCCCAGGTGAAGGTGCCCTTCTCCTCGTCCGGGGTGCGGCCGAAATGGCCGTAGGCCGAGGTCACCGCGTAGATCGGGCGGTTGAGGCGCAGGTGCTCGCGGATGCCGCGCGGCGAGAGGTCCATCAGCTCCTGCACCACCCGCGACAGCCGGTCCTCGTCCACGTCCTTGCCGGTGCCGTGCAGGTCGAAATAGACCGAGAGCGGGCGGGAGATGCCGATCGCGTAGCTCACCTGGATCGTGCAGCGGTCGGCGAGGCCGGCGGCGACCACGTTCTTCGCCAGGTAGCGGCAGGCGTAGGCGGCGGAGCGGTCCACCTTGGTCGGGTCCTTGCCGGAGAAGGCGCCGCCGCCATGCGGGGCCGCGCCGCCGTAGGTGTCCACGATGATCTTGCGGCCGGTGAGGCCGCAGTCGCCGTCCGGCCCGCCGATCACGAACTTGCCGGTCGGGTTCACGTAGAACTCGCGCTCCGGGCACATCCAGCCCTTGGGCAGGGAGGACTCCACGATCGGCCAGAGCATGCGCTTGATCTCCGCCTGCTCCAGCCCCTCGGCGTGCTGGGTGGAGACGACGATCGAGGTGGCGCCGACCGGCTTGCCGTCCACGTAGCGCAGCGTGACCTGGCTCTTGGCGTCGGGCAGCAGCCCGGCGACCAGCGGGTCGTTGTTCTTCCGCATCTCGCTGATGCGGCGCAGGATCAGGTGGGCGTAGTAGATCGGCGCCGGCATCAGCTCCGGCGTCTCGCGGCAGGCGTAGCCGAACATCATGCCCTGGTCGCCCGCGCCCTCGTCCTTGTTGCCGGCGGCGTCCACCCCCTGGGCGATGTCGGGCGACTGGGCGTGCAGGTGCACCTCGACCCGGGCGTTCTTCCAGGAGAAGCCGGGCTGGTCGTAGCCGATGTCGTGCACCGCCATGCGGGCGAGGTGGGCGAGCAGCTCCGGCGTCACGGTGTCCGGCCCGCGGGTCTCGCCGGCGAGGATGACCAGGTTGGTGGTGACCAGCGTCTCGCAGGCCACGCGCGAATAGGGGTCGGCCTCGAGATAGGCGTCGAGGACGGTGTCGGAGATGCGGTCCGCCACCTTGTCCGGGTGGCCCTCGGAGACGGACTCCGAGGTGAAGAGGTACTCGCCCTTGTCGCGCATGGCGTCGGTGGTTCCTGTCGTCGCGGGAGAGCGGGCAGGCGCCGCGGTGCGCCCCGCCCGCCGAGAGGCGGGGCGGTCGCCGTATCGCAGGGGGTCAGGGCGGGGTCAAGGCGGCGCGCACGGCGGGAGCCGGGCAGGACGCCGCGCGCGCCCGGGGACGCCCGCCCCGGAGCCGTTTCCGCCGGCCGTGCGCGCGGCAGCGGCTCCGGCTCGGTGTCCGGCGAGTGGATTCCCGCTCCCCGCCGTTTCCCGCCGTCCGCGATCCGCCCTAGGGCCTGTTAGAGCTTGAGCCAATCGGCTGTAGCGGCGAGGCAGAGGACGCCGAGAAAGGAACGGGCGGTCTTTTCATAGCGGGTGGCAACCGCACGCCACTCTTTCGGGCGTGCCCACAGGTT
>NZ_JAHZUY010000105.1 GCF_019458025.1 Caldovatus aquaticus | reverse complement strand
CGCGGGCTGCGGCCTAGCGCTCGCGCGCGAAGAGGAGGGGGCCGATGTCGCTTCGTTGTCGTTCTGCTTTGTCGGCGTGTCTGTGGTTGCTTGCGGGGTGTCTGGTTCGGCCGGTGCTGGTTGGCAGCGGGGGGTGTCTGGCGGTGGGTGCGGGGGCAGGATTTGAACCTGCGACCTTCAGGTTATGAGCCTGACGAGCTACCGGGCTGCTCCACCCCGCGGTGGTGGTGTGGTGGGGTTCCTGGCTGGGCTGGTGCGGCCGGGTGGCCCGGCGGCGGCCTACTCTCCCGCGCCTTGAGGCGCAGTACCATTGGTGCTGGGGCGTTTCACGGCCGAGTTCGGGATGGGATCGGGTGTGGCTTCCCCGCGGAGGCCACCGGGCCACCGGGCCGCACCGGCCCAGCCAGGATGTGTGGTGGGGAGGAGGGTGTGTTGTGTTGGTGGTGTGGGTTGGGTTGCGGTGTCGGGGTGTTGGTGTGGCGGCGACGGAACCGGTCCTGGGTGCGCGCTCGGGCGATTAGGACCGCTCGGCTGTGCGCGTTGCCGCGCCTGCACCTGCGGCCTATCGACGTGGTGGTCTGCCACGGCCCTGATGGGGAGGCGCGGTCTTGGGGGGGGCTTCGCGCTTAGATGCCTTCAGCGCTTATCCCGTCCGCACTTGGCTACCCGGCGGTGCCGCTGGCGCGACAACCGGTGCACCAGGGGTGCGTCCGTCCCGGTCCTCTCGTACTAGGGACGGCTCCCCTCACGCCTCCTGAACCCACGGCAGATAGGGACCGAACTGTCTCACGACGTTCTAAACCCAGCTCACGTACCGCTTTAATCGGCGAACAGCCGAACCCTTGGGACCTGCTCCAGCCCCGGGATGCGATGAGCCGACATCGAGGTGCCAAACCTCCCCGTCGATGGGGACTCTTGGGGGAGATCAGCCTGTTATCCCTAGAGTACCTTTTATCCGTTGAGCGATGGCCCTTCCACGCGGGACCACCGGATCACTACGGCCGACTTTCGTCCCTGCTCGCGCCGTCGCGCTCGCAGTCAGGCGGGCTTGTGCCGTTGCACTCGACAGCCGATGTCCGACCGGCCTGAGCCCACCATCGCGCGCCTCCGTTACCGTTTGGGAGGCGACCGCCCCAGTCAAACTGCCCACCACGCGGGGTCCCGGCCCCGGCTCACGGGGCCCGGTTAGACGCCAAGAAGGCGCAGGGTGGTATTTCAAGGACGCCTCCACCGGAGCTGGCGCCCCGGCTTCGCAGGCTCCCACCTATCCTACACAGCGCCTTCCTGGCGCCACCGCGAAGCTGCAGTAAAGGTTCATAGGGTCTTTCCGTCTGACCGCGGGTACCCCGCATCTTCACGGGGAGTTCAATTTCGCCGGGTCCATGCCGGAGACAGCGGGGAGGTCGTTACGCCATTCGTGCAGGTCGGAACTTACCCGACAAGGAATTTCGCTACCTTAGGACCGTTATAGTTACGGCCGCCGTTTACCGGGGCTTCGGTTCGGAGCTTGCACCCCTCCCCTTGACCTTCCGGCACCGGGCAGGCGTCAGACCCTATACGTCCTCTCTCGAGTTCGCAGAGTCCTGTGTTTTTACTAAACAGTCGCCACCCCCTGGTCTGTGCCACCCGCCCCCGGTTGCCCGGGAACGGGTCCCGCTTCTCCCGAAGTTACGCGGGCAATTTGCCTAGTTCCTTCGGCATGGTTCTCCCGAACGCCTCGGAATTCTCGTCCAGTCCACCTGTGTCGGTTTCGGGTACGGTCCATGTGCCGGGGCTGTTTCCCGGACCGCTCCACCAGCCACCCCAATCCGATAAGGGATGACACGGCTTCGCGGCCGTCACCTCCGGCGGGCCCAGGAATGTTGACCTGGTTCCCATCGGCTACGGCGCTCGCCCTCGCCTTAGGGGCCGGCTCACCCTGCGCGGATTGGCCTTGCGCAGGAACCCTTGGACTTCCGGCGGGAGCGGTTCTCGCGCTCCTTGTCGCTACTCATGTCCGCATTCGCACTTCCCCACCCTCCACCGGCCCTCGCGGGTCCGGCTTCGCCGGAAGGGGAACGCTCCGCTACCGCGCCTCCTCGCGGAGACGCCCGCGGCTTCGGCGGGCGGCTTGAGCCCCGTTACATTTTCGCCGCAGGACAGCTGTTAGACCAGTGAGCTATTACGCTTTCTTTAAAGGATGGCTGCTTCTAAGCCAACCTCCTGGTTGTCTTGGCCGTCCCACATGCTTTCCCACTTAGCCGCCACTTGGGGGCCTTAGCCGGCGGTCTGGGCTGTTTCCCTCTCGACGATGGACCTTAGCACCCACCGTCTGTCTGCCGCCCTCCGCTCCCCGGCATTCGGAGTTCGGTTGGGTTTGGTAGGGCTTTGGGCCCCCCTAGCCCATCCGGTGCTCTACCTCCGGGGGCGAGCGGACGACGCTCTACCTCAATAGATTTCGCGGAGAACCAGCTATTTCCGGGTTTGATTGGCCTTTCACCCCTAGCCACAGCTCATCCCCGCCTTTTTCAACAGGCGTGGGTTCGGCCCTCCAGCGGGTGTTACCCCGCCTTCAGCCTGGCCATGGCTAGATCACCCGGTTTCGGGTCTCACGCCGGCGACTCGGGCGCCCTGTTCGGACTCGCTTTCGCTGCGCCTGCACCTCACGGCTTAGGCTCGCCGCCGACGCGAACTCGCGGACCCATTATACAAAAGGTACGCCGTCACCCCGCCCCGCTCGCGCGGGACCGAGGCTCCGACTGCTCGTAGGCGTCCGGTTTCAGGTCTCTTTCACTCCCCTCGTCGGGGTGCTTTTCACCTTTCCCTCACGGTACTGGTGCACTATCGGTCGCCAGGGAGTATTTAGGCTTGGAGGGTGGTCCCCCCGTCTTCAGGCAGGGTTTCCCGTGCCCCGCCCTACTCGAGGATCCACCGGGACACTACGCCTACGGGGCTGTCACCCGCTCTGGCCGGCCGTTCCAGGCCGTTCGGCTTCTTCCCGATGGACCACTGGCCTGCTCCCGTTTCGCTCGCCACTACTCCGGGAATCTCGGTTGATGTCTTTTCCTCCGGGTACTGAGATGTTTCAGTTCCCCGGGTTCGCCTCCCGACCCTATGGATTCAGGCCGGGATACCCCCCAAAGGGGTGGGTTGCCCCATTCGGACATGCGCGGATCAACGCTCGCTCGCAGCTCCCCGCGCCTTATCGCAGCGTGCCACGTCCTTCATCGCCTCCTGGCGCCAAGGCATCCACCGGACGCCCTTCTCTCGCGCCCAGGACCGGTTCCGCCGCCGCCCCACCCGGGGACAGCCCGAAACCCGGCCCGCAACGCCCTTCACACCGACCGGACGCACGGCCGCAGCGCTCCCGCGCCGCCACCGCCGCCCGGCCCATCCTCCTCCTTCACCATGCCAAAGAACACGGCGCACTCGGTCTTCCAGGCCCAGCCAGCCCTCACAGACCGGCCAGGAAGTGGAGGCGACCGGATTCGAACCGGCGACCCCCTGCTTGCAAAGCAGGCGCTCTCCCGCTGAGCTACGCCCCCGCCCGCCGCGGCGCGGCGGGATATGGGCCAGGGAGGACTTGAACCTCCGACCCCACGCTTATCAAGCGTGTGCTCTGACCAGCTGAGCTACTGGCCCGCCCCGCCGCAGACGGCGGATCGGCCCGGGGACGGGCACCACCCCGCCCCCGCCCCAGCGGGGACGGCGGCCGAAGCGGGCCGGGAGCGCCGCACCAGCGCGGCGCGTCGAAGGGCGAGCGGGACGCCCGCCACCCGGCCCGGAACCCCGGACCGGGCGGGGCAGGGCCCCGCGCAACGTTGTCGGCCGCCCGCCAGGCCAGCCGCCGCGAGCGGCGGCCGCAGGACCCGGCAGGCGTTCCTTGAAAGGAGGTGATCCAGCCGCAGGTTCCCCTACGGCTACCTTGTTACGACTTCACCCCAGTCGCTGACCCCACCGTGGTCGGCCGCCTCCCTCTCGCGAGGGTTGGCGGTCCCGGCTTCGGGTGGAACCAACTCCCATGGTGTGACGGGCGGTGTGTACAAGGCCCGGGAACGTATTCACCGCGGCGTGCTGATCCGCGATTACTAGCGATTCCGCCTTCATGCGGCCGAGTTGCAGGCCGCAATCCGAACTGAGACGGCTTTTCGGGATCGGCTCGGCCTCGCGGCCTGGCATCCCACTGTCACCGCCATTGTAGCACGTGTGTGGCCCAGCCCATAAGGGCCATGAGGACTTGACGTCATCCCCACCTTCCTCCGGCTTGTCACCGGCAGTTCCCCTAGAGTGCCCACCCCAACATGCTGGCAACTAGGGGCGAGGGTTGCGCTCGTTGCGGGACTTAACCCAACATCTCACGACACGAGCTGACGACAGCCATGCAGCACCTGTGCGGCCCGCCCCTTGCGGGGAAGGTGCATCTCTGCACCGGTCGGACCCATGTCAAGGGCTGGTAAGGTTCTGCGCGTTGCTTCGAATTAAACCACATGCTCCACCGCTTGTGCGGGCCCCCGTCAATTCCTTTGAGTTTCAACCTTGCGGCCGTACTCCCCAGGCGGTGCGCTTACCGCGTTGGCTGCGGCACTGAGGCCCTAGGGACCCCAACACCCAGCGCACATCGTTTACGGCGTGGACTACCAGGGTATCTAATCCTGTTTGCTCCCCACGCTGTCGCGCCTCAGCGTCAGTCACGGGCCAGGCCGCCGCCTTCGCCACCGGTGTTCTTCCCAATATCTACGAATTTCACCTCTACACTGGGAATTCCGCGGCCCTCTCCCGCACTCCAGCCCCGCCGTCTCGGGCGCAGCCCCAAGGTTGAGCCCTGGGATTTCACGCCCGACAAGCAGGACCGCCTACGCGCCCTTTACGCCCAGTGATTCCGAGCAACGCTAGCCCCCTTCGTATTACCGCGGCTGCTGGCACGAAGTTGGCCGGGGCTTCTTCTGCGGGTACCGTCATCATCGTCCCCGCCGAAAGGGCTTTACAATCCGAAGACCTTCTTCACCCACGCGGCATTGCTGGGTCAGGCTTGCGCCCATTGCCCAATATTCCCCACTGCTGCCTCCCGCAGGAGTCTGGGCCGTGTCTCAGTCCCAGTGTGGCCGGCCGTCCTCTCAGACCGGCTACCGATCGCCGCCTCGGTAGGCCGTTACCCCACCGACAAGCTAATCGGACGCAGGCCCCTCCCATGGCGCCCAAAAGGCTTTGCCCCGCAGGGCCCATGCGGTATTAGCCCCGGTTTCCCAGGGTTGTCCCCCACCACAGGACAGGTTCCTACGCGTTCCTCACCCGTCCGCCGCTGCCAGACCAGCCGAAGCCAGCCCGGCCGCACGACTTGCATGTGTTAGGCATGCCGCCAGCGTTCGCTCTGAGCCAGGATCAAACTCTCAGGTTCAGGACGCACCAGGCACCCTCCGGCACCCAGCACGCACCCACGGACACCCCACCCCACGGCAAGGCGCCCCGCTCACCCGTCGACGCGCACCACCCAGCGCGCACCCACTCCACCAGGGGCACACCCCCCAGACCAGACCCGCACAGACGCCTCCGCGCCCACACGACCCCAGCCCAGGCCGCACCCCCAGCACCCAGAAGACCGATACACCTGTCAGAGATCACCACCAGAAAGGGACGG
>NZ_JAHZUY010000104.1 GCF_019458025.1 Caldovatus aquaticus | reverse complement strand
CCGCCCGCCAGCGCGAGCTGCTCATCAAGGCCGGCGATGCCGATCCGGCGCTCGACTTCGGGCTGTCGAAGTACGCGGCGAACTGCCGGCTGAACTTCCTCTGGCACCGGCCGCAGATCCTGGCCGCTGTGTTTCCCAAGGGCATCGCGAGGGCGGCATGACGCCGGCGTTCGATCATGCCGTTGGCACCCGCACCGCGCGCGCTCTGCGCCGTCTGCCGGCGGCGGGCGCGCGGCTTCGGCTGGTTCGACCCGACCTCCTCGAAGCCGCCGCGGCCTTCCGTCTCCTTCTGCTCCATCACCTGCCAGAAGTGGTGGACGCGGCGCGCCGCCCGGGAGGCGCCCGCCATGGTTGACCTCACCGAACAGGAGCGCGCCGCCCTGCGCGCCGCGATCCGCGCCATGGCCGAGGTGATGGCCGAGATCGGCTGGACCACGCCGCTGAACGCGCTGTCGGAGCAGCAGGTGCTGACGCTCGCGGAGGTGGCCGTCGGCGCCTTCCAGGACGCGATGCGGCCGTCCTGTCCGTCCACCTCCCCGGAGGTTCCCTTCTGATGACGGAGGCCAGCCTCGACTTCAATCACCGCCCGAAGCCGCCGACCGCGGCCGAGGCGATCAACGCCCTGATCGACGCGGCGCTGGTGGCGGAGAACGGCACGCGGGCGCGCCGCGAGTATCTCGGCGGCTCGCGGCTGGGCGATCCCTGCGCGCGGCGCCTGCAGTACGAGTTCCTCGACGTCCCGCGCGACCCGGACACCGGCTTCTCGGGCCAGACGCTCCGCGTCTTCGCGGTGGGGCATGTCTTCGAGGATCTGGCGATCGGCTGGCTCCGGCGCGCCGGCTTCGACCTGCGCACCCGCAGCCGCAGCGGCGAGCAGTTCGGCTTCTCGGTCGCGGCCGGCCGCGTGCAGGGCCACATCGACGGCGTGGTCGTGGCAGCGCCAGCCTCCGCCCAGAGCGTCGTCGCCGTCCCGGCGCTGTGGGAATGCAAGTCGGCCAACGCCCGCAACTGGAAGGAGATCGTCCGGCGCGGCGTCGCCGCGGCCAAGCCGATCTACGCGGCGCAGGTCGCGCTCTACCAGGCGTACATGGGCCTGACCGAGGCGCCGGCCCTGTTCACCGCGGTGAACAAGGACACCGCCGAGCTGCACCACGAGCTGGTGCCCTTCGACGGCGCGCTGGCCCAGGCCACCAGCGACAAGGCGGTGCGCGTCCTGCAGGCCTGCGACGCCGGCGAGTGGCTGCCGCGCATCGCCGCCGAGCCCGATCACCCCGAATGTGCGCGCTGCCCCTGGCGCACGCGGTGCTGGTCATGAGCGCCGCCGAGGTGAACCCGCCGATGCCGGTCGCCCCCGATCCCGCCATGGTCGCGGCCTATGCCGAGATGGTCTTCGGCTGGTGCGAGGGCTGGGTCGCGGTCCGGGCGCTGGCCGAGAAGGGCGGGCCCGACCGCGCGCCGCACACGCCCTTCCTGCCCGCCGATGGCGAGCTGCCGGCGAAGCTCGCCGTGCAGGCGCGCTGGGCCGCCGAGGCGGGCATGGCGCTCTACGTCATCCCTGGCACGGTCGTCGCACCCGGCCAGGCCAGCGCCGAGCACATCGTGCAGATGCAGGTGGTGCTGGTCGATCTCGACGGCGGCGACATCGCCGCGAAGCGGGCGCATCTGGTCCGGCACCTCGGCCCGCCCAGCCTCGAGGTCGCCTCGGGCGGCGTCACGCCGGAGGGCCAGGCGAAGCTCCACCTCTACTGGCGGCTCACCGAGCCGGCCACCGGCGAGGACCTGGCCACGGTGTGCCGGCTGCGGCACGCGATCGCGGTGAAGGTCGGCGGCGATCCGGCCTTCCGCTCGGCGCACCAGCCGATCCGCGTCGCCGGGTCTGTCCATGCCAAGGGCGGGCAGCCGAGGCTGGTCGCCATCCTCTCCTCGGGCGGCGCGGACCGCGACCTCACGGAGTTCGCCGAGGCGGTGCTCGCCATGCCGCCCCTGGCGGGGGTGGGCAGCGAGGTGACGCCGGACCCGGCGGAGGACCCGCTCGACTTCAACGGCGCCGGCCGCGGCGAGGTGACCGAGCTCTTCGCCCAGGTGGTGCGCGAGGGCGGCGCCGATGGCCTCACCCGCTTCGAGGCGCTCTCCCGCATCATCGGCTACTGGATCCGCCGCTGCCAGGACGGCTTCGTCACCGCGGCCCAGGCTTGGCAGGAGATCCAGGACTACAACGCCGCACGGATCAGCCCGCCCTGGCCCGAGGACCGGCTGCGCCAGGAGGCGGAGCGGCTGTGGCGCCGCGCCGAGGCCAGTCACCCCGGCACAGGTGCAGGCGAGCCCGACCAGGCCGTAGCCGAGGGCGATGGGCCGGGCGACGATGGCCCGCTGCCGGTCGGCTTCACCGAGGACGCCCTCGCCGCCGCGTTCAGCGCGCAGCATGGCGAGGACTGGCGGCATGTCGCGGTCTGGGGCGCCTGGCTCACCTGGACCGGAACGCGCTGGGAGCGCGAGGGCACGCTGCGCGCCTTCGACCTCGCCCGCCACGTCTGCCGCGCCGCGGCCAACCGCGCCAACAACGCCAGGGTCCGCACGAAGCTCTCCCAGGCCGCAACCGTCGCCGCCGTCGAGCGCCTGGCGCGCGCCGATCGGCGCCACGCCACCACCGCCGAGGTCTGGGACCGCGATCCCTGGCTGCTGAACACCCCGGCCGGCGTCGTGGATCTGCGCAGCGGCGCGCTCGCCCCGCACGACCGCGCCCTCTGCATGACCAAGATCACCACCGCCGCGCCCCGGGGCGACTGCCCGGCTTGGCTCGCCTTCCTCGCCCAGGTCACGGGCGGCGACGCCGAGCTGCAGGCCTACCTCCGCCGGGTGGTCGGCTACGCGCTCACCGGCGTGACCACCGAGCACGCGCTGTTCTTCCTCTACGGCACCGGCGCCAACGGCAAGTCGGTGTTCCTCAACACGCTCACCGCCCTCCTCGGCGACTACGCCACCGTCGCGCCCATGGACATGTTCATGGCGACCAGCGGCGAACGCCATCCGACCGACATGGCCGGGCTGCGCGGCGCCCGCATCGTCACCTCGATCGAGACCGAGCAGGGCAGCCGCTGGGCCGAGAGCAAGCTCAAGGCGCTTACGGGGGGCGACCGCATCACCGCGCGCTTCATGCGGCAGGACTTTTTCGAGTTCACCCCGCAGTTCAAGCTGCTGGTCGCGGGCAACCACAAGCCAGCGATCCGCAATGTCGACGAGGCGATGCGGCGGCGGCTGCACATGGTGCCGTTCACGGTCACCATCCCGCCCGCCCGGCGCGACAAGCGCCTGCCCGAGCGGCTGCTCGCGGAGCGCGACGGCATCCTCGCCTGGGCGATCGAGGGCTGCCTCGAATGGCAGCGCGTCGGGCTCCGCCCGCCCGCCACCGTGCTCGCCGCCACCGACGAGTACTTCGAGGCGGAGGACGCGCTGGGGCGGTGGATCGAGGAGTGCTGCGAGCGCGGCAGCCAGCACAGCGAGGCGACTGCGGCCCTCTACGCGTCGTGGAAGGCCTGGGCCGAAGCCAGCGGCGAATTCGTCGGCTCGATCAAGCGCTTCTCGCAGACGCTGAGCGCGCGCGGGTTTTCGCCCCACCGCACCAGCGCGCAGCGCTGCTTCATCGGCCTGCGCCTGCGCGCGAACACAACCCATTCCGAAATCGAGATGGAGTTCTGAGCGATGACCGATTGTGACGGATTGACGCGTCACTCCCCTATTGATGCCCTCGCGTGCGCGCGCGCGCGTGAGCAGTCAATGGAAAAACCCGCCGCAATCGTCACCATGCGTCACGGAAGCCTGCTCGCCCTCGACCTCGGCAGCTCTCTCGGCTGGGCGCTGCGGCTGCCGGATGGCAGCATCGCCTCCGGCACCGCCGCCTTTCGGCCCGGCCGCTTCGAGGGCGGCGGCATGGGCTGGCTGCGCTTCCGCCGCTGGCTGGACAGCATGGGCTCGAGCGCCGGCCCGCTCGGCAGCGTCGTCTTCGAGGAGGTGCGGCGGCACGCCGGCACCACCGCCGCCCATGTCTATGGCGGCTTCCTCGCGCACCTGACCGCCTGGTGCGAAGGCGCCGGCGTCCCCTACCAGGGCGTCCCGGTCGGCACGATCAAGCGCTTCGCGACCGGCAAGGGCAATGCACCGAAGGAGGCGGTGATCGCCGCCATGCGGGCGCGCGGCTTCGCGCCGGCGGACGACAATGAGGCGGATGCCCTCGCCCTGCTGCTGTGGGCGATCGACGCCCGGGGCGGTGTGCAGTGAGGCTGCCCGGCGCGCCGGCGCTGCCGCGATGCCCCCTCGGCCGCGAGCCGAGCCCCGCCAACCCGGCCGACCTCGAGGCCATGCGCCGGCGCGTCTGGCGCGAGCAGGGCGTCGTCGCCCTCCGCCTCGATGACATCGCCGATCCCTGGCTCCGCCAGGCCCTGACCAACGAGGCGACGCGGCGCTGGGGGCCGCGCACAGGAGGCCCGAGCCATGGCCGGTAAGCGCAAGAAGAAGGCCCGCACCCGGGAGGAGAGCCTCGCCCTGCCGAGCCGGTGGCGCCTGCAGCATGGCGGCTTCAGCGAGCCCGTCCGCGAGGCCGATCCGGAGACCGGCGCGCCCGTCCTCCATCGCCGCGCCATCGACACCCTTGGCCTGATGCTCGCCAACGGCACCATCACCCAGGAGATGCACGATGCGGGCGGCTGCTTCCGGGTGCTGTTCCGGCGCGCCGCGCTGGACGGCATGGTGCGCGCCTCCCTGCTGCGCCTGCCAGGCCGGACCGCCGACGCGCTGTCCGAGCGCGCCATGGACGCGCGACGGCGCGTGGCCGAGGCGCTCGACGCGCTGGGCGGTCACGACAGCGCCGCCGGCTCCTGCGCCTGGCACGTGCTCGGCCTCGAGATGTCGGTGCGCGAGTGGGCGACGCGCCAGGGCTGGGGAGGGCGGCCGGTCTCGCCGCCGCAGGCGCAGGGCATGCTGGTCGCAACGCTCGGTGTGCTGGCGGGGCACTTCGGCCTCGTGCCGCGGACGAGGGCGGCGTGACGGCCGCACGCCGTGACCCGGCTTCGGAGCGAAAACAAAGGAACGCCTGCGCGGAAATGTCGCGTTGCGCCCTGGAATCCGTCTGTCCTATCCTGCGGCCAACTTGAAGATGCGCGAGCGCGAAGCGGCCGACCAGCCACAGCGTCGCTCGATCGAGACAGTGGCTCGCGAGCCGCAGGGTCCTTCCTGGGCCTGGCGTATGCGGGACGCGGAAGCGCGCGAGCCGCCTAGCGTCAGCCCCGTTTTCCAGGTTGCCAGCGCCGCCAGGTTGCCAGCCGCGGCGCCCCCTCCGTTCCACCATCACGCAGGTCCCGATGCCCCAGGCCCCATGGGCTGCGAGCGCCGTCGAGGCGCGCGCGGTCGCCTCGCTGCTGCCCTATGCCGGCAATGCGCGCACGCATTCCGACGAGCAGGTGGCGCAGATCGCGGCCAGCATCCTCGAGTTCGGCTTCGTCGCGCCGGTGCTGGTGGACGAGCGCGGCGAGGTCATCGCCGGCCACGGCCGGCTGCTGGCCGCGCAGTCCCTCGGCCTCGCCACGGTCCCGACGATCGTCCGCGCCGGCCTGACCGAGGCGCAGAAGGCCGCCTATCGG
>NZ_JAHZUY010000103.1 GCF_019458025.1 Caldovatus aquaticus | reverse complement strand
GCTCCGACTTCCCGGCCCTGCTCTCCGCCGCCGCGAACAAGATGCTGCTCGCCGCCTACGTACCGGCGCAGCCGACCTACCGGCAGATCTTCCTCCGCCGCGACTTCCGCGACTTCAAGCCGCACCGGCACCTCCGCATCGGCGACTTCCCGACCCTGCTGCCGCTCGCCGAGAACGGCGAGATCCAGGTCGGCACCATGTCCGAGAGCCAGGAGATCGTGCTGCTGCAGACCTTCGCCCGGCGCCTCCGCGTCACGCGCCCGATGCTGGTCAACGACGACCTCGGCGCCTTCACCGACTTCGCCGCCGCCATCGGCCGCCGCGTCGCCGAGTTCGAGAACGCCACCGCCTACAACCTGCTGAACAGCGCCAACGGCGACGGCCCGACGCTCGCCACCGGCAACGCGCCGGTGTTCGCCACCGGTGCTGCGCGGGCCAACAAGGCCGGGACCGGCACGCCGCTCGACACCGCGACCATCGGCGCCGGCCGCGCCGCCATCATGAAGCAGCGTACCCTCGACGGCCTGCCGATCTCCATGGGGCAGACCATGCGCCTGCTGGTCGGGCCGAACCTCGAACTCGCCGCCCGCCAGGCGACCGTCGTCGTGCAGGCGAGCGAAATCGGCAAGGCGAACGTCTTCGCGGGCTTCGTGCAGCCGGTGGTCGAGCCGCTGATCCCGGCCAACCGCTGGTACCTGTTCTCCGACCCGGTCGCGGCGCCGGTCTACGTCTACGGCTACCTGAACGGCGCCGAGGGGCCGCAGGTCACCACCGGCCCGGTGCAGGGCGCGGACGGCGTCGAGGTCAGCGTGATCTTCGACTTCGGCGTCGGCGCCATCGACTGGCGCGGCGCCTGGTTCAACCCGGGCACCTGATCACCTCGACCGGAGGATGGGCACGCCATAGCGCCTGGCGTGCCCGTCATCGGTCACGAAGGTCGCGCCCTCGGCCGCGGCCTGCGCCAGGAGCAGGTGATCGAACGGGTCGCGATGGCGGCCGGAGACCGGCAGCGCCGGCAGCCGTCCGACATGCCCGGGCGTCAGGTCCAGCAGATCGAACCCGGCGCGCACGCTGTCCCGGATCAGCGCGGACACGTCGACGTCCAGCTTGCCGATCCGCACCTTGATCGCCGCCTCCCACAAGGAGACGACGCTGACCAGCACCGTGTTGGCGGGGTCGGCGATCGCCGCGCGGGCCTTCCGCCCGAGCCGCTCGTCGCCGGCCGCGAACCACAGCAGCACATGGGTGTCGAGCAGCAGCCTCACGCGGCACGGCCGCGGCGACGCGGCGGGAAGGGATCGGCCTCCATTGTGGCCAGGATGTCGGGTGGGGTCTCCCGGAAATCGGGCGCCACGCGGATCCGGCCCTTCATGAAGCCGAACGGCCGCGGTGCGGCGGCCGGGCGCTCGACCGGCACGAGGCGGGCGACCGGCTCGCCATTCGAGGTCACCAGCACCGACTGCCCGCGCTGCACGCGCCGCAGGTGCTCCGACAGCCGGCCGCGGAAGTCGCGCACGCTCACCTTGGCTTCGTCAGGCATCCGAACCTCCGTGATCACGCCGAGTGTACACACCAGTGTCCGGCCGCCGCAACGGCCGCCTTCGTTCCACCTCCTGATCCACACTTCAGAGGAGACCCTCCCATGCGCAACTGCATCCGTCCCGATGCCCGCTCCATCCCGATGGTGGTGCCCTATGCCGGGGGTATCCTCGCCGGCCAGGGCATGCTGGTCGGCGCCTTCTTCGGGGTGGCGGCCTCCGACGCCGCCCAGAACGCCACCGTCGAGTGCGAGACCCGCGGCGAGTTCGAGCTGCCCAAGGACCCCGCACAGGCGATCTCCGCCGGCGCGCGCGTTTTCTGGGACGACACCAACCGCCGCATCACCACCACCGCGACCGGCAACTTCCAGGTCGGTATCGCGACCATGGCAGCCGCGGCATCGGACGCCACGGTGCGGGTGATGCTCGCCCGCGTGCCGGCGTCGGGGGCGTGATGGCCGCGCTGCTGCCGCGCGACCGGGCGCGCCTCGCGGGCGTGCACCGGGACCTGGTCCGCGTCGTCGAACGGGCTCGCCAGCAGGTGCCGTTCATCGTGACGGAAGGGGTGCGCTCGCGCGAGCGGCAGGCTCGCCTCGTCGCGATCGGGGCCTCGCGCACCATGAACAGCCGGCACCTCACCGGCCACGCCGTCGATCTGGCCTACTGGCTGGACGATGGCGACGGCGTCCCCGAACACGGCGAGGTCCGCTGGGACTGGCCCCTGTACGAGCAGATCGGCGCCGCGATGAAGGCCGCGGCGAAGGAACTCGGCGTGCCGATCGTCTGGGGCGGCGACTGGGCCTCCTTCCGGGACGGGCCGCATTTCGAACTCGACCGCGCGGCCTACCCGTGACGGGCCCGGCCATCCTGGCGTTGCTCGGCCGGCAGGCGCTGCCGATCGGTCTCGCGGTGGCCTTCGCTGTCACCGCCCTGACCGCTTGGCACTTCCGCGCCCAGCGCGATGCCGCACGCCTCGACGCGGCGATGGCCAGCCGTGCGGCGGCAGCCAATGCGGCCGCACTCGCCCAGGCCACGGCGGAGCACGCGCGCCACATCGCCGCGCTCACCGACGAGGCCGAGCGTGCCCGCGCCCAGGCCGCGCGCCTCGGCGCCAACCTGGAGGCGCTCCGCCGTGACCCGAGCCATGCCGCCGGCGCTGCCCCTGTGCTGCGCGATGCTGTCGAGCGCCTGCGCGCCAACCGCAGCGCCGGAGATCCGCCTGCTGCCGCTCCGCCTCCCTGACGCGCTGCTGGTCTGCGCCGCAGCGCCGGCGCTGCCCGGCACGGAGCGGCTGACCCAGGGGCAGGTGGCGGAGCTGCTGCTCGCCTACGACGCCGCCCATGCCGACTGCGCCGGGCGGCTCGCCGCGGTGCGGCGGCTGAACCCCGCCGGCGGAGCCGAGCAGTGAATGCTTTCGCCGACGCGATGGCGGCGCTGGTCGCCGATCCGAACCTCGGGGTGGACGCCGTCTACCGCCAGGGCGGCATCGGACCTGCAGTTGCGGTCCGCGTCCTGCGCTCCTCGCCCGACCGCGTGGCCGACGCCTTCGGGACGGAGATCCTCTCGGCCACCGACATCCTCTCGGTTCCCATCGCCGTCCTACCCGACCTCGCCGCCGGCGACCGCTTCGCCCTCGGCCCCGACCTGCTCACCGTCAGCCACGCCGAGCGCGACGCCTCCGGCACCACCTGGCGCGTCCTCTGCCAGCGATAGGAGCCCGCCCCCCATGCCGCAGAACGCCCTCAGCCTGCTGGAGGTGCTGCGCGACCTGCTGCTCGGCGCCGCGGCCGGCCTCGCCGGGGGCTTCGTGCGCTGGAACCACCCCGAGCGCCGGCGCTTCGGCTGGTGCCTGGCCTGGGAGCTGCCCTCCGCGGCGCTGCTTGGCAGCGCCGGCTATGCCCTCGGCGGCTTCCTCGCGTTCAACGAGTACGGCCGGTTCCTCTTCGCCTTCGTGTTCGGCTACCTCGGCCAGGCCGCGCTGCACGACCTCGCCGTCGCCATCATCCGCCACCGCACCGGCCTGCCGCCGGGGGGCGGGACGCCGTGAGGCTTGCGGCCCGCGTCGTCGGCGACCTGCGCCAGGCGCTCGCGGCCGAGGTGCGCGCCGGCGAGCGCGCGGCGATGGCCGCGACCCGCGCCGAGACCGAGCAGGTCAAGGCCGAGCTGCGGCGGCAGGTCACCACCGCTTTCGGCGGCAACGCCCGCGGCATCGCCCATGCCTGGCGCTCGCAGGTGTTCCCCCGCACGGGGCAGTCGCTGCGCCCCGCCGGCCTGGTCTGGACCAAGGTGCCGAACGTCATCGATGCGTTCGAGCGCGGCGCGCTGATCCGCGCCAAGGGCGGGCGGCGGTTCCTCGCCATCCCGACCGGCTTCAACGCGGCGCGGGGGCGCCGGGGTCGCGGCGAGAAGGGCCTGCGGGTGACGCCGGCGCAGATGGTCGCCTCCGGCCAGGCGTTCCTCCGCCCGTTCCAGTCCGGCCGGGGCTTTGTGTGGTGCCT
This sequence comes from Caldovatus aquaticus, assembly GCF_019458025.1. GTDB lineage: Bacteria > Pseudomonadota > Alphaproteobacteria > Acetobacterales > Acetobacteraceae > Caldovatus > Caldovatus aquaticus. The sequence continues at coordinate 1,892 of NZ_JAHZUY010000103.1, read as the reverse complement.
GCCGCTCCGCGCCGGCGAGCCGACCGGCCGGCGGCGGCGGACCCGCCTGATCGCCGGTGGCCTCACCGAGATCGGCACCGGCCACCGCAAGGGCCGCGAGGCCTGGGCGCGCGGCATGCTCGCCCGCGGCATGGTGCCGATGTTCCTGCTGCTGCCGCAGGTGAAGCTCGCCAAGCGGCTGGACGTGAAGGGCGCCGCCGAGCGCGGCCTGCGCCGGCTGCCGGGGCGCTTCGTGGCGGCCTGGGGTCGGACGCATGCGTCCGACGAGAGCGGGAGGGCGGCGCTGTGAGCGTGCGCGAGACTGCGATCGCGGCCCTGCACAGCCGGCTGCAGACCGCGCTCGCCACCCGCAATCCCGCCCCGCTGGTGCTGCGCAGCGAGACCGTGCCGCAGCGCCTACCGGCCGGTGGGTTGGTCGTCATTCGCGATGGCGAGACCGTGGAGGAGACAGCGATCCTCTCGCCGCTCGCCTGGGCCATCGAGCATCGCGCCGAGGTCGAGGTGACCGTCGGCGGCGCGACGCCGACGGCCCGCACTGCGCTGCTCGACGCGCTGCTGGTGGACATCGCCGCCGCCATCACCGCCGACCGCAGCCTCGGCGGCGCGGTCGAATGGGCGCAGCCCGCCGCGCCCGACTTCGAGGACGTCGAGGTCGAGGGCGCCGCCGCCGCCCGTGCTGCCTCGGTCCCCGTCACGCTGTTCTTCACCGTCGCCGGCTCGCCGCTGGCCTGACGCCTACCCCTCCCGCTGATCCCGGAGACCCCCGATGCCCCGTGCCATCGGCGCCAACTGCCGTCTGCTCATGATCCCTGAGGCGACCTATGGCACCGCGCCCGCGGGCGACTGGCGGCGCCTGCCCTTCCTCTCCTGCGACCTCGGCGCCGAGCAGCCCTTGCTCGACGCCGACGTCATCGGCGTCGGCAGCAGCCGCGATCCGGCCGCGCCCTTCCTCGACACTGTCACGGTGCAGGGCCAGGCCGTCGTGCCGGTCGACCTGGTCAACATCGGCCACTGGCTCCGCCTGCTGCTCGGCCCGCCGACCACCACCGGCACCGACCCGAACTTCATCCACAGCTTCGGCTCGGGCGCGGCGGCGCTGCCCTCGAACAGCGTCGAGATCGGCTACCCCGACGTGCCGAACTACGACCTCTGCACCGGCGTGCGCGCCGACACGCTGGAGATCGACTTCTCGCCGACCGGCCCCGCCACCGCGACCTTCGGGCTGATGGGGCAGGGCTCGACGCGCAGCGCCTCGAGTTCAGGCGGCACCCCGACCAGCGCCGCCTACACCGCCTTCCACAAGGCGCAGGGGGCGATCAGCCGCAACGGCGCCGCACTCGCCCAGGTGACTGGTGCGCGGCTCACCTACGCCAACGGGATGGAGATGGTGCGCACCATCCGCGCCGACCGGAAGGTGGAGGGGGTGGATCCCGGCATCGCGCGCGCCACCGGGCAGATCACCGCGCGCTTCGCCGACAGCACGCTGCTGACCCAGGCGCAGGACAACGCGCCGGCGGAGTTCGCCTTCAGCTATACGATCGACGCCAACCGCAGCCTGACCATCACCCTGCACGAGGTCTACCTCGCCCTCGCCAAGACCCCGATCGAGGGGCCGGCCGGCGTCGAGGCGAGCTTCGCGTTCCGCGCCGCCTACAACGCCACGGCAACACGCATGATGACCGTGGTGCTCCGGAACCAGCAGCAGGCGAGCGAGTATGCGTGAGGATCACGCGCCGCCGAGCAGGTCACGCAGCAGCTCCTGCAGGTCGCGCGCGCCATGCAGGACCCGCAGGATGCGCGGCGGCGTCGCCGTCGCCCGATAGACGATCACGTAGGGGAAGTCCGGGACGACCAGGAAGCGCACCTCCTCGGGCGCCAGGGCGGGGCGGACG